>JBMNRU010000013.1:0-72493 GCA_050944855.1 Lachnospiraceae bacterium
CTCCCAGTAAAACAATGGCAGTGATAGCTGCCAGACCCAGACCCAGTATCAGGTTAATGGTATTGACATGTGCTTTTGCAGATGGGACAAAAGTCTGAATGGCTGTATTGATAGAATCTGTAATATTGCCGATTTGTACGGCATTTCCGATACCGAAAGCGGCCAAGGCACCAAATACCGAAAAGATAATTGCCAGCCAGTTCCACTTTTTTCCCAGCCCGTTTCTTATGTAATACATGGGGCCTCCGACCCAGTCTCCCCGATCATTTTTTTCACGGAAACGGACGGATAAAATAACCTCGGAATATTTCGTACACATACCGATAAGTGCGGTAGCCCAAAGCCAGAATAAGGAGCCCGGTCCTCCCAGAGTGATAGCCCAGGTAATTCCGGCAATATTGCCAGTGCCCACCGTGGCGGCCAGCGCAGTGCTTACGGCCTGAAATGGCGTGACTTCACCGGAACCGGCTTTTTGTTTCTTAAAGACCTTTCCGATGGTGTTGCCCATGGCATATCCGAATTTGCTGAACTGAACGAAACGGGTCCGGCAGGTTAAAAACAAACCGGTACCGACCAGCAGAATCAGCATGGGGACACCCCATACGACGTTGTTAATGGCACTGTTGATATTGGAAACTATCTCCCACATAGGTTATTTCCCCTTTCTTTGACAAATTTTTCTCCATATTATAGCAAAAACAAAATAGATGTGCAAGACTTTAGAAAAAAACTGCGTGCATCATGAAAAAAGGACAGCTGTCTTTGGATGGCAGCTGTCCTGTGCATTTTTATTATCGGTTTAAGATTAACTTAGTTAATTCTACCGGCTCAACAATCTTTCCGTCTTTGTAAACACGCATGTTGCCGGATGCGATTTCATCGATCAGGATGACTTCATCCTGGTTGTAGCCAAACTCAAATTTGATATCCCACAGATCAAGACCGATAGATTTTAAATCGTCAGCTACGATTTTTGTGATCTTTAATGTCTGCTCTTTCATGCTTTCAAACATAGCCGGCGTCATAATTCCCAAAGCAGCCAGTCCTTCGCTGGTAACAAGGGGATCGCCTAAAGCATCATTTTTGAAGGTACATTCTACGTAACCACCCTTTAAAACAGTTCCGTCTTCCATGTATTCGCCATATCTGCGGATAAAACTGCCCGTTGCAACCAGACGGCAGATGACTTCGAGACCATGTCCAAATACAGTTGCCGGAAGAACTTCCATTGTGGCATTTTCAATATCAGCACTTACATAGTGTGTTTTAATGCCGGCTTTCTTTAAAAGTTCAAAATAGTGGATGGATGTCTGGAGGTTTGCTTTACCGATACCTTCGATTGTTAATCCCACACTGTTTTCGCCCGGATCAAATACACCGTCTTTTCCGGTACAGTCATCTTTGAACTTAAGAAGTACGTTTCCATTGTCAAGGCTGTATACATTTTTGGTTTTTCCTTCGTAAATTTTTTTCATGTTAGTCTCCTCCATGTGATATACATTTGGTTTCAATCTGTAGCACATAAAATAATGTAGCATAATTCACGGAATCTGAAAATAGTTAAATGGAAAAAATTGAAAGGCGAAAATGGGGAGGATTTTGTGAGTTTGTCACAGAAAAAGAGATTTTTTGTGATATGATAAGAAAAAATATGAGGGAGGTTTCGTATGTCCGAAACAAAGAGAGTAAAAAAGAAAGCTGCCATCCCGCCCAAGGAATGTGTGGCCTGCGGCTGCTGTATGAAAGTATGTCCCAGGGATGCCATCCGTATTTACAAGGGTATTTATGCACAGGCAGACAGTGAGAAATGTGTAGGCTGCGGAAAATGTGTGAAAGAATGTCCGGCGAGCATTATTACGTTAGTGGGGGTGTAGTATGAAACAGAAAAAGAAATGGTACGACTATATGTGGATCGTATCTTTAACCTATTTGATCTTGGGATTTTTTAATATTTTATTTGCCTGGCTGGGTCTTGCCTGCTTTCTCATACCGCTTATTATAGCCATTGCGGGAGGCCAGAAAGCCTATTGCAACCGCTATTGCGGCAGAGGTCAGGTGTTTGCCCTTTTAGGCGGCCGTTTTGGTTTGTCCAGAAAGAAAGATATGCCCAAATGGCTGAAATCTTCCTGGTTTCGCTATGGCTTTTTGATATTTTTCTTAGTTATGTTTATGCAGATGCTGTGGAATACCTGGCTGGTATTTCGAGGTGCGCAGGATCTGCGGCAGGTGGTTACGCTGCTGTGGACCTTTAAACTGCCCTGGCACTGGGCGTATTATGGTACGGCCCCTGCTCCCTGGGTGGCACAGTTTGCTTTTGGTTTTTACAGTGTCATGCTGACTTCAACCGTATTGGGGCTCATTACCATGGTATTATGCAAACCCCGCAGCTGGTGTGTGTATTGCCCGATGGGAACCATGACCCAATTAATCTGCAAAGCGAAGAAATAGTTTTTATGTATGGCTGATCTGAGTGAGTTTTTGAGAATCTGTGATTTCAATGGTGCCTCGGGTCAGCTTTACCATTTCTTCTGATTGAAAATATCGGAGCATTCTGGTTACGACTTCCCGGGCTGTGCCTAAGTGTCCGGCGATCTGTTCATGAGTGATTTTGAGTGTATCGGTGTTTTCAATGGCACTCTCTTCCAGAAGAAAATCCGCCAGGCGTTTATCGAAGCTTTTCCACATAATCTGCTCGACGAGCCACATGACGTCGGTGAAACGGGTTGCCATGAGTTCGTTGGTATAATTGGCGAGTACGGCAGAGCGATTCATCAGCTGTCGGTAAGTTTCAGGCGGAATGACCCAGACATCGGTATCTTTATCTGCAGATATGATGATATCAAACTGGATGCTGTTGATAATACAGGGCGCAGAGAAGAGACAGATATCTCTTTCAAACAGACGGTAGAGAGTCACCTCCCGTCCCTCCGGGGAGGTAAGAAAAGCCCGAAGCTGTCCGCTGCACAGGATTAGAACCCCAAAACAGCTGGCGGTTCCATTATTTACCAAAGTTCCTTTTTTGAGTGTACGTCTGCCGGCAGTACGAATCAAAAGTTCTTGATCCTCTTTCTCCAGTTTATGGAAAATAGGAAAAAAATCGGAAAGTTCCATTACTTTGCCTCCATTATAGTAATTCTATCTATATCATGCATAGCAGATTCAGAAGTATTTGTCAATCCATTCCTAAATGCTCTTGACAAAATGATATCAAAATGATATGATAAGAATATCAAAGGAGGGAAATATTATGATGCAGGAAAAAGTATTAAAAAACAAGAATAATGGAATGGCCGTGATGTTAGTAACAATCGTACTTTTGCTCTTATCCGTCGCAGCGATTATTTTCGGCGGGTTTCGTTGGGAAGGCGGCGGTTCACCGGTAATTTGTATCATTGGGATCATTTACGTCTGTATAGGATGGATTCCATTATTGGGACTTAGAGTGTTAAAGCCGCAGGAAGCTTTAGTGCTCACACTGTTTGGCAAATATGTAGGATCATTGAAGGATCATGGATTTTATTTCGTCAATCCATTTTGTACCAGTGTCAATCCGGCGGCGCAGACAAAACTGAATCAGTCCGGTGACGTGGACAGAGGTTCTAAAAAGGCATTTTCTATTTCAGTACATGGAGACGATGCTGCGGTGGAGTCTGGCAGCAAGAAAATTTCTTTGAAGATTATGACGCTGAATAACAATCGTCAGAAGATCAATGATTGTCTGGGCAACCCGGTGGAGATTGGTATTGCGGTAACCTGGCGGGTAGTGGATACGGCGAAAGCAGTATTTAACGTAGATAATTATAAAGAATACTTATCTTTGCAGTGTGACAGTGCTCTGAGAAATATTGTAAGACTTTATCCTTATGATATTGCACCGGATGTAGACACGACAGGAGACGGTATTGCCGATGAAGGCAGTCTGCGGGGTTCCAGTGAAGTTGTAGCTGCACGTATTCGTGATGAAATTCAGGAAAAAGTAAGAGAAGCCGGTCTGGAAATTCTGGAAGCACGCATTACCTATCTGGCGTATGCACCGGAGATTGCGGCTGTTATGCTGCAGCGTCAGCAGGCTTCTGCTGTTGTAGATGCGAGAAAGATGATCGTGGATGGCGCAGTGGGCATGGTAGAGATGGCCCTGACAAGCCTGGAAGAAAAGGAAATCGTAGATCTGGATCCGGAAAGAAAAGCAGCCATGGTATCCAATCTTCTTGTGGTTCTCTGCGGTAATCACGATGCACAGCCGATTGTAAATTCAGGAAGTTTATATTAATATGGGCGATGGAAAGAAAAAGCAAGTACCTTTAAGGTTATCAGAAAAGTTATATAATGCGATTGCCGCGTGGGCGGAAGATGATTTCCGTTCTGTGAACGGTCAGATTGAGTATCTGCTGACAGAGTGTGTAAAGCAGAGAAAGAAAAATGGCAAGTATGTGTCGGAACATTTGGATGAACCGATTGAATTGGATATTGAGTAAAGAAAGGTCCAGAAAGTTACAGATGACTTCCCGGGCCTTTCTTGTGTTATAATGAAGAAAACAAAAAATATAATAGTTGCCAAACTTTTACGGCTATAATAAAATATGGATATATTACTTGTAATGAATGTACGAGAGAAAGGAAGAAAAAAATGAAACAAGACATGATCGTAATCCTTGATTTAGGCAGTACAGAAAATACCGTGCTGGCACGCCAGGTACGTGAACTGGGTGTATACAGTGAGATCCATCCGCACGATATTACAGTAGAAGAGTTAAATGCCCTGGATAATGTAAAGGGTATTATTTTGAACGGAGGAGAGAACCGCGTGGTAGATGGTGCAGCGGTAGAAATTCTTCCGGAATTATATGAGAGTGGATATCCCATGATTTCTGTGGACTATCCCGGTTCTAAATGTAAAGAGCAGTATGACCGGATCCCATCCCAGGAAGAATTGAAGGCTTTTCTTTTCCAGACATGCAAGGCACAGGCAAACTGGAATATGAAGAATTTCATTGAAGATCAGGTAGAACTGATCCGTAAACAGGTAGGAGATAAGAAAGTGCTTCTGGCATTGTCCGGCGGTGTAGATTCTTCTGTTGTTGCCGCACTTTTGATCAAGGCCATTGGTCAGCAGCTGGTATGTGTACATGTAAATCATGGCCTGATGCGTAAAAATGAATCGGAAAGTGTAGTGGAAGTATTCCGCAATCAGCTGCATGCAAATTTGATCTACGTAGATGCAGTAGAAAGATTTTTGGGCAAACTGGAAAACGTGGCAGATCCGGAGCAGAAGCGTAAAATTATTGGCGGCGAGTTCATTCGCGTTTTTGAAGAAGAAGCAAGAAAGCTGGAAGGAATTGAATTTTTAGGTCAGGGAACCATTTATCCGGATATCATTGAAAGCGGTACCAAGACGGCGAAGATGGTTAAGTCTCATCATAACGTGGGAGGACTGCCCGAAGATCTGCAGTTTGACCTGGTGGAACCTTTAAAACAGCTGTTCAAGGACGAAGTTCGTGCCTGTGGCGTGGAACTGGGTCTTCCGCATCATATGGTATATCGCCAGCCATTCCCGGGACCGGGACTTGGTGTGAGATGCACCGGTGCCATCACAAGAGATCGTTTGGAAGCAGTTCGTGAGTCGGATGCAATCCTTCGCGAAGAATTTGCAAAAGTAGGATTAGATAAGAAAGTATGGCAGTACTTTACCGTGGTGCCGGATTTCAAATCCGTAGGAATGAAGAATCATGAAAGATGCTTTGAATATATGGTTATCATCCGTGCGATCAATACCATTGATGCGATGACAGCAAGTATTGAAAAAGTAGACTGGGATATTCTGGAAGTGATCACAAACCGGATTTTGGCAGAGGTACCGAATGTAAATCGGGTATGCTATGACATGAGTCCGAAGCCGCCGGCAACGATTGAATATGAATAAATTGGAAAGTTGCGGAAAGCCAGGGTTTATGGGTTACAGAATGATAAGAAACGGTTTTTGATATAACAATCCATATTAAAACGCCCTTAGCTGTGGATAACACAGCTAAGGGCGTTTTGTCGTTAGGCAGTTGACCGCCGACAATACCCGATTGAGAGAGGAAATCAAAGACTGAAAACTGCTGCGGGAAGCCTTTTTAGATGCATATAAATTTAATTTGAAATTTTAAAACCGTCTCATTGCATAGGGGTTTTCTTTGACTTATACTTGTATACAGAGGTGATGACAATGGCAAATGAAGATAAAAAAGATTTTAATGCAATGCTGCATGATAGTAAGGATATGCCAAAATTTCAGACGATCACAGATGAAAAAAGCATAGAGAAATATGGCGGAGACAAAATGTATTTTGCACCGCCAATTGATTACGATAAGGTTATGCGGCTTGTGCCATACGGAAAACTACTTACTGTTGGTACGATAAGGGAATATTTTGCAATTGCAAATAAAGCTGATTTTACAGAGCCGATTACGGCAGGAATATTTGTTTCGATTGTTGCGTGGGCGAGTTATCAGCGTTCTGAAGATGAAACACCTTTTTGGCGTACATTAAAGGCGAATGGAGAATTAAACGCAAAATATCCCGGCGGCATTGAGGCACAGAAAGAGAAGTTGGAAGCGGAAGGACATACGATTATCCAAAAAGGCAGGAAGAATATCAGATACTATGTTAAAGACTATGAAAATGCTTTGTTTGCGCTATAGGTGTTTGGGAAAGCGGTTTTAGTATATCGGATAAAGCAGAACAACAAATTATGGGTGAAAAATATGGATTATAAAATACGAGAAATTAAAGGTAGTGAATATCCAGTATTATCTGATTTTTTGTATGAAGCAATTTTTATTCCAGAGGGTATGGAAAAGCCGCTAAAGGATATTATTGAACAACCAGCGCTACAAGTATACATTGCCGATTTTGGAAAGGCAGATGATTGGTGCTTGGTTGCGGAAGTAAAAGAAAAGATTGTAGGTGCGGTGTGGGTGCGTATTATGAATGACTACGGGCATATTGATGATGAAACACCGTCGCTTGCCATATCACTTTATGGCGAATATAGACATTTAGGTATTGGTACAGCACTTATGAAAGCTATGTTGCACCTTTTGAAAGAAAAGGGATATAAACAGACATCTTTATCTGTACAAAAAGAAAATTATGCAGTTAATATGTATCAAAAGATAGGCTTTAAGGTGATAAGCGAAACAGAAGAAGAATACATAATGGTTTGTGAATTATAGTAAAGCTGAATTGGGAGATAATGCCTTTATTATTCACAGTTACAGAGCAAGTGCTATCAATGCCGATAACAAAATGATAACATTAGTTCATATGGGCAGGATAATATGGATACATCAAATAATCAAAATTTCTTCACAGCAGAAGATAATTTTTGCTGAAGTGTAAAAAATCAATAGAAATGAACCAAAACGAGGATCTTGAAGATTCACATCTTTAGGGTCCTTTTTTTTGAGATGTAAAGACATATGCGTTACAATAATGCTTAGGAGGTGTTCTTACATGGAAAAAACAGCAACGTTAAATCTAAGGGTAAATCCTGTTGTGAAAGAGCGGGCAGAGCAAGTCTTGGAGAAACTGGGGATCCCCATGTCTACCGCAATAGATATGTATTTGAATCAAATTTTTCTTACAGGTGGCATTCCTTTTGCAGTGACTTTACCAAAAGCACCAGATGCAATTAACGCTGATTCGATGACATCAATGAAGCTTCATGCAAAATTACAAAAGGGTTACAATGATATAGAGGCTGGAAAGGTGCAGGAAGCAAAAGGTGCATTTGCAAAATTCAGGGAAATCCATTAAACATGAAACAGTATGTAGTTGAAATTACAGACGAAGCATTGGCAGACATGGAGCAGCTTCATATATCAAGGTTTTACCGAATTGAGGGAAGTCAGTTTGGTAAAGCCTTTTTTCTGAGCTTTTTTAGTGCCAAGGGGAAAATCCTTTATAACAGTAGAACTGCCCTATTTACCCGTGCTGGGCGGATTTATGGTTTTGATATATACAAGAAAATCCATTTGATGTATAATATTTCAGTAGAAAATGATGCAGCTGTTTTATTGATCAAAAGGTAAAGACGGGGGAAGTTTCGTGGAAAGAAAAATGACTTTATGGGAAGACAAGCCTGAGGGCTATGAACAGACCGATGAGCATACGGTAAACAGGCTGACAGATATGATGAGCCGGGAGGAATTTTTGGTGAAGCTGGAAGATCCCGGAATCATTGCAGGAGCTGTAGTTTTTTTTGATGTACAACATTTCAAGATTATCAATAGATTATTTGGCATGTCGGAGGGAGACCGGCTGTTGGAACATATTGCTGCTTGCATTCGGGCCTGCTTAGGCGAACGGGATTTTGCCTGTCGATTGAATGCGGATCGCTTTGTTTTTTATATGGATGGCAGCAAAAAGCAGGTGGAATGCTGCGTTGAGACGCTCTTTCATGAGATTGCTTCTTTTGGGCTGCCCTTTGAGATTCAGTGCAATGCAGGACTTTATTTACTGGAGGGAACTAAGCCGGCAGCGGGTAAGATTTTGAACTCTGTTATTATGGCTCAGTCCCAGATAAAGGGCAGTTTCAGCGATCGCTTTTGCTGGTATACCGAAGAACTGTGGGAAGGCCTGATCAGGGATCATGAGATTACGGGCATGATGCGGAAAGCCCTGGAAAATCGGGAGTTTTTGGTTTACTACCAGCCCCAGTACAATCACTCCACCGGAATGATGGTAGGAGCTGAGGCTCTGTCTCGCTGGTTTAGTCCGGAAAAGGGTCTGATTCCACCGGTGCAGTTCATTCCGGTGTTTGAGAAAAGCGGTTTTATTACCCAACTGGATGAGTATGTGTTTGAGACAGTCTGTGCTTTTTTGCGTCGGAGTCTGGATAACTTTGAGTCTGTGGTACCGATTTCTGTGAATCTGGCTCGGCATGACCTGCTTACTCCGGGATTTTTGGATAAGTTGGCGGATATACGGGAGAAATACGACATACCAGCTCGGTATGTCCGTATTGAAATTACGGAATCTTCTGCCCAGGGCAACAGTCATTTTATCAACGAGGCTCTGGATAAACTGCACAGCTATGGATTTACTGTGGAGATGGACGATTTTGGCAGCGGTTATTCGTCTTTGAATATCCTGAAGGATATTGATTTTGATATTATTAAGCTGGATATGAACTTTTTTGAAAAAGAGGAAGCCCCTACTGGCCGGGCAGGCACGATTCTCAGCAGTGTTGTACGGATGATGAATTGGCTGCAGATTCCCCTGATTGTAGAGGGCGTGGAAGTGGCTGAGCAGGCAGATTTTCTGCGCAGTATTGGCTGTGAGTTCATTCAGGGGTATCTGTACTCCAAACCCCTGCCCGAGGCAGAGTTTGAGCATCTGCTGCGGGAGAGTCACTGTGGTGTGATTGTGCCCCGCATGCGTCTCATCGAGACCATGGACGCGAAACGCTTCTGGTCAGAGGATTCTCTGGAGACGCTGATTTTTTCTAACTTTGTGGGCGGCGCTGCTATTGTCGACTACCGTAAAGGAGAAAAATTAGAGATATTAAGGGTAAATGAAAAATATCTGCGGGAACTGGGGATGAACCTCTCAGAGAAGGAAGTGGTCAATCATGATCCGATGGACACTATGGAGACGGGCGATAGGGCAGTTTACCAACGAACCATCGATCGGGCGATTGAATCCGGAGACGAAGAGGAATGTGAGACCTGGCGGGTGCTCACTTCATCCTGCTGCGGCAAGGAGCGGATCTGTGTCCGGGCTTCCATGCGAGTGATTGGCCGCAGTAAGGGCGAATATATATTCTATGTAATGATCCGGAATATCACGATGGAGAAACAGCGTTTGGCTGATATTTTGGACAGCGAACGGCGGTTTAAGGCGGCCAGCGAACAGGTGAACATTTATTATTGGGAGTATACGGTGGCTACTCATGAGATGCGGCCCTGTTTTCGCTGTATGCGGGATTTGGGTCTGCCGGCTTTAATGGAAAATTATCCGGACAGCGCGATTGAGATGGGGGTATTTCCTCCGGAGGTAGCAGATTTGTACCGGGATTGGCACCGCCAGATTGCCAGGGGTGTTCCTTCCCTGGAGGCAGTGATACCCCTTACGGTTGGACGTATTCCATTTCATGTGCGCTATACGGCAGAGTTTGATGAGAATGGACATCCGATTAAGGCGTATGGTTCAGCAGCGCTGGTGGTAGATTGAGAGAGGAGGGATCTGTGTGTCACAACAGTTTAAGGAAACTGTGCAGGCAGGACTAGAGCATATGTGGACGAAACTGCTGGATGATGGTGAGCGCAGGGATGTGGTGTTTGTCTGGTTTGATGGGATCATGGGATCTGTCTCCGGTTTTATGTCCCTGGTAAACCTTTTTACTCAAAAATGGCTTTTGATGGGTTTAACTCTGATTTTCTTTCTGGCCTGTATGATAAATATCTGGCTGTCCCGACATGGACGGGAGAAATTGGCCCAGACGTTTTTTCTGGTGGAAGTGCTGGTGTTGTGTGGATTTTTTTGCATTTCCGGCATACCGGAGGGATTTAGTGCTCTGTGGACATGCTTTATTCCTTCGTTTACCCTGACCATGATGGGCATCAGACGCGGGAGCTATTATTCTGCGTACGGCTTTCTGATGATTATTGGGATTTTCTGGACGCCCTGGGGGCGTTCCCTCTTGCAATATGGGTATACGGATTCTTTTATGCTCCGGTTTCCTATGATTTATCTGGCCTTTTATGTAATGTCCCTGTGCCTGGAAGCAATCCGGGCGGAGACTCAGAAGAGAATGGCGGAAGCGGAGCGGCGGTATCAATATCTTTACGTTCATGATGCGCTGACGGGGATTTATAACCGTTACGGCTTTAATGAACGGCTGAACCAGGTCTTCTCCGATCCACAAGTGGAAGAACTGGGGCTGTTGATTCTGGATTTGGATATGTTTAAAAAGGTAAATGACACCTATGGTCACGATGCCGGGGATATTGTACTGAAGTTTGTTGCGGATACTCTGCAGCGAATGTCTGGAGAGAACGCGGCGGTGTGCCGCTGGGGCGGTGAGGAATTTACAATTTTGCTGTGGAATGAGAAGGATCCTGTCCGTTTGGCAGAGCAAATCCGCCGTGAGATTGAGGCCTCTGAAATCAATTATGGCGACAGTACCATTCGTGTGACAGTGAGTGTTGGCGTGTGTACGGTAGGGGATCGGAGCGACGTCACCATCGCCATGCTGGTCAAAGGTGCGGATCGGTGCCTTTATCAGGCCAAGGATTTAGGACGGAATCTGGTATGTGACGCGCGGCTGTGATTTTTTGCAGCAGGTTCTCAAAAAAATCTTGTGTATATTTCTTCATTATCTTAACGGTGATGGAGCGGTATATTTTTATAATCTATCTGCCGATGCAGAGAGTAATTTCTCTGCATCGGTGTCTAGAAATATCTTAAATCAAAATCCTATCTGATAAGAATTTCTCCAATTAGTAGTATTAAGCATATAGAAATGTAGAGAGATAAAAATCTATCTGTTGAAAAGTCTGCCCAGGGTTTGAAGCGGTCAGCTAGAACCTTTCGAAAACAGAATCTATCTGTTGAGAAATTTGCCCAAAGCTTGAGCCAGTCGGCTAGAACCTTTCAAAAATAGAATCTATCTGCCGAAGATGCTGTCCAGGGCATGAATTGGTCGGCTAGAATCTTTCAAAAACAGAATCTATCTGCCGAAGATGCTGCCCAGGGCATGAGCCGGTCAGCTAGAATCCTTCAAAAACAGAATCTATCTGCCGAAGATGCTGCCCAGGGCATGAGTCGGTCAGCTAGAACCTTTCAAAGTCAGAATCTATCTGTTGAGAAATTTGCCCAAGGCTTGAGCCAGTCGGCTAGAACTTTTCAAAGTCAGAATCTATCTGTTGAAAAGGCTGTGCTGCGCATGGATTGGTCAGCTAGAACTTTTCAAAGTCAGAATCTATCTGTTGAAAAGGCTGTGCCGTGCATGAGTCGGTCAGCTAGAACCTTTCAAAAACAGAATCTATCTGCCGAAGATGCTGCCCAGGTCATGGATTGGTCAGCTAGAACCTTTCGAAAACAGAATCTATCTGCCGAAGATGCTGCCCAGGTCATGGATTGGTCAGCTAGAACTTTTCAAAGTCAGGATCTATCTGTCAAAAAGTTTGCCTAGGGCCTGAGCCGGTCAGCTAGAACTTTTCGAAATTAGAATCTATCTGCCGAAAAGGCTGCCCAGGGCATGAGCCGGTCAGCTAGAACCTTTCAAAAACAAATATCTATATGCCATAAAAGGAGGAAATTGCATGGAACAAACTAAGGTGTTGCTGAAAGCACGGGAAAAGCAGTTGATTAAGATTATTACAGACAAGAAAAAAGTATTGAAAAAAGCGCCGGACGGATCGCTTCGTATTTGCTGCCGTGGCAGTCGAACTTTATATTATCGGAGAACAGATCCAAAGGATTTTAATGGAGTGTATATACGGCAGAAGGATAAGGATATCGCATATCAGTTGGCACAGAAGGAATATGATAAGAAAGTTCTCCATGCGGCTGAAAAAGAATTGACTGCCATTCAGAAATATCTTGCTCAGGATTCTGCAATGAAGGCCGAAGAAATATATGATAGTTTACATAAAGAACGTCAGAAGTTGATTGTACCTATTACAGAAACAGAGGAAGACTTTACCAGAAAATGGGAAGAAGTGCCATATCAGGGCAAGGAATTTTATCAGAATACTTCAGAATTTTATACCGCGAAAGGTGAACGTGTTCGGTCAAAATCAGAATGGATTATTGCAGATCTGCTGTATAAGGAAGGGATTCCCTATCGCTATGAGTATCCGATTGCGTTTAAGGGTGTTGGAGAAATATACCCGGATTTTACTGTGCTGAATATAGGAGACAGAAAAGAAAATATTGGGAACAGTTGATTCTGACCTATGAAACAAGAAAAAATCCGATCAGTCAAAAACAAATTATGTTAATGATTCAGCATTATTTGAAATAGAAAAGTGAAAACTCCCTGCCTGATTATCCAGGCAGAGAGTCTGCTACATAGAAATTGCCTGGCTAATTTCCATACCAAGCTGTTTTACATATTCGATTCGTTCCTGCTGGTCGGCGCTGCACATACGGGCAGTGGGGCCGGAAAGAGAAATTGCGGCCACTGCAATGCCATTTCGCAGGATTGGCGCACCGATACAATACAGGCCAATCTCCCGCTCTTCGTTGTCAACGGCATATCCCTGTACTCGTGTGGCATCCAGCTCAGCCTGCAGTGCATCAATAGTAGTTATAGTAGTGTCTGTAAAGCGCTGCATAGGATGCTCTTCGTAGACATGAAGATCTGTGTCCTTGGAAAAGGCGATCAGGCATTTTCCCAGAGAAGAACAGTAACATTCGTACATGGTTCCAATGTAAGTATATGCGGTCAGGTTCAGTTTGCTGTCAATTTTAGAAATGATGACACTTTTATAACTGCCGTCAATGCCGCGCGCCATCACAGCAAGACTGACAGCTTCCGGGAAGCGGTTGCTGAGCCGCTGCATATAAGGTTGTGCAATATGCTCCAGTTCTGATTCAAATTTCATGCCTGAACTGAGAATAAATGTTTTAATGCCAAGAGAATAGCAGTCATTGGTTGGATTTTGTTTGACATATCCCCGGTTCTGCAGTGTAGCCAGGGAACGGTAAACGGTACTTTTATACAGTCCCAAATCTTTGCTGATTTGAGAGATGGATACTTCCCTGCCGGTTTTGCATAAGTATTCCAGAATATCCAGCGTACGGTTGACAGAATTTATAAGGACAGATGTATTTGTTTCTCCCATATATATGATTGCCCGTTTCGGAAACTCCGATCCTTTCTGTAAATCGTATTTTCCTCATAAGAAATACGTCTTAAACTTAATTTTACCATATTGAAACAATTTTGAAAAGGGCAATTCCAAGGAATCCCCGGTGCATTATTTGCCCCCGGGGATTTGATAATAGAGTATGATGCCGCATCCCACATTCTGCAGGATGCCACATGTTTTTATATCATTAAAGGTCATATCCGGCCCGTAGTACCTCACAGTTTTTGGCATTGAATCTGCCTTTTCCCTGCTCGGAAAAATAGTCGCACATAGACTGTTCAAAGAAATCAATGTCAAAAAGATCGGTCTCCTTGATTACCTTTCCAAGCATGCACAGATTGGCGTTTCGTTCGCTGTTCAGCTTCTGTGCCACTTCTGTGACGGGTGCCGTGATGACTGTGATATCCGGTCGATAGGTGCGGTCTTCCCGTACCATAGAACTGTTGACAAACAGTTTGCCGCCGGGTGCCATGGCTTCTTCAAACTGATCCACTGCAGAGTCGCTCATAGCCATGACCAGATCCGGATGATCCGCGTAGGGACTTGCAATACGTTTGTCACTAAAAATAACATTGCAGCTGGCACTGCCGCCGCGCATTTCATTGCCGTATGCCGGAAACCAGGTTACTTTCAGGTCTTTGGCATACGCTGCGTACATCATAATCTTGCCCTGAGTCAGGACGCCCTGTCCTCCAAGGCCTGCACAAATGATTCTTTCTAACATAGCCAACCTCCTTACTTATCGATAAATTCACCCATAGCATATCGTTTGGAGATTACTTCATCAATATGCTTCATGGCATTGACCGGTGTCATTCCCCAGTTTGTGGGGCAGGGAACCAGAACTTCTACCAGAGAGAATCCCTTGTTGTCCCTCTGCTTTTCAATTGCTTTGCGGACCATCCTTTTCGTTTTGGCCACATTTGCGGGACTGGTAACAGAGGTTCTTGCCAAGTAGGCAATATTCAGATTCCCCATGACCTGAACCACATCAAAATCCAGTCCGTTCACCTCTGCGGAACGTCCGGCAGGGGTAGAAGCAGTTTTCTGGCCGATCTGGGTAGTAGGAGCCAGCTGTCCGCCCGTCATACCGAAAACGGTATTATTCATAACAAAAAAAGTAACGTTTTCATTTCTGGTGGCGGCGGACATCGTTTCACCGAGTCCGATGGCATAGGCGCCGCCATCGCCGGCGATCGTAATCGCATATTTGTCAGGACGAACCTTTTTCTGTGCCGTAAGTGCTGCGCCCATTTTTCCGTGAGGCGGAACAATGGTATCTACGCGCATGCAGAACTGAAACTGGTGGTTACATCCGATGTCCGAGCACATGATAGTGTCCTGGATAATATCCATTTCTGTTAATACTTCACCCAGGATCCGGTCGAAGATAGGATGACCGCAGCCTGCACAGAATCTATTTTCGCAATACATTATTTCTGGTGCTTTTCTGGAAGCCATTAGTATACCTCCTCTTCTTTCACTTTGCCGTTATAAACATCTTTTGCATAGGCTACAACCTGATCTACCTTTGCCACTCTCTGATTTGTAGTAAGTGCGTAAGTAGGGAATTTTCCTTTGACTGTAATGATGACATCATCACGCATCTGTCCCATCATATTCACTTCAACGGTAATAATGCCGCGGCAGGTATCCGGGATTTCCTGAAATGCCTTGCGCGGATATGGCCAAAGCGTGATCGGACGAATCAGCCCCAGTTTAAAGCCTTCTTCTCTTGCCTGGTTTACCGCGCCTTCTGCTACGCGGGATGAGATTCCGTATGCTACCAGTACGATGTCAGCGTCCTCTACACAGATGCTTTCCCATCTCTGTTCTGTTTCGCTGATTTCACGCATCTTTTTGAGATAGCCGGCGTTCCATTCATCCACATCCTGGAAATATGTAATGTCGGTAATAACCTTATTTACGTCGCCTTTTTTGCATCCCTGTACAGCCCATGGCTGATTCATATCATATTCTTTCATAGGCGGAAGAACGCAGGGTTCCACCATCTGACCAATGGTGCCGTCTGAGAGGATCAGTACCGGATGCATCCATTTTTCAGCCAGTTCAAAGGATTCATATGCCATATCCATATTTTCCTGAACAGAGTTCGGGGCTAAAGTAATCAGATGATAGTCGCCGTTGCCGCCGCCTTTGACTGCCTGCCAGTAGTTATCCTGTCCTGCGCAGATAAATCCGTCACCGATACCAAATCGCTGTACACAGGCAGCAACTGCCGGTACTCCCGCGGAAACCCAGTAAGCGATACCTTCCTGATAAAGGGAAAATCCCGGACCGGAGGTACTTGTCAGGGCACGGGCCCCCAAAGCACGGGCTGCAAAAGTCATATTTACACTTGCAATTTCAGATTCGCCCTGAATAAATGTGCCGTTTACCTCAGGCTGCCTCCAGGCCATCCATTCCAGAATTTCGGATTGAGGCGTGATAGGATATCCGGCATAGAACCGGCATCCGCCGCGTACAGCACCCTCTGCCAGGGCTTCATTGCCTTTCATAATTCTTTTTTCCATATTCAAAATCTCCTAAAATAATATTTTAAAGAATCTCAAATACCAGATCGGGGCACATAGCATAGCAAGAGCCGCACTGGACGCATTTTTCCTGGTTCACCTGTACGACCTTTACACCGTGAACGTTGGTTTCCTCAGAAATGGACAATGCCTGTGGTTTGCAGTTTGCTATGCAGAGGTAGCAGCCCTTGCATCTTTCTACACTTAATTTAATTTTTTCCATACAGCGATAACCTCCTTCATAATATACGTATAAGTTTTGCTGTACAGAACACGGTTCCGACAAATGGAATTATAGCACCGAAAAAAAGTATTCGTCAAGAGGAAAAATAAATTTGACAACGGAAAATGAATGTGATATTTTTAAAAAATAGAATACTGTTCCGACAAACAGAACGTTTTACCTGATAGGAGGTATGATCCAATGAGGTTACTAATTATGAACCCGGGTGGGGCTTCTACAAAAGTTGCTGTATATGAGGATGAAAAGGAAGTTTTTAAAGCATCTATTCCTCATACGGCGGAAGATTTAAAGGAGTTTCCCCATGTGTTTGATCAATATAGTTACAGACGCAGCCTGGTTGTTGAGGAAGTGGAAAAGGCGGGGTATGGGATATCCAGCTTTGATTGCTTTGTGGGCAGAGGCGGTTTGGTACGTTCCATTCCGGGCGGCACGTATGCGGTGAACGACCGGATGATAGAAGATTTGAAAAATGCTGTGGCAGGTGAACATGCGTCTAATCTGGGAGCCGTCATTGCAAAGGAGCTGGGCGATGAGTATGGAAAACCCTCTTATGTAGTCGATCCGGTAGCGGTAGATGAGATGATGGAAAAAGCCAGGATTTCGGGAATGGCAGAGTTGGAGAGACCCAGCTGGTTTCACGCACTGAATCAGAAGGCAGTCGCCAGATGGGTGGCCGAGAAATATGGAAAAAGATATGAAGACATGAATATGATCGTGGCGCATCTGGGTTCCGGAAATTCTATCGTGGCACACAAAAACGGTTTGATGGTAGATGGTACCGGCGGACGGACAAATGGCGCTTTTTCTCCGGAAAGATGCGGTGGACTTCCTACGTATCCTTTAATTGAATTGTGCTATTCCGGAAAATATACCCATGAAGAAATGGTGAGAAAAGTCAGCGGTTTATCAGGATTTTATGATTATCTTGGCACGAAGGACGCCCAGGAGATTGAGACGCGTATCAGTAATGGAGATGAAAAAGCCAGGCTGGTATATGATGCGTACATTTATTCTGTCGCAAAGGAGATATGCTCTCTGGCCGCAGTGTTCCGAGGAGCGGTGGACTGCATTGTACTTACAGGAGGCATCGCACATTCTTCTTATGTGGCGGATGAGGTAAAACAGATGACCTCTTTCCTTGCCCCGGTGGAAGTGATAGCAGGAGAATTTGAAATGACTGCACTTGCACTTGGCGCACTGCGTGTGCTTCGCGGCGAGGAAGAGAGCAGAATCTATTAAAGAAGGTGTAGAATTATGATTCGTAATTTTCATGAATTACTGGAAAAAGCAAAGGGTGAAAAAGCAAGGACTGTCAGTGTGGCAGTTGCTGCCGACCGGGTAGTTCTGGAAACTATCCGTGATGCGGCGGAAATAGGACTGATCCATCCGATTCTGGTAGGTGACGGAGAAAAGATTGACGCGATCGCAGCTGAGATTGGGCTCAGCGGATATCGTCTTGTAGATGCTCCGGATGAGACAGAGGCAGTAGAAAAGGCCGTTCGGTTGGTGCATGACCACGAAGCGGAAGTATTGATGAAAGGACTTGTCAATACCTCCCCCTATTTGCGTGGAATTTTAAATAAAGAGTGGGGACTTCGCACAGAGAGACTGTTAAGCATGCTGGCGGTCTATGAGCATCCGAAATACCATAAGCTGATTTATTGTTCAGACAGCGGCATCAATGTGGCTCCGGATCTGATGCAGAAGAAAGATATTATGACGAATGCGCTTCTTGCCATGAAAAATCTGGGGATCGAAAATCCAAAGACAGCGATCCTGGCAGCCAATGAGATGCCAAATGATAAAGTTGCGGCTTCCTACGATGCCGTGCGTCTTGTGGAAATGGTAAAGAACAAAGAGATACCTCCTTGTATAGCCGAGGGTCCTTTAAGCCTGGACATTACTTTTGACAGGCATGCAGCAGAGCATAAGGGCTTCGCCAGTGAAGTGTCGGGAGATCCGGATTTTCTGGTATTCCCGTCTATTGAAGCGGGAAATCTTCTGGGGAAATCCTGGTTGTATTTTGATCAGGCAAAATGGGCCGGGATCGTGCTTGGTGCATCTGCACCTGTGATCTTAGGTTCGCGGTCGGATACGCCTGAGATTAAAATTAATTCTATCGCGCTGGCATGTCTGGCAGCGGATAAATCATAAAAAGGGGATGACAAACATGAATTTTTCAATTCGAATGAGCCGTACCAAGGCTTCGGGTATCCGGGCTGTGCAGAAAAAAATTGCGCAAAAGCCGGGTATCATTTCTTTTGCAGCCGGACTTCCGGATCCGAACCTGTATCCGCTTGCAGATCTGAAAACGGCAACGGATAAGCTGATTGAAGAAAATGGAAAGAAAGCATTTTCTTATGGACTGACAAAAGGATATGGTCCGCTGATCGATCTTCTTGTAGAACGGATGAAAGAAAAAGAAGGGGTAGCATGTACCCGGGATAATATTACCATTACCAGTGGTTCCCAACAGGGGCTGGCGCTGGCGGCAATGATGTTCATTGACGAAGGAGATATTGTTATTGCAGAAAATCCCAGTTATTTGGGCGCGATCAATGCCTGTCGGCCGTATCATCCTGTTTTTATGGGCGTAGATACGGATGATGAGGGTATGATTATTGAGAAACTGGAAGATGTACTTCAGAAAAATTCCAACGTCAAGATGATTTATGTCATTCCCAATTTTCAGAATCCCACAGGGAGAGAATGGTCACTGGAGCGCAGAAAGCAGTTTATAGATGTAGTATCTAAGTATGACGTGATCGTGCTGGAAGACAATCCTTACGGGGAAATTCGTTTTAAGGGAGAATTCCTTCCGAGCCTGAAGTCGCTGGATAAAAAGGGACAGGTAATATATCTGGGCTCTTTCTCCAAAATTCTCTGTCCCGGAATGCGTGTGGCATGGATCTGTGCGGCGCCGGAGGTGGCGTCTATGGCAGAACGCATGAAAGAGTCGTTGGATCTGCAGAGCCCTGAGTTTACACAGATGCAGGCAGTGGCCTATCTGAAATATTTTGATATTGATGCGCACATTAAGGCGATTCAGGAGATATATAAAAAGCGCTCCGATCTGATGCTGGATATGATACATCAGTATTTTCCGGCTTCTGTAAAATATACAGAACCGGAGGGCGGCATGTTTTTGTGGCTGGAGCTGCCCGAAGAGCTGGATGCCAGTGAAATTCTTGACGAGGCCATGGAAGCGGGTGTGGCGTATGTGCCGGGAGATTCTTTTTATGCCAATGAAGGACCGAAAAATACCATACGTATGAATTACACAACCGTATCGGAAGAACAGATCAGAAAAGGCATCAAAATACTTGGAGATGTCTTTAAAAGGCATATGAAATAGTTTACATAAAGGAAATTGTTAGGAGTATGAAAATGAAGAGTAGTAAAAAGCGTGCCGCAGCAGCCTGGGTTATGTGGGGCATTATGATCCTGCCCTATATGGTGAATACCTTTCATGCAGTTGCTATGGGAGTGATCCGGCAGGATCTGATCGGAGAATTTCAGCTGTCAGAGAATCAGTTTGTACTTTTGACAAATATGTTCTCTTATACCTATATGGCAATGCAGATTCCCGCCGGGATTTTGCTGGATAAATTTGGAGCAAAAAAAATATCGGTGGCCGGTGCGCTCATAGCAGCTCTGGGGACATTGCTTTTTTCCACCGGGGGGCAGTTATCCCGTACTCTTGTTAGGCAGAGCTGCGGTGGGACTGGGCTGTTCCGTAAGCTTTTTGGCGATTCTGAAAATCAGTTCTCATTGGTTTGAGGAAAAGGTGTTCTGTACGATGTCCGGCGTCACCTGTTTTGTGGGAATGATGGGTGCTATGGCGGCACAGGCGCCGATGGCGGCTCTGGGACGTCTGCTGGCCTGGCAGACGATTTACAGAGGGCTTGGCGGTTTTATTATAGTAGTAGCTGTATTGGTGCTTTTGGTTGTCAGGGATACGCCTCAGATGCTGGGGTATGCCCCGGTGGCATCCGCGCAGGACAGTGCAGGAGAAGAGAGAAGTCCCTCCTTTTCTGTGATGCAGGCAGTAAAAAGCGTTGTGAAAAACAAATGGACCTGGCCGCCCTTTATTTCTTATGGCTGTTTTTATGGCGCGTATATCATTGTAAGCGGTTTTTACGGTTCCAGTATGCTGCAGTCATTTTATGGCTGTGATGCAGTGGCGGCTTCCTCCGTGATTACCTTTGTTGTATTAGGATGTGCAGCGGGAAGCGTCGTTGTGGATATAGCAGCGGATCGTCTGCATGAGAGAAGACGTCCTCAGTTGCTCTGCGGAAGTCTGTTTCTGGCAAGCTGGATAGCGCTGCTTCTTTTGATGGGGAAAGGCAGCCTGCTGCTCATGTATCCTGTGTTTTTTGCTCTTGGATTTTTCAGTACGGGATATGCAGTCTGCTGGTCGGCAGTAAAAGAATGTAACGATAAAGAATACGTCGGTATCTCTACCTCGATTGCAAATATGGGCGGATATCTGGGCAGTATTATCGTTCCGACAGTAGCGGGACAAATTTACAGCAGCAGTGTGAATGCAGGGGAACAGGCGGCTTATCAATATGTATTGATAGGTGCGGCAATGATAACGGTAATTGGTCTGGCTGCTTCCTGGCTGTTAAAGGAAACATATGGACAAAATATTTATCAAAAAAAGTATAAGAATTAATTTATATGAAGAAAAGACAGTGTAAAGTGTCGGAAGTGAAAATATTCACAGTCCGGCACTTTTCTTATTTGCTTTTGGAGGCAAACAGGAAAAGGAGAGAGTGGCAGCGAACTAGACATTGTATTTTTGGAATGTTAAAATATTGAAAAATAATCATACTTAAGGGGCGTGTTGTAATGCCGCTCCCAGGGTTTTAAACTGTGGTATGCTCTTTGGGTGTAAATGGGCAGATTATGAAAGGTCAGGAGGGATGTAAATTGAATCATTTTTGGGCGGAGAAATTTATAGAAAAAGCCAGAGACATGACAGAATATAATATTAACATTATGGATGAAAAAGGAATTATCATAGCCAGCAAGGATGAAAAACGGATCGGGAAGTTCCATGAAATTGCGTATTGGATTGTGCAGGGAGACGAGGATATCATAGAGGTTCTGGAAGAAGAAAATGAATATATGGGTGTAAGAAATGGCGTTATGCTGCCGATTGTACAGAAAGGGAAACGAATAGGAGCTATTGGGGTGACAGGACAGCCGGATCGAGTACGCCAGATTGGGAAGGTCATGCAGTTTGCCATAGAGACCATGTATGAATTTGAATTGCAGCATGAACAGAATGTGAAGAAGCAGGGAATGAAGGAACGTTTACTTAATAATTTGCTGTACAAGGAGGATCCTGATATTGAAAAAGTGCGGGAGGATGCGGATACGCTGGGCTGGAAGGAAGACATCGTAAGAATTCCCGTGTATTTGGAGCTGGATCATATGGCAGATATTCCTACCGTGCTGAGAAAGTTAAAAACAAATGCTTTTTATGATGGACAGGATATCATATCCGTTATACGGGACGAAGATATTATCATATTTAAAAGTTTTCAGCAGATTGACAGGGATATTTCCCATTACAAAGAAGTGATTGCAGAGTATTTGTCTTCCAGCATTGCGTATCTGGAAGTTATGGGAGTAGAATACAGGGTTTTGATAGGAACCTTTCAACAGTATTTTGAACGGTACAGTACGGCATTTGGGCATTGCCTTTGGCTGAAAAAATATAGTAAGGAGACCATTGCTTATTTTTATGATTATGTGGACGAGTATATGAAAGAATTAATTACACTGGTGGAATACAGAGATATTTATGATGTATATGCACACCTGATTGACCAAAAGGCGTCAAAGGATTTTTTGGAAGTGATATATTCTCTGCAGAAGAACAGTTATAATTTCAATACCAGCAGTAAGCAGCTGTTTATTCATAAAAATACCCTGGTATTCCGATTCAATAAAATAAAAGAATTATTGGGAATTAACCCGGTGCAGCAGGCAGAAGACAGGGATTTTTTGGAATATCTTTATTATTATATGAAAAACAGGGAATAGAAGATAAATTGGCATAAACGATCCCCTGTTATTTGTAAATATTTATGTTAATGGCACAAAATACGGAATACTTTTTATGCTGACGAAGCATAGGAATTTTTGCTGTTATCTCATAAAATTAAGTTATTCAAATTACAAGAAATCGTGAGTATGAAAAATGTATTGGCGGTACAGGATACGGGACAGGCTAAAAGGAAAGACGGCCGCCATGACGATTTAGGAAAGGGAGTGTGACGGATGCAGTTATCAGAAAATGCATTAAAGCTGAAACAGTCCGCAACATTTGCAGTCAACACAAAAAGGATAGAAATGCAGCGACAGGGCTATGATGTAGTAAACTTTGGAGTGGGAGAACCAGATTTTGATACGCCGGATTTTATTAAGGCGGCAGCTGTGGAAGCCATGGAAAAAGGGCAGACAAAATATACGGCGATCGCGGGTATGCCGGCATTGCGTCAGGCTATCGCAGACAAACTGAAACGGGATAACGGGTTGTGCTATGCTCCTTCACAGATCGTAGTGGCGAATGGAGCCAGACAGGCAATAGCCAATGGGATTACGGCATTGGTAAATCCAGGTGATGAAGCACTGATCATATCCCCCGCCTGGTTTAGTTATCAGCAGCTGGTTCTGATAAACGGCGGTGTCCCGGTACTGGTTCCGGTAAAGAGAGAAGATGATTATCTTCCTACAAGAGAAGTTCTGGAAAGTAAAGTGACAGAAAAGAGTAAATTATTGATCCTCACTACGCCAAGCAATCCTACAGGACGGATCATGGGGCGTGAAACTCTGGAGATGCTGGCTGATTTTGCCATTTCTCATGATCTGTATGTGATCTCTGACGAAGTCTATGAAAAAATCGTACTGGATCAGGATGTACAGCATATTTCCATTGCTTCTCTGGGAGAAGAAATTTATAAACGGACCATTGTGGTAAATGGATTATCAAAAAGTCATGCAATGACCGGGTGGAGAATGGGGTATTCTGCATCCAGCGAGCAATTGGCCAAAGTCATGACCAATATTCAGAATCATTATACAGCGGGAATTAATACCATGACACAGGTAGCATCTATCACCGCGCTGAATGGGAGTGAAGACTGTGTGAAAACTATGGTAGATGAGTTCCGTAAAAGAAGAGATTATATTTATGAACGGATCTGCAGGATTCCGGGATTGTATGCGGTAAAGCCCCAGGGAGCTTTTTATCTCTTTATTGATATTACAGAATTGATCCATAGAAAACACAAGGGGAAAGTAATTAAAAATGCACTGGATTTTGCAGCGGCTCTGCTGGAAGAAAAAGCAGTTGCAGTGGTGGCATGCGATGATTTTGGCATAGAAAATCATGTGAGAGCTTCTTATGCCACAGATATGGAGAATTTGAAAAAGGGTGCCGACAGGATAGAGGAATTTGTAAGGGAAATGGAGTGAAAGAACGATGATGAATTTAAGTAATTGGAAAGAACAGATGAAAGAAAGGCCTCTGTACGGATGCTTTGTAACATGGGCGAGTCCTACGGTCTGTGAATTTGTTGCCAGCATGGGATTTGATTTTACTTTGATTGATAATGAACATGGTGTGATGAATGAAGAGACATTGGAAAATATGGTACGGGCATCACAGGCAGAAGGCGTACCGGCAGTTATCCGGATTCCCCAGGGTATTTATCAGTATGTACAAAAATCCCTTGATATGGGCGCTAACGGTATCCAGGTTCCGTTGGTCAATACAGCGGAATACATGGAGCAGATTGTACAGTTATCCAATTTCCCTCCGGAAGGAAAGCGGGGAACTGCATATCAGACCAGAGCAGCCGGTTATGGTTTAGTTAAAGATAAGAGAGCTTATCTGAAAAAAGCAAATGAGACAAAATTTGTTTCCGTACAGATTGAGACAGTAGAAGCTGTGAAAAATATAGATTCTATTTTGCAGGTAGAAGGGATTGACTGCTGTTTTATCGGACCCGGTGATCTGTCTTCTTCTATGCAGCTGCCATATGGAGATCCGAGAGTAAATGAAGTGATCGATGAGTGTATCGTGAAAATTGCCAGAGCAGGCAAGATACCGGGATTGCTGGTAGGCAGTGCCGAAGCGGCAAAGCACGCAGAAGAACTGGGAGCCAGATATATTGTAGTTGCTGAGAATAATTGTATGTCAACCGGAGCAAGGAGTTTTTTGGACAGCGTCAGATGATACATTTATTTGGAGGCAATGTGCGATATGAAACAGAAAAAATTTAAGATTAAAAAGAAACAGGATTTTTTTCTGGGAGTTTTCTTTGCAATATTTGGAGTGCTTTATTTGATTGGCGCAGTACAGCTGCCGGATAAGAATATCGATGCATTAGGAGCTGGATTTTTGCCTAAAATATTAGGAGGACTGGCAGTGCTCTGCGGAGTGATCCAGGCCGTTACGCAGATCGGGATTGCCGAACCGGAAACGAAACAGGAACAGGAAGAAGGCACAGAGACAGATATGAAAAAGGTGGGACTCAGCCTGCTTCTATTGCTGGCGGCTGTGTTTTCCATAGAATATGTGGGCTTTATCATCGTTGGATCCGTGTATGTATTTTTGCAGATTTTGTTACTGTCTCCGCAGAAGAAAAGGGGATGGCTGTATGCCGTTCTTGCAATTCTTATTTCTGTTGGGGTGTATGTGATGTTTAAATATATGTTTCATATTATGCTGCCCAACGGTCTGTTAAAAAATATCATATAAGGAGGGGGATACGTGGATATTTTATCACTAATTGGACAAAGCTTTCTTACCGTATTAACGCCTTCCACTTTGCTTATGCTTATTATGGGAGTTGCTGTGGGAATTGTATTCGGTGCCATTCCGGGCCTGTCGGCCTCTATGGCGATCGCTCTGTTCCTGCCGATGACCTTTTCTATGGAAGTCACCAACGGAATCTGTACATTGGTAGCGCTTTATGTAGGAGGCGTATCAGGAGGACTGGTTTCTGCTATTTTGCTGAAAATGCCGGGAACTTCCGGATCCGTAGCCACCACGTTTGACGGTTATCCGCTGGCACAAAAAGGCCAGGCGGGACGAGCCGTGGGAATTGCTGTTATTTCTTCGTTTACCGGCGGTATGGCATCTTTTATCGTGCTGATGTTTGTAGCTCCGCAGGTGGCTAAGATCGCATTAAAGTTTTCAGCAGTGGAATATTTTGCTGTCATCTTGTTTGCTATTATGATGGTATTTTCTCTGGCAGGAAAATCTGTGCTGAAGGGAGTCATTGCAGCGATTCTGGGCCTTATGGTATCCACCGTAGGGATCGCGCCGGTAGACGGCGTGCAGAGATTCACTTTCGGTAAATCAGAACTTTTGAATGGATTTTCTATCCTGCCTACTCTGATCGGACTTTTTGCCGTGACGGAATTGTTTAATCTGGCAGAGAAGAAACGGACGGCTGACAAAGAGTCCATCATTGAACTGAAGAAAATAAAAGGGTTTGGTTTTTCATTTAAAGAGTTCTGGCAGCATAAATATACATTTCTTCGTTCCTTTTTGATTGGATTGGGGATTGGAATTTTGCCCGGAATCGGGGATACGGCGTCTAATATGGTGTCCTATTCCGTTGCAAAGACAACGTCGAAACATCCGGAAGAATTTGGGCATGGGGCAGTAGATGGAATTATTGCGCCGGAATGTGCCAATAATGCCAGTATCGGCGGAGCATTAATACCATTGTTATCTCTGGGTATACCGGGAGATGGCGTTACAGCGATTATTCTCGGAGGATTTATGATTCAGGGATTAACGCCGGGACCGTTGTTGTTTACCACAAACAGGGAGTTGGTATATTCCATATTTGCGGCACTGATCGTATGTAATTTTATTATGCTTGCGCTGGAGTTTTTCGGAATGCGTGGATTTGTCAAAATGCTTCGTGTTCCCAAACATATTTTGCTGCCGATCATTATATTGATGTGTATGGTAGGAGCATTTGCCGCAAATAATCGCTTATTTGATGTGAAATCTATTCTTTTATTTGGTGTACTGGGGTATGCCATGAAAAAATTTGATGTGCCAGTGGCTCCCTTTGTATTAAGTTTTGTACTGGGAACACTTCTGGAGACAAACTTAAGAAGAGGAATCATGCTTACCCAGGGCAGCTTCACAGCATTTTTTACTCGTCCCATCGCAGCAGTTTTTCTTGTTGCGGCCATGGCAGCATTGATATTCTCTCTTGTTAAGACATTCAGAAATTATCGTCGGGAGAATGGCAGATAATTCTGCAGTTTATAAAAAAGTAAGAACCGGTTCTTTTATAAAAGTTACAAAAAGGTAATAGAAATTTTCAATAAAACACAGGAGGTAGAGGTTTATGAAAAGAAAGTTATTGGCGATATTGATGGGGACAGTGATGATTTTCTCTTTGGCTGCCTGTTCTCAGAACGACAGCGAAGGTGAAACAGAAGAAAGTACAGAGGAAGTAGCAGAAGAGGAAACAGAGAGCGAAGAACAGGAAACAGAGACAGTTTCAGCGGACTATCCGAAAAATACGATTCAGTTGATAGTACCTTCCTCTGCAGGCGGATCGACAGATTTAACAGCCAGAATTTTGGCACAGTATGCGTCTGAGATTTTAGGCCAGCAGGTCATTGTTACCAATGTAACAGGATCAAACGGAGTAATCGGTAATGAGCAGGTATTAAATGCGGATCCGGATGGCTATACCATTTGTTTCCATCACAATGCGTTGATCACGAACAATCTGTCAGGACTTACCACTTTGAAATATGATGATTTTGCAGTTGGTCCTAATTTCTGCAGTGATGATGCGGTAGGTATCTTTACCTCCAGCGAATACCCGGATGCAGAATCATTTATTGCAGCAGCAAAGGAACATCCCGGTGAGCTTTCCATCTGTTCTTCTACCGGCGGTTATGCGCAGTTAATCGAGAATGCATTTGTGAAGGCAGCTGGCGTTGAGACAGTGCACACAGATCTGGGAGATAATGCAGAGCAGACAGCCGGATTGCTTGGCGGTCATGTAAATGCTACGACTGGTTTGTTTGGAACCAATAAATCTTATATAGAATCAGGTGATATGACTATGATCGGTGTATGTTCTGAAGAAAGACTGGAGACATGTCCGGATGTTCCTACTTTCAAAGAGCAGGGTATTGACTGTGTACTGCCTGGATATCAGTTTAGTATTTTCTATCCAAAGGATACACCACAGGAGATTATGGACATCTTTAACGACGCTGTAAAACAGGTTACCGAAAATGAAAACGCACAGAAGGATCTGTTAGAGATCGGCGCAGTTGCGAACTATCGTTCTGCAGAAGATAATAGAGTATATTGGAAAGATATGGATGCGCAGTTTGGTGAACTGTGGCAGTAATCATAACAATTTAGCATGAGTAAGTGATGAGAAACCCGAAATAGGCTGTATATTTCGGGTTTCTTATAAAATACAGGAAAGGTTTGGGAAAAGTAAGAAATGGAAGCATTAACGTTACAGGATATCAGGGATGCCCAGAAAAGAATTTCTCCCTATATTTTACATACGCCGGTTTTGCGGACAGAGAGACTGGATGCGCTCTGTTATGGGAAAATTTATCTGAAAGCAGAATGTCTGCAAAATATTGGAGCCTTTAAGATAAGGGGAGCCATGAACAAAATGTTGTTATTATCAGATGAAGAGAAATGTGCGGGAGTAATCGCTTCTTCATCGGGCAACCATGCACAGGGGCTGGCTTATGCCGGAAAGGTGTTAGGTGTGGATGTGACGCTGATTCTTCCGGAAAATGCACCGGAAATTAAAGTAAATAATACTAAAAAATTAGGTGCTCATGTGATTTCTTACGGTATTTATTCGGAGGAACGCTGGAAAAAGGTATACGAACTGGCAGAAGAAAAGGGATATGCAGTGGTTCATTCTTATAAAGATCCGCAGGTAATGGCGGGCCAGGGAACGGTGGGCTTGGAGATTTTGGAAGATCTGCCGGATGTGGATACAGTGATCATACCGTTAGGAGGAGGCGGACTGGCGAGCGGTATCGCCACGGCGATTAAATCTGTGAATCCCAAAGTGCGGGTGATCGCAGCAGAGCCGAAAAACTGTGCCAAATATTATGAAAGTCGAAAAGCCGGTAAGTTGGTAGAAGTGGAATTGAAGGATACAGTTGCAGATGGACTGAAATTGAATGTGCCCGCCCAGCTTCCGCATCAGATCCTTACCGAATATGTGGATGAGATCGTTGCAGTAGAAGATGAATATATCAAAAAAGCGATTCCTATGATTGTTACAAAGGCTAAATTAGTACCGGAACCTTCCGCTGCAATTGGAATTGGGGCATTGCTTTCCGGAAAAATCGAAGTAAAAGAGCAGGAAAAGGTTTGCGTGGTGATCTCCGGCGGAAACATAGATGGCAGTAAGCTTGCCAGTATGCTGTTTGAGGAAGAAGACTAAATTTGAGAGCAGAAAGAAAAGGAGGACTTAAAATGAAGTATTATCAGCCAGTGAATGTGATGTTTGGAACAGGTATGGCAGCAAATGTAGGAGAATTGATGAAAGAGAACGGACTCGACAGAGCGCTTATGATCGCAGATCCTTTTAATGTACGGTCCGGTCTTGCTCAAAAAATAAAGGATGCTTCCGATGGCAGGATCCTGGATGTGATCAGCGATGTGGAACCGAATCCATCTGTTGCAAATATCAATGCCTGTGCGAAAAGGGCAGAAGAGATAGGAGCCAAATGTGTAGTGGCAGTAGGTGGAGGCAGTGCTATGGATTGTGCCAAATCCACGGCGGTTGCCGTACAGTGTCATTGCACAGGAGCGGATCTGATTGAAGGATTTGCTTTTGATCAGGCCCTTCCCGTTATTGCAATTCCTACAACGGCAGGAACCGGGAGTGAGGTGACGGCGGGAGCGGTTATCAGCGATAAAGAAAAGGGCGTGAAAGTAGCCATTTTCGGAACAGCCATTTTCCCTACGCTGGCAATTGTAGATCCGGAATTGACGTACAGCTGTCCACCATCGGTTACTTCAAGATCTGGTATTGATGTCATTGCACATGCTCTGGATGCCATGACCAGTGTAAAAGCAAATGCGATAACGGATACCCTTGCTGTGCAGGCTGCAAAACTGGCGTTTCAGAATCTGGAAAGAGCAGTGGAAAACGGGGAAGACCGGGAAGCAAGAGATCAGATGTCACTGGCGTGTGTCACTGCAGGACTTGCTTTTTCCCAGACGGGGACAACCGGTTCCCATGCATGTTCCTACATTTTAACCTCTAAATATCAGATTCCCCATGGAGAAGCATGTGCATTTACGTTAGAACATTGGCTCAGAGAAAATGTAAAAGTAAAGCCAGAGTTAGAAACCTATGCCCGGGAAATCGGATTTTCGGATCTGGAGACATTGTGTGGTAAGATTCGGGAGATGAAAGAGAAATTTGGATTTAAAATTACACTTGCAGATGCAGGGATTTCGCTGGATGAATTAGACGAAGTTGTGGACAGCTCCATGGCATCAGGGAATATGAGCAATAATATTGCACAGATTGGACGAGAGGGTGTTAAAAATCTTTTCTTAAACTTGCGGTAAGGAAAATGAGAGGGTCACGGAAGTCATTTTATGTATGACTTCCGTGACCCTTTTACTGTATCACCGTGTAAATACTATTCATACCGCAGTGCATCGATAGGATTCAGGTTTGCAGCTTTATAGGATGGCAGCAATCCAAAGAGGATACCGATCAGCATGGAGAAAATAACAGAGCCGATAATGGCCGGTATGCTGATTGCCGTTGGTGTCTGTGAGACTTTGGATATGATCTGGGATAAAGCGATTCCGCAGATAACGCCCAGGATTCCGCCGATACTGGTGAGTACGGCAGCCTCTGTCAGAAACTGAACGAGGATTTTTTTCTTTCTTGCTCCGATGGCTTTTTTCAGACCGATCTCACTGGTTCGCTCGGTTACGGAAACCAGCATAATATTCATAACACCGATGCCGCCTACCAGCAGGGAAATACTGGCGATCCAGAGCAGCTGGCTGTTGGTGCTGTCACTGAGAGCCTGCAGTTCCTTTGCCGTCTGCAAGAGGTCCTCTGCCCGATAAGTGATCTGGTTGTCCGAGTTTATAAGAGAACTGTTCAAAAAATCGGCAGCGGCCTGTCCTGCCACGCTCATGGCCTCAGTCGTATTGGTTCTGATCACCACGTTCTGAGGTTCGTCGTAATAGTAAATGGTGGGCCAGGAGGCCAGGGGAAGGAAGACACTTCCTGCCTGCATGTCATTATAGGTATAATAGTCACTGATGGAATTAATGACTGGTTCGTACTGTGATTTTTGCGCTACAACGCCAACGACGATAAATGGTTCGGAACGGATCTCAATGGTTTTGCCAATGGGGTCTTCACCGGCAAAGAGACTGTCAGCAGCGGACTCATCCAGAAGAGCCACTTTACTGAAATTTTTGCTGTCCGCAGGACTGAATCCACGGCCGGCTTTGATCTGATAGCCGCAGGTGGAGAGATAATCCTGGTCAATCCCGTAGATGGATGCTCCGTTCAGCTGGTTGTTCTGATAATAGATGCCTTCTGCATAATTGCGGTTTACATAACGAGAAGCGGCTTCCACCTGATCCAGTTCGCAGATCGTCTGCAGCGTTTCTTCTGAGATGGTGTCAATTCCCTCGGGAAATCCCATATAATCCATTTCATACGGATAATCGTCCTGGCTTAGAATAATGTCTACCGTATTGCTTCCGGAACCAATGAGGTTTTTCTTGATCTGCTCCTGGGTTCCTTTGATGGTGGAAACAATGGAAATAATGGATGCGATTCCAATGATAATGCCGAGCATGGTCAGAAAGGAGCGCATTTTATGTGACCAGATGCCCTGAAATGATAATCGGATATTTTCTAGCATAGCTTCTCCTTTCTACATGTATAAATCATTTACTGTTCCGTCTTTCAGCAAAGCGCCTTCTTTGATGTTTTTGCCGTAGGGGAAGGTGATTCTGTCTTCACTTGTAAGACCGGATAAAATCTGAACGGTATATCCGTCGATATTTTTTACGCTTACTTCTTGCTTTTTCAGGCGATTGTTTTCACCGGCAATATACACATAAGAAGTACCATTTTCTTCTTTGACAAACATTTTTTCTAGATAAATGGAGTCGCCGGTATCGCTGGCGCCTACTGTAGTGGAGAATCCTACGTATTCATTGTTATGCAGGCCCTCGCCGTCTGCAATGTAGGCGGTAAATGGATAGTAAGAAGCGTTGCTGTTTCCATTTCCGTCATAGCCGTTTCCGTCCACGGGGTAAGGGGAAATCTCCCGGATCTCTGCTTCAAATGGCATACCGGTTTCATAGGAGGTACCGTTTAACAGATGCCCTACTTGAATCTGTCCCAGCATTAATTCGCTGATAGTGCCCTGTACATATAATCCTTCGGTACTTTCTACCACCAGAAATGCCTGTCCGTTTTGCTCTCCCTTTTCCGGATCACCCACACTTTTTACAATGCCCTTTACCGTGCTGGTAACCTGCTGATCATTTAGGCTTTTTTCAATCTGTGCGATACGAAGCTCACATTGCCGGATATCCAGGTTCAAAGTTCTGAGTTCCTGCTGTTTTTCCCGGATCATGCGATTTAATTCTTCTCTGGTATAGCCATCCTGCATCATAAAGTCATCGCCGGGTCCTTCGTCCGGAATCGTGATGTCGTCACCGGGTTCCTCCTCCGAAGGAGTATCGTCACCGGGCGTTTCCGGCGGAAGTTCTTCCATTTCATCTGCCGGATACAGTGTTACGGCATAAGTTTTTCCATCCTCGTATTGTCCTAATCGGGATCCATTGATAAAAATAGAAGCGATCAGCTCTCCAGTGGATGTATCTGCCTGTCGGAGGGCAATATAAAAGCAGATTCCGTTTGCTTTTGCTGTATTTAGAAAGCTGCCGGAAATACGGACTTTGTAATCTTCTGTATATTTGCCCAGATAGCAGCGGGGATTTTCCTTCGTACCCTCTCCCAGATATTCACTGTTCTCATCGATGCAGTCATACGATGGGATCTGAGGGGTAGGTTCGGGTTCCGGTGTTGGTTCTGGTTCCGGCTCTGGTGTTGGTTCCGGTTCCGGAGTCGGCTCGGGTTCTGTCGTTGGATCGGACTCCGGATCTGAAGAAGAGCCAGGTTCCGGTTCTGTTTTGAGAGCGGATGTAGTGTTCGTATTCACGGAGAGGGGGATTATGCCGCCTGTGGTGTTTGAACCGGAGGAGTAAGCTACCGGTGATGTGCCTTTTAGACGGCTGATTTCCCCTTCCAGGCCTTTTTTCTGGATTTCCAGGCCTTCTTTGTCCAGTTTTTCAGATTCCAGATTCAGGCTGGTCATGGTCAGATCAAAGGAGAGAAGAGGCGTACCTACTTCCACCGTGTCTCCCTCCTGCACAAAAACCTCGTCAACCACCTGTTTCTCGTTTAGATGAATTTCCTGGGAAGCGTTGGACGTTACGCTGCCGGAAATACTGACGTCGCTGCCCCAATAGCCATAGTTCAGATCACTGACAGGAACCACAGTAACGATTTTTCCGGTAGTTTTCCTGACTGCAAATACGATTCCGATCACTGCAAGCAGGAGAAGAACAGCGCCGCCCAGGATTACGGTTATTTTTTTCTTTTTTGTCATATGGCACCTCCTGCAGAAGTAAGCTGTCCATCCCGGATGGTTATGGTCTTTTTGGCATGAGAAGCAATTTCTGCGTCATGGGTAATCATGAGAATGGAAACCCCTTCTTCGTTTAAGTCTTTAAAAAGTTCCATTACCTGTGCCCCGGATTTGGTGTCAAGGGCGCCGGTGGGTTCATCGGCCAGCAGGATTTTAGGATTGTTTACCAATGCCCTTGCAATGGCAACCCGCTGCTTCTGACCGCCGGATAACTGGTTGGGTTTAAAATCTAAGCGGTCGCCCAGTCCCACTCGTTCCAGAGCTGCCTTTGCCCGTTCATGCCGTTCTGCTTTCGGTACGTTTGCGTAAGTCAGAGGCAGTTCTACGTTTTCCAGCGCCGACTGACGCGGCAGCAGCTGGAAGCTCTGAAATACAAAGCCGATCTTATTCAGACGGATATCAGAGCGTTCATTATCAGAGCAATTGCTGATATCCTGACCGTCCAGTAAAAAGGTACCGGAGGTGGCGGTGTCCAGACAGCCAATAATATTCATCAGAGTAGTTTTACCGGAACCGGAGGGCCCCATAATGGCTATGTATTCTCCTTCTTCCATGGAGAAGGTAATGTTTTTCAGCACGGGGACGACCATTTTTCCCTGATAATAATCTTTACAAACATCTTGGATTTCCAGGATCATGCTACATCTCACCGCCTTCGATCATTGTCTCTTCTTCTGTTTCCATATCCATATCCTCTGCCGGGGCCTCAGTACCCATGTTTCCTTCCATAGAGATCTGGGTTGCCAGGCCTTCCTGCAGGGTTTCTTCCGGGAAGGTGATGGCATCTTCCGTTGTGAGTCCTTCCAGGATTTCATACTCCATCAGTTCTTCGTTATATTCGCCCAGGACTACCGATCTTTTTTCTAATTTGCCTTTTCCGTTGTCGGCCCATACATAGGGTTTTGTGTCTATATCACACAGGAAATAGTCCGGCAGCCATAAGCCGGATTTTTCATCTTCCTGTCCCATGTCTGTTTCAATATATACATGCTGGCCCAGCATCAGACCTTCGTCGGAATCCAGAGAAACGTAGAAAGGATACTTGGTGGATTGGTTTGCCGTATCTTCCATACCGTAATAGGCGTACGAGTTGCTGTTGCCCGTCTGTCCGTTTTCTGTGTCTACCGCGCCCATGGTTCCGTACCAGATGCTGTCATCCACCCGGGAACGAATGATGACAGGCTGTCCCTCTGTGACAGAATAGATGTTTTGTTCGTTGACAAATCCCTTGATACGAAGTCTTCCTGTCTCTAATATGGTGATAAAAGCATTGCTGGATTCTAATCCGTCATTCATTTCGGAAGTATTGTTTTGGCGAATGGATTTGACTACACCGTCCACTTCACTGCTGATGGTCGCATTGTCAATACTGTGCTTTAACTGTTCAATTTCTATCTGTTTGCTTTTGATGGAATATTCTGTTTTCTTGATATCGTTTTGGGCTGTCTGGATCTGTGTCGTGTAATTCAGACGTTCCTCCTCGCCGGCAGAACGTTTTTCCTTTTCCAGAGCGGAAATTTGTTCATTCAAGTTAACAATGTCATTTTCCAGGCGTTCCAGATCCAGCTGGGCCTGATCCAGATTGCTTTGTGCCTCGTCGGTATCATAGGTAAAAAGCGGAGTACCCACCGTAACATCCTGTCCCTTTTCCACTAAGACTTCCTTTACCGTTTTATCAGGCTGCAGTTCTACTTCATAAGTCTGCTGTGGTTCCGTAACACCGGAAAAGCGCTGCTGGATGCCAAGGCTTCCCTGATTTACAATCGTATTGACATTGGCAACGAATACGACGTCTTTACTGGCTGCGGAGCCGCTGCGTCCCAGGAAAAACCAGAGTATGCCCGCAAGGAGCAGTATGCCGATGATGCTTCCCGAGATGATTATTTTTTTTCTTTTCATTGTATGTATCCTCCCATTTTTTCCTGCCAGTCGTTGGTTTGCTGCCAGCTTTTGGTTGAATGAGTACAAAAAATAAGTGTACTACTTCTAGTGATACACTTATTTTACTATGTGACTGTATAGGTGTCAAAGTATACTTGCTATCTTAATAAAATCTTAAGATTTGTGGAGGCAGATATGCGATATAACATTGACCAGCTTCTTTTAAAATGATATACTATATGAAGTAGACGCGTTAATGCGCTAAAATGTATATTGGAAGGAAAGTATTATGCCTATTACAGAGTTTTTAGAAAAAAATGCGAGAGAGTTTCCTCATGACATCTGTCTGGTGGAAATTAATCCTGAGATTCAGGAGAATCGTAGAGTAACATGGAAAGAGTATGAACTGATTGAGCCAAGTCCTAAGACAAGCTATCGCCGTGAGATTACGTGGAGTGTGTTTAATGAAAAGGCCAATCGTTTTGCCAATCTTTTGCTGCAGCGAGGGATCAAAAAGGGCGATAAAGTAGCGATTTTGATGATGAACGGCCTGGAATGGCTACCTATTTATTTTGGTATATTAAAAACCGGCGCTTTGGCAGTACCGTTAAATTTCCGCTATTCTGCAGATGAGATTGAATATTGTGTGAATCTGGCAGAAGTGGATGTACTGGTTTTCAGCAATCCTTTTATCGGTCGTGTAGAAGAGATCGCGGACCGTATCAGCAAGGGAAGACTTCTGATTTATGTAGGAGAAGGCTGTCCGGGATTTGCAGATGATTATCATTCTCTGTCAGCGAACTGTTCCAGTCAGTCACCGGAGATCGTGCTGTCAGATGACGACTATGCGGCGATTTATTTTTCTTCGGGAACCACAGGATTTCCGAAGGCGATTTTACATAAACACAGAAGCCTGGTGCACTCCTGCAAGGTGGAACAGAACCATCACGGACAGACGAAAGAGGATGTATTCTTATGTATTCCGCCTCTGTATCATACCGGGGCTAAGATGCACTGGTTCGGAAGCTTATTATCCGGCGGCAAGGCTGTTTTGTTGAAAGGTACAAAGCCGGAATTTATCCTGGATGCGGTATCTAAGGAAAAGTGTACCATTGTATGGCTGCTGGTTCCGTGGGCACAGGATATTCTGGAGGCCATCGAAAGCGGAAGAGTAAATCTGGATGATTATGAACTGGATCAGTGGCGTCTGATGCACATTGGGGCACAGCCGGTACCGCAGAGCCTGATCAAGAGATGGAAGAGTATTTTCCCGAATCATGCTTACGACACCAATTATGGCCTGTCAGAATCCATCGGCCCGGGCTGTGTGCATCTGGGCGTAGAAAATATTCATAAGGTTGGTGCCATCGGCAAAGCCGGATACGGCTGGGAGACGAAGATCGTAGACGAAAAGCATCAGACGGTAGAGCAGGGTGCGGTCGGTGAGCTTGCGGTGAAGGGCCCAGGAGTGATGGAATGTTATTACCGCGACGAGAAAGCGACAGCAGAGGTTCTGGAAGATGGATGGCTGTTTACCGGAGATATGGCACAGGAAGATGAAGATGGATTTATTTTCCTGGTAGACAGAAAGAAAGATGTTATTATTTCCGGCGGTGAGAATATTTACCCGGTTCAGATTGAGGACTTTATCCGTACTAATAACAAGGTGCATGATGTGGCAGTGATCGGTATGAAGGATCATCGTCTGGGAGAGATCGCGGCAGCGATCATCGAAGTAAAAGAAGGTATGGAGATGACAAAGGAAGAGGTAGATGCCTATTGTATGCAATTGCCCAGATACAAACGTCCGCATGAGGTGATCTTTGCACAGATCCCTAGAAATCCTACCGGTAAGATTGAAAAGCCAAAGCTTCGTGAGATCTATGGAGCAAATCGTTTGATCGCTGAGCAGAATATGGGTTAAGAAAGGAACAGGACATGAGTGAAGTAAAGATTATGTTAGGTAATGAGGCCATTGCCAGAGGCGCATATGAAGCAGGTGTCAAGGTGTCTGCAGCATATCCCGGCACGCCCAGTACGGAAATTAGTGAAAATATTGTGAAATATGATGAGATTTATGCAGAGTGGTCTCCCAACGAAAAGGTTGCGATGGAAGTCGCTATCGGCGCTTCTATCAGCGGCGTTCGTTCTATGGCATCCATGAAGCATGTAGGTGTTAATGTGGCATCTGACCCGCTTTATACGGTTTCTTATGCAGGGGTCAATGGAGGCCTGGTATTGGTTGCAGCGGATGATCCAGGGTTATATTCTTCTCAGAATGAGCAGGATACCCGCTGTGTGGCAAGAGCAGCCATGGTTCCTGTATTGGAGCCTTCTGATTCTCAGGAAGCAAAGGATTTTATGAAATATGCGTTTGCATTATCTGAGAAATATGATACTCCCATGATCGTGCGTACCACAACCCGGCTCTCCCATTCCCAGGGTCCGGTTACCTTAGAGGACAGATGTGAGCCGCAGGATAAGCCATACGAGAGACAGGTAACAAAGTATGTTATGATGCCGGGTAATGCCAAGGGAAGACATGTTTATGTGGAAAAACGGCTGAAAGATATGGCGGAAGATGCCTGCACCATGCCGGTAAATAAAATGGAGATCAATGATACTAAGATTGGTTTTATTACCAGCGGTATTGCGTATCAGTATGTGAAAGAAGTCTGTCCGGATGCCAGTGTTTTGAAACTGGGTCTGGTGCATCCCCTTCCGAGAAAGCTGATTGAAGAATTTGCTTCTAAAGTTGAAACTTTGTATATTTTTGAAGAACTGGAGCCTGTATTTGAAGAGCAGATTAAGTCCTGGGGCATTTCCTGCATCGGAAAAGAAATTTTCACCGTACAGGGCGAATACAGTGCGAATATGCTTCGCCGGGCAGTTTTGAAGGAAGAGTCCAGCGTGAAAGAGGCAGCTCAGGTTCCGGCGCGTCCGCCGATCCTATGTCCGGGCTGTCCGCACAGAAGCGTTTATTCTGTATTAAATAAACTGAAAATACATGCAGCCGGCGATATCGGATGCTATACCTTAGGTGCAGTTGCACCGCTGAGTGTGGTAGATACCACAGTCTGCATGGGTGCCAGCATTTCCACTCTGCATGGTATGGAAAAGGCAAAAGGCAAAGAATATATTAAGAACTGGGTGGCAGTGATCGGTGATTCTACCTTTATGCATACCGGTGTAAATTCCCTTATGAACATGGTTTATAATCAGGGAACCGGTACGGTTATGATCCTGGATAATTCCACCACAGGTATGACAGGTCATCAGGATCATGCGGCAACGGGCAAGACTTTAAAAGGTGAGATCGTTCCTGCTATTAATATCCATGATCTGTGCAAAGCAATGGGAATCAAAAATGTGGTAGAAGTGAATGCCTTTGATACGAAAGAACTGGAAAAGGTTGTAAAAGAAGAGGTAGCAAAGGACGAAGTGTCTGTCATCATTACTAAATCTCCCTGTGTGCTGATCAAGGGACAGAAATTCCCATATAAATGCAGGCCGGTTACAGATAAATGTAAGAAATGCGGCATGTGCTTAAAACCGGGATGTCCGGCACTGACAAAGAAGGAAGACGGTACGATTTCCATTGATGCGACGATGTGCAATGGCTGCGGACTGTGTATGAATCTTTGCAAATTTGATGCAATTGAGAAAGTAGAGGTGTAAGAGATGGCAAATACAACGAAAAATATTATGATCGTAGGTGTGGGCGGTCAGGGTACACTTCTTACCAGCCGTATTCTTGGCGGTATCACGGTTGCAGCAGGTTATGATGTTAAGCTGTCTGAGGTACACGGTATGGCACAGCGCGGCGGAAGTGTAGTGACGTTTGTACGCTATGGCGAGAAAGTAGCAGAACCTATTGTAGAAGAAGGTCAGGCAGATATTCTGATCGCATTTGAGAAACTGGAAGCTTTGCGTTATGCACATTTTCTGAAAAAAGACGGTGTACTGGTTGTCAATGATCATCGTATTGACCCTATTACCGTTGTGACGGGCGTGGCTTCTTATCCGGAAAATATTATTGAAGGTCTGGAAAAAGAACATCGTGTGTATCGGGTGAAAGCAATGGAGGAAGCTCTTAAACTGGGTAATTCCAAAGTGTTTAATATCATTGTATTAGGTGTCGCTGCAAAACATATGGATTTCAGTAAAGAGACATGGCTTGAGGTTATTGAAAAGACAGTGCCGCCGAAAACAGTTGAGATCAATAAAAAAGCGTTCCTGTTGGGCTACGAGAGTTAATGCTTCCGAAATAAACCGAAAATGACATAAATATGAAGCGGAGGATATGGAAATGATTTGGAATGAAACAAAGGAATGTATGAGCCGTGATGAGATGACGGCCTTACAGAGCAAGCGTCTGGTAAAAACGGTTGACAGGGTATATCATAATGTAGAGTTTTACCGCAAAAAAATGCAGGCTTTAGGTATTGAACCGGGAGATATTAGAGGCATTGAGGACCTGGATAAGCTGCCATTTACTACAAAGGACGATTTAAGGGATACGTATCCGTTTGGTCTTTGTGCCGTTCCCCGATCTGAGCTTGTACGTGTTCATGCATCCAGTGGTACTACTGGAAAAGCAACGGTTGTAGCCTATACACGTAAGGATATTGATATTTGGGCAGAGTGTGTTGCCAGAGCCTTTGCACAGGCCGGACTTACCAGAGATGATATGATTCAGGTAGCGTATGGCTATGGCCTGTTTACCGGTGGTCTCGGTGCACACTATGGTGCAGAGCATCTTGGTGCAACGGTAGTTCCCATGTCTACCGGCAATACCAAGAAATTAACAACTATGATGCAGGATTTCGGGGTTACGGCAATCGCCTGTACACCGTCTTATCTGCTTCACATTGCAGAGACTCTGGAAGCTAACAATGCGCTGGATAAGATCAAATTGAAAGCAGCGATCTGTGGTGCAGAGCCATGGACCGATCAGATGCGTATGCAGATTGAGGAAAAGCTGCATATTAATGCTTTTGACATTTACGGCCTGTCTGAAGTGATGGGACCGGGTGTTGCCTGTGACTGTATTTATCATAAAGGTCTTCATGTGTATGAAGATCACTTCCTTCCTGAGGTTGTGGATCCGAAGACCTTCCAGAAGGTTCCGGAAGGAGAAACCGGTGAGCTGGTATTTACAACATTAACCAAAGAAGGAATACCGCTGCTGCGTTACAGAACCAAGGACTTAACCAGCATCAGTTACGGCAAATGCGAGTGCGGCAGGACGCTGGCCAGAATCAGCCGATTCAAAGGAAGATCTGATGATATGCTTATTATCCGCGGTGTGAATGTCTTCCCGTCTCAGGTTGAGGCTGCGCTTCTGGAAATGGGTGAGACCTCTCCGCATTACATGATGATTGTAGATCGTGTCAACAATCTGGATACCTTAGAGGTTCAGGTAGAAGTGGGCGAAGAATTCTTCTCCGACAGAATCAGTGAGCTGGAAAGCCTGACGAAGAAAATTGCGCATGTACTTCAGCAGGCGATCGGCCTTGCGGTTAAGGTAAAATTAGTTGAGCCAAAGACCATTGAGAGAAGTATGGGTAAAGCCGTGCATGTTATTGATAAACGTAAATTAGTATAAGATAAGGGAGGTATTGTTATGAAACAGTTGTCCGTATTTTTGGAGAATAGAGAAGGCCGTCTGGACCTTGTATTAGAAACTTTAAAGAAAAATGATATTAATATTCTTTCCTTATCACTTGCGGATACCAGTGATTATGGAGTTCTCCGTATGATCGTGACGGATCCCGTAAAGGGAAAAGCGGCATTAAGAGAACAGGGCTTTTCTGCCATGCTGACTCCGGTGCTGGCTGTTAAGATCGCGCATCAGGTAGGACAGCTGCAGGTTCTCCTGGCTGAGATCTGTAAAGCGGGCATTAATATTGAGTATATGTATGCTCTTGCCACGGGGGCTGATTATGCATCTATTATCATTAAAACGGTAGATTTGGACAAGGCAGCAGAAGTAGTGGCTCAGACAGGTGTTGAGATGCTTACTTCTGAAGACCTGGAAGGATAAGCCATGATGATTGATTTTCATACTCATATATTTCCGGATGCCATTGCCCAAAGGACGATTGATTCGCTTTCTGAGAAAGCGCAGATCACGGCCGCAACGGATGGGACTTTGGGTGGTCTGTTAGCGTCTATGGATGAAAGCGGTGTGGATCTGTCCGTTATCCAGCCGGTTATGACGAGACCGTCCCAGTTTCATACAGTAAACACATTTGCGGCGGAAGTAAACCGAAAGTATGCAGGCAGACTGTTTTCTTTCGGCGGCATTCATCCGGATAGTGAAGATTATAAAAAAGAGCTGGAAACCATTAAAGAATTGGGCCTTTTGGGGATTAAACTGCATCCGGATTATCAGCAGGTGATGATTGACGATGAAAGATACATGAGGATTATAGCGTATGCGGATGAGCTGGATCTGATTGTCCTGACCCATGCCGGTGTGGATATTGGGCTTCCTCATCCGGTGCATTGTCCTCCGGATCGTATGCGCAGAGTTCTGGATGCCATTCATCCGAAGAAAATGGTGGTGGCGCATTATGGCGGCTGGGAACAGTGGGATGCTGCATATGAGTACCTGGCAGGAGAAAATGTGTACTTTGATCTGGCGTTTACGCTGGAGTATATAAAAGAGGAAATGTTTTTTAAGATGCTGGAAAAGCATGGACATGATAAAATTTTATTTGCGACGGATTCTCCCTGGGGCGGACAAAAAGAGCAGGTACAGAGACTGGATGCGCTGCATTTGGACCCCTCTGTGAAGGAAGACATTTTTTCTCAAAATGCAAAAAGGCTGTTGAATTTAAAATAATTTTTTAAAAACCCTTGCATAAATGGCAAGGGTTTTGTATAATAAAAATACTTTAAGACTTTAAAGCGTTGGTTCGCAACGGTTTAAAGTACTGAACTCAAAAAGAAAAGATATAAAAATGTTTTGCCTATTGTGGAAAACGTAAGGAGGATAACATGTTAACAAAAATTTTATTACTTCTGATCTTTTTCGCTGTTATGATCGCAGTAGGAGTTTATTCCAGAAGACATGCAACGAATGTCAATGATTTTGTGCTGGGCGGCAGAACGGTAGGGCCATGGCTGACTGCATTTGCGTATGGCACTTCTTATTTTTCAGCAGTAGTGTTTGTAGGGTATGCCGGACAGTTTGGTTATAAGTATGGAATCGCATCCACCTGGATCGGTCTTGGAAATGCTGTGATTGGTTCCCTTCTGGCCTGGGTCGTTTTGGGAAGACGTACAAGGGTTATGACAAAGCATCTTTCCGCTGCTACCATGCCAGATTTTTTTGGAAAACGTTATGATTCCAATGCGCTTCGAATTGCAGCTTCTGCTATTGCCTTTATTTTCCTGATTCCCTATACCGCTTCGGTATATAACGGATTGTCCCGGTTATTCGGAATGGCATTTGATATTCCCTATAGCGTATGCGTGATCGTTATGGCGGCACTGACCTGTGCATATGTAGTATTGGGAGGGTATATGGCGACAGCCATCAATGATTTTATTCAGGGAATCGTTATGCTGTTTGGTATTGTCGCGGTGATCGCGGCTGTGTTAAACGGTCAGGGCGGCTTTTATGAGGCGGTTAAGAGTCTTTCAGAGATCGAGAGTGATATTCCGAGGACGATGGGACAGCAGGGGGTATTTGCTTCTTTCTTCGGGCCGGATCTGCCTAATCTGATCGGCGTTGTCATTCTGACTTCCCTGGGAACCTGGGGACTTCCGCAGATGGTACATAAGTTTTATGCCATTAAGGACGAAAAGTCTATTAAGTCCGGAACTATTATTTCAACCATATTTGCAATCGTAGTATCCGGCGGATGTTATTTCCTGGGCGGCTTCGGGCGTCTCTTTGATACTCCGGCTATTTATAAGGAAGATGGAAGTATTATATATGATGCCATTATTCCGAGTATGCTTTCCACGTTGCCGGATATTTTGATCGGTATTGTGATTGTGTTGGTATTATCGGCATCTATGTCAACGTTGTCATCTCTGGTGCTGACATCCAGTTCTACGTTGACTCTGGATTTAATTAAAGATAATGTGATCAAAGATATGGATGAAAAGAAACAGCTGCTGTGTATGCGGGTGATGCTGGTATTTTTCATTGTGATCAGTGTTGTGATCGCCCTTGATCCGCCTACGTTTATTGCACAGCTGATGGGTATTTCCTGGGGTGCGCTGGCGGGCGCGTTCCTGGCACCTTTCATGTATGGTTTATACTGGAAGAAAGTGACAAGGGGAGCTGTGTGGGCAAGCTTTGCATGCGGCGTTCTTCTTACCGTCAGCAATATGTTTTTCAAGTTTATTGCATCCCCGATCAATGCCGGAGCGGTTGCCATGATCGCAGGTCTGGTGATCGTGCCGATCGTAAGTCTGGTGACACCGAAGATGGAGGAAAAGAAATTAGAGAAAATCTTCTCCTGTCTGGATGAGACGGTAACAGTACATAGAAGACGTTCTATTGAAGAGTAAGATAATGGAATATGTGTCAATAGAAAAACAGGGCGCTCTTTAGGAGCTGCCCTGTTTTTTGCTGTCTGAATCCGGTTATTTACAGATTGTAATATTTCTCAAATTCTGCCGGATGCGGTATTTTAGAAAGTTCTGCACATTCCTGGCGTTTTCTTGCAATGAAGTTATGAATCAGATGTTCCGGGAATACACCGCCGGCTGTCAGATAGTCATGATCTGCTTCCAGTGCATCTAAGGCATCTTCCAGACGAGTCGGCAGAGAATGTAATTTTGCCTTTTCTTCTTCAGGCAGGGTGTAAAGGTTCACATCGTATGGTCCCCAGCCGTTTGCATGTGGATCGATCTCATTCTTGATTCCATCCAGGCCGGCCATGAGAATAGCTGCATAGCACAGGTATGGATTGCAGGTGGCATCCGGGTTACGCAGCTCGAAACGACGGAGTGTTGGCTTTTTCGCGTAAGCCGGGATACGGATAACGGCGCTTCTGTTAGAGGTTGCATAGCCTACGGTTACCGGTGCTTCGAATCCGGGTACCAGTCTTTTGAAAGAGTTTGTACTTGGATTTGTGATGGCGCACAGGGAAGCGATATGTTTCAGAAGACCGCCCATAAAGTAATGTGCCTCTTTGCTCAGGTGAGAGTATCCGTCGTCATCTGAGAATACAGGTTCTCCATCTTTTAACAGCAGCATGTGCACGTGCATGCCGTTTCCTGCCTCACCGGCTACCGGTTTTGGCATGAAGGTTGCAGTCTTGCCGTATTTTGCGGCCACGTTGTGGATAATATATTTGATCATCATAGTAGCGTCTGCCATTTTGGACATCTTGCCCAGCATCGGTTCGATTTCAAACTGGCCTGCAGCGCCTACTTCCGGGTGATGATAATTGATGTCGATGCCTGCTTTTTCAATTTCCAGACACATCTCGGAACGACATTCGTAAGCCTGGTCGAATGGCTTTGCGATGTGATAAGCCTGCTGTTTTCCGATAACGCAGCCTTTTCCTTCGCTGTCACTGTTCCAGTGAGCCTGAGATACATCAAGAGCCATGCTGATATCGTATGGCTGCACATTCCATCCCACATTATCAAACAGATAGAACTCAAATTCCGGCAGAATCATCATGGTATCAGCGATACCCTGATCTTTCATGTACTGCTCTGCAGCCAGAACGATGTTTCGCGGATACTGATCCAGTGGCCGGTTAGCCGGATAATCAATAATCATAGCATTACCCGTAATGGAAAGAGTAGGAATCTCACAGAAAGGATCGATCAATGCGGTGTCCAGATCCGGGATAAATACCATGTCGCTTTTTTCTACCACGGCGTATCCATAATTGGATGCGTCAAAGCCGATGCCGTTTATTAAGGTTTCTTCTGAAAAATGTGTTGCAGGGATTGTGACATGACGATACTGACCGTTGATGTCTACAACCTTGAAGTCAATCATTTTGATATCATGCTCCTGAATGAGGTTCATGATGTCCTGCGTTGTTTTTGTCATTGTAATTACCTCCAAATGATGTTTTTCGTAGTGTATTCGCATAATTATTATAGTAAATGTAAAATAGTGGAATTGCAACAAATATTTCATATATGAAAATGATTTGTTTATGTATAGTATCTTTATTATTTTAAATAATACATAGAAGATGAGAAAATGGAAACATTTTAATAAAAGGAGAGATGGGAGTGGAAGCGGAAGAACTGCAAAGGGAAGCGAATGCGATGCAGGAGCAGTTGATACGGATACGGAGAGTTCTCCATGCACATCCGGAGACCGGCTTTGATCTGAGTAATACGAAGCTGCTGGTAAAACAGGAATTGCAGGATATGGGATATCAGCCCATAGACTGCGGCAGGTCAGGGCTTTTTGTTTTGGCGGGAGGAAAGAGACCGGGAAAAACATTCCTGCTTCGTGCGGATATGGATGCGCTTCCGGTCAGGGAGGAAACAAAACTGGATTTTGCTTCGGTAAACGGAAATATGCATGCGTGCGGGCATGACCTGCACACGACCATGCTGCTGGGTGCTGCCCGTCTGCTGAAGAAATATGAAGAGAACATAGAAGGGACTGTCAAACTGATGTTTCAGCCGGCAGAGGAAATTTTAGAAGGTGCCCGGGATATGATAGAAAACGGAATTCTTGAAAATCCCAGGGTGGACGGAGCATTTATGATACATGTGATGACAGACGTTCCCCTTGCACCGGGAACGGTAGTGATACCGTCCAAAGGCGTCAGTGCACCTGCAGCAGATATGTTTACCATTACAATATTCGGAAAAGGCTGTCATGGATCTTCACCTGACGAGGGTGTGGATCCTCTGAATGTGGCAGCACATATCTTACTGGCGATGCAGGAGATCCCTTCCAGAGAATTGGCAATACAGGATGAGGCAGTGCTGACGATCGGCACCATGCATGGGGGTATGGCACCTAATGTAATACCGGATACGGTTGCCATGGGAGGCAGCCTGCGCGCCTATGATGAGCAGATACGGGAATTTATAAAAAAACGTTTGAAAGAGATAACAGCGGGAGTTGCTCAAACCTTTCGGGCAGAGGCTGAGGTGGTGTTTGCCAGCGGATGTCCGACTCTGATAAATGAGGAAGGGATGGTTGAGCATGCTGTGCGCTGCGCGCGGGAATTGCTGGGACAGGAAAATGTGCTTTCTGCCGGGCAGCTGCAGGGGGCAGGAAAAAAATCAGGAGGATCGGAAGATTTTTCTTATATCAGTCAAAAGGTGCCCTCTGTTATGGCAGCACTGGCAGCGGGACAGGCTGATCAGGGTCATGGGTATCCTTTGCATCATCCAAGGGTTACCTTTGATGAAGAAGTACTGGCAACAGGAAGTGTTCTCTACGCATATATGGCCATGCAATGGCTTGTCGAACAGAAGGATAGATAGAAAAGGAGGAACGGGATTGATGAAAAGGAAGAAACGATGGGGAATCTTACTTTGTGTTCTGTGCCTGGTCATGACAGCTGCAACAGGATGCAGAAGTACGGAGCAGAAGCAGATTATCCGGATCGGACATAATCAGTCTACCAATCATCCGACGCATATTGGTTTAGTGGCCTTTCGTGATTATATTAATGAGAAGTTGGGCGATAAGTATGTGGTAGAGGTATATCCCAGTGAGCTGCTGGGGTCGCAGACCGATATGGTACAGCTGACACAGACAGGGGCAATTGACTACTGTGTGGCAAGTAATGCGATTTTAGAAACATTCAGTAAAAATTATGAGATTTTTAATCTGCCGTATTTATTTGCCAGTGAAGAGGCTTATCATCATGCAATGGATGACTCTGAGATTACAGACCCCATTTTTACTGCGACGGAGAAGGCGGGATTTACTGCGGTTGCCTGGCTGGATGCCGGCACCAGGAATTTTTATACGGTAGATAAACTCATTGAGAGTCCGGCCGATTTAAAAGGATTGAAAATTCGTGTACAGCAGTCACCGACCAATATTGAAATGATGCGTCTTTTGGGCGGTTCCGCCACACCTATGGGATTTGGAGAGGTTTATACGGCGCTGCAGTCAAACATCATTGACGGCGCGGAGAATAATGAAATGGCATTGACGGACAACGGCCACGGGGATGTGTGCAAGTATTATTCTTATGACATGCATCAGATGGTTCCGGATGTTTTGATCGGGAATGCTGCATTTATGGAAGAACTCACCGAAGAAGAACAGGAGATTTTTGAAGAAGGTTATGCCTTGCTGAATCAGGTACAGCGGGAAGAATGGGTGAAGGCTGTGGATCATGCAAAAGAGAAAGCACAAAATGAGCAGGGGGTTTTGTTCCTTTATCCGGATCAGAAGCCCTTTGTAGAGGCATGCGCGCCGCTTCATGAGTCGGTATTGGCAAATAACGAATCCATTCGGCCGATCTACGAAAAAATTCGGGAATACAATGCACAATATCCCGGTGTGGCAGAAGAATAGGAGGTGCGTTATGAGAGAAATAAGAAAAATTTTAGATACGGTTTTGCATGTTCTGGCAGGGGGAAGTTTTCTGGTAATGGTTGCACTGACCTGCTGGCAGGTGCTTACCCGTTATCTTCTTAAAAATCCATCCTCCTGGTCGGAGGAGCTGGTTTCCTATCTTTTTGCATGGATGTCTCTGTTTGGGGCGTCTCTGGTAGCGGGAGAACGGGGCCATATGAATATTCCCATTGTGGTTGACAAAATGCCTCCGATGATGAAAAAGGCATTTTTAATTTTTGCAGAGTTTGTTGCCTGTGCATTTGCCGCGGTTATTCTGGTATATGGAGGCATACAGATTACAACGCTGGCAATGGGGCAGATGACTTCCTCCCTGGGGGTGGCAATCGGTGTGTTTTATGTGGTGCTGCCGGTCAGCGGGGTGCTGATTCTTGTTTATACGATCTTAAATATGATAGAAATTGCCAGGGGAACGGCGGATGAAGTACCTTCGAAGGAATCCTTAAAGGCTGCGGGAAAAACAGGAGAGGGGGCATAATCTATGGCGATGGAAGCGTTAGTTATTATTTTAGTTGTGTTAATCGGTCTGTTGATCATGGGAGTGCCGATTTCTTACGCAATCGGTATTTCTTCGCTGGCAGCGATACTCCAGGCGGTACCTCTGGATGTATCCGTGCTGACAGCGGCGCAGAGGACCTTTGTTGGTATGAGCAAGTTTAGCCTGACGGCCATACCGTTTTTTATATTGGCGGGTAATCTGATGAATCAGGGCGGTATTGCCAAACGATTAGTGGATTTTGTTCTGGCTGTTCTGGGCAAGCTGCCGGGCGCCCTGCTGGTGACCAATGTAGGAGCCAATGCGCTGTTTGGGGCTATTTCCGGCTCTGCATCCGCGGCGTCTGCAGCTGTGGGAAGTATGGTGCGGGAAGGAGAAGAGGAACAAAATTATGATCCGGCCATATGTGCGGCTACCAATGCCGCATCGGCGCCATCCGGCCTTCTGATTCCGCCGTCCAATGCACTGATCACCTATTCCCTGGTTTCCGGCGGTACCTCTGTGGCGGCTTTGTTTCTGGCCGGATATGTCCCCGGAATTATCTGGGCAGTCTGCTGTGTGATCGCAGCGGTTCTGATCGCACGGAAAAAAGGATACAAAGGAACATCCGGCAAATATGACTGGGTGAATCTGCTTCGGACGACGCTGCGGGCCATTCCCTCCCTGTCTCTGATCATCGTAGTGATCGGCGGTATTATTGCCGGTATTTTTACGGCGACAGAGGGCTCTGCGATTGCTGTTGTCTATGCGCTGATTCTGGGGCTTTGCTATCGCAATATTACATGGAAATCCTTTTGGAATATTGTAGTAGACAGTGCTAAGATGAGCGGTATGATTGTATTCCTCATCGGTGTTTCCAATATTTTGGGATGGGTGATGGCTTTTACTCAGATTCCCCAGGCTATTTCTGCTGCGCTGCTGGGCGCTACAGACAGCTCTGTCCTCATTTTGCTGATTATGAATGTGATTTTGCTGGTTGCGGGTACGTTCATGGATGTAACGCCGGCGATTTTGATTTTTACACCTTTGTTTCTTCCCGTTGTGGAAACTTTTGGCATGAATCCTATTCAATTTGGACTGATTTTGGTTTACAATTTATGTATCGGCAATATTACACCGCCGGTTGGAAACACCCTTTTTGTGAGTATTAAAGTGGGAAAGACCACCCTGGCAAGTGTAATGCCGTACATGCTGATTTATTATGCGGCAATTCTTTTCGGGTTGCTGCTGGTGACATACATTCCTGCTGTTTCTATGGGATTGCCTACGGCGGCAGGTTTTGTATAAGACAGGAGCAGGGCGGTTATAAGTTGGCCTGCTTTATGATACCGAATGTGAAAAGTGAGGGAAATGATAATGGAAATGACATTGAGATGGTATGGTTCTGCATTTGATACGGTTACTTTAAAACAGATCCGTCAGATTCCAGGTGTGACCGGTGTGATCACCACGTTATATGATACGGTTCCCGGGGAAGTGTGGAGCCGGAAACGTATTCGCGAAATGAAAGAAGAGGTAGAAGCTGCAGGTCTGCATGTGTCCGGTATTGAAAGCGTAAATATTCACGATGATATTAAAACGGGAACCGGAAACCGGGAGCAGTATATTAAAAATTATATAGAAACCCTGGAAAATCTGGGGAAAGAAGGGATTCATCTGGTATGTTATAACTTCATGCCGGTATTTGACTGGACCAGAACCGAGATGGCTCGTGTGAGACCGGACGGCTCTACTGTACTGGCATATACCCAGGAGGCAGTGGATGCCCTGGATCCTGAAAAAATGTTTGCCTCGATCGCCGGTGATATGAATGGCACGGTCATGCCGGGCTGGGAACCGGAGCGTATGGCAAGAGTCAAAGAATTGTTTGAAATGTACAAAGATGTGGATGATGAAAAACTGTTTGCGAACCTGAAATATTTTCTGGAGCGAATTATGCCGGTTTGTGATCAGTATGATATTAACATGGCGATTCATCCCGATGATCCTGCATGGAGCGTATTTGGTCTTCCCAGGATCATTGTCAATAAGAAGAATATTTTGCGCCTGATGAAGATGGTGGACAATTCCCATAACGGTGTTACTTTTTGCTCCGGTTCTTACGGAACGAACCTGGAAAATGATCTGCCGGATATGATCCGTTCGTTAAAGGGCAGAATTCATTTTGCCCATGTGCGCAATCTGAAATTTATTACACCCACGAATTTTGAAGAGGCTGCCCATTTATCTTCGGATGGAAGCTTTGATATGTATGAGATTATGAAAGCTCTGTATGAGATTGGATTTGACGGGCCGATCCGTCCGGATCACGGACGGATGATCTGGGATGAGGTAGCCATGCCAGGATACGGACTTTACGACCGTGCGCTGGGAGCAGCTTACCTGAACGGATTGTGGGAAGCAATTGCAAAATCAGAGAAATAAAAATGACAGAGAGGCGAAAACAATGCAGTTAAGTGAACAGGGACTCATAAAAGATAAAAAACAGTGGGAGGAGGCCGGTTATCATCTGCCTCAGTATGACCGTGCAGCGATGATACGCAGAACGAAGGAGAATCCATTTTGGATTCATTTTGGCGCAGGCAATCTTTTTCGTGCCTACCAGGCCAATGTAGTGGAAGCATTGCTGAGTGATCAGATTCTGGACCGGGGCCTGATTGCGGTGGGGGACCATGAATCAAAGGAGCAGTTATTTTCTCCCCGGGATAATTACAGTATTCTGGTGACTTTAAAAGCAGATGGAACGGTAGATAAGACGGTGGTAGGCAGTATTGCCGAGGCATTGACCATAGACGCCGGTTATGACGCGGATTTTGCAAGAGTGAAAGAAATTTTTGAAAAAGATTCGCTGCAGATCGTAAGTTTTACCATTACAGAGAAAGGATATTCTCTGGTTACAGGTGATGGGTCTTATATGGATCCGGTAGAAGCAGATTTGAAAAATGGACCGGAGAAACCGGTAAGTTATATGGGTAAGATTACCGCTTTTTTATATGCACGTTATCAGGCAGGGAAGAAACCCATCGCCATGGTGAGCATGGACAATTGTTCTCACAATGGAACAAAGCTGCATGATGCGGTTGCGGTGTTCGCAAAAAGTTGGGAAGAAAAAGGACTGGTGGAGAAGGACTTTGCGGCTTATATTCGTGATTCTGCGCAGTTGGCTTTCCCATGGACCATGATTGATAAGATCACGCCGAGACCGGATGCAAAAGTGGCGGATCTTTTAAGTAAAGACGGAATTTTGCATGTGCAGCCGATCATCACAGAGAAAAAAACGTATATTGCACCGTTTGTGAATGCGGAAGAAGTACAGTATTTGGTGATCGAGGATACCTTCCCCAATGGACGCCCTGCACTGGAAAAAGGCGGTCTGATCTTTACAGACAGGGGAACGGTAGATAAGGTGGAAAAGATGAAGGTCTGTACTTGTCTCAATCCGATACATACAGCGTTAGCTGTATTTGGGTGTCTTCTGGGCAGTGACCTGATTTCCGGTGAGATGAAGGATCCCGTCCTTTACAGGCTGGCAGAGAGGATCGGGTATACCGAAGGACTTCCTGTGGTAGTGAATCCGGGCGTATTAGATCCCAGAGAATTTATCGATACGGTATTAAAGGTAAGACTTCCGAATCCATTCATGCCGGATACGCCGCAGAGGATCGCGACAGATACCTCTCAGAAGCTGGCGGTTCGTTTCGGAGAGACGATCAAGGCGTATGCAGCATCCGAAGACTTACAGGTATCTGATCTAAAAGGGATTCCGCTGGTCTTCGCAGGCTGGCTCCGCTATCTGATGGGAATAAATGATGAAGGAGAAGCATTTACACTGAGTGCAGATCCTCTTCTGGAGTCCGTGCGTCCGGTGGTTGCCGGATTGGTTCTGGGTGAGGAAGCAGAGGTGGAAAAGATCTTAAAGCCGGTTCTGGAAAGAGAGGATATCTTTGGCGTGAATCTCTATGAAGTGGGTCTGGCTGAAACGGTATGTCAGTATTTTCGGGAAATGATTGCGGGAAAAGGTGCGGTACGTACAACTCTGGAAAAATATGTGGTATAATGAATGTAACTGCGAAAGGAGAATTGCGATGAAACCATTTTTAGATGAAGATTTTTTGTTGTCTACCAAGACGGCGCAGAAGTTATACCATGAATATGCAGAAGTTATGCCCGTGTTAGATTATCACTGTCATATTAATCCCCGGGAGATCTATGAAGACAGAAAATTTGATAATATCACACAAGTATGGCTGGGCGGAGATCATTACAAATGGCGTCAGATGCGTTCCAATGGTATCGATGAGAGATATATTACCGGGGATGCCACGGATCGCGAAAAGTTTCAGAAATGGGCAGAGACCCTGGAAATGGCGATCGGCAATCCGCTGTATCATTGGAGTCATTTGGAATTAAAGAGATATTTTGGCTACGAAGGTTATTTAAGCGGAGATACAGCAGAAGAAGTATGGAATCTTTGCAATGAAAAACTGAACCATGGTTTGACGGTTCGTCAGTTAATTAAAATGTCCCGTGTAACGTTGATCTGTACTACGGACGATCCTGTGGATACTCTGGAATGGCACAAAAAAATTGCAGAGGACGAAAGTTTTGATGTACAGGTACTTCCGGCCTGGAGACCGGACAAGGCAATGAATCTGGAGAAGCCGGATTATAAGGATTATGTGGACCGGTTAAGTGAAGTATCCGGTATCCGGATTCACAGTTTTGCAGATTTGATGGACGCATTAAGGAACCGTATGGATTATTTTGCAGCAGCTGGCTGCAGCGTGTCTGATCATGCTCTAGAATACGTGATGTATGCTCCTGCATCTGCAGAGGAAATAGAGAAAATATTTGCAAAACGTCTTGCGGGAGAGGCCGTTACAAAAGAAGAAGAAAAGAAATTTAAAACGGCGTATATGATCGCTCTTGGAAAAGAATATCATAAGAGAAACTGGGTAATGCAGTTGCATTACGGTGCAAAGCGAGACAATAACAGTAAGATTTTTGGCAGTTTAGGGCCGGATACCGGAGTGGATTGTATCAATAATTTTGCGCCTTCCTCTGAGATGGCAGATTATCTCAATGCTCTGGTTGTCAGTGATGAACTGCCAAAGACCATTCTTTATTCCCTAAATCCTGTGGATAATGCTGCAATAGGAAGTATCATCGGCTGCTTCCAGGACAACAGTGCGGTAGGCAAAATCCAGCAGGGCAGCGCCTGGTGGTTCAATGACCATAAAGCGGGTATGACAGAGCAGCTGACCTCACTGGCTAATCTGGGGCTGCTGGGAAACTTTATCGGTATGCTTACCGATTCCAGAAGTTTTCTGTCTTATACAAGGCATGAATATTTCCGCAGAATTTTGTGCGAACTTATTGGCGGCTGGGTGGAAAATGGGGAATATCCGGCAGATTATAAAGCGCTTGAGAAGATTATAAAGGGTATTTCCTACAATAACGCGGTAAGATATTTTGAGTTTAAGGTTTCCTAGAAAACAAGTTGCTTTCTGTCCCTTCAACTGCGTATAATCTAATTGTGAGAATTAGAAATATGAGTTGGAGGGTTTTGCCTGAAACAGCAGAATGTACAGCTGTGCTTTGAAAAATGGGCGCTTCTGGTTTCCGGCAGAATGGTTTCTGAGAAAGGATGGATTATGAGCGAAAAAAAATTGGGTTTTGGATTGATGAGACTGCCATCCCTGGATCCGAACGATCCGGGTAAGATTGATCTGGAATTGACAAAACAGATGGTAGATACTTTTTTGGAGAGAGGATTTACATATTTTGATACGGCCTGGATGTACTGTGCTTTTCAGAGTGAGCGGGCCATCAAGGCTGCATTAGTGGAGCGGCATCCAAGGGACAGTTATACGCTGGCAACGAAGCTGCATTATAATTTTGTCCAGACAAAAGAAGACTGTGACCGTGTATTCCAGGAGCAGTTGGAAAAAACGGGAGTTTCCTATTTTGACTATTATCTGATCCATGATGTGAATATGCACTCTTATGATAAATATAAGGAACTGGACTGTTTTGCCTGGTTAAAAGAAAAGCAGCGGCAGGGTCTGGTTAAGCATATCGGCTTTTCCTTCCACGACAGTGCGGATATGCTGGAAAAAGTGCTTTCCGAGCAGACCGAAATGGAGTTTGTACAGCTGCAGATCAACTACATTGACTGGGATAATCCGGGAGTGCAGTCCGGTGAATGTTATCATGTGGCAGCCCGCCATGGCGTTCCGGTGATCGTAATGGAACCGGCAAAGGGCGGAACCCTGGTACAGGTGCCAAAAGAGGTAGAAGATTTGTTCAAATCTCATGCGCCAGATCGGTCAGTAGCATCTTGGGCAATCCGTTATGCGGCAAGTCTGGATAATGTAAAAATGGTACTGAGCGGTATGAGCAGTATGGAACAGGTGTTAGACAACACCAATTATATGGCGGATTTCCAGCCGTTGACCGAAGAAGAAAGACGGATTATAGCAGAAGCGGTAAAATTAATTAACTCCAATATCGCCATTCCGTGTACCGGATGTTCTTACTGTACAGATGGATGTCCTATGGAGATTGCCATACCGAAATATTTTGCATTATATAACGCAGATAAGCAGGAACTAAAAGACAAACCTTTCACTCCGCAGGGCGGATATTATGAGCATCTGACGAAAGTCTTCGGCAAAGCCAGTGACTGTATCGCCTGCGGTCAATGCGAAGACATATGTCCGCAGCACCTGCCCATCATCAAACATCTAAAAGAAGTAGCAGAATACTTTGAGTAAACAACGAGTCATGCAGCTGCAATTCGCATGCTTGCATGAGAAATTGCAGATATATGACGAGTGTCCATCATGAGAAACGAAAGAGCGAAAGCTCGAGAGTTTTGAATGATGCGGATGCGGGAGCTTGAAAAGCGAAGCATCTGGGTTTACGAAAGAACAACGAGTCATGCGCAAGAGAAACGAAAGAGCGAAAGCTCGAGAGCGGGTTGCTATTATACGGAAAGGAGTTAGCAGTATGTATCAGTTATGGGAAGATTTAAAGAAATTAAAAAGTTACCGTTGGGTGGAGCTTTCTCACTCCCTGAATAATGACAGTCCTTATTGGGCGGGGATTCCTGAGGGATCTGTGGAACTTTCTAAAACAGTGTATGACTGGGGCAACCCTATGCTGGACTGCCTGATTCAGACCTTTAAGTTTCCGGGACAGTTTGGTACGCATATCGATTTCCCAGGTCATTTTGCAAAGGATGCGGAGTTATCAGAGAAATATGGAGTCAAAGATCTGGCATTTCCGTTAGTAGTGATTGATATTACAGAGAAAGTAAAAGAAGATATTCATTATGCAGTGAAAGCAGATGATATCAAAGAGTGGGAAGCAAAGTATGGCCCTATTCCTGACGGTGCTTTTGTTGCATTGCGTACCGGATGGAGTTCTCGCTGGCCGGATATGGATGCTATTTCTAACTATGATGAAGAAGGCGGAGAACATTTTCCAGGCTGGTCTATGGAAGCATTGAAATATATATATGAAGAAAGAAATGCAGCAGCCAATGGACATGAGACTTTGGATACTGACGCATCTGAAGAAGCGGCAAAAGCCGGCGATCTGGCATGTGAGCGTTACTTATTGACGAAAGGGAAACTGCAGATTGAGGTTTTATGTAACCTGGATCAGGTACCGGAAGCAGGTGCCATTCTCTTTGCAGCATACCCGCCTATTGAAGGCGCAACCGGTTTGCCGGTTCGTGTGTGGGCCATTGTAGAAGAATAGAGAGTATTATATGTTCATTTAAAAGAAAAACGGGCAGCTCGAAGTTAAGTCAAAGCAAACCCCCGAAGAGTGTGGCAGCTCTTTGGGGGTTCTTCTGTGTTTTTTATTATTGGCATTTGCATTAAAATTTAGTCGCGAACTTTGATATGCACTTCACGAAGCTGCATTTCTGTTACTTCGCCGGGAGCGCCGCACATCAGATCCTGTGCGTTTCCATTCATTGGGAATGGGATGACTTCACGGATGTTTTCTTCGTCGCATAATAACATGACGATGCGGTCAATGCCGGGAGCCATACCTGCGTGAGGCGGAGCACCAAACTGGAACGCATTGTACAGTGCGCCGAACTTTTTCTGCAGATCTTCTTCTGTATAGCCGGCGATTTCAAATGCCTTGATCATAATATCCAGGTTGTGGTTTCTGACAGCGCCGGAGGAGAGTTCGATGCCGTTGCATACGATGTCATACTGATAAGCCAGTATTTCTTCCGGATCTTTTGTATTTAACGCTTCCAGACCTCCCTGCGGCATGGAAAATGGGTTATGTGTGAAGATATATTGTTTTTCTTCTTTGTCATATTCGTACATTGGAAAATCGTTCACATAGCAGAAACGGTATGCGTTCTTTTCTATGATATCCAGACGTTTGCCCAGTTCGTTACGAAGCTGTCCTGCAAATGCAGCGGCACGTTCTTCCTTGTCCGCAATGAAGAAAATGGTGTCGCCGGCAGCTAAGCCTGCAATTTCTGCAATCTCACCCTTCATGTCATCGGGGATGAATTTATCAATAGGGCCTTTGTAGCTTCCGTCTTCCATTACCTCCAGATATCCCAGGCCGCCCATGCCGATGGAAGTAGCAAACTTTAACAGCTTTTCGTGGAAACCTTTGGACATATCTGCATGGACTTTGATAGCACGTACCGTCTTTTTGTGGAATGGCTTAAACGTGCATCTCTGGAAGAAATCTGTAACATCTACGATACGCAGCGGGTTGCGAAGATCCGGTTTATCAGAACCGAATTCCAGCATAGCCTGTTTATAGCTGATAATAGGGAAGGGAGTCTGTGTAACCTCAAAGCCTTCCGGAGCAAATTTTTTAAATGTTTCAGAGAGAACCTTTTCTCCTACATAGAATACATCCTCCTGTGTGGCGAAGCTCATCTCAAAATCCAGCTGATAGAATTCTCCCGGGGAACGGTCAGCACGGGCATCCTCATCACGGAAACAAGGTGCGATCTGGAAATACTTATCAAAACCGGATACCATCAGCAGCTGCTTGTACTGCTGCGGAGCCTGTGGCAGTGCGTAAAATTTGCCCTTAAATTTCCGGGACGGTACAATATAGTCTCTGGCTCCCTCCGGAGAAGAGGCACAGAGAATAGGAGTCTGTATTTCCAAGAATCCCATATCTGTCATTTGCTGCCGGATGTAGCTGATGATCTGAGAACGCAGAATCATATGATCTCTTACTTTCTGGTTTCTCAGGTCCAGATAACGATATTTCAGTCGAACATCCTCACGGGTTTCTTTGGATGTCATAATTTCAAATGGGAGCTGTTTGTATACTTTTCCCAATACTTCTACGGAGTGTGCTTCCATCTCAATGGTTCCGGTAGGAATCTTTGGATTATATGTCTCTGCGTCACGATGCTCGATGGGACCCTGAATAGATACACAGTCTTCCTTGTTTAGTCCCTCCAACAGGCTGGTGTCACGCATTACGATCTGCAGAACGCCGTACATATCTCTTAAATCAATAAAAGATACACCGCCGTGATCACGGATGTTCTCAACCCAGCCGGCAACCTTAAGCGTTTTTCCTACGTCTTCTTCGGTGATATGGTTTAGTGTTTGGCTTCGATACTTGCTTGTAAGTTCCATAATTTCCTCCTGTTATATAAAATAGTAGAATATATTGCGCATGGTTTCAAAAAGAGCTGACAGCTGCCGGCAAGCAGTCAGTTGTGCAGGTTTTGCCTGTTTTATGACTTTCCGGCAAATAAAAAAAGCCCATCCTGAACGCTGCGCTCAGGACGAACAATCATGTCCGCGGTACCACCTGAATTACTGTCTTGCAGTCTCTCATTGGTTTGAAAAACCTTGCTGTTTGTCGCACAGCGCACGGCGCACCTACTGATGCAGCAGCGAATCTGCTCATGTTCGGATTGCAGCTGTTAGAGTGTTATTCACGCAAATTCACTTTATGGAGTTCTCACTGTCCTCCACTCACTGGGAACGATAAGTTGCGCTACTTCTCTCCGTCATCGCCATTGAACCAATTATATCCCACCATTTTTTCCTTGTCAACGTGCTTTTGGTAGATTTTTGAATGAAAAAGACCCGCCGCATAAGCGGCAGGCCCTCAATTGTTTCTGTGTGAAATCTTACTCTTTATCTTTGATGTTTCCGTGAAGGGTCTGAAGGGATCTTACTTCCCCGTTTCCGTGTTCCTTCAGATAATGAATACCGCTTGCAGTAGCTTTGGCTGCCGCAACCGTAGTCATGTATGGAATCTTTGCCTTGATGGCTGCTTTACGCAGGTAACTGTCATCGTTTACGCTGTCTTTGCCAACCGGAGAGTTGACGATCAGGTCAATCTTTCCGTTTGTGATTAAGTCCAGAATGTTCGGACGGCCTTCGGAAAGCTTTTTGACTTTTTCAGCAGGAATACCATTGCCTGTGATTTCTTCATAAGTATGGCCGGTAGCGATGATAGAGAATCCATCTTCGTGCAGACTTTTCGCAACATCGATTACTTCTGCTCTGTCCTTACGGTTTACAGAAATTAATACGGTACCGCTTAATGGAAGTTTGGAACCAACACCCTCCTGTGCTTTGTAGAAGGCTTCGCCGTAAGAATCGGACAGGCCCAGAACTTCTCCGGTGGAACGCATTTCCGGTCCCAGGATAGGGTCAACTTCCTGAAACATATTGAATGGGAAAGCAGCTTCCTTTACGCCATAGTATGGAATGTTCTGTTCTTTCAGTTCTGCAACCGGTGACGGACGTCCTGTCAGTTCGGAAGTAATGATGTCTGTAGCCAGAGGTACCATACGGATATTACATACCTTGGATACCAGAGGCACCGTACGGGATGCACGGGGATTGGCTTCCAGTACGTATACTTTGCCGTTTTCAATGGCATACTGCATGTTCATCAGACCTCTTACATGCATTTCCTCGGCAATCTTGCGGGTGTATTCTTTAATAGTTTCTACATTTTCCTTTGAAATGTGTACGGATGGAATGATGCATGCAGAGTCACCGGAATGTACGCCGGCCAGCTCAATGTGTTCCATAACAGCAGGAACAAATGCATGTGTGCCGTCACTGATGGCATCTGCTTCACATTCTAATGCATGGTTCAGGAAACGGTCGATGAGGATCGGACGGTCAGGGGTAACACCAACAGCAGCCTTCATATAGCCTTCCATACTGGTATCATCGTATACCACTTCCATTCCGCGTCCGCCCAGTACATAAGATGGACGAACCATAACCGGGTAACCGATTTCCTGTGCAATTTCCAGAGCTTCTTCCACGGTAGTAGCCATTCCGGATTCCGGCATTGGGATTTCCAGTTTTTCCATCATCTCACGGAAGAGGTCACGGTCTTCTGCCAGGTCAATGACGGATGGAGAAGTACCTAAGATTTTCACGCCGTTTTTCTCCAGATCAGCTGCCAGGTTTAAAGGAGTCTGACCGCCGAACTGTGCGATCACGCCGACCGGTTGTTCCTTTTTGTAGATGCTTAATACATCTTCCAGAGTTAAAGGCTCAAAATACAGTTTATCGGAAGTATCGTAGTCAGTAGAAACCGTTTCCGGGTTACAGTTTACGATAATGGTTTCAAAACCTAATTTTTTCAAAGCAAGTGCTGCATGTACACAGCAATAATCAAATTCGATACCCTGACCGATACGGTTAGGACCGCCGCCCAGGATCATAACTTTCGGTTTATCCGTTTTAACCGGGTTTTTATCCGGGGCATTGTAGGTAGAGTAGTAGTATGCGTTGTCCTGTGTTCCGCTTACATGTACACCTTCCCATGCTTCTTCAACACCCAGTGCAATTCGGCGATTTCGGATATCATCTTCCGGAATCTCAAGGATCTGGCTCAGATACTTGTCAGAGAACCCGTCTTTCTTGGCGGTGATCAGCAATTCATCGGCAGGCATATGCCCTTTGGATTTAAGAAGTGCTTCTTCTTCCTCTACCAGTTCCTTCATCTGTTCGATAAACCAGCATTTTACACTTGTGATTTCATGGATCTCTTCCACGGTAGCACCTTTTCGGAGTGCTTCATACATAACAAAATGACGTTCGCTGGATGGGGTGATCAGCATCTGCAGCAGCTGTTCTTTGGTTTTGGAATCAAAATCTTTGGCATGGCCCAGACCGTAGCGTCCTGTTTCCAGAGAACGGATGGCTTTCTGGAATGCCTCTTTGTAGGTTTTTCCGATACTCATAACTTCGCCGACTGCACGCATCTGTGTTCCCAGTTTGTCTTCTACGTCTTTGAACTTTTCAAATGCCCAACGGGCAAATTTAATTACTACATAGTCCCCGTCCGGTACGTATTTATCCAATGTACCATATTTTCCGCAGGGAATATCTTTTAAGGTCAGACCTGTTGCCAGCATGGCAGATATCAGTGCGATGGGGAATCCCGTTGCTTTGGATGCAAGTGCGGAAGAACGGGATGTTCTTGGATTGATCTCGATAACCACAATACGGTCAGAAACCGGATCGTGAGCAAACTGTACGTTAGTACCACCGATTACTTCGACGGATTCTACGATTTTGTATGCCTGTTCCTGCAGACGTTTCTGACATTCCTCGGAGATTGTCAGCATAGGTGCGGAACAGAAAGAGTCGCCGGTGTGAACACCCAGCGGATCGATGTTTTCAATAAAACATACGGTGATCATGTTATTGTCTTTATCACGCACGATTTCCAGTTCCAATTCTTCCCAGCCCAGGATAGATTCTTCGACCAGAACCTGTCCTACCAGACTGGCCTGAAGACCTCTGGCACATACCGTTTTCAATTCTTCTTTATTATATACCAGTCCGCCGCCGGCGCCGCCCATGGTATACGCGGGACGAAGAACAACAGGGTAGCCCAGCTCATCCGCAATTTTCAGTGCCTCTTCCACGCTGTAGGCAACTTCGCTGCGGGCCATTTCAATTCCCAGTTTGTTCATGGATTTTTTGAATTCGATACGGTCTTCTCCACGTTCAATGGCATCAACCTGTACACCGATTACTTTTACCTGATATTTGTCCAGGACGCCGGTTTTAGCCAGCTCTGCACATAAGTTAAGTCCGGACTGGCCACCCAGGTTCGGCAGCAGCGCGTCAGGACGTTCTTTTGCAATGATCTGTTCCAGACGTTCTACATTCAGTGGTTCGATATAAGTAACGTCTGCTGTTTCCGGATCTGTCATGATAGTAGCAGGATTAGAATTAACCAGTACGATTTCATATCCCAGTTTGCGAAGCGCTTTGCATGCCTGGGTTCCGGAATAGTCAAATTCACAGGCCTGTCCGATGACAATAGGGCCTGAACCGATAATTAGTACTTTATGAATGTCTGTTCGCTGTGACATAGCTTGTCCTCCTGTTTCTGGATTAAAATTTCTCCCTTTCACTCATTATATAGGATATCACAAAAATAGAAAGGGTTAAAGTGAATTTTTTTGTAGAAAAAAAGGCCCTGAGGACCTTTTTTTTAGTGCCAAAGTAATAAAAACAAAGCACAAACATAGAAAGTGGAAATATAAAAGGAAGAAAAGGGAATAGTCGGATCCATGATATTGCAAAAAAGTTACCGAGTGATAGGGAAAACATAGACGTGAACATAGACATGCTTTGTGTGGCACCAATTAGTAGTATAGCATAAAAAGTCGAATAAACAAGAGAGAAACGATGAATTATATGTCGAATTATGACGAAAATGCACGAATAGACAGAAAATTATAGAAAAGTTCTAAAAAATATGTCGGAGAATACAGAATAAAAATTTTTATGTTTTATATTGCATTTTATTTTTGTTCCTGTTATATTTATAAATATAGAGCTAGATTTAATCTAATAGATGTTTGCGAGTGGATAATATCAAAGATAATGAGGAGGAAATATGAAAAAGAGATGGATTGCCATGCTGTGCGCAGTGACCGTTGCTGTGGGTTTACTGGCCGGCTGTGGAAATGGAACGCAAGAGGAAACTGCCGATACAGCACAGGAGACAGAAGAGGCAGCTGCGGAAGAAGAGACAGAAGAAGCGGCAGATGCAGAAGAGGCGGCAGAGCTAAAGGTTGCCATGTTAGGAGTGGATATTAAGACTGCATGTGTCATTCTGGCTGATGAACTGGGCTATTTTGAAGAAGAGGGTCTGGATGTAACGTTTGAGAAGGTATCTTCTTTGCCGGAAGGCCTGACTGCAGTCAGTCAGGGAAAACTGGACGTGCTGCCGTATGGCGCGATCCCCAGCTGCAGTTTTATTTCCCAGGGAACCGATGTTGTCATCATCGGCGGAACGATTTCCGAAGGAAGTGAGGCGATCGTTGCTGCGGGGCAGTCTGAAAATTATCAGACACTGGAGGACCTGGCAGGTAAAAAAATTGGCTGCTTTCGTATGGAAACCGGTCATATGGTTATGAAAGGTCTTCTTCGGGAAGCCAATATTGAAGCAGAATTCGTATATCTGGATTCTCAGGCATCGATCGGTGAGGCTGTGGCAAAAGGAGAAGTAGATCTGGGCTTTGTGAACAGTGGATACGGATATGTGGTAGAGCAGGGCGGTTCTGCTGAAGTTGCATTTCATGTAGGAGATTTCCAGGCAGATTTCCCATGCTGCAGACAGACAACGTCCCGTGCAGCGCTGGAGTCCAAGAAAGATGCTTTGGTGAAATATGAGATTGCAGAGCTGCGTGCCTATGAGGTATATTTAAATGACCATGAAACTACGATTCAGACGCTGGCTGCTTATTCCGGACAGGAAGAATCTTATGTGGAAGCCGTAATCTATGGAACGGAAGACTATGATCCGGCTATGATCATTTCTCTGGATCCGAATAAGAATAAGATGCAGGAATTCTATGAAGTGATGAAAGCAAACGGTGATATTGATGCAGAAACACCATATGATATCGCCGATTATATTGATACCAGCATTTATAAAGAAGCGCTGGAGACACTGCTTGAGAGAGACAGCAGCAACGAAGTTTACAGTCAGCTTCTGAGCGAATATGAGGTAAATAATAATTAACAGGTGAAAATATTGTGAGCAAGCTGCGGATAGAAGACGTTTCCTATGCTTATGCACAGGAAGATGTACTAAAAAACATGAATCTGACAATCGAAGAAGGAGAGTTTCTGTGCATCCTGGGCCATTCCGGCTGCGGGAAGAGTACCTTGCTGCATTTGCTGGCTGGATTGATCAAACCGCGCAAAGGGCAGATTTTAAAGGATGGGAAACCGCTTACGGGACCGGGAACCGACAGGGGAGTAGTTTTTCAGAACTACTCCCTGTTTCCGTGGATGACGGTAGAAAAGAATGTGATCTTTGCGGTGGAGAAGACAGGGCGCTTTACCAAAGAAAAGTCCAGACAGCGGGCGCATGAATTTCTGACCCGGACGGAGATGGAAGAACACAAAAAGAAATATCCGTATCAGCTGTCCGGAGGCATGCGGCAGAGAACGGCCATAGCCAGAGCACTGGCCATGGATGCGGATATTTTGCTGCTGGATGAGCCGTTTGGCGCACTGGATACGAAAATCCGTGCAGAACTGCAGAGACTTTTGAAAGATCTGTGGAGTCGTGGAGAGAAGAAAACGGTCATATTTGTTACCCATGATCTGGAAGAGGCGATGATCCTGGCCAGCCGGATCGTGTTTATACGGGATGGAATGATAAAAGAGAGTATACCGATTCCGGAGGATATTAATCGATGCTGTCGTGACTGTCTGGATCAGGAAGCGTGCCGGGAGCTGAAAAATACGTTGACGAGGCTGTATGTATGAAAAAGAAAGTTACTTTGATTGTTAGTCATATATTGTTGATTGTATTAATCATTACTATATTTCTTCCGGGTGAGAAGGCTGTGAAAAGTCCGGCGGCTATGCTGGCGGGCATGGCTTTGATAGAAGCCTTTTATCTCTCCCGTTTTTTGAAAAAGACAGGGGATAAGGTGGCCGCTTCGGATATTATGGTCATTGTGTGGGGCTTTTTGCTGATCTGGGAAATTATGGTCACGAAATTAAATCGGATGCACCCGGTTTTGGTTCCGGCTCCAGAAAATGTATTTCATGTATTTCGGGAGCAATATGCGGTTTTGCTGAGTGGAGTCTTTTCTTCTTTGCAATTGCTCTTTATCGGGGTGGTAACCGGTCTGGTACTGGGCAGTCTTTTTGGATTGATCTGCGGTTGGATTCCCAGACTGAAGCATGTATTTTATCCCATCGCTAATGTGCTGGCGCCCATTCCCTCCATTGTATTTGCACCGTACGTCATTGCGATTATGCCTACCTTTCGCAGTGCATCGGCAGTTGTGGTAATTCTGGGTGTGTTCTGGCCGGCATTTTTGAATATGATCATAAGAGTCAATGCGATCGAGAAGAATATCCTGGATTCGGCAAGGGCACTGAACCTGGGAACCGGAGCCATGATTTTTCAGATTTTGCTTCCCTATGCGCTGCCGGGCGTGATCAATGGTCTGAAAGTTACCATGACGACAGCCGTCATGATGCTTACTTTTGCGGAGATGATGGGTGCCACGAGCGGAATGGGATATTATATTGTAAATTATAACACGTATGGTAATTATACAAACGTGGTTGCCGGTATTGCAGTGGTAGGGATTGTAGTGACCGTGCTGAATAAGCTGGTGGTCTGGATCCAGAAGAAAACCATTCGCTGGCAGCCGTATTAAAGGAGGAAAGGTTATGGCAGCTGATTTACAGGCGTTAGAGATTTATTATGAGAAGACAAAAGAGTATTGTCTGCAGTATTTCAGAGAGGATCAGAATAAGAATATCTGGGAAATGCTGGAGGATCTGATGGATATGGAAGGACTGCCCATGCATTGTCCGCCCCATCATTTTATGATTCCCGCTGTTCTTCTTACGGTTTGTCATAAAGCAGAAGGAGACTCGGAAGAAATTTTAAAGGAAAATCTGGAAGAGGCAGATAAACGTGCCCACAACATACTTCCCGGTTTTTGCGGATGGTACGGAAACTGTGGTGCCGCGGTAGGATGCGGGATTTTTCTGAGTATTTTTACCGAAACGAATCCTCACAGCGTGGGGGAAGGCTGGTCCTGGTGCAATAAGATCACAGCCCGTGCGCTGACGGATATTGCCGAGATTGAGGGTCCGCGCTGCTGTAAACGGAATACTTATCTGGCTCTGGCATCCGCCAGAGATTCCATTGAAGAATATCTGGATATCGTTTTAGACAAGCCGGAAAAAGTTCAATGTAAATATTTTGAAAAAAATAAAGATTGTAAAGGAAAAAAATGTCCTTTTTTCCCCAATTAGTGGTATGATAAGGAGAGAAGCATGGAACGAGTAGAAATACATGTACCTGAGCGCCTTTGGCCAAAGAAAGACCCTGCTAAGGATTGTCCCTGCCAGAAAAGAGAAATGGTTCTGAAGAGAAAACAGGGGATCTTGAAATGGCTGAAACACCCTGGCGATTTAGTCAAAGCGGGGGAGCCGATCTGTGAAGCAGAGGTAGAGAAAAAAGTATTCGAATTTCCAGCTCCCTGTGATGGGATTCTGGTAGAATGTTGTATTGAAAATGAAGGTGAGTTCAAATATAAGGACGTTCTGGGGTATATAGAAAAAGAGATAGAAACAGCGGGCTGATGATCGGATAGCCCGCAGTAAAATGGGGGCATTTTGTAAATGGAGAGTCATCAGCATATTATCATCATCGGCGGAGGGGTCGGCGGTTATACGGCGGCCCTTGAAGCATGTCATAAAGGATGGCAGGTTACGCTGATTGAAAAAGATAAATGGGGAGGTACCTGTCTGCAGAGAGGGTGCGTTCCCATGAAGTTTTTATTGGAACAGGTGCATAATAGAAGAGAAAAGGATTTATCTGCGTGGCAGCAGGAGAAGGAGGATCTTCTTTTAGAGCAGACCTATGGTCTGCAGTACCGTTTGGAAAAGGCTCAGATCCATCTGATTCATGGAACCGGTCAGGTAGTAAAGGCCGCGGATGAGGTGGTTGTAGAGGTTGCTGCGGATGACGGCAGCAAACAGACAATAGCAGGAGATTATCTGGTGCTGGCTACGGGGGCACATACCGCGGTTCCGGAGATTTTTAGGCCGTATCAATCCCGGCTGTGGGATGTAACAGATGTTCTGGAAGCAAAAACCTTGCCTGAGAGCATGGTGATTGTGGGGGCAGGAGTCAGCGGCGTAGAATGTGCGGAATATCTGGCGTCTTTGGGAGTTGGGGTGCACCTGATAGAAAGAGCGGAGCAGATTCTTCCCGGTTGGGATACCGATGTGGCAGAGGCGGTAATGGATTATCTGGAAGAAGAGATGGATATCTGCTGTTATACGGGATGCAATGTTATGCGGATCGATCTTATAGATCAGGGGTATCAGCTGACGTTGGATGCGAAAGCCGGAGCGGTCACAACTGTGGAGGGAGAGAGCATTCTGATCTGTACCGGAAAAGAGGGCAATATATCCGGAATGGGACTGGAAACGCTGGGAATTTTGGATGAATCTTGTCAGAAGATTCCGGTAAATGCACAGCAGCAGACAGTAAATCCCCGCATTTATGCCGTGGGAGACTGTACTTTGCAAAGCATGACTGCCCATGGCGCCGCATGGGAGGCCAGGCAGGCAGTCTGCCATATGACAGGAGGGAAAACAGCCCCGCCCCATTCGGTGTCCGCATTTTTATCTCTTCATCCGCCGGCATGCAAGGCCGGGATGACCAAAGAAGAAGCGGAGAAAAAAGGGCTGTGTGTCCGTACCGGAACCACTCCCCTTTACGGCAATGGCAAAGCAGCTATTTTGCAGCAGACTTATGGAATGATAAAGATTGTGGCAGATAAAACCACAGGACAGATTTTGGGATTTCATATGTATGGCCCGTTTGCAGATGAACTGCTGAGTCTGGGCAGTTTTATGATTGAACAGAAAAGTACGGTTGAGCAGGTAAAGGCTATGGCATTTCCTCACCCTACCGTAGGAGAGTATATACAGGAGGCGATAGAAAAACTATGAAAATGCTGGAAAGTCCCTGGCAGGATCCTTATTTGAATCTTGCTCTGGAAGAAGTTATTTTTGATGAATGCCGGGATGATGAATATCTTCTCTTGTGGCAGAATGAAAGCAGCCTGATCATAGGAAAACACCAGAATGTGTTTGGAGAGGTTAATCAAAGAGCTGCAGAACAGGAGATGGTTCCCGTGATCCGCCGTATGACAGGCGGAGGTACGGTGTATCATGACCTGGGAAATGTTAATTTTTCTTTTTTTTATAATTGCACGCCGGAAGAAGATGCCAGTTATCAAAGATTTCTCCGGCCCATACAGAGGATGCTGGAAAGTCTTGGCGTACATGCCATACAGAACAGCCGCAATGATATGGAGGTTATGGGCAAGAAGGTCTCCGGCAATGCACAGCTGATTCGGGGAGACCGTATTTTGCATCATGGAACCCTGTTGTTTAATACAGATTTGTATAAGATGGAGCGGCTTTTGCAGGTGCCCGCGGAGAAGTTGGAGTCTAAAGGCATTGCTTCCGTGAAAAGCAGAGTAGGCAATCTGAAAGACTATGTGTGGAATCCCAAGATGCCGCTGGAAGAGTTTCAGGCGTATATCCGGGAGTTTATGATGGCAAGAGGTGCAGAAAAGTGCTTTCCGGCACAGTCCGTTCTGGATGCAGCAGAGAAACTGGCAGATGAAAAGTACCGCACCTACGAATGGAATTACGGACAGTCTCCGGAATTTACCATTACCCGTTCCCGTCGTTTTGCATGCGGACAGATTGAGGTGGGGTTGTGTGTAGAAAATGGCAGGATCACAAAATGTCAGATCATGGGAGATTATCTGGGCAGAAAACCGGTGGAAGAGCTGGAAAAGGGATTGACCGGTCTGTTATATAAAAAAGATGTCATAGAAGAAACGTTGCGGACCTTTGATCTGGAAGCATATTTAGGGAAGATTACAGTAGACGAACTGATGCATTGCTTCTGGTAAGAAAAAATAAAAATAATTGTTGACAAATTGACTGGACCCGTATATAATTAATTTGTTGTCGCCGGCATGGTGATGGAATTTAATATGCGGGTGTAGTTCAATGGTAGAACACTAGCCTTCCAAGCTAGATACGTGGGTTCGATTCCCATCACCCGCTTACCGAAAGGTATATGCGCGAGTGGCTCAGTTGGTGGAGCGCGACCTTGCCAAGGTCGAGGCCGCGGGTTCGAGTCCCGTCTCGCGCTCTTTCTTTTTACGGAAGTCCGCAGGACTTCCGTTTTTTGTCATATCAGGAAATTTTATTTCCTATAAGACAGGACCCTTTGGCATCTCAAGAAGGAATGGATATTTGTATGAAAAAGAAAGTATGGATTATGGCAGCGGTTTTGATGAGTTTTTCACTCAGCGGCTGCAGCCTTTTGGGAAACAATGAAAATAGCGCAGAAGAAAAGGCGGATACCCAGGCAGAAGAAGTGAGTCGGGATCTTTTTGCTATGGATACCTTTATGAATGTGACGGCCTATGGGGACGGAGCAGAAGAAGCTGTGGAGAAAGCGGCGAATGAGATTGTTCGTTTAGATGAACTCTTATCTACGGGTAAAGAAAGCAGTGAGGTATATGCGGTCAATGAGAACGGAGAAGGTATTCTGTCCGCAGATACAGCGTATCTGCTGAAACGTTCTATGGATCTTTATACAAGTACAGAGGGCGTTTTTGATATTGCGGTTTATCCTATCATGCAGGCCTGGGGATTTCCTTCCGGGGAATATGAGGTACCCACAGAGGAAACCTTGCAGGAATTACTGCCTCTTACCGATATGACAAATATTTCTTATCATGAAGACACAAAGGAAATTGTTTTTGCTGTGGAAGGGATGCAGATTGATTTTGGCGGGATCGCCAAAGGATATACCTCTTCCAGACTTATGGATATTTACCGGGAATGTGGTGTAAAAAGCGGTATGGTCAATTTAGGCGGCAATGTGCAGGTACTGGGTACCAAACCGGATGGCTCTCTCTGGAAGGTGGGAATCGAAAGTCCGGATAAAGAAGATTATCTTGGAATACTTTCTACCAGAGACCGGGCGGTGATCACATCCGGAGGGTATGAGAGGTATTTTGAGGAAAACGGGATCCTATATCATCATATTATTGACCCGTCCACCGGTTATCCGGCAGACAGTGGTCTGCTTTCCGTTACAATTGTCAGTGAGGATGGAATTCTGGCAGATGGTCTGTCTACTTCTCTGTTTATTATGGGAAAAGAGAAAGCTATCGCCTACTGGAAAGATCATTGTGAGGAGTTTGATGTGATTCTTTTGACGGAAGATGAGAAATTATATGTGACAGAAGGAATTGCAGAGGATTTTTCTTCTGACAGGAAAGTGGAGATCGTAGAGAGGGGAGATAAAAAATGAGATTGCTTACGTATCGTTTAGAGCCTGATGGCCAGGATCTTCTGGGGGTGACATGCAAGCGGGAGAGGGAATACTTTTATCCCTTGGAACAGTTTGGTGTGAAATTTCGGGATATGAACGATCTGATCGTGAATATTACTCCGGAACAAAGGAAAATTTTAGAAAAAGAGGCTGCGGTTTTGGGACACGCGTCTCTTCGTTATGACCGGGTGATTCACAGAGCACCGATTCCGCATCCCCGCCATGATATTATCTGTCTGGGGATTAATTATCTGGAGCACGCGGCGGAGTCCAGCCGCTATAAAAAGGAGGCATTTGGAGGAGAACGCCCGTATGCGGTTTATTTTTCTAAGAGAGTGAACGAAGCTGTGGCAGATGGGGATGTGATTCCTTCTTATAAAGAGTTGACAGACAGCCTGGATTACGAAGCGGAATTAGCGGTTATTATCGGAAAAGACGCGAAAAATGTTTCCAGAGAAGAAGCTTTTGATTATGTATTTGGTTATACTATTATGAATGATGTAAGTGCAAGAGATGTGCAGACAAGACATCAGCAGTGGTATTTTGGAAAGAGCCTGGACGGGTTTACACCCATGGGCCCGGTGATCCTTACAGCAGATGAAGTTGCCAGTCCGCCGGTTCTGGGGATTAAGAGCAGAGTCAATACCGAACTTCGCCAGAACAGCAGTACCGACAGGATGATTTTTGATATTCCTCATGTGATTGAGGAATTGTCAGCCGGTATGGTGCTGGAGGCAGGAAGCATTATTTCCATGGGTACTCCGTCCGGTGTGGGCATGGGATTTGTGCCGCCCCGGTTTTTGAAACCGGGAGATGTGGTAGAGTGTAAAGTACAGGAAATCGGAACTCTTAGAAATATAGTGAAATAACAGGAGTGTGCGGTATGGGAAAATATATTATGGCATTGGATCAGGGAACGACCAGTTCACGATGCATTTTATTCGATCGGGAAGGCAATATGTGCAGCGTAGCGCAAAAAGAGTTTACACAGTATTATCCTCATCCCGGCTGGGTAGAGCATGACCCTATGGAAATCTGGTCTTCCCAGTTGAGTGTTACGATAGAAGCTTTGGGAAGAATCGGAGCGGATGTCTCAGAGGTGGATGCTATAGGCATCACAAATCAGCGGGAAACTACCATTGTGTGGAATAAAAATACGGGAGAACCGGTCTGTCCGGCAATCGTGTGGCAGTGCCGAAGAACCGCAGAGATAGTGGAAGAACTGGAACAAAAGGGGTATGCGGATAAAATCCGCGAGAAAACGGGTTTGGTGCCGGATGCGTACTTTTCCGGGACAAAGATCAAATGGATCCTGGATCATGTAAAAGGAGCCAGAGAACAGGCAGAAAAAGGGGAATTGCTTTTTGGTACCGTGGATACCTGGCTGATCTGGAATCTGACAAAAGGCGCTGTACATGTGACGGATTATACCAATGCATCCAGAACGATGCTGTATGACATACATAAACTGGAATGGGACGAGGAAATTTTAAATCTGCTGGGTATTCCGCAAAGTATGCTTCCGGAAGTAAAGCCATCCAGCTGCGTATACGGATATACGGCTCCTCATGTATTGGGCGCATCCATTCCCATTGCGGGAGCGGCAGGCGATCAGCAGGCGGCTTTGTTCGGACAGTGCTGTTTTGACAGAGGAGATGTGAAAAATACGTATGGAACCGGATGTTTTTTGCTGATGAATACCGGAGATCAGGCAATCACATCGGAGCATGGACTTTTGACTACGATTGCGGCCAGTGCAGATGGTCATGTGCAGTATGCGCTGGAGGGAAGTGTGTTTGTGGCAGGAGCGGCAATCCAGTGGCTGCGGGATGAGATGGAACTGGTTCGAAAGGCATCGGACACGGAAGAAATCTGTCTGTCTGTGGAAGATACGAATGGAGCATATATGGTTCCTGCATTTACCGGCATGGGAGCTCCCTATTGGAATCCCTATGCGAGAGGAACGATCGTAGGATTGACCAGAGGGGCCGGCAGGGCGCATGTGATCCGGGCGGCGGTGGAATCTCTGGCCTATCAGGTGTCAGATGTGATTCAGGCTATGGAACAGGACGCAGGTGTGCCTCTTCATGGACTGAAAGCAGACGGCGGTGCCAGTGCAAATAACTTTTTGATGCAGTTCCAGGCGGATATTCTGAATGTCAGTGTGGAGCGCCCAAGCTGTATTGAGACCACGGCACTGGGAGCGGCATATCTGGCAGGGCTTGCCGTAGGATTCTGGAAAGATCAGGATGCCGTAAAGAAAAACTGGGCATTAGAAAAGAAATTTGAACCGACAATGACCGAAGAAACAAGGACAGCATTGTGCAAAGGCTGGAAACGGGCAGTACGCAGTGCTTTGGTGTGGGCAGAAGAAGAGTGATGCTTCTTCTGCTTTATCAGAAAAACGAAAATAGGACTTGCATTTTGGTAAAAACTGTGTTAATATATCCGAGTGTCAACAAGAGACGCAAGCCCAGATAGCTCAGTTGGTAGAGCAGAGGACTGAAAATCCTCGTGTCGCTGGTTCGATTCCGGCTCTGGGCATGAAAAACCCCGCAGAGTGTCTGCGGGGTTTTTTCTGTACTGCCGGTTCTGTAAAAAACGGCTCTTTGTCAAGAGTTGGGGTAAAATATTTTTGGAGGTACAGGAACGATGTTCCTGTGCCTCTTTATGTTAAGGATAGAAAGATTCGATTCCTAAAATTTTCAAAGTTCCGGTATCCAAATGC
>JBMNRU010000014.1:0-69169 GCA_050944855.1 Lachnospiraceae bacterium
CGGGCGCCCTTGACATGTCTGCTTGTTTTTGCTAATAATGTAATCAGGGCTGAACGGCAGAAACTGCCGCCCAGCCTCACATCTTATCATAGAAGATCAGAATTTACAGAAAAAGTTTCACACAGCCAAATCCAGCTGACTTAAAAATTATGAAACGAATTTTTCACTATACAATAAACGAAAAAGAGGCCGGAAATACTGTGGAACAGTTTCTCCGTGCCCACGGGTATTCCCGGCATGTCATAATACATCTGAAAAAAACAAAAAACGGCATTACGGTAAATGGGGAGTGGGCCTATGTGCGCACTCTTCTTTCTCATGGGGATCTCCTTACTATTTTACTGGAAGAGGATACTTCTTCTGAACATATCCTTCCCATGCCCATTCCGTTTACGATTGCCTATGAAGACGAAGACATTCTGGTGGTAAATAAACCGGCAGATACACCGATCCACCCTTCTCAGAACAATTACGATAATACTTTGGCCAACGGCATCGCCTGGTATTACAGCAGGCGGGGCCAAAAATTTGTATATCGTTGTATCAACCGCCTGGATCGGGATACCACCGGGCTGCTGATCATCGCCAAACATATGCTGAGCGCCGCCATCTTATCCCAAATGATGCTGGATCGACAGATCCACCGCACCTATCTGGCCATCGTAGACGGCATACCGCCCAAATCCGGTATCATTGATGCCCCTATTGGACGGGTAGACGGCTCCACTATCACACGCCATGTGGACTTTGCAAACGGAGAACGTGCAGTCACGCATTATCGACGGATCTGGACAGATCAAACCATTTCTCTGGTAGAACTCAAACTGGAAACAGGACGCACCCATCAGATCCGGGTGCATATGCAGCATCTGGGATATCCTCTTCCGGGCGATTACCTGTACCATCCGGACCACAGCCGGATCGCACGGCAGGCACTACATTCCTATCGTCTGGAATTTATCCATCCCATAACAAAAGAAGCCCTATCCTTCACGGCACCCCTGCCGAAAGATATGGCTTCCCTTATCACTACAGACTTCTGATACGCGGCACCTCATCCACGTGCAGATATCGGCTCACTGCCTTGACGATCAGATCATGATCAGAAAAATGATTCTGATTTGCCACTGCAATGGCGCCGATCACGCCCACTTCCTCCACACGGATGGGGAACCCTCCGCCGGCGCAGGCGTACTCTTTTTCATCCAACAGAATATCTGCCATTGTCTTATCTGCCTGCTGCAGTTCACTATACAGACGCAGGCTGCTCTTTTCTGTCACCTTAACGGTATTGCATTTTCTGCGCAGCAGTTCTTCGCTTCTTAAATTCGTACCGTTAGCGGCATACTGAAATACCGTATATCCATTATTCAGCCGAATACTCACTGCCGGCTGATAGCCGCGGCGCTTTGCTTCCTGCACAATGATATTTCCCAATTCCCAGGCATCTTCATTGGTAAAATGATTAAACTGCAAAATCTCTTCCTGCATCACTAAAATAGTCATTACCTCGTCAATTGTCATTTTACATACCTCCTACATCTGCTTTCTTACAATACGGTACTCATCTCCAAACCGATAATACGGACAGTCATAAAACCGGTCGGACAGAAACTTTCCCAATTCGTCTTCATCCAGATTCATCTGACAAACATAACACTCATATTCTTCGTCATATTCAAAATAGACACAGGAATCACAATTACTCTTTTCCATTTTCTTTCCTTAGCGGATCCTATCCGGGAAGCCAACCTTACGCTGAACCTTGCGCAGTGTCTTCGTCGCATAATAATTCGCTTTTTCTGCATTCTCCTTAATAATAGAATCAATATAATCCTTTTCTTTTTCCAGTCTTGCTACTTCTTCCTGCAGCGGTTTTAAAATGCTTACTACGGACTCACCTACAGCCATCTTAAAGTCGCCGTAACCTTTTCCGTCAAATTCCTTAACCACTTCCTCTACCGATTTTCCGGTACAGGAACGATAAATATCAATCAGGTTCTTCACGCCCGGCTGCTCATCCCGGTAAGCAACACAGCCCTCGGAATCTGTCACAGCACGTTTAAACTTACGCATGATCGTATCCGGATCATCCATCAGATAAATACTTCCGTTCGGATTCTCATCCGACTTGGACATCTTTTTAGCCGGATCCTGCAGGCTCATGATCTTTGCTCCTGCTTTTCCGATATAAGCTTCCGGCACGGTAAACACATCTCCATAAAGATTGTTAAAACGGATTGCCAGATCCCTGGTCAGCTCCAGATGCTGCATCTGATCGATACCAACCGGAACCACATCTGCCTGATACAACAGAATATCTGCTGCCATCAGTACCGGATAGGTAAATAAACCTGCGTTAATATTATCCGCATGCTTTGCAGACTTATCCTTAAACTGCGTCATACGATTCAGTTCACCCATATAAGTAAAACAGTTTAATATCCAGCTCAGCTCTGCGTGGCCGGACACATGGGACTGATAGTAAATGCAGTTTTTCTTAGGATCCAGTCCTGCTGCAATATATAACGTAAGAAGTGCCCTTGCTCTTTTCCTTAAGGTTGCCGGATCCTGACGGATCGTAATCGAATGCATATCTACTACACTATAGAAGCACTCGTATTCATCGCTTAATGTAATCCAGTTCTTTAATGCCCCAAGATAATTGCCCAGGGTCAGATTGCCAGTTGCCTGCATACCGCTAAATAATACTTTTTTATCACCAATCATGATTTCTTCCTCCATAACACGCCATGTACCGCTTACGCAGAACACTGCGACATACTAGAATTCATTCTATCACCGTAAGTATGGAAAGTCAAACTTCTGGTTGAACTTGCCCGGAAAAATCACTATAATGTTCCTAGAATACTATGATCTATATTGCAAAGAAAGGACTGTATACTGCTATGAAAAAAATCGCAAGCTTTACTATTGATCACAATAAACTCCAGCCGGGTATCTATGTATCCAGAAAAGATACCATAGGCCAGGAAACCATCACGACCTTTGATCTGCGCATGACATCTCCCAATGAAGAGCCTGTTATGAACACCGCTGAGATCCACACCATCGAACATCTGGGGGCCACCTATCTGCGCAACGATCCCACCTGGGCTTCCCGCGTCATATATTTCGGGCCTATGGGCTGCCGCACAGGCTTCTATCTGCTTCTGGCAGGAGATCTGGAGTCTAAGGACATCGTAAAACTGATCACGGATATGTATACCTTTATCAGTACCTTCGAAGGAGACGTTCCCGGTGCTTCCGCAAAGGACTGCGGCAATTACCTGGATATGAATCTGAATATGTCCAGATATCTGGCCCGCAAATATCTGCAGGAGGTTCTCACGGATATCTCCGAAGACCGTCTGGTTTATCCTAAATAAGTTAACAATAAAGAAATGAAGAGCTCCGCTTTTTCGCGGAGCTCTTCGTGTCATATGGGATACATCCCAGGTTCTCTTTATTTAAAGTATTCCACACCGGACTCAAAGATTCGGATGTCCTGCTCACCGTAAATATTGACAGCCACTCCTTCTCCTCTTCGTTCCACGTGCGCCATCTTTCCTAATACACGGCCATCCGGGCTTGTAATACCTTCAATGGACATATAGGAACCATTTACATTCCATTCCTCATCCATGGATATAGTTCCGTCAAGATCACAGTAGCAGGTTGCTACCTGTCCATTCTGGAAAAGTTTTGCAAGCCATTCATGATTCGCCACAAAACGGCCTTCTCCATGAGATGCCGGATTACAATACACACCTCCCAGCTGAGCCTGCGCCAGCCATGGAGACTTGTTCGTCATAACCTTTGTATATACCATTTTAGAAATGTGACGTCCAACGGTATTATAAGTCAGTGTAGGAGAATCCGGTGTCTGACCGGTAATCTGTCCATGAGGAACCAGGCCCAACTTGATCAGCGCCTGAAATCCGTTACAGATACCCAGTGCAAGACCATCTCTTTCATTCAGCAGCTTATGAACGGCTTCCTTTATCTTTTCATTCTGGAATGCCGTCGCAAAGAACTTGGCAGAACCATCCGGTTCATCACCTGCAGAGAATCCACCCGGGAACATAATGATCTGTGCCTGTCCAATCGCCTTTTCAAAGACAGATACTGAGTCACGGATATCTTCTGCTGTCAAATTCCTGAATACTTTTGTGATCACTTTCGCACCTGCACGCTCAAAGGCATTCTTGCTGTCATACTCACAATTCGTGCCCGGGAATACCGGAATAAATACCGTCGGCTGTGCTATCTTATGACCGCAGATATAAATACTCTTTGCATGATACAGGCCGTCTTCCTTTAATGCACCCTGTTCTCCTTCTTTTGGAGCAACCATCATGGCAGTAGGTCCATCTTCTGCACCGGAACGTGTCTTAAATACTTTCTCCAGGGTGCCTGTCCATGCTTTCAGTGCTTCTTCCAGGGAAATACTTACCTCGCCGTATACCAGTGCAGCTTTCTCTGTTACTTCACCGATCACAATACCGTCAATCGTCAGCTCATCTGCTTTATCTGCTGCAACTTCACAGATAATATCACCGAATCCCGGACTAAAGAGAGCTTTTGCCTCTACACAGTCGTCAATTTTCACGCCCATGCCGTTGCCAAATGCCATTTTGCTGACTGCAGCTGCAATACCATTTCTGTCTAGTGCATAAGCAGAAAGGATAATACCTGCCTGAATATCATTTCTGAACTTTGTATACTGATCCATCAACGCTTCATAATCCGGCATATCGTACGCTGCTTTCGGCGCTTTCATCCATACCAGTTTGCTTCCCGCCTTCTTCAGTTCCGGTGTAATAATATCCTTCTGTTTTGCCACATCTACTGCAAAGGATACCAGTGTAGGCGGTACATCAATATCATTGAAGGTACCGGACATGCTGTCTTTGCCGCCGATAGACGGCAGTCCGAATCCCAGCTGTGCAGAGTAAGCACCGAGAAGCGCCGCAAACGGCTGACTCCATCTTGCAGGGTCACTTGACATTCTGCGGAAGTATTCCTGGAAAGAGAAGCGGATCTTGGAAAAGTCACCGCCGGATGCTACGATTCTCGCAACCGATTCCACTACGGCATAAACAGCGCCGTGATAAGGGCTCCAGCTGGAGATATACGGATCAAATCCATAACTCATCATGGTAACCGTTTTTGTCTCACCAGTCTGTACCGGAACCTTAGCCACCATAGTCTGTGTCTCTGTCAGCTGATATTTTCCGCCGTGGGGCATAAATACGCTGCCTGCCCCGATCGAACCGTCAAATCTTTCTACCAGACCTTTCTGCGAACAAACATTCAAATCTGCCAACGTGTGCAGCCATTTTTCTTTGACGTCGCCCACTTCTTCACATGGATACAAAGTGCAGTCTTTCTTTGACGGGATCTCTACAAATACATCGGTTTCCTGATGCGCACCGTTTGTATCCAGAAAAGCTCTGGAAATATTTACAATTTCTTTGCCTCTCCATTCCAGAACCAGTCTTGGTTCTTCTGTAACCTCTGCCACGCAGATTGCTTCCAGATTTTCTTCCTTCGCATAATCCAAAAACTGATCCACGTCTTTGGGATCTACTACAACTGCCATACGCTCCTGGGATTCCGAAATAGCGATTTCTGTACCATCCAGACCGGCATATTTCTTTGGCACTTTATCCAGATTCACACGAAGACCCGCTGCCAGCTCACCGATGGCTACGGATACCCCGCCGGCACCAAAGTCATTACATTTTTTAATAATATGGCTTACTTCTTCTCTGCGGAACATCCTTTGAATCTTACGTTCTGTGGGGGCGTTGCCTTTCTGTACCTCGGCACCGCACACCTCAATGGATGCTTCCGTATGTACTTTTGAGGAACCGGTAGCACCGCCGATTCCATCGCGGCCGGTTCTTCCGCCCAGCAAGATGATGATATCGCCCGGATCCGATGTCTCACGAATTACCGCGCGTCTTGGAGCCGCTCCCATAACAGCGCCGATCTCCATACGTTTTGCAACATAATTCGGATGATAAATTTCTTTTACATAACCGGTTGCCAGACCGATCTGGTTGCCGTAAGAACTGTAGCCATGTGCCGCACTTCGAACCAGCTTCTGCTGCGGCAGTTTTCCATGCAGGGTCTCCGTTACCGGTACGGTAGGATCTGCTGCGCCGGTGACACGCATTGCCTGATATACATAGGTACGTCCTGAAAGCGGGTCACGGATGGCTCCTCCCAGACAGGTAGCGGCCCCACCGAAAGGTTCAATTTCTGTAGGATGATTGTGGGTTTCATTTTTAAAATTGATCAGCCACTCTTCTTCCACACCGTCCACATCTACCGGAACTACAATACTGCAGGCGTTGATCTCTTCGGATTCCTCCTGATCCATCAGCTTACCCTCGGATTTCAGCTTTTTCATCGCCATTAATGCCAGATCCATCAGACAGACAAACTTATCATCACGTCCCTTATAAAGCACTTCTCTGTCAGCCAGATATCTTTCATAGGTAGATACCAACGGCTCTTTATAATCACCCTCGCCAAATGTCACATGTTTCAATTCCGTTGAAAACGTAGTGTGACGGCAGTGATCTGACCAGTAAGTATCCAGCACACGGATCTCTGTCATAGAAGGATCCCGTTTTTCTTCCTGTCGGAAATAGTTCTGGATATGCCCAAAGTCTTTCAAAGTCATAGCCAGTCCCAGAGAATCATACAATTCTTTTAACTTATTCTCTTCCAGATTCTGAAAGCCTTCTAAAATCATAACATCTGCAGGTTCTTCGAAGTCTGCCGCTAACGTTTCTGGCTTCTCCATACCCGTTTCTCTGGAGTCTACCGGGTTAATGCAGTGACCCTTGATTGCCGCAAACTCCTCTTCGCTGATATCTCCTTCAATTACATAGGTGGTGGCAGACTGAATGATCGGTTCTTCGTCTTCTTTTAAAAACTTCACGCACTGCACGGCAGAATCGGCTCTCTGATCAAACTGACCCGGAAGGTATTCTACTGAAAATACTCTGGATCCCTCCGCCATGGGGAAAGATTCCTCATATAAGGTATCTACCGGCGGTTCCGAAAACACCGTTTTGCATGCAGCAGCAAATACTTCATCCGAAATGTTTTCCACATCGTAACGGATCAGTACGCGCACATTGGTGACTGCGGAAAGTCCCAGATAGCTTTTGATCTCCTGGGCCAAATCCTTTGCCTGTACGGCAAACTCCGCTTTCTTCTCCACATACACTCGTCTTACATTACTCATGCCTAGGTCCTCCTAAATTTTATTTTTTATCGGCCAGCACCTGCCCAAAGAGCAGGAACATCTGTATGTTACTCTTGCTATTTCATATATGATTATAGTATCATGAAATATATCATTAGTAAAATTAATATATCTAATATTATTTATTAATTATTCTTCTAAATAAGGAGATCTTATCTATGGATATCAGTTATGAATTATATCGGGTCTTTTATCATGTGGCCTCCACTTTAAGTTTTTCTCAGGCCTCCAGACAATTGTTTATCTCCCAGTCTGCCGTCAGCCAGTCCATCAAAATGCTGGAACAAAAACTCGGCCAGACACTTTTTATCCGCAGCACAAAAAAAGTACAGCTCACCCCGGAGGGCGAGCTGCTCTATCGTCATATTGAACCTGCTGTCAACCTGATCACGCAGGGAGAACAGCAGTTACTGGATTCTCCCGGTGTAGAAGTTCCTCTTCGCATTGGTGCCAGCGACACCATCTGCCGTTACTTTCTCGTTCCCTATCTGGAACGGTTTCACCGGGAATTTCCCCATACCCCGATCCATGTTACCAATGCTACCTCCATCGGATGTGTGGACCTTCTGGAAAGCGGTCAGGCGGACCTGATCGTGGTAAACACTCCCAACACACACCTGGCTGAGCACAGCCGTACCCACACTGTACATTGTTTTCAGGATATTTTTGTGGCCAACCGGAACTTCTTCCCACTGGAGGATAAAACCCTCTCTCTTCAACAGATATTGGATTATCCTATCCTGCTTTTAAGCAAAAAAAGCACTACCAGCGCCTTTTTGCACCAGCATTTTCTGAACCAGGGGCTACAGCTGAATCCCGAAATTGAATTAAGCAGCAACGACCTGCTCATCGATCTGGCCCGCATTGGACTGGGCATTGCCTTCGTGCCGGATTACATGCTCTCATTCCCGGACAAAGATCTGATCCCCATCCAGGTACAGGAGGCGCCTCCGACACGTCAGCTGGTACTGGCCTATCAGGAAAATCACATTTCTCCGGCCGTACAGGCTTTTATGGCCTATTTTTCTTAAACCTCTGCGATCACTTCCACTTCACAGAGCACATTTTTAGGCAGGGTTTTTACTGCCACACAGGAACGGGCAGGATTTCCGGTAAAATACTGAGCGTAAATACCGTTAAACACTGCGAAATCATTCATGTCGGCCAGATAGCAGGTCGTCTTCACCGCTTTTTCAAAACTGCTGCCCGCCTCCTTTAGGACTGCTTTTAAATTCTGCATCACACGCTCTGTCTGTTCTTCAATGGTCGTTCCGCAGATTTCACCTGTTGCAGGATCTAATGCGATCTGACCGGAAGTATATAACATACCATTGGAAATCATAGCCTGTGAATAGGGGCCGATCGCTGCCGGCGCGTTCTTTGTCTGAATCACTTTCATAATTTTTCTCCTCCTTTTGGTTTCCTATATAGTTTATCGCATTATATCAAATCTGGCTTTTCTGCGTCAAGACGGGACGAGCGCATCCAGAAAGCCTCACTTTTCTCCGGTATATTTTTTAATATGCAGGTTTCATATTCCTTCCATTCCTGTGGAAACATCTCCTGATATTCCTGCTTCAAAAAGCGGTCATCCAGAAGCAGAACCACTCCTTTATCCTCCTGGGTGCGAATGACTCTCCCCGCTGCCTGCAGTACTTTATTCATTCCGGGAATCCGATAGGCATAGTCAAAACCATTTTCTCCCTTCCTGTCATAATAGTCCTTTAAAATTTCCCGTTCTCTTCCAATCTGCGGAATCCCTGTTCCTACAACAGCAGCACCGATCAGAGAACTTCCCGTAAGATCGATCCCTTCTGAAAAAACGCCGCCCATCACACAAAATCCCAGCAGCGTCTGACCTGTTCCTTCTGCAAATGCAGACAGAAACTCTTCCTTTTCCTGCTCACTCATAGAAGGCTCCTGCAAAATACAGGAAATCTGTTCTGCTCCCGACAGATTGGAAAAACTTTCATACACATCCCTCATCATTTGATAGGATGGGAAAAATGCCATATAGTTTCCCGGCTTTCCCTGTACCATCTGCTGCAGATACCCGGCAATCCGCAGATACTCCTGCGAACCTCTTCGGCTGTAGCGGCTGCTCACATCATATCCGATAAAAAGTCCCAGATTTTCTTTTGCAAAGGGAGATTCAATATAAAGGGTATAGTCATTCTCTCTGGTGGAAAACAGCTTTTGATAATAAGTGACCGGAAGCATCGTAGCCGAAAAGAAAACAGCGCTGTTTCCTTTATCCAGACAGTTTTGCAGATTAGCCGACGGATTTACACAGAACAGATGCATATAAAAACGGCCCTCACTGCCATGCTCCGTATAAATAACATAGTTCTCATCAACCAGATCACAGATATTCAAAAAATGACGTACCGCAAAAGAAAACTCCAGAACCTTCTTTTGCAGCTGGGGCTCATGTTCCCCCTCCAGAAATACTTCCATTTCTCCCAGCAAATTCATCAGTGCAATTGGAAAAGAACCTGTATTGGGAAGAATTTCGTAAGTATCGCAGCTCCGTTTATATTCCAGCAAAATCTTATTGCATTGTCCCAGATAACGTTCCAGCTTTTTACTGCAGCCCTTCACGGTCCGTTTCATATCCAGAAAATCTTCTTTGCACAGCACGGCGCTGTACATTTTTCTGCCCCGTTCTACCAGATTGTGGGCTTCGTCGATTAAAAATAAATATTCCCCTTTTACATTTTCTCCAAAAAAGCGGCGCAGATGTACATTCGGATCAAATACATAATTATAGTCACAGATGATGGCATCCACCCAGGACGCGGTATCCAGACTCATCTCATAGGGACAGACCTGCCACTTTTCTGCCTGTGCTAAAAGGGTTTCTCTGTCATATGTGTCCCGGCTGACCAGCATCTCATAGACTGCATCATTTACCCGATCAAAATGGCCCTTTGCATAGGGACATGCCGCCGGGTTGCAGTCCGTCTCTTCACAAAAGCACATCTTCTCCTTTGAGGTAAGCGTAATCGTCTTATAAGCCAGACCCTTATCTTTCAAAATAGCGAAGGCTTCCTCTGCCACAGCGCGGGTCACCGTCTTAGCCGTAAGATAAAAGATTTTATCTCCTTTTTCCATTCCCACAGAACGGATTGCCGGATAAATTACAGACATCGTCTTTCCTACTCCCGTGGGGGCCTGGATAAATAACTGCCGTCCGCGGATAATCGTCTGATACACTCCTGATACCAGTCTTTTCTGACCTTTTCGATAAGAAAACGGAAAATCCAGCTGCTCGATAGAAGCTTTCCGTTTTTGTTTCCACTCATATTGAAATTTCACCCATGGATAATAAGAATCCAGAAGATCCTCAAACCATTTTTCTAACTCCGTCGTCTCATAGCTTTCCTGAAACCGGCGAATATTTTCTGTTTCCATATGGCAATAAGTCATCTGTACGGAAATGGTATCCAAATGGTGCTGCAGGGCATAGATACAGGCATAGCACTTAGCCTGTGCCAGATGAACTTCTACAGGCTTTTCCAGATAGGAAAAATCCATATAGACACCCTTGATCTCATCAATCATAACACCGGTATCCTCTGTTATAATGCCATCTGCCCGTCCTTCCAGGCGCAGCAAAAAATCCCCCCAGTCATATTCATAAACCAGCGGGACTTCCGAATGATAAGATAACCCCATACTTCTTTGTATCTTTCGATGCAGCCGGCTCCCCTTCTGCATAGCCTCCCGGTCGGCAGCTTTCGTTCTGCGATTATCCAGATCTCCACTTCTTAAAACAAATTCCACCAAATTTCTTACCGATAATTTTATCTCAGGCTTCTCTTCCATACTCTGCTCCATAACGATAAAGAAAATAAAAGGTCTTTTCTATAGAGTAAAAAAGAGACAGGCTGCTCGCCTGCCTCCTCATCCATTCTATTTATGCCACTGCGTACTTGTCCAGAAAACCATCAAAATGCTCATCATGTCCAAAACACTTTACAGTCAGTTCCTTGGTTAAGTCCATGCTCAAAACACCTAGAATCGACTTTGCGTCAATGACTATACTGTTATAGAAAATATCGATATCAAAATTACATTTTGAAGCTGCCAGAACTAACTCCTCCGCATCCTCCATAGAAGGTAATTTAATCTTTTTTTCTAACATGGTAATTCACCCTTTCTCAACCAAAAACATACGCCCTTTGAGCAATACGCTTTAAATAAAGCTTCCAATTTTTTATGGCTTATTTTACACTATTTTTACTTTCTTGTCAATTTTCTTTCGCTCTAAAGAAATTCCCTCTCATAGGGCTTCTTCTATAAATAATTTCCAATTTTTTCTGTTTTTATTCTGTGTATTCGGATGTTTTTACCAATTATTTCATTTCTTCACAGCATCGTCATGACGAAAAAATACTTTTTTTCATGTTTCTTCTGGAAATTTCAGCACTTTTCCACAAATTTACGCCTTAGGCAGATAAGACTTTGCGTCCTCCAGCTGTGCAACCTGTACCAGCGCAAAATCGCCAGCATCTACTGCAGAGGCAATAGCCGGATCTAACGGCACTTTTCCCATAACCGGGATTTCCAGAGATGCGGCAATCTCATCAATATGACTCTCTCCAAATACCGGAATCTGCTTTCCGCAGTCCGGACAGGCAACATAACTATAATTCTCGATGACACCAAATACCGGCACATGCATCATCTCTGCCATATTGTATGCTTTCTTTACGATCATCTGTACCAGCTCCTGAGGAGAGGTTACGATCACAACGCCGTCAACCGGAAGAGACTGGAATACAGTCAACGGCACATCACCTGTTCCCGGAGGCATATCTACAAACAAATAATCTAAATCTCCCCAAATGACATCTGTCCAGAACTGTTTTACCATGTTAGCAATGATGGGACCACGCCAGATTACCGGAGTTTCTTCTGTAGGCAGGATCAGATTCACTGACATCACCTTAATGAGATTATCTGTGATCATCGGCTGGATACCTGCATCATTTACCAGCGCCGGACCTTTTAAGCCATACATTCTGGGAATAGAAGGACCTGTAATATCTGCGTCCATAATACCTACCTTCATACCTGCAGCCGCCATAGCATTCGCCAGAGATGCTGTTACCAGAGACTTTCCGACACCACCTTTACCACTCACAACGCCGATGACTTTCTTGATGCTGGACTGGCTGTTTAACTCTTCTTTCGGAATCCCTGTGTTCTGTGAATTCTGTGTGCTGTGACTGCAGCCCGCACAGCTTTCTTTATCACATGTAGTACTATTACATTCTTTTGCCATAGTTATCTAATCTCCTTTACTTTGTTACACTTTATATACAATTATCCGACTTTTGTTTCTATTTGTCAAATACTATACCAGAAGAGTATACCCATTTGCTCTTTAATTTTTTCGTCCTGATTTTTTAAAGTTTTATCATAATGATAAAAAATTCCGGAAGTCCTATAACTCCCGGAATTGCCTTACTTCATAAACCGATCAATAGCCTTATTCAGTTCTTCCAGTGCCTGATGGTCTCCCTGTTCAATAGCATCTACAATACAATGTTCAATATGATCCTGCAAGATCACTTTTCCCGTATTATTGATCGCCGACTTTACGGCAGATAACTGGATCAGTACTTCACTGCAGTCTCTGCCGGATTCCACCATCCGTTTAATGGATTCCAAATGTCCAATGGCTCTTGAAAGCCGATTCAATACAGCCTTTGTATGTTCATGACTATGCGTATGGCCTCCCGGCCCATGGGTATGGGGTTGGTCGTCTTCATGGGGATGATTCTCATGAGAATGTTCAATTACTGTCCCATCCTCCAATATATGTGTATGCATTCCTGTGTGTTCCTTCATAATTACCTCCCGGTCATACGTTCCTTTGCCAATATATGCCCGCTATATCTGAGTAAACGTGTAACGCTGCTTTATCCCTGCCGTCATAATATCATACACAACACTTCCATCTGCATGAATCAATTTTTCATAAGAAAATTCCTTTTCATCTTTATATACAGATTCCACAAATGCGTCCAGGTCATCGGTCTCAATTTCCTCAATAAAAACATCCCGCATCTGATTGCCGGAACATAAATTAAAAATTTCTCTCACCGCTTCATATTCCTTCATACAAAAGCCTCCTTTATTACTTTCACATTATAGCATGAAAATGAATGAATTTCTACCAAAGACTTTTCATCTTTGATGCTTGATTTTTTCTCTGAACTGTGATAAGGTAAGCAAAGTTCATATAAGAAAGAGGTGGAAGGATGATTTACTTTTCTTGCAGATAAAATCAAATATACAAGCATACTGCGTCTGGGGTATGATTGTAAAAATTGCAGGAAAGTTATCAATCTATTCTCTCATAATACCGTTATCATTCTTATGTTATTTGAAGCTGCAGGGATTACTTTCTTGCAGCTCTTTTTTACTCTATACCCGAAGATCACCTTAAAGTAGAAAACTATAAGTAAGGAGGATATTGCTATGTCAATGATTAAAGTTGAAAACCTCACTTTTTCATACCCTTCCAGTTGTGACAATATTTTTGATCACGTTAATTTTCAAATTGACACCAATTGGAAGCTTGGCCTTATAGGAAGAAACGGCAAAGGTAAAACAACCCTGCTTCATCTTCTTCAGGGAAAATATGAATATAGCGGGAAAATCATCCATTCTGTTCCCTTTGATTATTTCCCATACCCCATTGCCGATAAAAATCAAATAACTGCTGATATACTGCAAAGGATCTGTCCCCTTGCAGAAGAATGGGAGCTTATGCGGGAACTGTCCTATCTGGATGTTGCTGCAGATGTATTGTGGCGGCCCTTTCAAACACTTTCCCAGGGAGAACAGACAAAAGTTTTGCTGGCTGCTCTTTTCTTAAACGAGGGACATTTTTTACTGATCGATGAACCAACGAATCACCTGGATATGAATGCACGCCAGCAAGTATCCGCCTATCTAAAAAGAAAGAAAGGCTTTATTCTGGTATCCCATGACCGCCGGTTCTTAGACGGATGTATTGATCACATACTATCCTTAAACCGCTCCAATATAGAAATACAAAGCGGAACCTTTTCTTCCTGGATGACAAATTTTGAACAACAGCAGGAATTGGAACGCTCGCAAAATGAACAGCTGAAAAAAGAAATACACCGACTGCAGAAATCCGCCAAACGTTCTGAGGTATGGTCCAACCGGGTAGAAGCTTCCAAAACAGGCGCTGCAGATAAGGGTTATGTGGGCCATAAAGCGGCAAAGATGATGAAACGTTCTAAGTCAATCGAAGCAAAACGCCAGAAGGCCATGGAACAAAAATCCACCTTACTGAAAAATACGGAAACGATTGACACATTAAAAATACTGCCCCTTTCCTATCATTCCAATGTACTTGTTTCTTTTTCAAAAGTATCCCCGATTTATGAGGGCCATCCGGTTTGCAAACCCGTCACCTTTCATATAGAGCAGGGGGAGCGCATTGTAATCGACGGAAAAAACGGAAGCGGTAAGAGCAGCCTGCTGAAATTACTGTCGAATGTTCCCATAGAACATACAGGTACTGTAACCATAGGCTCCGGACTTGTGGTTTCCTATGTGCCGCAGGATACTTCGCATCTGGCAGGTACCTTATCCGCATTTGCCGAAAAAAATAATCTTGATGAAAGTCTGTTCAAAGCAATCCTCAGAAAAATGGATTTTAAACGAATCCAATATGAAAAAAAGATAGAAAATTTTTCGGGAGGACAAAAGAAAAAAATGCTGCTGGCAAAAAGCCTGTGCGAACAGGCTCACCTGTATGTATGGGACGAACCACTCAATTTTATTGACATATATTCACGCATGCAGATAGAACAGCTTATAAAAGACTTTTCACCAACCATGCTTTTTGTTGAACATGACATGGCTTTCCGAAATGCCATCGCAACAAAGGTTATAAAATTATAAATAAAGGAGCTGCTGCTCCGGCAGATGATTGATCTACCGGAGCAGCAGCTCCCGATTTTGTCTGCAGTCTGCTGCAAATATGAAAAATATTATTCCTGCAGTTTATAAACTTCGACACGTTTTCCAGCCATTTCACTGCATTTGCTGTGATCGTTCACAAATATCTGCACCCGACCCTGCTGTGTATGACTGTTTTCTACCGTATAGATATTGCCGTCAATCACTAACTTGGTGCCTAATGGAATACCCTCAACAGATATCGTTCTGCCTTCTACAGGCATCGTGTTCATCTCGGTAGCTCCTCCTGACCACTGACCGCAGCATACGGAACAATCACAGTATGCGGATACTTCACAGCTGCCCAGATATGCTCCGATCTGTTCCGGTTCAACTGCCGTATAAGCGGTTGGTGCTTCCTCTTCTTCTTTGTCTTCACTCTCTGATGTGGTGTTCTGCGAACTGATAAGACGGGTAGCCCATACTGCATGACCATACTGTACTGTACTGTTCACAATTCCGGTTCGGCTGCTCTGCGCTTCAATTGTCTTGCCATTTCCCGCATACATAACTACATGGTATACAACACCATTTTTTGCATAAAAAATCAGATCTCCCGGCTTAGCGCTTTCCACCGGAATCTGCATACCGTATACAGCCTGTTCTCTGGAAGTTCTGGGAAGTGAATAACCGAATGCGCTATAAATACCCTGTACAAATCCCGAACAATCCGCTCCGTTAATCAGACTCGTACCACCCCATACATAAGGATTTCCCACAAATTGCTGTGCAAAATTCAGCATTGCGTTACGGATCGCTTCGTCATCAGATGCCTCTTTTGTAGACATAATCGTATAGTAAAATGCTTTATTTCCTTTTGGATCGATCACTTCCTGTGCCTTCGGCAGATTTTCTTCCCCTGCTTCCTGCACTTTATTGGATGCCTCTTCTCCCTGGATCAGATACTCACTTTTTACAAAGCCCCTGACATCTTCTGATTCTACAAAAACCCATTCCTGATCCGCATCAGCCAGTATATAACAAAGAGCACCTTTCGGCAGTCTTCCCACAATACGGGATTCCGTAGTCTGACTCTCACGGACATTTACCGAAGAGGCGTTTGTAATAGCATATACCTTCTCCGCAACAGTTTTTCTTACGGTGGTACGTGTATACGTCAGCGCCTGATTCTCAAATGGAGCTATCTCGGCACTCGCCAGAGACATATTGATCTCCTGTGCCGCGTCAACCAGCGTCTTCGCCTCTTCACCGGTAAGAAGCTGATCTGCTTTTACAAAGCCCCTGACTGCACCGGACTCTACGTAAATCCATTCCCGATCCGCATCGGCCAGTACATAGCAAAGTCCGCCTCTTGCCAGTGTACCTGTCACTCTGGCAGTTTCCGCTTTCTCCTCATAAATATTTAAACTATCAACATTAGCCACTGCATATTCTTTTGCAACTGTCCTGAAACGATAACTTTCTTCAATATCAGGAGGAATTACAATTTTCTGAGAGGCGATCAATGCCTCATTCGTACTGATCTGTTCCTGGGCTTCCTCCGGCTGTTCCTCTGCCGGGGTCTCCGTCACATCAGGTGTTTCTTCCGGTGCACCCGGCTGTTCCTCAGGATTAGCCGGTTCCTCTGTAGGATCTCCGGGCTTCTCTCCTGGTTCATCCGGATTCGTCGGATCCGTGGGCTCTGCAGGCTCTGTCGGTTCTGTAGGATCCGTTGGTTCTGTGGGATCCGTGCCCGGATCAACCGGTTCCGTGGGCTCTGGAGCAGAAGGTATTTCCTTTACAATCTCATAGCCTTCTAACAAAATCCCATCTTCCGTACAACGGGCATAACCCCCTTCTACCGGAAGCCAGAAATTTCCCTGATAATCTTTCCTTATCTGGGCTACGTCAACTGCAGCACCCTTTTCTTCAACAGAAGAAACATTCTCTGTCGCATATACTAAAGAAGGAGGAACTGCTAAGCTGGCTGCCATCGTAACCGGCAATAGTCCTTTTAATAATATTTTTTTCCAAAACATACTTTATCACTCTCCCTTAATTCAACTATCTTAAGTAAAAAAGACACTCCCATCCATGGAAATGTCTCACTATTTCTATTTTAATCAAACGCAAAAAATAGAACTATCCCTTCTTCCCGAAAACAAATTCATAAATTCTGAAATGGCTGTTCTCTGGCTTCGCACATTTTAATACGTTACAGTAGAGAAAACTGCACCGAACTTACCATTTACCCCTCACAACAATTGCAAAAGACCATTCCATGCATTCTATTTTACAAGTTTTGTATATTATACACCAATATCCAAAAAAAAGCAATATTTTTTTATGCAAACGGATTACGAATCTGTTTTCTGTACTGGCTTGGCGCAACTCCTTTACTCTTCTTAAATACCCGGTTAAAATAAGAAATTCCATTAAACCCGGCTTTAGAAGCAATCTCGGAAACGGACAGACTTGTTGTTTCCAGCAGCAAGGTCGCATAATCAATCCGTACCCGTTCAATATATTCAAAAACGGTACAGCCCAGTGTGGTTTTAAACCGGGTACACAGATAGTTTTTACTCAGGGCAACTTCTTTTGCAACATCTTCTAATGTTATATTTGCGCGGAAATTCCGATGGATATAATCAATCACCGGCCGGATTTTGTGGTAATCCGTCTGAAAATCCCCTACATCTTCCATCATTTCATTCTGTTCATGACAATGACGATATAAATTGATCACGATCTGAATAATATTCGACTTAATAGAAAGATTCCATCCTTTTTCCTGCATGGCATATTCGCTGAAAATACTTTCCATATTCCTTTTCATCTCATTATAAAAGGAATCTCTCTTACGGATCCGATTAGCAAACATGACCTTTCTGCTAAAAAACGGCTTCAGATATTCATCCTGATCCATCTGATCCCAAATAAACCGAGGTTCAAAGATGCAAACGGAAACTACCATATTCGAATCATCAGCAATCATCATATGTTTTTCTGAATTATTGATGACAAAAAAGTCCCCCGGCTGAACATCATACGTCCGGTCCTCAATCACATAAACGCCGCATCCTTTATCCACATAGTCAATCTCCAGACCATCATGGCAGTGCATACAGCCCTGCATACCATCCTGATGCATAAGCTGAAACTCCATTCCCTCCTGAAAGGAATACTCATCTTTAATATAGTACATATCTGCTTGTCCCCTTTTGCTATCCAGTCATACTCTGCTTTCCGCATTTTTGATTATTATAGCAGATTTTATCAAAAAGAAAAACCCGCAATTGGCTCACAATACCACCATTTGCGGGTTCCTCCAAGGCTATTTTACTTTGATTTTATTCACATTCTCCATCCATACACCGCCAGGACGCATATCATAACCGCTTAAATCTGCGGAAATAGAGAAAAATCCTTTTTCTCTGGCAAACGGAATAATGGGAAGATCCTCCGCCATCGCCTGATTCATTTTCTCCAGATTCTGCTTGTAATCAGCAAATGTATAGCTGCTTCTGAACTTGTCAAGAGCTGTTTCCAACTGTTCTGTCTGAATTCCCGTAGACAATGTATCCCGGTCAGACATTAGCTGCTCCAGTGAAGTAACAGTAGGCTCTATCTGCATAGAGGAAAAATAAAGATCATAAGTTCCATCTGAAAACAGGGTTTTCATATAATCATCTTCACTCAGTTTACTGATCTCCAGCTGAATTCCTACAGCATCCAAATCTGTCTTTAACTGATCCGCAGCCATATTCTGCCATTCATCGTCTTCTCTGACAGGAAGCCGCAGAAGAATCTCTTCGGCGCCAAGTGTCTTAGCAGCGGAAGCCACCTTTTCCTTAGCCTTCTCCTGATCATAAGAAATTCCGCCCTTCTTGGAACCTCCAGGGATACAAAAATCTGTTTTTTCTGCAATAGAAGCAACCGCTTCGTTTTCAAAGAACGCTTCTTTATTAAAAGCAGCGGCTATTGCCTGGCGTATCTCCGTATTAGAACCATAAATGCTCTTGTTATTGAACCCGATAAAGTCAATGACATTTCCCGGCTTTTCGTACACGGTAAAAGACTCTACATCGTAGATTTCCTTAAAAGCCGCGGTTCTGGAATTATAATAGATCACATCGATCTCGCTGTTTTCCATAGCAGCCAGAGTATCATAATAATTCACATGAAGAAACTGAATCTTTTTAATATCTTTGGCCTTCGCACGGCTGTTTTCATTCACCTGCAGAAAAGTCCTGCTGCTGTTCGGCTGATCTAACAGCACATAGGGTCCTGTTCCAATCCCTTTCGAGCGAAAATCATCTATTTGGGCAAACGGATGATCCGATGTCAGATCTACAATATCTCTCTTCTGAACACGAGTCTCCAAGACCTGCAGATTTTCCGGAGAAGGTGTAGCAAACAAAAGCTTTACTGTATTCTCATCCACTACCTGTATGCCAGGCATATCATAATTTTCCGCAGTATAAAGTTCCGGTGTCATCCCTTCCAGATTCTGATAACCGCTCCCGGGTTCTGTTCCGTGCATAAAAGCGGCAGCTGCCAGAGATGCATAGACATCGTCTGCTGTCATCTCACTGCCATCACTGAACTTAATGTTGTTCTTTAAATGAATGGTAAATTCTTTGCCATCTTCTGAAATATCCACTTTTTTTGCCAGTACAGCAGTATAACTTCCGTCACTTTCCTGCTGCATAAGGGGCTCAAATACCAAGTCACTGATCTGCATGTCCTGATCCGTCTGTGCAAATACAGGATTCACCTCGCCAGTCATGGCATCCGCAGCCACGATCAGCGTTTCTTTTCGTTCGCCTTCCTTCTGTACGGCTGAAGCATTTCCTTTTTTTACCTGAACCAATTCCTCGCTGCTTTGATACATAAGAAAGACAACGAGAAATACTACTGCTGCCAGAATGACCAGCGCTGCCGCCCACTGCTTTTTCGACAGTTTCCGGAAGCGTTCTCCAATCTCTTTCATCCTTTTATTTTCCTGCTGCTCAGTCATATTTCCTCCTTTTCAAACCGGCACCGTACTTTTTTGTCCGGCGCCGGTTCTATTGCTTTTGTCAATCTCTCTACTGCTCTTTGTCTTTCTTCTTTCTTCGTTTCCAAACGATCAGCATCAAAACGCTGCCGCTTATAACGAAAAGTATCAATGCAAGTCCCAGATTATTGGGATCACCTGTACGAACAAACTGCATTTTTTCTTTTATTTGTTTGTAATAATCCTTGACGATAGATATCTCAGATTCTTCCGGCTCCGGTTTTGGTTCTTCCGGTTTCGGTTTTTCAGGTTCCGGTTCCTCTGGCTCCGGAATAATATAAATTCCGGCATCCTTTGTCAGATCATCATGGACATGAACGTAACGAATAAATTCATTTACCATCTCAAATCCATCAAAAATCTCAAATTCCCGTCCAAGAGCTATCCGGTAATTGCCTGTCGTCATACCAACAGCATCTCCGATGCCATTTTCCATGGTATCTGCACTGGCTCCCTTTAACAGTTCCTGTTCATCAGACTCTTCCTCTGACATATTCATCTGGATGTTATATCTTCCGGGCACTCCTGTCAATACATCGCCAATCTGGATTTCGCCTTCTGCATACTGCTCCAGCACTCCGACTCTGGCGTCAATAAACAGATTAGATGGACAGAAATCCTGATTCGTTTCATCCGACAATTCCTTCGTAAACTCCGTCCAGTAATTAACCTTCGTACCAGGCTGACGAATCTCTGCCCGATAACGGTATACCATCATTTCACCGGTTTCCTCATCGGTACCGATCACAGGAACCTTAAACTGATAGTTTCCTTCACTGTCCGTAATGGCCTTCATATCCGGAACTCTTTCCCAAAGTCCTTTTCTGACTTCTTTTCCGGTGATCACAATATCGGATACCGGTGTTTCCAGATAATTATCCAGTGTAATCTCCACATCCGGTTCTGTGTTCTCTGACAGTTCATAGGTGTAAGTCTCGTATTCTGCGTTAGGATTATACCGATACAGCACTACCTCGGCGCCGGAAAGTCCATTTTCTCCTCTTTCCTGTACACCATTTCTGTTTGTATCCTCCCAGACGCGGTCTCCGATCTCTGCCTCGTTTTTAAAGGTCAGCAGACCAATAAACTTATTGCGTACCCAGGTTCCGCCGTCACGCTCCGGATTTTTGCTCTGATATACTTTGTAATTACCATCGTAAATATTATCCGGTTTTTCCAACTCGACTGCCATCCGGAAGGAATCTGTAATTCCGATCTCCTTCCTGTCTTTGCCGTACTTCTGAAGACTCGCTTCGTAGCCCTCACCCGTCAGCCAGCCGGCATCTGAGTCGGTCTCATCCTTTGTATTGTCATTTACATCACGGTAAGTAAAGTCACCATGCCAAAGCTCTTTTTCAATCATCAGACGATACTGATATGGCTCTGTCTGGGTTGGCCGCTTTGTTTTGTCCAGAATCGGCACATCGCCAAAGCTGTAATGTCCATCGGATCCGGTTCGGTAGGAAGCCGGCGAGAATGCAAAGGTATTGATCTGAATCTCCAGTTCTCTGATCCGGTTTTCCCGGGTTTCTATCTGATATCTGATATCCAGATAGTTCTGGTAAAGAATACCCTGCTCCTGCTGCAAACCGCTAATCGTATTCTGATGTCCCGTGATCTGACTATCCAGATCTGCCATCTCTCTCTGTTTGTTGGCTACTGCAGTATTGGCCTCCCTCTGATCTTTTCTGAGATCGGTTACTTCCTGTCTCTTAGCCTCCAGCTCAGTTGTCTTTCCGTCCAGTTCTGTCTGCTTTGCATCTACAGCATCCTGTGCCTGACGAATATCTTCCTCTGATGCATCTGAGGAATTCTTCAGATCATCCAGAATCTGAGTCAGATCCGACAGTTCGCTCTCAAGCTGTGCTGCCTCATTCTCTAAAACAGTTACCTGTCCTGATGCGACACTCAGATTGTAGCTGATATCATCGTACTCATTTCTCAATACGCCCAGTTCACCGGACATAACCGTTCTCTGTGCGATCAGACCTTCAATGGTATCCTGAACACCCTGAATTTCTCTTCCCTTCGCCTCATAAGCGTCATACGCCACATCGCGGTCTACGGACAGATCAGCTATTTCTGTTTCCAGACGAAGCTTTTCTTCTTCGTAACTGTTCGTATTGTTTTTCTGATTTTCAACTTCTTGATAGAAGTAGGCCTCCATCTCTTCTGTCTTCGGAAGAATATAGATTCCGTCATCAATATAGAAGTCTTCCATCTGTTTTCCGTCTGTATCGATTCCGGCAGCCGCCAGATCGTCCAGCGTCGGCAAGGTATAATGATCCGGATTATACATAAACAAACTTACATATTTTCCGTCCGGTGCGATCACCGATTTCTTTTCCTCATCAGTGAGAGGCAAGGTCATTTCCGGATCTATATCTTCTTTCTCATCCAGATCTCCGATCCTGTACTGAAGTGTGACAATAACATCCGCCACGCCTTCATCCTTTTCCTCATCATACAGACCGTCGTAAGTATAACGTCCGTTAATCTTTTCCAGATCGTTCCATACAATTCCATCGATCTTACTCTTTGCATAAGGCACAAGACCTGCATCTACATAAGATTCTGACCGAAGATCTGAAATATCATAGCCGCCTATGATGTTGGAACCAGAGGTTTCATCTGTTTTCTTACACAGAATATAAAGGGTCTCCTGCTCAAATACAGTAGGATCAAAGTCCTTAAATACCGCATGATCATGGATCTCATTACGGTCTCTGTGATACATCCAACCGTCTTCTGCCAGGTTGCTGTCCACCTTGTCCACATCAAAATCAGCCGGCGGGTTCATCTTGTCCCCGTGGAACTCTGTCAGTGTATATCCTGCAAGCAGCTCCGGCACATAGATCCGGTAGCCGGTCAGATAACTCTGATCGTTCTGCTGAATGCTGGATGGAATGCTGAACAGATACTGTCCTGACTTCGCATTCGTATACTGGTAACGCATACCCGGATGCGTTCCGTCCGTGGATTCCGGAGCAAATTCCCAGCCTCCGCCGCTATTTTGCATAATCGGCTTCCACTCACCGACCTTGTCATCCTCTCCATCCGGTACCCATGCATATGGATACAGCTCGATGCGGACATTTCCAATGCCCCTTTCTTCATTACTTTCATGAAGATTGTTGAGATTTGCCTGGTTTGACTGCGGTGATGCACTCATATCATCCCAGACAATACCGCCCAGGAATACTTTCAGAGCTGAGATAAAGCCCATATCCAGAGTCATATTCTCTTCATAGTAAAGTACATGTCCGGTATCCGGATCTGTCACAGGTATCTGATTTGCCATATCCGGCTTAAATGCCTTAATCTGCCTGCTGTCCATATCCAGATTGTTATAGAAACTGTCGATCTCCGGTTCGTTGGAATAACAGTAGGAGGTCGGCTTGTACTGCTCTCCTGTTACCGGATCCGTAGGCGTTTCCGGCTTCACGATATAGTATTTCGTCGGATTGATGTAATTAAACACATATTTTCCATCTGCATCTGTAACGGTTGTCATCGGCTCACCATGCATATCCGTAGCCAGAACCGGCAAACCATTTTTAAGGATCATGCTGCCGTCTTTATCTGCCTCATAGACATTGATGGTTACACCGGCCAGCGGTTTTTCTTTCACGTCTCCTTCATACTCAGGGTTCAGCACGGTCTGATAAATACCGTCGTAATTCGTATCCGCATACAGAGTCGGATCCTCATCCGGTGCATCCAGGGAATCTACCCAGGCATAACCGCCATAACGTACCGGAAGTCCGATTCCTACATCGTAGGAGGTGCTGTCCTGATCGTAGCGTACCCATGCTTCTCCTTCTGTTTCCACTGCCTCGACCTTAACCGTGGTCTTTGTCTGGAATGTCAGGCTGGAGAAGGAACCGCCGCTGTTTTCCGGTGTATAGGTTGCCATAGGAACCTTCTGTACACCAAGCTCCTGCGTGGTCAGTCCATAATGATTATATTCCTCCGGCATAGTAAAGCGAAGTGTATACTCTCCAGGCTGAAGATCCGGCAGGATGTAATAGCCCTGGTTTCCATAGTAGTCGCTGCGTGTCACACAGGACACCGGTCCGTACTGGGACGGAGCGACTGCATAACCGGTGGAACCTTCCACAGCCGGTTCTCCGGTATTCGGATCCAATACGGTATAGGTTCCGTCCGATCTTGGAACCGGATTGACAGCCTGACCATCCTGGTTCATGTAATATTTTCCATTCGGTGACATCAGTTCTACCTTCACACCGTTGATACCGGGATCCGGAAGCAGATTTCCATCTGCGTCAGTGCCCCAGTCAGGCTCATAACTGATATTGCCCTCTGGATCCATCACCCTCTTCCGTTTCGGAAGCGGTCTGTTTAAAAGGTTCTTTCCATCATAATCAGGAATCTCATAAGTTACTTCATTCTGAATACCATCATTGTTGGCATCCAGCCATACATAATCACCAATATAGCCGCGGCCCGCCGGCGCATTAACAAATACGGTTACCTCCGCTTCTGATGCATTCTGGGTACCAGGGTCATTGCCGGCCAGGTTTCTCATCTCATACGTTCTTGCAAAGGAGTTCACGGCACGGTAAGAACTGATCTGATTCTTTACCAGATCTGAGTTCGCACTCTGCTGTCCTGCAAATACAGGAAGATTCAAAGGCGTTTCCATCTGATACCGCAGAGTCAGAAGCAAATTATTATCCAGCTTCACATCCGGCTGATCAAAGCTTAGCCAGAACTGACGCAAATTCCTGGAAATCCTATTATATCTCTCCGGATCTGTGTCCTTCATAGCCAGAAGTTCTTCCAGCTTGATATTATTTTTAGTGATATCAAATTTTTCACTTGATACACTAAGCGGCGGCTGATATCCGGCTCCATTCATTACAGAACGTGCTACCTGTGCATAAAAGCCTGGAGATGTCCTTGTGGACACATCAAACGTATCCCCAAAGAACCGACCCGGTTCAATACTTCCGTCTTCCTGTTTTACTACAGGTCCTACCCAGATCGTATATGCTGCCCTTCTTTGTGCCTGCTCCAATGTCAGATCATTCTCCGTCAGATACTTCTGTGACGTCATATATTCTTCAATAGGAACATCTCTTCGGCTTCCGTCTTCCTCCTTCACATCTACTACCAGTTCCATACTTTCCGGAATAATCCATGGACTGTATTGTGAACCTCTATCCCTTCCTTTTCCATTTTCAATGGTAGTAATAATGGTATCTCCTACATTAGGAAGGATATCAAACATCATAGGATAGGTAAGAGAAGCTGTAGACGCTTCTGTCTCATTGGTGATCATATTTCTGTAATAATACGTCTCACCTTCCAGCAAAGGTATCGGCGCGGATACACCAGGTACGGTATCGGAAAGAAGCGATCTGACACTCTTCAGGCCTCGGAAACTGTTAGGAACAGAATATCCTACAGGCGTAGAAATTACCGTAATCATACGGTCACTGGTACTGCTGTCCCGGTCGAAGTCGTTGTTGTCCACAATCATACTATAGGTAACACTTTCCATATCCATGCGCTGATGGGGATCCAGGGTACCTGTCAAGCCTGTGCCGTAAGCGTTTGTGATCTTATGGGAATCACTCGCATCTGCATCCTTAATATCGGTTCTCATCAAATATTCAATAACAATTCGGTCTCCCGGTCTCAGCTTTCCGGCAAACTTAAATCGAATTCGATTTCCATCGAAAATTGCTTCTACCGGTCCTTCCAGAACAGTCCCCGGATCAGGCGCTCCGCCATCTTTGGATACTACCTTATAGGTCCAGTAAAGCGGCTGATCGTTTCCGTAAGCCTGCGTTGTCTGATAATTTCCGCTCATAACATGAGAATCCACGATCTCTTCATTCGGCTTATACTGGAACAGCGTCGTATCTTTGGAATAATACAGTGTCTGTGGAATTTCCATGATAATTTCCGGATCCGTCAGAACATCCGCCAACTGATACGGATTTTCAATATCTTCCTGTTTCATGTTATCCAAGGTAACCGTATACTTCAAAAGATTACTGTTCGCATTTACCGCAATACTGTCATTCCATGCATAATAAGCATTCGGATTAGTACTGGTTCTCGGATTATAACGCAGATACTGAGAAGTAATCGCCAACTCCAGAATCGCATTCTCACTGGTCAGACCCATTCCGGCACGGGCATCCTCCCACAGATGAACAATCTGATTGTCTCCGTATGCTCCGTACATATCCGCAAAATCTGCAGTATAGGTTACGTTAGCCGACCGGGAATTTGTCTTCATCTGAATGTGCATAGCGTTATTGCGCACGCTGTTGGCTGTATCCTTAATCTCATCCGATCCATCTTTAAACTCATCCATGTGAAGCGGGTTCTGACCCTTTCTCTGCTGAGCCTTCTGCTCGCTCAGGGAAAGATTGTCATAATCCAGATTAGGATCCTTAATATCACTTAAATACTGCTGTCCTTCCAGATCCGGATCTGCATCTACATCTACTCTAAATCCTGCCGGGATCGGATAGTTCATAGGATCATCGGTGGTGACCATCCACATTACCTGATTAATATCTTCTTTTTCCTTCGTGATCACGGAATCCGGTGTGCCAGCCGGGAACAGATCTTCAATCATAAGCTCTGTATTCGGTCTGGTGATCGTCTCTTCACCGGTCATCGGATCCGTAGTCCGGATCTGATACGGTGCACTGCCCAACTTCTTCCAAACACGAGTTCCATCCGCATATTCGGCATCCAAATCATCAATCTTGGTAATTTTTAGTCTCTGATCCTTTGTCCGTTCTCTGCTGGTGTAGTAGACAGAGATTTTCAAATGATCGCCAAGGTTTTTCACATAATCTGCATTATCCTCTCCATATGGATCCACAACTGTATCAGGAATCAGCCATACACCGGTACTGATGCTTTCCACCGTATTAACGATCTTCGTTCCTGACTCTATCGTTACATCCGTATTGGAATTTCTCGGACTCTGCGCCGCGTAAAGAGGCAGATCATTTACTACATAAAGAGCATTGACATTTCCGCTGAGGAATCTGGCTTCGCCCAGATACATATTGATGAAATCCTCGCCTCTGTATACAGGCTCAATCGGACCACCGATAGACGGCCGTACCGTTCTATTCGTATCTACACGAAGAATACTTTCAGGAGGAGCCGCCATCTTAAAGCCGTAGGAAGTATCATACGCATATCGTTCACTTCCGCACTGCCCCTCGTCTGCCTTCTGGTTCAGGCTTGCCCGGTTCTCCCGCAGAGTTTCCAGCAGATAATCCTCTGACACATCTCCCGCACTGCTTCCATCGCCATCGTGGAAGAAGAACGGTTTGCTGTCGTCACTGTCGGATACCTCTACCAGCTTTTTGCCGTCTTTATCATACCCACTATAATATTTTACAGAATCTTTATACTGATCATCCAGGTATGTATTTCCCGCCGTACTGCCTGACAGAGGAAGAAGTCTCAGCTTCGTCACAATGACTGTGTCTTCGTCTTTGCCCTCCTCTACCTTTTTGTTATACTCTTCTGCTACCTGATTATAAGCAGTCAGATAATCTGTATTTTCCTGAATCAGACCGGCAAAATTTCCATCCAATTGATCCAGATTGATCAATACTTTATTAAAATAGGTCTGAAGCGTTTCACCATCCTGGAAAAATTCCTCATAACTGCCGTTTTCCATTGGGATGTCACTGACTCTGGCGCGGATCTTTAACTTGAATTTCGCACCGCTTCCCAGCCAGCCGTCCGGTCTTTCCCCGTGAGCAACGGAATTATAGGTGTTCTGTTCCGTATTACCATTAAAGGAGTCTCCGCTTCCCGGTGGAATCACCGTAATACTTACAAATTTCTCATTATCCATAGTGCCGTTATTCTTCGGCACCGGAGAGTTATCCAGAATCGTCCAGCCTTCTGCTTCCGCCTCTTCACGACTCAGAAGTCTCGTCGTTCCGTCCTCCTCATATACCTCCAGCGCGATCACTCTGTCATAAGCCAGAATCTCCGGCAGATAATCGGAAAATACAAAAGCTCCGTGGGCCACATGGCCGCTTTCCGACATTTTCTGACTTCGCAGTGCCATCTGTGCATCATAGTTTCTGGAAGAATCCCAGTTCACAAGATTATAGTAACTGGAATCCCATCCCGGAACCTGTGCTATCTCTCTGTCAGTATTCTCATAAACCATATCGTTTGCCGATGCAGACGGTGTATTATGTACCGTAATGCTAAACCAGATTCTGTCACCGTAGCTTACCGGATTGTCAAGAAAAGTTCTCTCATCCGGATTTTCTTCATAGTCAGAATGGCTCCGATTGCCTTCCGGATCGATCACTTCTGATTCTGGCAATTCCCTGCCCTGATAATCCGGAGAACCGTCATTTTCGCCAATTCCGGCAGACTTCTTGTCTAACGCAAGCTCCTTCTCCAGAGAGATTCTCGGATTCTTTGTATAAATATACAGTGTATTGGACAGGAAGGTATCGGTTATCTGTGTACCGTTGCTGTTTTGGTCAACCACACCGTTTCCGTCGATGTCTAACAGCGCATAGCCATATTCCAGGGCTGTCCTGTCCTGATAGTCCTCAAAATTCTGATTGTCAGACTCATCGTGACGTTCCATTCGGCCGATAAACTCTACGGTCTTTTCATCCTTCGTATACTCCTTGATCCGTCCATTGATACCGGTACTGTCTAAACGTGTATCAGGCACTTCATGATACCTTCCACAATATCGTTCACCGCAGTATATGCCGGACATGTAGTATCGAATGCTGTCAGTACCCACATCGAAAGGATTCTTTGCAAATCCGCTTTCTTCTAATCCTCTTTCAGCGTCATCCCTGGTATCTGTGTAATACTTAAAGGATGGTACCTTAGAAGATATGAAGCTTCGATCCTGCTGCCATCTCTCCAGATAGTCTGTATTCAAACCATCTTCTGTGTCATACTCCGGCATGGACACGGCCATTACCTTAAACTGCACGCTTAAGTTGTCATTAAAATCCAGTCTCGGTGCATGAAGTACACTCTGCATATCTTCATAATTATGCGGATTTATGGAAGCCTTCGGTACCAGACGAACCATGTACCGATGCAGTTCTTCTATGTATTCCACTTCCGTATCGTACTGACTCTTCAGGAAATAATCATCCTGTTCCACTACAGCATTGGCCGGTTCTCCGCTCTGGAGCGTACTTACATTACGCACCGTCATCTCATAATCCAGAGACTGTCTGCCATTATTGTTCTTTCCGTCCTTACTGTAAGGATCGCCGTTCTCATCCAGTGGAACGATTCCCTCCGGCAACAGGTTAGAAAGTACAGGAATGACATATTTGCCTCGTCCGCCATAATCATTCAGATCCGGTACAAAGCTTCTGTAATAATAATCATTGCTTCCGTAAGCCAGATCCGGATAACTCAGCCGCGTATTGCTGGCAGCATCCCAGTAGTGCAGAGCTGCTCCCGCTGTATCAGACCTGATATTCTCCCATACAAACTGGTTCTCTGCATACATATTAATAGTGAACGGTGTCTCCAATTCCTGATAAAACTCATTAAATTTAGTTTCTGAGGAAGGATTATAGGTGGTTCCATCCACATCCTCCTTCAGGGTTTCTGACCAGTGCCGCAGCACCGGCTCGGAAAGCTTGGCAATATTGCCGCTTCTCGCAAAGGTTCTGTTATTCAGCTTAGAATCATCACCGTTGGTGGAAACATTCTGCTTGTAAGCAGCAGCCTCTGTTACGGTAAGAGGTACCTCTTCTTTCGGATTTGTATAGGTATCCCCATTGGTAAACGTATCACAGTAACGATAAAAGCCGTTAACCAAACCGTTAAAACGGTAATCTGCCGTCTTCTGGATTCCATAATCATAAATCTGATAGTAATCCTCGTTCCATACAGCTTCCTCTCTGGCCGTCTCAGATGTATAAGGCGTCACATAAAGGGTATCAAAATAAGCCTCATTTTCATTCTGGGAATAAACAAGTCCGGTCAGGTCCACATCCATCCTATAGTGATCCTGCGTTGCTGCCTCAGCTTCATTGTTGTTCCAGAATCTGCTCAAAGAATCCTTAACCTGAATCTCCACTACCCATGGATATTCATCAGCATCTCTTGTGTAAGTCTTATAGGCATCGTCTTTATAGTAAGTCTCGGCCAAATAAGGATCGAAAGCATTATAAGCAGCCAAATGATTTGGCTTTCCGTCATCATAAGACTCATCTGTCGGCCTCTGAAGAATAACAGCTTCATAATCAGCCGGATCGACGATTTCTCCGTTTCCAAAGGTCACCTGCACTTTGGACATATCCAGTTCGTTATCCTCTCCCAGAACCGGCATGGTTCCTTTCGGGAATACATAGGTAAATACCACACCGTCCAGATCCCAGTCACCGTAGTTCTGCGCCGTCAGACGAGAGATAAACATATCGCCGTACTGTAACTTTGCAGTCTTTTTGTAACCGTCAACAGCCGTGTATTTATTGCCTCCGTTTATATCTCCGTTGAAATAGAAGTCCGCTTTCTCCTGAGTGCTTTCATTCGGATCTGCCAGGAACTGAGTAGTTCCCTCCAGCCATGCCTTCTGCAGATGGAGATTATTCTCCGACCACAAAATATTTTCTTTCTTTCCTTCTTCTGAAAGCTGGAAGTCATCGTCGTACGTTTCCACGTCAAGACTGAGATCTTCTTTTATATTCCAGGTTCTTCCTCTGATCAGCAGCTGATAATAATCTACCGGTGTAGAGTGTCCTGACACGGTAGGATGCGCTACATCGTTATACAGGAATTCACGGACAGAAGTCTTATCCGCGCCCTGGCTGGCCGGAGTTGTCACAAGTACCTTCTGCACTGCACCTGTCTGACAGTCGTCATCAAAGAAGAGACCATTCTTCCGCTTACTGCTATTGCTCGTTCCCGGAATCTGCGTAGTGGAATTGTTCAAAAATTCTGCTCTGTCGATCTTCTGATCATCCACATAGCTTCTAACACTTCCATCTTCCTCCAGAATCGGAACCCATTGACCCTCTTCGTTCAGATGAACTGCCTCCTGATAGCCAAAACGAAGTCCCGTAACACCCACGTCGTGGATCAGGTTATCCATATCCATAGGCTGATTGACCGCTCTCGTTGTCGGATAGGTTCCATACTGCTGGTAGCCCGGCATGTAAATATTGTCACCCTGACTCTCTCCGTCTTTGAAGGTAGCCATAGGAAGATTGCTCTGATGAGCCGTAGTCGGATAAAGGATCTCAATCCTCTCCTTACGGCTTAAAGCCGCTGTGTGCTCATCATTTCTAAAGGTATACGTATAAACAAAGTATTCCGCATCAGAAGCCGGAGACTGACTTGTATCTACCGGTGAAAGCACACCTCTGTCATTATAGGTAGACGGGTAGGACTGCATTCCGCCGATATCCTCCTGCGTGGTACGATATACCGTAACTGTAGGAGATATACAGTCTTCCGGATCTTTCAGTTCTCCGTTTTCATCATACCAGTTAATGATCACATCATCAGGCAGAGAAATCTCTGTCGGCGTTTCTGTCACCGCATCTTTTCCACCCTGAGGCAGCATACTGTCTGGTACGTCCACATACTGAATGGGCACCTTATCTATGATCGTAGGCTGATACAGATGTCCCGCACCCAGTGTATCATTGATATCGGTACTTTCTGTACTTACCGGCGAGGTTACCAGAAGATCTCCCTCATCTGTAGGATTTTTAATGGAAGCGGAAGCAGTTGCCTGTTTTGTCTCCATGTCTCCAACAGACAGACTGACCTTATTATACCAGGTATCCTGCGGTCTGTAGGAGGCCAAAGTCTTGGCACCCTCAGCTATTGTCGTACGTCCGTTCTCATCCGTGTACAGACTGTCAGGAGCAAACGCCTCGCTCTTGAAATCAGCTACTACCATACGGCGGTACACGATCTGTCTGGCAATGTTGCCAATCACATAATAATCCGTATCGTCAATTTCCTCATTCGGATCGTTCGGATCGGTTTCATCCAATATTGGTTCATGGTCATGAGCCAGTTCCTCACGAACCGTTACATGATAATTGTAGCTGTAGTAACTTGGGTCATGGGCCTCGTCAATATTCTGCCATGCACTGATACCCTGCATTTCTACCGGATCCAGATATACATATCCGTCTCCGCTCTCAGGATCAGAAGAATTCAGCCCGCTGTATTCCCATTTAATTCTGGCAACGTCACGAGGATCCACCTTTTTGTAGGTTCCATCTTCTGCCTGATAGGTTCCATCCGGATGTACCAGTGTCCATCCATCCTGATGTTCTCTTATCTTATCCCGATCTGCGGGATCGTAAGCATCATCACTCCAGTCAGCCCGTACGGTTCCGTCTGCATTCAAATCCTGACGGAGCTGTACCAGCCGCACGGCTTCTTTCTCGTTTCCTGCTCCGTCCGTATACTTGATAACAGGAAGTTCATTTAAGAAGAAGCCCTGCAGAGAAAGAATATCTTTATCTTTCTGATTGATCAGACTGTTATTGCTCTTAATATTTCCGCTGATAAAGTCTACCATCGCCGTTATTCTGGTACTGGTATGCTTCGTATCGTTGCGGAAGGTACCGTCGGTATTTATCAGCTTGCCCGCATCATTAAGTGCAGGATTCGTCGGTTCTCCCACGGTAATAATGGTCGGTGATGTATCTACCGGGTCTTTTGCCTCAATCCGGATATTCGGCGGCACTGTCGGCCCATACATCTTCTTTCCGCCGGAACGGATCACAGCCTCTGTAGGCTTTAATTCATAGCCGTCCAAATCTTCCCTTGCCGCTGTGGTATCTGTTGGTTTACAGCGCAGATAGCTTACCGTTCCGGAACCGTTTATCCTAATCTGCTCCTGAACTGCCGGTGAAGTAGGCGTAAGCTTTCTGTCAAACGCTTTTTCCGTATAATTATCAGCGGTACTCATATAATTCTCGCTGTTTCCTACCTGGGAGATCAATGGCGTATCCGTGAAATAATAAGGATAATGGCCATGATTCAGCTGTGCTCCCGCGTAAACAAGAGCATCTTCCACCGTATCACCTGCCAGATCCGGCACGATATTGCCATCTTCCGGCGCAGACTCTGCCTCCAGTACAATCAAAAGCCGGAATCCCTTGTTTATCTTCAGGGTTCCATTCAGCTGGAATACCAGAGAACGTACCGCCTTTTCCTCTGCATCCGCTGCAGATGCACCTTTCAACAGCGAGAAGAATGTGGTGAGGTGCGGACGTTCCTGACCGGTGTAAAGATCCGTCAATTCCGTATTCTCCGGAACAATGGTATAGCTGCCGTCAGATTCCAGACTGTCAGGATCATATACCGTAAAGTCACTCAGTGATGCATCGGTAGCCATATCCGTCATCACAGGATTTCCATCGCTGTCTAAAACTACATTTCCGTATTTATCAATCTCTTCATTCTGACCCATCGGCAGCCAGTCAGGCATATATACCCAACGGGCAATTCTTGTACCCTCCGGCGCATCAAACCGAATCACCGGATTATGCAGTTCCGCGTTCTCTCTGAGGGTATCCTTCTGATTAATGGCCGTTACATAATAGTTAATTCGATCACCGGGCATCAGTCTGGTCAGATCCGTAATGCTTTCCGGATCATTGGTCGGATCAGGATCTGAATTCTTTTCGTTATAGTCTTCTGCCATCGGCACATGATTCTTGCCGTCATCCTGATAGCTGGCCGTCAGATCAGTGGCAACCGTTTCATTCTCATCCAACAGATAAGGCTGACGATTGACTGCCAGATCAATCTTAGAAGCTCTGTTGTAGAAAGAAAGTCTCTCCTGGCCGCTTATATCAATATTACGGTCTGTCCGATAGTAATCAATGCCGTTGACACCCGCTGTATGAAGATTCAGCGCTGCGTTATCGTAAATATACTTACACAGTGCCAAAGGATCGGTCTCCACCGTAGGCGTACTGGTATAATCCCAATCGGTATTTTCCTTTCCTGTCTTCGTATCATACAGACGATCTACAAAAATACCGGAGAATCTCAGATCTGCCGGAAGTTTGGTCAGATCTGTCGTTCCGTCTTCATTGGTAAACTCTTCATTCAGACGGTCTCCTCCCCGCTCTCCGGTGAGAGTTGCTGTTCCGTATTCATTCGGTGCAAAATACCGTTCTTTGTTCTTTTCTGTTTCAATCAGCCATGGTGTCCTCACTTCCAGCTTGAAATCCAGTGACTGAATACTCTTCTGGAGATACGTCTGATCTTTTACTTTCACGTTGAGAACAGGACCATAACTTCCATCACCCTGGTCTACCGAATCCAGTTCTCCGTCGTCAAACATCTGCAGGATATCGATCCGATAGTACATAGCCTTGTCTTTTGATGCGGCCTGATCGCCGTTTTCATCTGCAAGAGTTACATACTTATCCCACTTAGCTTTCGCTGCGTTGCGCTCTGTCTCTGTATCACCCAGTATATAGTCCAGTATCTCTTTCTTCAGATCATAATCATAGAGAGTGCCTGACGCATCTTTCTGATCCGCCTTCGTAGCCAGATGAAGAACAAAGGATGTAATACCAAAGCGATGCAGCGAATCCAAAGTTCCCGCTTCATCCTTTATAAGATCCACAAACTGAATCGGAATCAGAAGTTCCCGGGTACGGAAACCTTCCGGCATCACATTATGATAACTCAGCTGGTCATAATATACTCCGCTGGCATCATGGCCCACTGCATCCTCGCCTTCTCCGCGGATGGACTTAACTGTAGTGTTTTCTGCCCACAGGCGGAACTCGATCTCCTCCGGAGTCAGATTATCGGCTTCATAATCGTAGGTTCCTTTCTCCGGATTCGACTGCGCCGGTATGGTATCCACATGAATCTGCGCTGTCGGAGCTGCTCTTCTCGCCCACCAATAGGCATTGGCCGCACTGTGGATTCCGGTAAGGTTGCCATAGCCATCATAAGTATCACCCCAGCGTCCGCCAATGCTCGGCGTATAACCTAACTGTTCAGTGGTATTGTAGGTGGTAGTAGCGCTGGATCTGTTATACCGGTCTTTGGCTGCCGTACCATCCAGAACAGAGAATCTGTCTCCCCGGAATAACGGCACGGAATCATGTACGTATATATCCGCCAACACATCGTCCACATTACCGAAACAGTAAAAGTCAGGATTTGTGTTGTTATCATAATTTGCTCTTGGCTCTACCCCTATGTATTCTGTGGTCTCATCTGCATGACCGGGCAGATTTAGTGCTGTCATGACAATCTTAACCGGATACTCATCTTTTTTCAGCATGACCACATTGCTCTTATCAGGATCCATACCCTGGTTATTTTCCGCAATGCTGGTATCTGCATCAGAAAGCTGACCGTTGGATGTTTCCAGATCAACCGGATATCCGTCCAGATCAGTTTCTCCTATGATTCCTTTTGACGCATCATTGGTCTCATAGCGGAACAGAACCTTACCCGCCATATTCTCATCTAATGTCTCATTATAAAATTCACTTCGCGGCAATACCACTTCCCGCTGTGTTCCGTCTTTATCTTGAATAGTAACGACAATCTGGCTTACATAAGGCTCCATCTTCGCCGCTACTTCAATATAACGGCTAAAGAATCCCTTATGCCATCCGTCCTCTCTGGTAATCGCCGGAAGGGTATCCGTAAGGTCTACCCGATCCACATGGCTGACTTTTCCATTCCACTCATGATTATAAGCACCATAGTAAGCATCGCTAACCGTGTTGGTCATCTGGTTAACTCCCAGCGTATAAGCTCGCAGTCCACCGTATACCGGTACATTTCCATTATCATAGAATGTTCTTCCGGAGTCCGCCCTTACAAAATCGGTGCTAATATCTCCGCCGGCAGGTGCATACATCTGGTATCCCTGAGATGCGCCTAATCCCTTATCACTTCGAGGATCCGGCGGGTATACCGTCACAGATACATCCTCATAAAGATGTCCTGCATGAGATGCTCTCAGATGCATATCATATTCTGTCCAACAGGTATAGGCGCTACAATGTGTATGCGCATTATAGTAATAATACCACTCATTATAGGACCAGTCGCTCTTGGTTTTCTGAGGAGAACCACTATCCGTACGGACTACCGTTACGTCATCCTGAGGACGCACGTTTGCGGCTTCTTTCGCAGGATTTCCCTGGCTGTCCACCGTACCAAACTGATTTCCGATCTGGATCGTAGTGCTCACCCGTGCACTCTGAGATCCGGAGCGGATCAGACGTCCTGCCAGTTCGATGGAATGACGGGTATTCTGATTGCCCTGATCTGTATCTGCCCATGGAGTCACCGGTGCATCATGCATTTCCGGATCAAACGGTTCTCTATACCAGTTACCTTCATCGGCTGCAATCACCCGTCCCAAATTTTCCACTGTTCCATCAGAAGCCTTCGTGTTAATAGACAAATTCAGAACCACATAATCAATCTTTCCGGAATCTACGGATACAGAAGGTGATTTGTAATAATGGTTGCTGGTAGCTGTTGTCTCAGTTAAAAGCTGCGGATTATACGCAGGCAGAACCGGATTGGCATTGTCGAAGGTCGGTTTCGCACTGACCAGATTGATACGGAACCAGTCATTTTCATCCTCATAAGCCACATTCGTCTCCGAATAAGAAGTATACTTATGGGCTACTCCGCCTCTGCCATCGTGATTATTTGCCGTTTCGATGCCGGCAGATACCCCATTTGTCAACGCGGCCTGATCCGGTCCCACAGAAGCTGCCTTATGATAATTCAGTGCATTTCCTCGCCAATCACTTTTATTTATCGTCGCGGTGGAACCATCTGTATAATGAATGGTCACATAGTTTAAGAAAGGTTTCAGGGCCGGACGCAGCTTCAGATAATAAGAGTCAAATCTGTCTGCATCTACTTCCAGCTTCATATCCACATTGGCAGAAGCATTATAATCCTGCAGTATCGTTCCATTTCCGATTAAAAGGTCATCATAACAGCCATCCGAAGGCGCTGCTGTCTGCCCGTTGACTACTGCGCTCTGTGCTTCATGCCACCACTGGCGCATATCCACGGTATAGGCAGCCATGGCCTTATACCCTGCTTCCAGATTGGTATTTTCATGATAATCATTCGTATAGCCGCTGCCGGCATAATACATGCCGGTCCTTGCCGGATCATCGGATACTGTCTCGTTATCAAAACGCCTGCTTGTATTTCCACTGTCGATCAATGCCGCACTCAGGGTAGTATCAAAGAACAGACGGGGAACAGAAATGAACGATCTGTCATTATCCTGACGTTCAATGCCAACGGTTACGTTCTCATCCTTCTCCTCTTCACTGACTACCTGCGCGTATGTATGATGATACAAAAATCCTCTAAACTCGCCATCTGTATAAGCGGTTTGATCCATCGGCTTGTCACTGATACCGATAAATACTATTGACTGGCTGTCGGGAATCGTTCCGGCCACACTGGTATTCATCGTTTCCTCTGTCCGGTTTGGTTTAAAGTTCCGACCTTCTAAGGTCACTTCACCCACATTCTGGATTCCCGCACTTTCCACGATCCAGTCACGGCTGATTAAAAGGTCACCTGTTTTTAACTGGTAAAGTCCCTCAGCCAGAGTTCCCGGATTGCGATTATCGCCTGTTTCCCTTGTAATCGTTCCTGTGGCTGTCTGGGTACCGTTTTTAAATACACAAACGGTATAGCTGTCATTTTCATAAATCTCTTTATTTTCTGCTCCTTTTAAGGCCGCATCCTCTAAGCGGAATGCTTCCTTTTCAAGAGCCGCTGCTTCTATGGCATCAGCCTCGTCGCCAGTCGCTAAAAGTTCTTCCGCTCTGGTTCGCATCTCGGCTGCCTTTGTGTTCCACTCATCGACCGTCTTCTGACGCTGTTCGGTCTCCTCCTCTTCCAGTGCACTGTGGTCTCTTGTAACCTGCACATAGGTATTCTCCGGATCGTCCTTATCGCGGAAAATAATGGTATCGATCTGGGCCTGGTCAAACAATTCCTTGCGGATCACCATATCCATCACATGAATACCCCTGTGAGCCTCATCGCCGTCATCGGCTCCGCTCATCTCCGGTTTCAGGATAAAATGGAAATCCTGCATTCTGGAAATACTGTCATTGGTCAGACGATAGATAGACTGATACTCTCTCGCATAAGGCACATACGTCCACTTCGTATTCTGGCTGATACTGCCGCCATAGGTTCCATATGTATTATAAATATCTGTATTTCCGGCCCGGTATCCGCTGCTGCCATTCCATCCGTAATTACTGAGGGTATTGCCCACACCACCGGAATTTCCTGTATAAATCGGACGGTTATAATAGCCCAGTTCAGCCATCTGCGCCGGACGGGGATCCTTGATAATAAAGCATGCTGAACTAAACCGCGCGTTTTGCTCGGCCGTTGTTAGCGGGTCAATCTGAATATCCGTACCTGCCACATAGTCAATAAAGCTGTCCTGTGCCGGCAGGCTGTTATTAATCTGTCCGGCATTCCAGATATCCTGACGAGTATCCGAATCTGCATAACGGGTGATCTCACCAAAGAAATCTAAAATACCCATATCTGCTTTATCTCTCACATCGGAAGAAAATCTGGAAAATTCAATCTCCACTTTCCACGGATGGGGCACATAACCTCTCCAGCTTTCTTCTGTCAATAAAGCTCCGCTCTCATTTTGCTTCTCTTCGTTCAGCTGATCCAGATATTTCTTTGGTATTTCATAGACAAATGGATCTCCATTTTCATCCTTCTTCGTCAGATCGGTAATCCGGATCGCCTTAATATCTGCAAGGCCATCGTTATAAGCTTCCTCCCAGGCATTGGAGGCTGCCATTTCCAGTACCTCAGCCTCTGTCTTCTCCACTGCCGGAAGATGATTAGACTCTCCGGTAACCGGATCTGTCTCATCAAGAATTACATTATAATTTCCATTTTCCAGTTTTTCTGCACGCAGGAAATTAGCACTGTCTTTATAACCGACAAACTTATGATTTCCAATCAGATTTTCATCAAACCGGATTCCCGTCAGATCAAAGCCTCTCCATTGTTCATCTTCCACATTGGTAGGCGTAGTTTCCGTATTCATTGGGAAAGTGATCGTATAGCGGGGAGCAGACATGGCACTGTTGGAATTATTGCCAAGATATGCTCTGTAACTGATTCCCCGGCTGCTGTTTCCGCCTGCTGGCATAGGATCCGGTGCCGGCACGATCGGCGTAACGCTGTCATAAGAAGCAGTCAGTGTCTTTAATTCTCCGTCATAATCAGCGCCCGGATTGTCTGTGCTCTCCGGCTGGGACGGATCCGGTCTGTTTTCTTTTTTCGAATACAGATCTGTGGTAGGCGCAGAAGGAACCAAACGCATGCTGGCCTGATTCTTCACGATGGCAAAGTCATAGGAAGTATCCGGATCATATTTCTGATTTTCCAGCTCCGTCTCATCCTTCCAGGTAGCCTGAAGCGTTAAAGTATCTATCTTTTCCCAGGAAGTGCTTCCGTCCTCATTCTTGATCTCATTATATAAATATCCTGCCGGAGTACCGTAAAAACGCACTCTCGTCATAATACTGGAAGTTCCGCCATCCTGATTCTTTACACGGATCCGCACTGTCTTAGGCCGCTCGATCGACTTATCGCCCAGAGCCTCACTGTTCCACATGCTCTTCGTTACGACAACCTTATCTGCTACATGTTTCACCTTCCCGGTGATCGGATCTGTCACATCTTTAAACTGAACACAGCAGCCTTCTTCGCCATATTTTACAGGAATCGAAACCGTCTTACCGGTTCCATATTCTTCAATTTCAATAGAAAGGATCTCTTCTGTATAATTCATGGAAGGAATCTCGATCTGGTTCAGGAAAAATCCGGTATCGCCGCGAACCACAGTGCCGTCTTCCTGTTCAAGAGGAGGTGCCAGACCGAAAGGCAGTTCCGCTGTAAGCTCCGCCTCTTCCATCTTAGAATAACTCATATTGCGCAAAAGCACATCGAAATAAGCACCATTCGCCTGCATATCTGTCTCAATCGTTCCATTAAGGGAACCAAGACTTCTTCCGTTATAAGGCTGTACATCTACCTGCGGCTTACTGGTTTCTATCCGCAGCTTGGCTTCCGCTGCACTTATAGAGGTACTGAAGCTTCCATCCTGTTTTGTCTCATATAATTCATTAAAGGAAGCCCTTACCGTCAAAGCACTGGAGCTGGAATAGTTTTCATCGCCGGTATCGGCATCTATTGTCTTCGTATAGTATCTGCCTGTCGGAATACCATGTACCTGAATCCAGCCAAGCTTACTTTGATTCTCAATTTTGGCATTATAAGCACTGAGCTCAACATTGAATTCCGCAGGATGTTGAATACCTCCGGGAATCGGAGCCGTTTGTGTGCCGTACCACTGCTCTTTTGTCAGATCCAGCACACCATTTTTTATAAAGTAATCTGCTGTGACAGAAGCCTGTAACACTGTTTTCTGACCATTTTCATCCAGCAGGAATACTTCATAGTTATCCGTATCATTGATCCGTTCAATGACAAAAGTTCTGGGCAGCGTATTATTCAGCTGTTCTTCTTCCGTCCGGAAATCCGCGATCGTAATCTTTTCAATTCCCAGCTTTCCATTTCTGGTTGCATTACCCACAAAATTTGCATTAGAAACAAAGCGGGTAGCATCATAACCCACTATATCACGGACTACATTGCCCGATTCATCCATATATGGCACATTTTCAGAAAGTGGAATCTCTACTTTCATGACTCCGTTATACATACGGGTCGGTCCGTTATTATAAAGCTGCACCTGATAATAACTTCCTTCCGCATCCCTGGATGTCTCGCGGATTCCGCCGTCTACTGTCAGTCCGTCACCCTGGATAGGGAAATTGAAATTGTTGGTGTTGTAATCGTAATAATTATATCTGGAAAGATAACCGGAATCACTTCCTACGGTTCCCTTGGACTGTACGATCACCTTTGGCGCCGCCTTTTGCGGACGGAAAGAAGCATGGTGTCCCCAACTTTCCGTTCTTCTCTGATTATCCGGAAGATCTTCATCCTCCGGATCATAAGGTGCGGTCTTAAATTCTGCTGTTGCAGTCAGCAGCTGGGGCACCTGGCTTGTCTCATTATATGTACTTAAGTCTCCTTTGAATGTAATAAAGTTCTGATTATTTCCATTGGTCAGTGTCTTTGTACTTCCATAGTATACCGAATACTCCAGATCAAAAGCTCCCAGCACGAATTCGGTATTTGCAGGCATTTCTGCTGCCACCAGATCCTTCAGCACAATATTATGATCTGTACCCGCCGCATACAGCTTAAGATCCTCCTCGGAAAGTACAATGCTGCTGCCGGAAATCACATTTCCTGCTGCATCTTTCGCAAAATCACTGCTGTATAAGGTAAGAGAAGCACCTTCTCCATAATCAAACATGGTCGGATCTAAAATAACTTCCGTAGCAACAAAGCCCTTATTTTCCTGGTTGAGAGGGAAGTCCCCGTGGAGAACCGGACCTATCAGATCGCTGTAACTCTCTGATGACTGGTTATACCCTGTTCCGCTTCGTCCATTACGAATTCTGTCACCATAGGTAAATTTAAAGCTGTGCTGGTAACGGTCATAATTTTCCGGATGACTCTCATAACGATAAACTTCACCCAAAGGTACATCAGCGATATCATTAGAATTTACACTGGAGGAAGCAGAATTTCCGTTTCCGCTTACTGTAATATCCTCAAAAACAGACTGTACTTCAACATAAGGATGCGGACGCACTACCATCATAGAAGCACTAACCGGAGCATGATTGATTCTGGGCACCTCCTGGTTGCTTTCAAAATTCCAGTGTTCCGAGCGTCCAAATACTGCGGTAGAAGTCAGATATTCCTGACCAGAATACAAAACATCTTCCGTATAAATATTCGTCTGGCCCTTTACGATCACCTTCAGCCCGCGTTCCTTATAATTCACATCGGAAGAATGGTAATAACAGCCATCGGGATTCGTACAACCACCCGTATCCTTATTAATATTGGTAAAATAAAGCCGAATAGAAGCCACTGCTCCTATATCTTCAGAGATCTTTTCAATATCTTCCTGCGTGATCCGCAGTCCATCGTCAGTAATAAAATGACTAATCTCCTGCTCAGGATCCCCGGTGATATCGCCACTTATCCGTCGGTAATATACAACCGTATTGTCGGCACTTCCATCTGCCTTATCTGCTGCACCGACAAACTCAATCTGATAAATTTCTTTGCACTTGTCCAACTGTTCCTTTGGCACAAACAGTTCCTCAAAAATAAAGCCCTTTTCGCCTGAATCTGTATGCTCCACCGGCAATTCAATGGACAGATCACTCTCCATCATAATCTGATTGTCATGGAGACTGCTTCCCACATAATAGTGGAATTCTTTCACATGACGGTTAAAAGGTACCCGAATCGACGCAGCATGCTGACTGATTCCCATCAGCGCACGATCGCCGTTGATACCTGCAGTGGGATCAGCCGGATCCGGCTGGTCTGCCTCGTAGGACGCATCCGCATAGATCCACGGAGAATTAGAGGAAACAACACGCAGAATATGCTGATCTCCATGACAGCCATATGGATGATTTTCCAGTCTTAGCTGACTGCCGTTGCCGATACTCGTATGGTTTGTCCGCTCCGGACGGAGTGCTGTAGTTCGAAACTCTGCGGTAGCTCTAAAATCACCATCCGTAGTCGTTTTTCCAAAAAGATCTACATAAACGGACCCTTTCGGTACACTTCCCTGGAAATCATTAAATTCAATTTCTATGGAAGTAGGTGCCACAATCTTCTGGTTCGTCCATGTGGCAGGATCAATAATCGTTCCGTAACCGGCCACATCACGGCTGATAATATCCTTCAGATCAATCGTTACTTTTGTTTTATTCGCAGGATCTGCCTGTGTATATCCTTCTACAATCAATTGTTTTATGCCGCCGGTATACGCCTCATGTCCCTCACTGATCCGGACACCGGATACCAGATACCCATCCGGACGATTATGCTTATCCGTATCGATTCTGGCTTTTATATTCATCTGCAGAATGGCTCCTGCAAGCCTGGATTCACTCGCTGTATACAAATCATGACGGATAAAATAGCTTTCTCCCGGATATACCGTGGCGATATCATAGGTTCGGCTGGCACGTCCGCCTGTCTTATCCCTGTATTGATAATAATAGGGGTTCCAATGAGCGGTACCATACTGATCATAAGAGGTATATCCTGCCTCAGATTCAGGAATCAAAGTCCAAAGTCCTGTATTCTCCGGCAGAGAACCGTCTGTTGCCTGGTAAGCATTCAAATCTACTCTTGGCTCCGGATCCACAGCGTATTTGGTAGCTGTCTTCGTCACTTTTGTAATCAGGGTTCCCTGTGATGCTGATGCCTCAAAAATTCCTTTCAGCGGAAGATTCTTCTCAAACACATTCGCTTGCCCATAAATCATAAAGAGAGCTCTGGTGTCTTCTGTCTTGGCATCGCCGATCTCGTCCTCTGTAGCCCTGGGCGCAGTCATATCCTCCGGCAGATTTTTTACTTCCATCCTAATATGGGAAAGATTTTCCACACCATACGCCTTCAAGTCATCTTTCGTAAAAGTAAGTATTTTAGAAGAAGACATAAACGGCTTCAATTCATCATAACTGAAAACCTTGTCCGGAGTATCCGGATCCGAACTGTCCGCATCAAATATAGCAAAAGATACCAGCTGCGTACGTGTCTCATTTTCTGCTTCGGAAGCATTCGGATCATATTCCTGCACAAAACTCAAATCAAAATCCAAATGTTCAAACACAAACCCACAATGCCCTTTGCGGAGATTTACTGTATCACTGTCATTCTTCGCCGTAAAGGGGATATCCAGGTCGATCGTACCTTCCTCCATGATAGAAGTAGAACGGTTACCCATATACACCCCATACCGATAGGGCACATCATATGGCACCGCTAAGCGACTGTCACTGCTTCCATAAGCGGAAGATGTATGGGTACTTCCATCCTTATCATACTGAAGGAACATATCTAAAGTAGGGTGTGACATCTGGAAAAGAAGTCCGGCATCATTATCCTCATTCTGATATTTGTCTTCTTCTGTCAGATAATCATCAAACTGAGACCAGCCCTCTGTCTTGCAGAGCATTTCAATCTTTCGCTCTGTCAGGGTATTACAGGTACCAAACAGTTCAAAATACTGTTCCGCCTGATTCTTTGCCGGAGTACCTGCCTCCAGTTCATCCTTGCCCTTCACGTTTTTATAAGAAAGTTTAAAAGAAGTCAGAGTTCCCAGACGTGTTCCCAGCGCCGTCAAAATCCGGTTATTATCCTCATCCACACTATAAAATACAAGATCCAGACTTCCGTCCGCATTCCAGGTGAAATCTCCACATGGTTCCTGGCCGGAAAGCTGTTCTCCTGTATAGGAAACTGTTGCTTCCTCACTGGAGTCCTCTGACAGACCGGTCAAAACTAAGCTGTCCAGCACACCGGCATCTAACATGGCCTTTGTGAAATGAAGGCGTGCGGAAATAAAGCCGGTCTCCATTGGGGCGCTTGTACTGCCATCCGGCAAAGCAGTGGTTCCCCATTCTCGCGGCACCTTCACATCAATACTGGTATTATAAGAATGACCATTCAGTTCATTTATCAGCGTACCTTTATAACTTCCGTTCTGCAGACCAACCGGTGTGATCAGAACTTCATCACTCGTTCTGTCCTTTCCTCTTACCACCACATGAGACTCCATGTTTGCAGAAACTTTAGAAGGCAAAATATCTTTTTCTGCGGAATCATCCTGACTGATTCTTCTCGTATCATAAAAACCATACAGATCGGAAAGGCCTTCCGGCTGTTTATCACGTACATTATACGTCACTTCATAAAAAGCAAATTCCGCCGTATTGGTCATCTTCTTCATCGTTTTTCGCGGAAGACCTACTACCTGAATCCAACCGGGGCATGTATCACCCGGAGACAAAACATCTCTATAATTAACTCGGATGTTTCCGGTAAAACCGTCAATATTCTCATCGGATACTTTTCCATTCACAATCTTCTTTAAAGAGCGTTCTGTCTTCACTGTCCAGACCCAACACATCTGTCCGTTGACCATTTCCTGTGTCGGTTCGCCGGCTTCCGGAAAAGCTTTCCAAGTATCCCCTACCATATACTGGAACGGCGCAATCATCGCATCCGGTTCATCCTCCCTGCGAGGCACACCCAGTCCCTGAAGACGGTCCTTTCCGCCCAGCCATTGATCCATGCCTCCTACTTCTTTGCCGTCAGCATCATAACGCTCTGTCACCGGCACCACATAGCGAAGCTCCTGCAGATCAAATTCCGCAGGCAGAGAATCTATGATATGCGGACGATATATAGGGGTCGTCAAAGGATTCTCCTCCACTGACAAACACTGTACCTTACTTAAAGAAAACGTCAGTTCTCTTCCTACATAAGCAGGCGCAGTCTGCACATCTTTTTCTCCGGATGGAGTGTTGTCCGAAATGCGGAAATACGTGGTCGTTCTGTCATATTTCGGCCATCTGTACTTATCTTTTCGATCTACTGTTCCACCAGCCTGACCGCCGCTGGTATCACCATAATAAACTGTACCATTCAGACTCACCTGCGCCTGCAGTGCGTCTTCACTATAGCTGAAGGCATCCACATACGGCACATAAATACGGAACTTTCTCTGGGAATGACAAACACTTCCATCCTCCTGAGTCCGTCCCTCCATATGCTGAGGATACAATGTTTCAAAGACATCAAAAGCAAACGTTGTCTCTGCAGAAAGAGAATACGCATATTGCTTTGTTATATTCAATTCGTCCGGCGTCTTTGCCGCTTTCAGCTCCGCGTCGCTCATCTCCGTCACATCATAAATGACAACGCCGCCGATTTTATCATAAGAAATCAGACTATCTTCAAAATTTTCCAGCCTGTTAGCACCCCATATACCAGTATAAAGCTGTCCCTGGGGAATATCCGCAATACTCTGTTTTGTATAATCGGGGTTCAAAACAGGTTTGGAAGCATCCCCGTCTTCTGCGTAGAATTTGCAAAGCTGACGAATACTGGTAAAAGCATCATTTCCCTCTTCCGGAAATGTCAGCATCAGAGACATATCACTAAAAGTAGTGGTATCCGGAACGGGATCTGTAATTTCTCCGTTCTCATCTACCACATCGGAGTCGTTAGAAACAATCAGATCATAAGCAGCATAATTATGCTTCTGCCATCCCAGAACAAAGTTATCTGCACTGTCCTCCACTGCCCGCAGTGACACATCCCAGTTAAGGTTTGTGTACATTAATTTCATCAAACCTACATTCGTATCATACCTGGTTCCCGCAATATGTCCCGTATCATTGGGAATCGGCTGTGCCTCCGTGCTGCCTCCTTTTTGGCCATAATGAGCCCAGGTATAAATGCTTGCTGTATAACCTTCAGGCAAATTGCAGCCAGGATTCAGCCAAACACGAAAATTTGCCAAAAAGCTGGGTTCCATCATAGCATTCAGCAGCTGTGTAGTATTCTCAACTGCCACTTCACCTCTGTACCAGCCTGATTCTGACGGATTCTGGTCCTGCTTGCTGGGCCACAAATTAGTCAGACCATTTTCATCCGGATTCTTCTCATTACCAGTGGGGGTATAAAGGCTCCAGGTCTCAGCCAGATCCATCTGCATTTCTACACCGCCCAACAGTTTGTCGGTCGTACCCTCCTGGATTGTCTCACTGGAGTATACCTGTCCATAGGAATCCATATAGAAATAAGGAAGCAAAATATGTACCGCTGCCTCACCATAGCTAAAGCCACCAGGAAACTGCAGTCCCACATAAGCCTGGACCGCACCCTTTCTTGATATAGAATAGGTGCCTTCTTCCAGCGTCGGACCGGAACCGGAACCGCCCATTCCCTTAATCGTACCCTGAGGCTCTGACAGCTCTCCGGCTGCCTGGACCATTTCCATGCCGACCTCCAGCAGCGTACTTCCTCCATCCTGAAAAATCATCAGCATTATAATTATGATACTAATGATCCTCTTCCAGTATGGCATTTTATTATGCTTCCTTCCCTTATTCATATACCTTTCTCCTCCTGTTGTTCCTACCCCATAATTTTCTGTCTGTTAAAAACATTTTCCTTCTTTTATGTAATCATATTAATAAAACACGAAAAAGACATTACAACAGCAATGTCTATCTTTTTCATTTATAATACAAAAAAGCAAGATATACCCACAATTTTCTGTCCGTATACCTTACCTGATCTTTCCATAATAAAATTGTTTTATAATCCCCAAAAACAGACTCCGTTTGTCTGCCCAAGTATTGCTTTGAAACATATCCCCTCACTCCAATTTGCAAGCAACTTGAATTTTTATCCCTTTATTGATTCTATTCTACACCCCCCTCCACACATAATCAACAAAAAAATGGCATTTTTACTATTCTTTTTCATGATAATCACAAATTTTGATTCATAATTGCCATTCACCACTCGCCGAATAGGCAAACATACTCTTCTCGCTAACGCTCCTTATATTGTCTGCAGGACATGCCGCCGGCATCTCCTTTCGGATACTTGGCAACAACAAAAAGCCCCACCTTTAAGGTGGGGCTCCATTTGATTGGAATTCCTTATTCTTCAGAAGAATACAGATTTACTAATTTTTCCAGATGTTTACGTCTGGCTTTTGCCTGATCTTCAGATTCAGCAAACAGTTTTGCTGCCTTTTCCGGATTTGCACGTTTCAGAGAATTGTAACGAACTTCTCCGTCAAGGAATGTCTGATAATCTTCTGTAGCAGGTTTGCTGTCTAAGATGAATGCATCTTTTCCTTCTGCTTTCAGAGCTGGATTGTAGCGGAAGCAATGCCAGTATCCGGACTTAACTGCCAGTTCTTCTTCTGTCTGTGCTTTGCTCATACCTTTCTTAATACCATGATTGATACATGGAGCATAAGCAATGATCAGAGATGGTCCCGGATAAGCTTCTGCTTCAGCAATTGCCTTTACTGTCTGGTTAAAGTCAGCACCCATAGCGATATGAGCTACGTAAACATAGCCATAAGTCATAGCAATGCCTGCCAGATCTTTCTTGCTCACTTCTTTACCGCCGGCTGCAAACTGTGCGATCGCACCTGTTGGTGTAGATTTAGAAGCCTGTCCGCCTGTATTGGAGTAAACTTCGGTATCAAATACCATAACATTGATGTCTTTACCACTTGCTAAGATATGGTCAACACCGCCGAATCCGATATCATAAGCCCATCCGTCTCCGCCGAATACCCACTGGGATTTCTTAGCCAGGAAGTCTTTCTGAGCCAGGATTTCCTGAGCTTTTTCACAACCGCAAGCTTCCAGTGCAGCTACTAACTGATCGGTAGCACTTCCATTTGTAGCACCTACAGTATAGGTATCTAACCAAGCCTGTCCGGCTTCTTTTACTGCTTCAGGAGCTTCACCAGTTACTAATGCTTCTACTTTTTCTTTTAATCCGTCACGAATTGCGTTCTGAGCCAACAGCATACCATAACCGAACTCAGCAGCATCTTCAAATAAGGAGTTAGACCATGCAGGGCCATGTCCTTTCTGGTTCATCGTATATGGTGTGGATGGTGCAGAGTTACCCCAGATAGAAGAACAACCTGTTGCATTCGCAATGTACATTCTGTCACCAAACAGCTGTGTGATCAGTTTTGCATATGGTGTTTCACCACAACCGGCACAAGCTCCGGAGAACTCCAGCAGAGGCTGTTTGAACTGGCTGCCTTTTACTGTATTTTCTTTAAATTTAGCGATTACATCTGTTTTCTCCGGTAATGTAACTGCATAGTCAAAGTACTTCTGTTCGCCGGCATTTGCTTCCATGTTTTCCATAGCCAGAGCTTTTGCACCCTTCTTGCCAGGACAAACGTTAGCACAAGAACCACATCCTGTACAGTCATAAGCAGAGATAGCCATAGTGAACTTGTAATCTGCCATACCTGTCAATGGTAAGGTCTTAAGTCCTTCCGGAGCTGCTGCTACTTCTTCCTCTGTCATAGCGATCGGACGGATAACAGCATGAGGACATACATAAGCACATCTGTTACACTGGATACAGTTTTCCGGATTCCATACAGGGATATCTACAGCAATACCACGTTTTTCATGAGCAGCTGTACCGGATGGAGTCGTACCATCTACATAATCTTTAAATGCAGATACTGGTAAATTGTTACCTTCCTGTGCATTTACTTTGCTCTGTACGTTGTTAACGAAATCATTTACTGCCTGGTTGCTTCCATTTGCATGGGTCAGAGCCAGACCTTCATCTGCTGCATTTTTCCAGCTTTCCGGAACTTCTACTTCCTTCACCTGTCTTGCACCAGCGTCGATAGCATCATAGTTCATCTGAACGATGGCATCACCTTTTCTTCCGTAAGTAGCTTTTGCAGCAGCTTTCATCAAGTCAATTGCTGTCTCTTCCGGAATAATGTTAGCCAGTTTAAAGAATGCAGACTGTAATACAGTATTGATACGTCCGCCCAGACCGATTTCTTTACCGATCTTAATACCATCGATCACATAGAATTTAATATTGTGGTTAGCGATAAAGCTCTTAACCTGTCCTGGTAAATGTTTCTCAAGACCTTCCATATCCCATGGGCAGTTTAATAAGAAAGTACCGCCGTCTACTAATTCCTGAACCATGTTGTATTTGTCCACATAAGATGGGTTGTGGCAGGCAACAAAGTTAGCCTGATGGATCAGGTAAGTGGATTTGATCGGTTTCTTACCGAAACGCAGGTGAGACATAGTAACACCGCCGGATTTCTTTGAGTCATAATCAAAGTAAGCCTGTGCATACATATCTGTGTTATCACCAATGATCTTGATAGAGTTCTTGTTGGCACCTACTGTACCGTCAGCACCTAAGCCCCAGAACTTACAGTTGATGGTTCCTTCCGGAGTAGTAACCAGAGGAGCGCCGATTTCCAGAGACAGATTGGTAACATCATCAACGATACCCAGAGTAAATTTCTGTTTGTTTTCATTATGATATACAGCTACGATCTGTGCCGGTGTTGTATCCTTAGATGCTAAACCGTAACGGCCTGTGAATACAGGAACTGCATCAAATTTAGAACCCTTCAATGCTGCAACAACATCCAGGTATAATGGCTCGCCTAAAGCACCTGGTTCTTTTGTTCTGTCAAGAACCGTAACTTTCTTAACAGTTTCCGGAATCGCTTCAATTAATGCTTCTGCAGAGAATGGTCTGTAGAGACGAACTTTTACAACACCAACCTTCTCTCCGGCTGCTACTAAGTAATCCAGTGTTTCTTCGATTGTATCACATACAGAACCCATGGCTACAATAACGTGCTCTGCATCTGCTGCACCGTAGTAGTTGAATAATTTATAATCTGTACCGATCTTTTCGTTCACTTTATTCATGTATTCCTGTACGATACCTGGTAATGCATCGTAATATGGGTTACATGCTTCTCTTGCCTGGAAGAAAATATCAGAGTTCTGAGCACAACCTCTCTGACATGGGTGATTTGGATTTAACGCATTCTTTCTGAATTCAGCAATGGCATCCATATCTACCATATCTTTCAGATCTTCATAATCCCATGTTTCGATTTTCTGAATTTCATGAGATGTACGGAAACCATCAAAGAAATTAATGAAAGGAACTTTACCTTTGATTGCTGCACAATGGGCAACCGGAGTTAAGTCCATAACTTCCTGAACGCTGCTTTCACAAAGCATAGCGCAACCTGTCTGACGGCAGGCATAAACATCAGAATGATCACCGAAAATACTCAGAGCATGACTTGCGATCGCACGGGCAGAAACATTGATAACACCTGGCAACTGCTCGCCGGCAATTTTATATAAGTTCGGAATCATTAACAGAAGACCCTGAGAAGCTGTGTAAGTGGTGGTTAATGCACCAGCTGCCAGAGAACCGTGTACAGCACCAGCTGCACCTGCCTCAGACTGCATCTCTGTTACCTGTACTTCACGTCCGAAAATATTTTTTCTTCCCTGAGTTGCCCATTCGTCAGCGGCTTCCGCCATGACTGATGATGGTGTGATAGGATAGATAGCTGCAACATCTGTATAAGCATAAGAAGCATGAGATGCTGCATGGTTACCATCCATGGTTTTCATCTTTCTAGCCATTTGTTATTCTCCTCCTTGAAAATTCTTCGCAAAAAAATAGACTTTGCGATTATTCTATAAACATTATATTTTGATAAAAGCACAGACTGCTCCCACTTTTACCATTAGTGCTATTATAACACGCTTTTTTTACAATACGCAATAAGGTATTCCCGAAATTTCCGATGTACTTCTAAAAAAACAATTCTGCTTTTATCTTATCTCTAAAATCTCAGCCAATGTTTTGGACTGCAGTTCTGCGATCAAAATCTTCTGAATCCGTTCCATTTCCTGATGCACCCTGCACGGAAATTCTTCCTCATTCCTGCTGCATGCCTTCTTCGGATCCATACATTCAATAATATAAAAAGAATCATCCACCGCCAGATACAGATCCAGCAGGGTCACTTCATCCAGACTTTTTCTAAGTGCATACCCTCCGTTGCTCCCGCGAAAACTCTGTACGATTTTTGCCTTTTCCAGCTTTTTCAGTATTTTGTATACAAAAGCAGGCGTCAGATCTTCCTGCGGACAGATATCATTGACACACAAACGGGTTCCGTCTGCCAACGCTCTCACGATCCTTACCGCATAATCGCACTCTCTTGTAATCAGCATATCACTGTCCTCCCTGTTATTAACTCCCCATAACTTTTCTCTTGAAACCTCTGCAACATAGTATATCGAATTCTACTATTTTTATCAAGATATAAATCCCTTCTACCATTTTCCGTTTTTTCTTCTAAATACTACTTGCAAAATCCCTATTTTACGGTACAATGAAAGGGATTATGCGGTACGCCGCAAAACGTAGTATGATGGATAAAGTGAGGTTATTACATGATTGCAGCAAATAATGTAACATTACGAATCGGTAAAAAAGCTCTTTTTGAAGATGTTAATATTAAATTCACCGAAGGCAACTGTTATGGTTTGATCGGTGCCAATGGAGCGGGGAAATCAACCTTCCTGAAAATTCTTTCCGGTCAGCTGGATACCACAAAAGGTGATATTACCATCACACCCGGACAACGCCTTTCCTTTTTGCAGCAGGATCATTTTAAATATGACGAATATACCGTTATGGATACGGTGATTATGGGAAATCAGCATCTCTATGATATTATGAAAGAAAAAGATGCGATTTACGCAAAAGAAGATTTTACAGATGAAGACGGTATCCGCGCCAGCGAACTGGAATGTGAATTTGCAGAGATGAACGGATGGGAAGCAGAATCTGATGCCGCTACCTTATTAAACGGACTGGGCATCGAAACCGATCTGCATTACGCCGTTATGGGAACTTTAAACGGTAATGAAAAGGTCAAGGTACTTTTGGCTCAGGCACTGTTCGGCAACCCGGATATCCTGCTTCTGGACGAACCGACCAACCATCTGGATTTAAATGCCATTGAATGGCTGGAGGAATTCCTGATCAACTTTAACAACACCGTTATCGTTGTATCCCATGACCGTTATTTTTTAAATAAAGTATGTACGCATACGGCTGATATCGATTATGGCAAAATTCAGCTTTATGCCGGAAATTACGATTTCTGGTACGAATCCAGCCAGCTTCTCATCCGACAGATGAAAGAAGCCAACCGTAAAAAAGAAGAAAAGATCAAGGAACTGCAGGAATTTATTTCCCGATTCAGCGCCAATGCTTCAAAATCAAAACAGGCCACATCCAGAAAACGTGCCCTGGAAAAAATCCAGCTGGATGAGATGCGTCCTTCCAGCCGTAAATACCCGTATATTGACTTCCGCCCCAACCGCGAGATCGGGAATGAAGTGTTAATGGTCGAAGGTCTTTCCAAAACCATTGACGGCGAAAAAATTCTGGATAACATTACTTTTACTTTAGGACACAATGATAAAGTTGCATTCATCGGAGGCAACGAACGCGCAAAAACGACTCTGTTCCAGATCCTGATGGGCGAAATGGAGCCGGACGAAGGGCATTATAAATGGGGTGTTACTACCTCCCAGGCATATTTCCCCAAGGACAGCACTGCCGAATTCGATAACGATCTGACGATCGCTGACTGGCTGACCGGCTACTCCGAGATCAAAGACGCCACTTATGTACGAGGCTTCCTGGGCCGTATGCTGTTTGCCGGCGAAGACGGAGTCAAAAAAGTAAAGGTCTTATCCGGCGGCGAAAAAGTCCGTTGTCTTTTATCCAAGATGATGATCTCCGGTTCTAACTGTCTGATCCTGGACGAACCGACCAACCATCTGGACATGGAAGCTATCACGGCTTTAAACAACGGTCTGATCAAATTCCCCGGTGTGATTCTCTTCGCGTCTCACGATCATCAGTTTGTACAGACCACGGCAAACCGCATTATGGAAATCGTTCCCGGCGGTGCCCTGATCGATAAGATCACGACCTATGACGAATATCTGGCAAGTGATGAAATGGCCAAAAAACGGCAGATCTACACGCTGAAAGAAGAAGACAACTAAGCAAAACATATTAATAACAAGAAAAGTACACCGGAATCCAGACGCAAGTCGTTTCCCCTCAGCTAATCACTAAGCCGCTGAGGGGTTCATCAGAAAAGTCTTCTTCACCCCTCGCTTGCTAAGTGCTGGATCTTCGGGCGCACTCCGCAGGATGCATCTGGATTCCGGTGCACTTTTCATTTAAATGTTTTACTTAGCAAAAAACCACATGAATCCTCCCGGATACAAAAGCATTTGTAAAAGCTGGCTAAAGAGGCGCATTTTGCTCTTATATCCGGAAGGATTCTTTTATATTATTGGATAATAAAACAGGAGGAACCCCAATGATTCCAACACAAATCACACAATGGTGCCACCACTTCATACGGCAGCATGTGCAGAACGGTGACTTATGTATTGACGCCACTATGGGCAATGGACAGGACACAGCGCTCTTATGCCAGCTTGTAGGCGAAACCGGCCATGTCCTGGCTTTTGATATCCAGGAAATAGCTCTGGAAAATACAAAAAGACGACTGGAGCAACAAAAGGTGCCGGATAATTACACACTTCTGCTTCAATCTCATGTAAATATGGATGCCCACGCAAAACCTGACAGCATATCCTGCATCATGTTCAATTTCGGATATCTTCCCGGCGGAGACCATGCGAATGCCACACAGGCCGGCAGCAGTATTACAGCCATTAAAAAAGGGCTTTCTCTCTTGAAAAAGGGAGGTCTTATGAGCCTTTGCATTTATAGCGGCGGTGACACTGGTTTTGAGGAACGAAATACCATTTTAGATTATATCCACACGTTAGATCCTCACAAATATCTGGTTATTTTGTCCAGTTATTATAATCGACCCAACCATCCGCCCATTCCGGTGCTGATCACCCGCCTATAATCACGAAAGGAAATTTTTATGAGTTCACTTATTCTATATCTGGGATTCATGTTCATTGGATATATACTCTCTTCCTCGCTGCATTTTTCACCGGAAAAATTTCGGTTCATTCCGAATGCCATGATGCTCACCGTATATATCCTGCTTTTTCTTATGGGAATCCGCATGGGAATAAACAAGCAGATTACTTCTAATCTGGATACCATAGGCCTGCAGGCACTCATCATAACTATATTTTGTCTGGCGGGAAGTATCATAGGCGTTTATGCTGCAAGAAAAATATGGAAATACAATCATTGCGGAATCCCGGCGCATAAATCCGGAGAAAAACAAAGTGCAGAATCACCAAAAGACAAGAAGGAAAATCCTTCCCAGCTAAAAAGCACTCTGACGATCCTTCTTCTGGTAGCAGGAGGTATGCTGATAGGACACTTTATCATTATGCAGCATGCTGCACACAGAATTCCTGCCATTTATGAAATATCGGGCACACTGTTACAGCTGCTGCTCTGTTTTATTGTTTTTGTTGTAGGCTTCGATCTGGGCTTGTCAGGTAACGTTGCAGCAAGTATCAAAACGGCCGGCGTACGAATCCTGGTATTCCCCTTAGCCGCTATTGCAGGGACATTGCTGTTCGGAGCTGCAACGGGACTTCTTCTGGGACTTTCTATAAAGGAAGGCCTGGTCATCAGTGCCGGTTTCGGCTGGTATTCCTATGCTCCAACTGTGATCTCAGCTGCCGGAGAAGAATACGTTATCATAAGCGCGATCGCTTTTATGCAGAATGTAATCCGGGAGACCCTGGGGATTATATTAATTCCTGTGGTTGCCAGAAAAATCGGATATATTGAAGCAGCGGCACTTCCGGGAGTTTCCGCTACGGATATCTGTATTCCCATAATAGAAAGATCCTGCAGTCAGGATACGGTAATCTATTCTTTTTTGATTGGCCTTTCTATGTGTATTGCCGCTTCTGTACTGGTTCCTCTGCTTATGAACATATAGAGACAAAAAGACCGCCGCTGACGCGGCAGCCTTCTCTATTATTCTTTTTCGTTGCAGATATCTCCGCTTTTTCCACCGGACTTTTTCCACAGATAAATTTCGCCAATTTCCATAGCCTTATCCATTGCCTTGCACATATCGTAAATGGTAAGCAATGCTATGGAAACGCCTGTCAGGGCTTCCATCTCCACACCCGTTGTTCCGTTTACTGTCACGGTACAAAACGCTTCAATCTGTCTGGTTTCAGGATGCAATTCAAAATCAATCTGAATACCAGTAAGAAGCAGCACATGACATAACGGGATGAGTTCCGCCGTCTTTTTTGCACCCATGATACCGGCTACTCTTGCCACTCCCAGAACATCTCCCTTTTTTGCGGTGCCCCGGGTGACTGCATCGTACACTTCCTGGTTCACGGTAATCTTTCCGCGGGCAATAGCCTGACGTCTGGTGATTTCTTTATCTCCCACATTTACCATAATTGCATTTCCCTGCGAATCAAAATGTGTCAATTCCATCATTTACTCCTCTATTGGTTCTATATACTCAAACATTACTTTCACTCTTCCGCCGCACACCATGCCCAGCTCTGAATCCTGCGAACCGGACAGGTCATACTCTTTCAGCAGGAAGCATGGTTCACCCATATGCTGCAGTGCCTCTGCAATTGCCTTTCCTTCTATCGCTCCGCCCCCGATCGTACCATAGATACGACCATCCGACGCCACCAGCATACGGCTTCCTTTTCCGCGGGGCGCAGAACCTGCGGCCTCAATAATCGTTGCCATAACACAGGCGCCTTTTTCCTGCAGCAGTCCTCTTATCATCTCTTTGGGAAAAGCTTTTGCCTGCTGCCTGCTTCTCACCTGAATCATTTCCGCAGTAATACTGATGGCAATCTCTGCGGGAGTACGTCCGCCTAAAGGCAGGCCGATGGGCGCATGCACCTGATCAATCTGCTCTTTTGAAAATCCTTCCTGTTCCAAACGGTCAAAGATATACTTCACCTTTCCTTTACTTCCGATCATCCCCACATAACCATACGGTCTCTGCAGAATCTGTTTCAGACACAGATAATCATTCTCATGCTCCCGGGTAACAATAATATAATACACGTTCTTTCCAATCTTCATCCGGGAAAATGCGTTTTCAAAATCCACGCAATATACTTCATCCGCCAGGGTAAAACGCTCCCGGTTAGCAAATTCTTCTCTGTCGTCCAAAATAGTCAAATACAGTTCCAGTGTTTTTAACACCTTTTCCAATGCCAGGGAAATATGTCCGCCTCCGCAGATCACCACTTGAGTGCTTCCCTTTAACTCTTCCGTCCATACACCATACTCGTCTTCCGGCATATCCCCTGAGAGAAACTCCTTTTGGCCTTCACGAGGACCCTTCAGAAAAGTACGGACTCTCACAGTATCACTTTGTCTTACTTCTTCCGACAGTTTCTGATAAAATTCCCGCTTATTCATTTTTATCACCCTAGTGCCTTGCACATTCTGACACACTGCCAGTCAAAATATCCAATCCATGCTCCAGCGAAGGTAAAATACATTCCAGACTTTCTTTTACTGCTTTCGGGCTGCCCGGCAGATTCACAATCAAGGTACTGCCTCTTAATACAGATACGCCGCGGCTTAACATGGCTCTTGGGGTAATCTGCATAGAATAGGCGCGGATAGCCTCCGCAATACCCGGCGCAATCCTGTCCGCCACTGCAAGAGTCGCTTCCGGCGTCCGATCCCGCATAGAAAATCCGGTTCCCCCCGTAGTCAGGATCAAATTTACTTTTGTTCTGTCACACATACGGATTAACGTCTTTTCAATCAACTCCTGCTCATCGGGAATGATTAACTGTTCCACTGCCAGATAATTCTCTTTTTCGATCATCTCCCGGATCAGCGGTCCGCTCTTGTCTTCTCTCTGACCGGCGGCGCCTTTGTCGCTTAAGGTAAGAATTGCTGTGCGGTACCGTTTCTTTTCCCCGATGATTTTCATCTCATCCCCTACAGAGATCACTCCTCCATGGATTACCTTTGCAAATACCCCTTCTCTCGGCATAATACATTCACCCATAATCTTATAAATCTCACAATGAGAGTGACATTCCTTTCCAATCTGGGTCATTTCCAGGATCACCTCACCGCACTGAAAAATGGTTCCCACCGGAAGGCTCCGAAAATCAAATCCGTCTACAATCAGATTCTCTCCAAAAGCGCCGTCCTTGACCACCGCGCCTCTGGATTTAAAATCCTCTATTTTTTCACAGGAAAGCAGACTCACCTGACGATGCCATTTTCCTGCGTGAGCATCCTTTTCTATTCCATAATCCTCTATAAAAAGAGCCTGATTCACATTATGCTTCTGTGTCCCTTTTTTCTCGCTGATACACACTGCTTTTACGATTCCCATAATTATCCTCCAATCTGAGACATTCGTTTCTCTTCCGCCTCATTTTCTGCCCGTTTTTCACCGAAATGATGTTCCTGAGGTTTTTTAAGAATGGTCTGCCGGATCAATTCTGTCAATTCTTTCTGAGAGACATTTCCCCGAACTGCTGATCTTAAATCCGTTCCCTCCTGATAATACAGGCAGGGTTTTAACAATCCCTGACAGGTAAGGCGTATCCGGTTGCACTGATCACAGAATTTACCGTGAATGGCATCAATCCATCCCACGCATCCTCGAAATCCTTCCGGATGGATATAGAGCGCCGGTCCATTGCCGCGCTTTTCTCTTACCGGTTCCATATGCGCATATTCGCTTTGCAGTATCTCCAACACCCGGGAGCTGTCGATTCCCGCATATCCTTTTCCATAACCGATAGGCATCATTTCAATGAAACGCACATCTACAGGAAATTTCTCGCTGATACGGATAAAATCCAGAATTTCATCCTCGTTGACATCCTTCATTAATACACAGTTCACTTTCGTGCGAATCCCCATCTGCGTACTTTCTTTTATACTTTCTATCACCTTTTGTATACCGGAAAAGCCCGTAATCTGACGAAATCGTTCTTCCTTAAGCGTATCCAGACTAATATTGATGCCATCCACTCCCGCATCCCGCAGTGCAGGAAGCATTTCATGCAAGAGCACACCGTTCGTCGTCAGAGTAACCGCCTCCACACCAGGCATATTCTTTAACTTCTCAACAAAAGATACACATCCTTTTCTGACCAGAGGTTCCCCTCCTGTCACCTTGAATTTCGTGATGCCCGCTTCAACGGCGCTTTTTACAATCTTGTATATTTCCTCATAGGTCAAAATGTCCTCCGGGGAGACCATATCCGGCAAATCCTTCGGCATACAATACTGGCAGCGGAGATTACAGCGGTCTGTAATAGAAACCCGCATATAATCGATCCTGCGTCCATAATTATCTATCATCGTCATTGCTATCTTCCTTTTCCAAATCCGCAATTGGGGAAGGTACATGTCTTACAGTTCAGACACAGACCGCCCTCTCCCAAAGAAGCCAGTTCCTGCGGCGTAACCGGGTCATCTGCCATTAATCTGGGCAAAACCAGGTCAAATACCGTTCTTTTTGCATACATCACACAACCGGGCAGGCCTACGACAGGAATCTGTCTGCCGTCCCTTTCATAATATGCCAGCAGCATCATGGCTCCCGGCAGCGCCGGCGCCCCGTAAGATACGATATGCGCGCCTGTCGCCATGATTGCTCCCGGGGTACAGTCGTCCGGATCCACGCTCATACCGCCTGTGCACAGAACCATCTCCGCCCCTTTATCTATATAATCCAAAATTGCTTTTGTAATATTTTCTTTTTCGTCATTTACCAGGGTCTGACCCAGGATTTCAGACGGATATTCCCTGATCTTGTCCATAACTACCGGGCCGAAGGTATCTTGAATCCTTCCGTAAAACACTTCGTTTCCTGTAGTGACGATCCCTACTTTCTTTTTCCGGAAAGGAAGAATCGAAAAAATGGGTTTCTCACCGGCTGCTTCTTTTGCCCGTTCCATCTTTTCTTTTTCTATAATCAGGGGAATCACCCTGGTTCCTGCGATCGTATCCCCCTTTTTCACTGGAAAATTCCCATGTCTGCAGGCAATCATCATCTCTCCCAGACGATTCACCGCAAACAGTCTCTCACGATCCACCTTCAGTAATCCATCCACATCGGCAATGACTTCGATCTTACCTTCTTTTACTTCAGAACCTTTCATCCCTTCATTTCTGCAAATGGAAAACAAAATCTCTGCCGCTTCATTTTCATGAAGAATTCCCGCCGTTTTTTCCCATACATACAGATGATCCTTTCCCATAGAAAGTAGTACAGGAATATCCTTTTCTTCTACAATATGTCCTTTTCGAAAAGCCGGCCCCTTTTTCTCGCCTCTGATAATCTGCGTCAAATCATGACACAATACATGTCCCACTGCCTCAACAGTTTTCACTTTCTTCATACTTCTTCTCTCCTCTGTCCGTATTCTACTCCACAAAATTTTTTAGTTTCCAAATTTACTCATCTCCCAGCCAGATCGTCTCCACATGCCGGATCAATAACAATCGTATTTGTATCACCCCTTTGCTATGTACTTAATCAAATAAAGCACATCCCAGGAAAATCTCAAGGAGAGATAATCCAGTTTCAAAATACTGAGCATCTTTCTTTAGCTTTTTATCCAGACCAGGCCGGTCTCCATACTTTTTTTGCGCAGCCTGATGGCGTTCCTGTAACGTACATCGCCTGTCCTCCAAAACCATATGATCTGCCAGAAACAAAATGGTTTCCTCATTAACGCCCAAATCCCATCCATGGTGGAGAGACTTATGAGCCTCTACCACCCAGGCCGTTCTGTCAAATCCCATTTTCCGAAGCAGGTTTGCCCCTGCCCTGGCATGATGCTTTTCCATACGGGCAATATCGTGAAGCAGCCCGGCTGCCTGCAGTAAATCCAGAGAAAGCTGCGGCAGCTTCTTTTCCCGGCAAACCGTATTAATCTTTTCTCCAATCTCCAGTGCCAGCCCGGCAACTGTTCTCGCATGGTTCTGAATTGTTTCAGGAGTCTGCCGATGTCTGAAAATATCTTCACAAACTTCTAAATCCGGGATCTCCCGTCTGGCATATGCCGTTTTCAACCTTTCATAATCTTCCGGCATATCCATATCATACAGCATTTCCCGATCCGGTACTTCCACGTACCTGGTATCTGCTTCATACCTTTGCAGGACACCACGCAATCCTTCTTCTCCCCGGTAGTTACGAATAGACGGAATCACTTCTCTGCTCATCACCGGCGGATGTCCGCTCTCGCCCCGATAGGAAGGCATAACCACCAAAGCCTGTGTCTTTTCCCGTTCTTCTATCACTCTCTGAATGGTATAAGGCATAATAAGAGGGATGTCACCCGGGCACAGCAAAAACCCTCTGCAGTCATCCTGCAGCGCTTCTACCCCTAACCTTACGGATTCGAACATATCCAGATCCTCATAACGGGAATTGATCACATACTGTACCCTCTTCCTGATCAGAAAAGGAATCAGCTCACCCCTGCGATATCCCACCACCACAATGATACGGCGTATGCCTGCCCGTATAAAGTTATCTATGGTATGCTCTAAAATACAAGTATTTCCCAGAGGAAGAAGCGGTTTAAAAGCCTTCATCCTTCTGGAACACCCTGCCGCCAATATAATTGCCTGGTAGTCGCTATATCGGTTCATTTTATGCTCTGTCCTCCTGATGCCCTTTCTTATATAATGATACTATAATCGCTTTCGTTTCTCAAGACGACAAAAAGTGGGGGTTCCTTAATTTTAAAACCTCACTTTTAATGCGACGAAAAACACCCTTATGAGACTTCCTCCCATTACCCTTTTTGATTGCGCAAAATCAGCCATTCTTTCCGTTTTTTATTGCCTGATCCATTCCCAAATATTGATACATCAGTTTTTCCAAATGATTCATTTTCCCAATTACTACATTTTTATCCTTGGTGGATTTTCTGTTTAAGTCATCAAAAGACACATGATCTATATATGTACCATGTAAGGACCGGGTAAATTCAGTCATAAAATCTATAAACTTTTCATCATTAATTCCAATTTTTATAAATCTGGCAAACAATCCAAACCAAATAAAAGAATCCCTGGAATCGAACATATCTGAAACATCATCCGTCATTACTTTCTCTAATCTTTCAATCATATCTTCAAAACTATCAAACTCGGCAACCGTAGCGTTGTTTTTGATATATCTGCACATATCCTCTTGTTTTTTCTTCCAGTCTTCCAAATAATTCGTAGCCATGATAGATTCAACAACCACACGATAAATGGCCCCATTTTTAAACTCAGATACTTTATAACCACCCATGTCTTTAAAAAATGGCATACTTGAAATAGACTTTACAATCTCTGCGTATTCTGTTCCGAGTTTTGTAATCCCTTTCTGAGAGGTTGTCATTGGTTTTCCATCATTATAACGCTCAATATGGTAGGCGATATCTTCTTCACTGCAATTCAAATATTGATCATAATTAAAACCATAATCTAAAAATCTATCCTGTAGTTCTTCCGGCAAGTCCGTAAACCTTTTACCCCTGATATCAAACTCCGCATTCACAGCTATCGGAAATCCATTGCTATCCAATATTTCATCTCCATTCTCTCCTTTTTTTATGGTCTGATATTGTATCATCCATCTTCTGATATTTCTTGATATTTTATATCCATTTTTTGCAAACGAATAGGCGTTTGTACATCGCTGCTTTCCATCCAGATCCCATATAATCGGTACCCCGTTTATAATTTGCTCTGCAAAAATTAATGGGTGCAATTTGTTTCCCTGTAAAATATCTGAAATTAAATTACCTTTCATAGACGGACTCCACTGATCGGATTCTCGTTGAAGGGGATGATCGAAACGAATCATATGCCTGTCTATCCTTTTGATAATAGAAGCAATACTAATTTTGTCAGTTTTGCAATTTTCCATTGTCTGTGTTATAGATTCCTCCACATTCATTCTTTTATCCTCCCCAAGATATCCTAATGTTTCATTCGTGTATAAAACACTAATGTTTTTAAAAGATTTCATTTCTGCACAATGACTTTCATATTGTTTATCTGTTAAGCTAAGTATCTCTTTGATTTTACAAACAGGCACATCTTTCATCTTCAATTCAAGAATTTCTCTTTGTATTTTACTCAGACTGTTAAAATACTGCTCTATCTTTTCATCTTCGCAAACTCCCCTTCTGTCAAATATTTCTTCCTCAACATTACTGGAAGCCGGCAGTAAATCTCCAATAGCAGAATTATCTTCATTGACAGAAGTGTCGATGGATACTGCATTTCGATCAGCCAATCTTTTTATTCTGTTTCTTCTTGTAATTTCCGTCCTGATCTTCTTTGATAAACAAGAATACAAAAAGCCATCAAATGATTGTTCATAATCATATTTTTTCATTACATCCACAAACACCTCATTTGCCAATGAATAAAAATCATGATAATCTTTATCCGCGATGCCGCCAAACTTTGATAATATACTATTTACTACTTTATGTAATTTTCTTGCATTGTTTTCATAATAACGATTCAATATTTCTTCCATAGGATGCCACCCAATTCATTTTACTTATGATTCTATTTTATCCCTTTTATTCCTCAAGTATAGAACAAATGTTTGTATTTGTCAATGTGAATTCGAACATTTGTTCTTTTTGTGTGGGGTTTTGTAAAACAAAATGGAGAAATAAAGATTAGAAACTCATTCACAACAAAATTTAAAGATGGGAGAAAATCGTAATGGAAAAATTTTTAAATCTAAAAACAGAAAGGGGAAAAACTGAATTATGTCAAACAATCGATACATAACTGAAACGGTTGATAAAGAACATATCCATTTCGGAGGTATTATCTACTCTTCCGATTATGTTACAGATTATTTAACCCAAATGAAGTTGTATTTGAAAAGATCAGATACATTGAAGAATTCGACCCTACAACGAAACAGCTTTTAAGCAGACTTACTAATGTTAAGGAACCCACATTAAATTTTACATCTGAAGGCACACCGGTCACAGACGCACAGGGAGCAGAGATTGTAACATTTTACAATGCGGCGCAGGGTACACTCTCTTACACAAATGCAATCCACTCTTTTGATTTGCTTGCAGAACAGTTCTCTTCCGATAAAAACATTGCATCAGAGGAAAAGAAAATTGTTGTACCTGTAAGTGAAGTGCTGGAAATTGTAGGTAATAAGGTTACATTAAGATATGTTCCTGTGGGTACCACCGGGGCAGAAATTAAATACGTACAGCTTGTTAATGACGAAAATGAATTCGGTGAAACATTAGAGGTATCTGCTGCTGCAGCAGAAGGTAAATTCACAATTGACGCCGCTACTAAAACACTGACCTTCAATGCCGGAACTGCCGGCAAAGTAATTGTAGATTATGAGGCGGCAATGGCAGACGCTATCAGTTTAGCCAAAACTACGGATTCCATGCCTCCAGTCAGAACCTTGCATGTGCACTGTTACTTCAGAAATAAGTGTGACAGTAACATTAAATATATTGGTGTAATTGAATTCCCAAGAGCACAGATTGATATTTCCAGCGTTGATGTCAGCTTAACTCCTGATGGCGGACATGCGGTTACCTATAAACTGCAGAAGCCTTACTGTGATGAGGCTGGCAAGCTTTGTGAGGTATTCGTTTATAAAGATTAATATAGATTGGGCGTGATGCCCTTTCTATATTAATAAAACCACCAGGAGGACATAGGAAAATGTCAAAAGAATTCAATGCAGCCTGCAGCATCTGCGGGGAGCGTTACCATGTCTGTAATGCATGTAAAAATGTTAAAACTTTAAAGCCGTGGAGATCTATTACAGATACTATCGATTGTTATAAAATATATATGATCATTCATGATTACAACAATGGTGCTATCACAAAAGAAAGCGCGCGAAAAATGTTAGATACATGTACTTTACCTAAAACCTTCCAGCCTCATATAAAGACGGCAATCGATGAAATTATGTTTCCTGAAAAGAAAAGGAAAACTAAGAAAGGTGTTATGGAAAATAATCTGAGAAATAATGAACAGTGATTTTATTAATAAATACAATATGGGAATACATTGTTCATAATTTTTGAATATGTATTCCCATTTTTTTACGACTCAGATTATGATGGACAATAAATGCGAGAATACAGTGAAATTTTTAATCATTACTATAATGCAGAAGATTCTTTAGTTATAGTAAACATGAAACAAAATCATTTTTATTTATCATCTCCATTATCAAAAGGCAAGCTCATGGATGTGTCCCCGGGAAGAGATGAGCGGGTCATCTTTATCTGGCAGAAATCAAAAGAAATGAATGAATTATACCGGCAGTGGTGTTTACGAAAACCCACTGGAATAAACTAATGGAGTGTGGATATTATGAATGTATATTTAGATAACAGTGCAACTACACCGCTAACAGATTCCATAAAAGATTATTTACTATCTATTTTAGACGATTTTGGTAATCCCTCTTCTTTGCATTCTGTTGGCACAGGACCTAAACAAATTATATCAGAAGCACGGCAATCCGCCGCGGAATTTATTCATGCAAATGATAAAGAAATATACTTTGTGCCATCTGGTTCTGCCGGCAATACTTTGGCAGTCAAAGGACTGGTTTCAGATAACCCGCAGGAAAATCAGTATGAAGTGTTTTACTCTCCTACTGCTCATAAGTCAATGCTGAAAGCATGTGAATCATGCAGATATCATACCCCATTGAAAGTAACTACTGAGGGAAAAATAGATGTATTATATTTACAACATGTATTAGAAAATTATAACAGCCGGAAACCGCTTGTGTGCATAGAGGCGGCTAACTCGGAAATTGGGACCATTAATGATGTTATTGCAATTGGGTTTCTCGTACATGAATATAATGGACTTTTAGTTGTTGATGCCACCGGTTACATTCCATCTTATCAAGTTGATATGAGGTTTTGGAAGGAATACGTTGATATTCTGACTTTTAGTGGACATAAACTTCATGCTTTAAAAGGAGTCGGTATTTTATGGAAGAAAAATGGTATTGATTTAAAACCATTAGTATATGGATCACAGGAAAATGGATATGTCGGCGGCACGGAAAATGTTTTAGGCATTGCCTCACTTGGAAAAGCTGTTGAGGATTATGACTACTCTTCCATTTCCTCAGCTAATAGAAATTACATATATGACTACATTTTAAATAATATTCCTGAAAGCTATTTAGTTGGTGCTGCTGTCCACTCAGGAAATAGATTGCCTCATAATCTCTATATGTGTTTTAAAGGTGTGGAAGGCGAATCTCTTATGTTCCTATTAGACATGAAGGGAATTCAAGTATCGACCGGATCAGCATGTAATAGTCACTCTTTATCCGCTTCCACTACTCTATCTGCGATTGGAATGGATGAAAATGATATTCACAGCTGTATCAGAATGACCTGCTCCGGTAAGGAAACCATAGAAGAATTAGACTATGTATGTCAAACACTCAAACAATGTGTGGAAACTCTAAGAGAATTAAATACAGAATAAAACATATTTTAAGGAGAATCATGATGGATTTAAATTATATTACAAACTTATATATACCGATTATCATAATTGCTTGTCTTCTTATCGGCTATATTGTTAAGAAATGGATCGCTGATGTTGATAATAAATACATACCTACCATCGTTTTTGTTCTTGGTGCAATTCTGGGATGTATTGTAAACCATACAGTTACGGTAGAAGTAATTGTCGCAGGAGCCGCCAGTGGATTAGCGAGCACTGGCCTTCACCAGGCATATAAAAATCTAATTAATCATGAATAGAAAGTACGGTGTTACATAAATGGAACCAATCATCAAATTAACACAAGTTGATTATGCCACCGTTTTTATATCTGTCTTTTCGATTCTTATCGGAATGAAAGTTATCATTTCCTTATTTGAATGGTTCATTGATAAACTCGGTTTAGAAACAAAAGGAATGCGAAAGCAACGTGAAGAGCACGAACTTTTAATCGCAACAGCAAATGGATTAAAAGATTTAGCAACGGAACATAAACATGATATTGATAAAATATATGACGATAATATGAAATGGAGAAATCATTCACGTGAAATAATCCTGAAAAATGAAAAAATTCGCAGTCAGCAAATCGAATCTTTGACCATTGCAAATAGAGAATTATTAGCGGGAAAAATCAACGATAAATATAAATACTATATAACTATAAACGGTATTCCTGAAGATGAAGTAGATGAATTTACAGCATTGCACAGCGCTTATAATGCTTGCGGCGGAAATCATCAGGGAGATACAAAATACAATTATATTATGAAACATTTATCTGTAATCCCCGTCAAGACGAAACTGGTATATAAAGAAGACAAGTAACTACATACAATAATTAGGAGAGTGATTCCATCGGAGTCGCTCTTGATTGATACCAGATAAGGATAAAATTTTTATTTTTTGAAAGAGAACTGTATCTTGTAATTGGAATTTGCATATGCTATAATGCCAATAGGCAAAAAGAAATCACAAGTCCATGCGGACAAGAGACGAATCCCCGAACCGTGTTGCAGCACAGTCCGGGGATTCTTCCTTTCTTTTATAGTGGCAAAGCACCCACTAGGTTAGTTGTTGCTCTTGTTGTCACTGTCTAACCATTTGATGATGTAGTGGCAGGCTACACCAGCCAAAACAGCAACAAAAAAAGAAATCACAACTTCCATGCAAACACCTCCTCCCCGTTGCGGGTGTCGGTGAGCAACACACAGATTATATCATACTATCCGATATTCTTATACCTTTTTCTCAAAGATTTATTCTTAGGATTGTGGTTATCGCAATCCGATGCTCGCTATTTCTGCGGACACTGACATCATAGTAATCTTCTCGTATAGTCAATATCCGTTTTTAGATCCAAAAAGAGGATTTGTATCTTTATCCTTATCCGGTTTCACACTCTATAGAATTGGAATAAAAAAATGAATCGTCAAAAGTATCCTTGCTACTTGATGCTCAGTTAATGTAGCAAGGGTATTTTTTATCGGGGAGCAGAACAAACTGAGCACTGCTCCCCTTCCCATATATAAACTAACAAGCATCGACGGAGGAACTATATGAAAATTAATAACGTAAAAATGAAAGATGAAATTACGAACTCTGACTTAGCAAAAGTAATTGAAACAGCAGTTATGTTTGTTATCAGAAAGAATGAAAATAATGAAATTGAATACACACCATATTATAGAGAATATGGAATTATGATCGGAATCTTTAAGTACATCCTCGAAGGTATTGAATACAACAATGACGATAGTATTTTAGATATGATTGATAATAACGAAGAGATCAGCAAAGCAATTTCTGAGATTACAAACGATCAAAGTTATATGGATTTTATCACCGAAAACGTATATAATATTGTTGCATTTAGAAAACAACAGTACCTAAATGATTTTAGCGAAATTAAAAAAAGATTACTTAAATCCATTCATCAGGAGCAGGCAGTAAATGAACATGTTTTAAAACTGGCAAAGCAGCAGAGTGCTATTCTTTCTCAGCAAATGAAAGCTGGTGAATACAATGAGAAAATAATGGAGCTTACTACTCCGGAAGAAGCCAAAGCATTAAATGATAAATTACTATCCGGAGAATTTGATATGCAGAAAATTGCAAATATTGCGATTGAAAAATATTTGGAAAGCGAAATTCACAAAACGAAAGAAAAAGAATTCATTTCATCTAAAGCGGCAGATATCACAGAATAAAATCAGACAAAAAACCCCCGTACTCGTAAGACTGCTAAAGCAAAAAATGATGAGTAATAAAATATTAGTAATTTAAACATATTCATTTTGTTACTTTTTGTCGAAGTCTGTCATTTTATGTGTCCCATTGTACACACATTTAATGATAATATTTTCTTAAATAGAAAACCCGTTTTAGAGGCACTCTAAAGTTTAAAAGGAGTGTCCAGATCATGAGAAAACCAAACAATATTCAACAAATCATGGATAATAGGAAAATAACATATCGACAGTTATCAAAAATGACTGGAATTAGTTGGAGCGCTTTGCATAAAATTGCAAACTTTGACCGTTCTCCCACGCAAGATACTATCATTGGTGCTAGAATATAAATAGTACAAGTCAAAATGAGAATTCCTAATCTAATATTTCATGGTACAATGTAGGTACCGCACTGAAGGAGGAGCTCATTATGGCAAAGCACTATGACAAACAATTTAA
>JBMNRU010000015.1:0-65174 GCA_050944855.1 Lachnospiraceae bacterium
TCTATCCCTTTTACTGTTTTTAAGGATCTTTCGATCGTTCTTTAAATGATTCTTCTTTAAAGAATTTTCGAGGTTCATGTGTTTCACTGTTCAGTTATCAAAGTGCTTTGTCTTACGACAGCTTAATTAGATTATCACATCTTTGTTAGCTTGTCAACATCTTTTTTCAACTTTTTTCGTTGTCCTTCAGTTGCCGTGTCGACAACTATTTTATGATACCACGCACTTTCTCCTTTGTCAACCGCTTTTTTAAACATAATCCATACTTTCTTTGATATTGCTGACTCCTATCAACCGAATCTGATACGGATTTTTGATCGCATCCAGATTTGCCTTCGGTAAAATACAGGTCTGAAATCCCATCTTTTCTGCCTCTGCGATACGCTGCTCAGCCATACTGACGCCTCTTACTTCACCGGAAAGACCCACCTCACCAAAAATCACAGTATTCGGATCCATGACACGATTCCTGTAGCTGGATACAATGGCCATGACAATTCCCAGATCCATAGCGGGCTCCCCCAATTTCATACCTCCTGCCAGATTCACATAGGCATCGCAGTTTCCAAGGGAAAGCTGTGCCCGTTTCTCTAAAACAGCCATGAGCAGATTCACTCGATTATAATCAATTCCCACGGATGTTCGCCGCGGCATGCCAAAGTTCGTCTGTGTGACTAATGCCTGTATTTCAATCATCATAGGCCGTGTTCCTTCCACGGAGCAGACCACTACAGAGCCCGGCGCATCTGTGGGACGGCCGCTGAGCATAATCTGTGACGGATCTTTCACTTCAACCAGACCGCATTGCTGCATTTCAAACACACCGATTTCATTTGTAGAACCAAAACGATTCTTTACGCCCCGCAGAATTCTGTATGCGACATGACGGTCTCCTTCAAAATATAACACGGTATCTACCATATGCTCCAGCACCCGGGGCCCTGCCACACTTCCGTCCTTTGTCACATGACCTACAATAAAAACAGAAATTCCCATTCCCTTTGCAATCTGCAGCAAAATTCCCGTGGATTCCCGTACCTGAGAAACACTTCCCGGAGCAGACGCCACTTCTTCGTTATACATGGTTTGAATGGAATCTACAATTACTACATCAGGGGTTTGACGCTCGATCACCTGACGAATGATATCCAGATTCGTCTCACATAAAAGCAGCATTTCCTCCCGAAACTCTCCGATTCTTTCTGCCCTCATCTTAATCTGCTTCAAAGATTCTTCACCGGAAATATAAAGTACCTTTCTTTTATCATCTGTCAGCTGTTTACAAACCTGTAATAACAAAGTGGATTTTCCGATACCCGGATCACCTCCCACCAGTATCAGAGACCCTGGAACAATACCGCCGCCCAACACACGGTCTAATTCTCCGATTCCGATCCGCATCCGTTCCTCTTCTCCCGAAGATATCTGCGACAGACGAAAAGGCTCCGTCAACCTTCTCTCTCCTGTTTGAGAGCCTTTTGTTTTACTGGAAGCAGAAACAGTTTCCTCCACAAAACTATTCCATTCCCTGCATCCCGGACATTGTCCCAGCCATTTACTTGACTCATAGCCACAATTTTGGCAATAAAATACTGTCTTTTTCCCTTTTGCCATCTATCTTTTCCTTTCCTTCGGAGCAATAAAAAGGCCGCCTCTTGGCAGCCTTTACTCTTATACAACTTACAGCTTCTGAACCTCAACCGCTGCCTTTAGGGACTGTTCCAGATCCACACTAAAGGAAAGCTTTCCTCCCAGGTTCGTCTTCATATAACCAACCTTCTCGCCGTCAACGATCACAACATATTCTGTGTCTTCTTCCAGTTCTACCGTAATCTGTGTATCATCTGTACCGGATACCTCAAATTCCATTCCCGTACCGTGCTGATTCAGATGAAAAACAGCAGTTCCCGGAACCGATTCATATACAAACATTCCATTCTTCTCCAATTTTGTGATCTCCCGGAATGTTTTTACTTTATACATATCGCCATCATGTTCATAATCAGACAGTTTCGATTTTGTCTGAAGCTCATAATCTCCAAAACTAATAGTACCGTCTGTTTCTGTACGTAATAACTCTTTGACTACTGACATCTTCATGCCCTCCCACTTTTGTCTTGCATTGCTTTTATCACATCACAGCAGGATGATTCCTGTCTGTTTTCTTAATTATATAATAATCTCCAGAAATATGCTAGTCATTTGTGGCAGTTATCAGAAATTTTATCTCTCCTTTTACTGCTCTTACCACCACGGTATCTCCTGTTTTTATACTGCCGTCCAGAATCAACTCTGCCATCTGATCTTCTATTTTACTCTGAATCGCCCGCTTTAGAGGACGTGCTCCGTATTTCTGATCAAAACTGGATTTGACCAGAAATTCTTTTGCACTGTCCCGCACTTTTAATTCAATCTGCATCTGCTCTTTACAGCGCTTGATCAGATTACGAAGTAAAATCCCCACAATCTTTTTGATGTGTGTTTCATCCAGTGCATGGAACACAATGGTTTCATCGATCCGGTTTAAAAACTCCGGTTTGAACAGACGTTTTACCTCTTCCATTACACTGTCCTTCATGCGTTTATAATCCGCCTGTGGATCTTCCACAGAAACAAATCCCAGTTTTTTGGGTTCAATGATGGATTTTGCACCTGCATTAGAGGTCATAATAATAATGGTCTGCTTAAAATCGATCTTCCGTCCCTGGGCGTCCGTGATATGCCCGTCATCCAAAACCTGAAGCAAAATGTTAAACACATCCGGATGGGCTTTTTCAATCTCGTCAAACAAAATAACACTGTACGGATTCCTGCGTACCTTTTCACTGAGCTGACCGCCTTCGTCGTAGCCAACATATCCCGGAGGTGATCCGATTAATTTGGACACGCTATGTTTCTCCATATATTCCGACATATCAACACGGATCATAGCCCGCTCCGTTCCAAATACAGCTTCTGCCAAGGCTTTCGACAGTTCTGTTTTACCCACACCTGTAGGTCCCAGAAACAGAAAAGACCCAATAGGACGATTGGGATCTTTTAATCCCACACGACCTCGCTTCACTGCTCTCGACACAGCCTTCACCGCTTCATCCTGACCAACAACCCGTTTATGGAGAACGGACTCCAGACGGGCCAGGCGTTTAGAATCTGCCTCCGCCAGTTTCTGTACCGGTATCTTTGTCCATTGAGAAATAATTTCTCCAATGGTCTCCTCTGTTACCAAAAGACTCTTTTTCCTGCACTTTTTCTCGTATTTCTCCCGTTCCTTCTGCAAGGCCTCTTCCAGTTCCTTCTGCTGGGCCTGTCTGTCTCTGGCCAATACAAAATCGCCCTGTTTAATGGCGGCTTCTTTCTCCTCACAAAGCTGCCGCAGCTGATTTTCTTTCCTGATAATCTCCTCCGGCAGCTGGTAACCGGCTAGCTGCACTTTGGAAGAGGCTTCATCCAACAGATCAATCGCCTTATCCGGAAGAAAACGATCATTCACGTAACGTATGGACATCGTAACTGCCGCTTCTATTGCAGAATCTTCAATCTTTACCTGATGATGCTGTTCATAATACGGACGCAGACCTTTCAGAATGGCAATAGCCTCTTCTTTGTTTGGTTCTTCCACCGTCACCGGCTGGAATCTCCGTTCCAAAGCAGCATCCTTTTCTATATACTTTCTATATTCATCTATGGTCGTAGCACCAATCAACTGGATTTCTCCCCGGGAAAGAGAAGGTTTTAAAATATTAGAAGCATCCAGCGCGCCTTCTGCCCCGCCGGCACCGATAATAGTATGCAGCTCATCAATAAACAGAAGGATTTTCCTGTTATCCATCACTTCTTTCACTACATTTTTAATTCGTTCTTCAAACTCGCCCCGGTATTTTGACCCGGCGACCATACCGGACAAATCCAGCACTACAACCCGTTTATCCTGCACGCTTTCCGGCACCAGACCCCATACGATCCTCTGGGCCAGCCCTTCCGCGATCGCTGTTTTTCCCACGCCCGGTTCTCCGATTAGACAGGGATTGTTTTTCGTACGTCGACTTAAGATCTGAATAATACGGTTTATTTCCTGCTCCCGCCCGATCACAGGATCTAACTTTCCCTGACGTGCCAGCTCAGTCAGATCCCTGCTGTACTGATCCAATGTAGGTGTACTGCTTCCGTCCTGCATCTTCATGGCTTTTCCCGACTGTAATTCTTCCTTTGTAAAATTGCCGTCTTCCCCCATGGCGATCAGGGTATCCGTATATAACTTCTGTATATTGACACCCATCGTATGCAAAAGACGCGTGGCCACACAGTCATAGTCTTTTAGCATGGCAATGAGAATATGCTCGGTTCCCACCACATCACTATGGAAACCGGCACTTTCCTCCTGCGCACACTGCAGCACCCGTTCTGCCCGCGGGCTGTATCCCTGCGGCTGGGCAAGCAGCACATCCGCCGGAGGTGCGATCAGCTGGTCAATCAATTCCAGTGTTCTCTCTACATCCACCTGTGCCTGGGCAAGCATCATGCCGGCTGTACCATCTTCTGCTTCAATCAGTCCCACCAGCAAATGTTCGGTTCCCACATAATTATGTTTCAAAGAATAAGCCGTATGTTCTGCCTGTTTCAAGGCCCTCAGTGCCTGTTTTGTATATTGTTCTTTCATGTACGCCTCCAAACCAGCAGCGCCCTGTACTTTGACAGGGGATTTTCGCTACTCATATTCTCTATAAATCTCTTCAATCAGCTGATGTACTTCTTCTTTGGAAATCCGCTTGCAGCTTCCTTTTGCAAGCACTACCCGCAATTCTTCTTTCATCTCCTGTAAAGCCTGTAATTTGTCACAGTCAATGCAGACCACAGCGCCTCTACGCCGGTCTATGGTAAGAAATCCTTCCTGCTTTAACACCGAATAGGCTTTGTTTACCGTATGCATATTGATCCCGATGGTATCTGCCAGCTGGCGTACCGATGGAAGCGTATCCCCCACCTGTATTCTGGACGTGGCAATCCCCAGTATAATCTGATTGCGCAGCTGTATATAAATAGCTTCATCACTGTTAAAATCTATCTCGATAATCATCGAATCACCTGACTTTCTTATCTCCCGGTTTTCATATTGTTATACATATAATAGCACAATTAGAACTATTTTACAAGCATTGTTCCCTGCAAGTTAGCTGATTCATTTTTTTTATTTCCGGTCTTAATAAAAGACCTGCCACGATCAGCGCTGCCGTATCCGCAATGGGGCCGGCATACATAACTCCATCAATTCCCAGGATCATAGGAAAAATAATAATCAATGGAAGTAAGAAAATCACCTGTCTGGTCATCGATATAAAGATGCCCTTTTTTGCTTTTCCGATGGAGGTAAAAAAGTTGCTTGTCAGCGGCTGCAGACCATTTGCCAAAGTAAGCAGCATATAGATTCTAAAATAGCGAATGGCAAACTGATAATACAGTTCGCTTCCTCCTCCGAATATTTGAATGATCTGTCTCGGGAAAATCTGAAAACTCAAAAATGCCGCTAAAGAAATGACCGTGACCGCTGTCAATCCCAGCTTCAGCGTTGTTTTTACCCGTTCATACTGCTTCGCTCCGTAATTAAAGCCAAAGATTGGCTGACAGCCCTGAGAGATTCCCACCACAACAGCGATCAAAAGTGAATTTACCTTCATAATAATACCCACACAGGCCAACGGAATCTCGCTTCCATAAACAGACCTGGCGCCATAATAGGTCAAAACGTTATTCATCACGATCTGCACAAGCGTAATTGCCATCTGATTGAAGCAGGCGGCAGCACCCAATGACGCAATATCCCGAAGGCAGCTTATATGCACACGAAAATATTCTTTTTTCATTCGGATACTCTGATAATGAAATAAATACCAGATCATAAGGCATCCGGATACTGCCTGTCCCATGACCGTGGCAATGGCGGCTCCTGCCATTCCCCATTGAAATACAAAAATGAACAACGGATCCAGCACTGTATTGATCACTGCCCCTATCACTACACAAGTCATGGATTTTAAAGGTCTTCCATCGCCTCGCACCATATGGCTTCCGGCAGTAGAGATCATGGAAAGAGGAATCCCTAAAACAATAATCCTGGTATAAGTAACCGCATATGACAGCACATCACCCGATGCTCCGCACAAACGCACAACCGGATACAGAAAAATCTCCATCAGCAGGCATAATACCACACTGGATCCAAATACGAGAAGGATTCCTGTGCCAACCACTTCGCCGGCCTTTTGCTCTTCCCCCGCACCCAGACGCAAATTAAAATTCGAGGTGGTTCCTATTCCCAGAAGCAGAGCGATGGCCAGCGTAATGGTGGTAATCGGAAACGCCACATTCGTAGCAGCATTTCCTAACATCCCGATACCCCGTCCAATGAAAATCTGATCTACAATATTATATAAAGAATTCACCAGCATACTGATAATACTGGGGATTGCAAACCGGAACAACAGCTTCCCAATCCGCTCTGTTCCCAATGGATTTGCCATCTTCATCTCTCCTTTTCTGTTTCTGAAAAGCACGTCCTGCAGATTCTGCAGAGCGTGCTTTTTCATTTTGCTTTATTTATCTCCATCTTTCATGGCAGCTACCCGTTCAAACTCTTCTACGATCTCTTTGTCCGGTGCTTTCGTTGCCAAACTTACTACTACAATTGCAATACTTGCTACAAGGAATGCAGGCAGCAATTCATATATATTCCATGCTCCTCCCAGCGGACGAACCAGATATTTCCAAACAAATACCATGACGCCCCCGCTTATAAGGCCTGCCAATGCACCATTTCTGTTGGTGCGTTTCCAGAACAGAGAAAACAGCACAACCGGTCCAAAAGTAGCGCCGAATCCGGCCCATGCAAAGGACACGATCATAAATACAGAACTATCTGGATTTTTTGCAAGAAATGCTGCAATAACAGCGATAACAAACAAGGACCCACGTGCAGCCAACATTTTCTGCTTATCCGACATCTTGATGCCGAATGTACCATACAGGATATTCTGAGATACCGAAGAAGACGCAGCCAACAGCTGGGAATCTGCGGTAGACATGGTGGATGCCAGAATACCTGCCAGAATCAAACCTGCCAGAAGTGCTGCCAAAATGCCGTTCTGGCTCATCAGATCTGCAATCTTAACAATGATCGTCTCGGAATTGGATCCTTCTAACTGCTCCAGCGTTCCGGCTTTTGTCATTCCCAAACCAACGACACCGATCAGTACGCCTACGGTAAGAGAAATAACAACCCACACCGTAGCCACTCTTCTGGATAATGATAATTTTCTTCCGTCTTCGATTGCCATAAAACGCAAAAGGATATGAGGCATTCCAAAATATCCAAGTCCCCATGCCAGCATAGAACAACTGTTGATAACGCCGTAAGGAGATGACGTGCCCGTAACCGGATCATGGATATCGGTTAATGACAAATATCCCGACAGAGACTGTGCGTTCTCTATCACCGCACTCCAACCGCCTGCCATATGAATACCAAATATCAATACCACAATAAGGGCAATGGACATGACAATAGACTGGATAAAGTCCGTAGTGGATGCTGCCAGAAAACCGCCCGTAATCGTATATCCCACAATGACAAAGGCACTAATGGCCATTGCCGCTGTATAGCTCACGCCAAACAAACTGGAAAACAATTTGCCGCATGCAGCAAATCCGGAAGCCGTATAGGGAATAAAGAAAATTACAATAATCAATGCGGAGATCAGAAGCAGCGCATTACTGTTATCGCGATAACGATTCTTAAAGAAATCCGGCAGCGTAATCGCATTGCCGGCAACCACGGTATAGCGGCGAATTCTCTTGGCAACGATAAGCCAGTTCACATAAGTTCCAATCGCCAGGCCGATCGCCGTCCATCCGGCATCTGCAATACCTGTTAAATAAGCCACCCCGGGAAGTCCCATCAGCAGCCAGGAACTCATATCCGATGCCTCCGCACTCATAGCGGTTACAAATGGGCCTAACTTTCTTCCTCCCAGGTAAAAATCATCTACTGTATTATTCTTTTGCGAACAATAAATACCTATACACACGATACCCACCAGGTATACAACAATGGATAGTATGATACCTATTTGCGCTGTTGTCATATGTTTTCTCCTCTCCTCATGTAAGCGGAAAGAACCCCGCTTTTGCGAGATTCTTTTCTACTCACTTATTATGCTTCATCAATTGCTTTGCCGATATCATGTCTGTAGTATTTATTTTCAAATTCCACTAATTCTACTGCCTGATATGCATTTGCTCTTGCCTCTTTTAAATTTGCACCTTTTGCCGTTACCCCAAGGACACGTCCGCCGTTGGTCACAATCTCTCCGTCCTTAAATGCGGTTCCTGCATGGAATACGTAATATCCTTCTTTTTCTTTGAACTGTTCCAGTCCTTTGATCGGAAAGCCCTTTTCATAGGATACCGGATATCCGTCAGATGCTAATACAACACAAACTGCTGCATTATCTTCAAACTGCAGGTCAATCTCATCCAGCTTCCCATCGATGCAGGCTTCTACCACATCGATAATATCATTTTTCATTCTCGGCAGTACCACCTGGGCCTCCGGATCGCCAAAACGTGCATTGTATTCCAGAACCCTCGGCCCTTTTTCTGTCAGCATCAGGCCAAAGAAAATAATACCCTTAAATTCTCTTCCTTCTGCAGCCATGGCATCTACCGTTTTCTGATAGACATATTTTTCGCAGAATTCGTCCACTTCTTTGGTATAGAAAGGACTTGGGGAAAACGTACCCATACCACCGGTATTCAGACCCTGATCTCCGTCCTCGGCACGTTTATGATCCTGTGCGGAAGTCATGGTCTTAATGGTCTTGCCATCTACAAAAGAAAGAACCGATACCTCTCTTCCGGTCATAAACTCTTCAATTACCATACGGTTACCGGCAGAACCAAACTTTTTATCCTCCATAATGGTTTTTACGCCTTCTCTGGCTTCTTCCAGTGTATTGCAGATCAATACCCCTTTTCCGAGAGCCAGACCATCTGCCTTTAAAACGATGGGGAAATCTGCCTTCTCCAGATATTCCAGTGCCGCTTTGGGGTCATCAAAATTCTCATATGCAGCTGTAGGGATATCATATTTTTTCATCAAATCTTTAGAAAATGCCTTAGAGCCTTCCAGGATCGCCGCATTCTTTCTCGGTCCGAATACGCGCAGGCCTTCTGCTTCGAAGGCATCTACCACACCGCCGACCAACGGATCATCCATGCCGATGATGGTCAGATCTACTTCCTTCTCTTTTGCAAATACCACCAACCGATCGAATTCCATGGCTTTGATATCTACACATTCTGCATATTCTGCGATACCCGCATTACCCGGTGCACAATAGATTTTCGTTACTTTTGGGCTTTTTGCCACACTTGCTGCGATTGCATGTTCTCTTCCGCCGCTTCCTACAATAAGTACCTTCATATTCGCTACTCCTTTAATCTGACGTTATTGTTTACTACTTCCACCCTGCCGTTTGCAATCAGGTCGATGGCCTTCGGCATAATAATCCATTCTGCCTGTTCCATAACACGCCGCTGCAATACCTCCGGGGTATCTCCCTGCTGTACTTCCACTGCTTTCTGCAGGATAATAGGGCCGGTATCCGTTCCCTTATCCACAAAATGCACAGTGGCACCGGTCACCTTCACGCCCCGCTCCAGCACACCTTCATGCACTTTCAGTCCATAATAACCCGTCCCACAGAAAGAAGGGATCAGGGCCGGATGAATATTAATGATTTTATTGGGGTAGGCATCTACCATCATCGGAGGAATGACCACCAAACAGCCTGCCAAAACAACCAGATCTACATGATAGGACTGCAGTTTTTCCAAAAGTGCTTCATGAAAAGCCTGCCGATCCTGATAATTCTTGGGTGTTATACAGTAATTGGGAATCCCCGCCTTTTGGGCACGTTCCAGTGCATACACGCCCGGATTGTTGCTGATCACCACGGCAATCTCTGTGTTGGTAATGCTTCCATTGGCAATGCCATCTATGATCGCCTGAAGATTGGTACCGCCCCCGGATACTAACACTCCTATTTTTAACATAAAGTAACTCCTTTTTCACCGGCTTCTGCATGTCCTACTACATACGGGATATCGCCGGCCGCTTTGATCGCTTCCATCGCTTTATCTGTATCTGCAGGATCTACTGCGATGATCATGCCGAGACCCATGTTAAATGTATTATACATCATCTGTTCCGCAATATCTCCCTTTTTAGCTAACAGTTTAAAAATTGCGGGAACTTCATAACTGTCTTTTTTCACAACTGCATGAATTCCTTCCGGAAGCATCCGGGGAATGTTTTCATAAAATCCGCCGCCGGTAATATGGCTGCATCCCTTTATTGTCACACCGCTGTTTTTTACATTTTTCAATGCTTTTACATAAATTCTGGTAGGCTCAATGAGCGCTTCCCCTAATGTTTTTCCTAATTCTTCATAATAAGTATCCAGTGATTCTTTTGTCATCTCAAACACGCTGCGCACAAGAGAAAAACCGTTGCTGTGCACGCCGCTGGATGCCATACCGATCAAGACATCCCCCGGTTTTATGTTCTCGCCATTGATAAAATCCTTTTTATCTACCACGCCTACGGCAAATCCTGCCAGATCGTATTCATCTTCCGGCATAAGACCCGGATGTTCTGCAGTCTCTCCGCCGACTAACGCACATTCGGCCTGGATACATCCCTTTGCCACACCGCTGACGATAGACGCAATTTTTTCCGGATAATTTTTACCGCATGCAATATAATCCAGGAAAAATAACGGTTCTCCGCCGGAACAGGCAATATCATTCACACACATGGCAACCGCGTCAATACCAATGGTATCGTGCTGATCCATCACAAATGCAAGTTTTACTTTTGTTCCGCATCCGTCTGTTCCTGATAAGAGGATCGGCTCCTCCATATTCTTAATCCCGCTTAAATCAAACGCACCTGCAAACCCGCCAAGTCCGCCTAAAACTTCTGGCCGCATTGTCTCTTTTACGTGTTTTTTCATTAATTCCACTGATCTGTAGCCAGCTTCAATATCCACGCCTGCCTTTTTGTAATCCATACTTTCCTCCCGTTGGCTGCTACATCACAGCCTCCTCTGTTTTGTATCTGTTATTTTACAAAAATCTTTCTATTTTGAATAGTTTTTATATCCTACTTCCTGCAGTTTTGCATCTTTGGCAACTACCTGCTCCTTCAATTCTTTTGCATAGTCCTTCAGTCTCTGCAGCAACTGAGGATCGGATGTGGCCAGAATCTTTGCTGCCAGAATTCCTGCATTCGCTCCGCCGTTAATGGCAACTGTTGCAACGGGAATCCCACTTGGCATCTGCACGATAGAATACAAAGAATCTCTTCCTCCAAGGGATGTGGTATGCATAGGAATCCCGATCACCGGCATTGGGAAGATCGCAGCGCACATACCCGGAAGATGAGCAGCCATTCCTGCCCCTGCAATGATTACTTTAAATCCTTTTTCTTCTGCTGACTTTGCATATTCAAAAAATACATCGGGTTCTCTGTGTGCCGAAATGATGGTCATTTCATACTCTACGCCCAGCTTTTCCAGCATATCTGCTGCCTTCGCCATAACAGGCATATCCGAGTCACTTCCCATAACAATTCCTACTTTAGCCATTGTCACTTTTCCTCTTTTCTTGTATTTATATTTTAGGGTATCTGCAAGACAAATACACCCATTATCCGCCTCAATTTTACTAAGACTTCTTTTTCTTGTCAACTGTCGTTTACTCACGATCCAGTGGTTCGTTCAGTTTTTCTGTACCCGGCAGTACAAATCTTCCCTTATCGATAACAGGAATTTCTTTCCCATCCGGACACAGAACACGGATCCAATCCAGTTCTTCATACGGAATGGTGATATCCGTATGACACCCCAGATACGCCTTGCTCACGTCTGTTTTTCGAAGCAAGGACACCTCATTATCTCTGGCAATAATTTCTTTTCCGTCAGGATTATACACCGGTGTATCTTCTGACCAGCTGTAACAGGTATCCCCCACTGCAAAATGAGGGCCCATTTTCTCTGCAATCAAAATCGGCAGTTTTTCTTCTATATGATACTTCTTAGCTGCCATATAGGCAGTGGTATTGGTTCCGATCGCAAACTCACCCATAGGAAGAGTATCATGATGGAACAAAACATTTTCAAAAATATAGGCCTTATTTTCTTCCTCTGTATCAAAATTTTTGCATCGGTAGTCCGTAATCATGCCGTCCCGGAATGTAATTTCCAGATCCTGATAGCATAATTCATTCAGATACACCTGACTCACATGCAGCACACCATGGGTACCGGCCAGCACAGGAGAGGTAAATACTTCTCCCACGGGAATATTCACATCAGCCACACAGTTTTCAAAGTTCGTCTGCCTGGATGGATCTTCCAGCTTGTGCAGCATAATCTTAAGATCCGTCCGATTGCCGCCCCGGCCTTTGATCCATACTTGTTCTCCCTGATCCAGCGCCTCGATCATAGTCTGCTGAATGGCAGCGTAAAGCTGATAGTCCAGATTATTTATCTTTACCACTTCCGCAAAAATTTCCGGAAACTGTTCTCCGATTTCCGGAATCGGATAGGCAATGATCGTAAAACTTCTCTCCTCGCCCTTGATATAGCGATTGGTGATCTGTCCCGCCTCATTATTATAATTTACCATCAGTTTCTGCTGATGCGGAGTAAGACTCAGCGCTTCTTTTCTATTTTTCGGCACAAAGGGCTGCTCTCCAAAAATCTCAACCACTGCCGTCCCGCCATGAACCTTTGCCAGATCTTTGTGTTTTTCATAAACCACCTGCATCGCCCGCAGCTTCCGCTGGATAAATTCTGTGTCGGTATAAAGAGCCGCATCCCCTCTGTGGTCATAATCAAACTGCTTATTGGGAATGGCACCGCAATATCCCACACGAATATGCTGACGTTTATTCACAGCATGAACCGCATACCGGTAAATAGTGGGAGCCAGACCCATCTCCTCAAATTGGCGCACGGCTGCCCGGATCATCCGTTCAAATCCCAGATGATATCGGATATTCACTACTTTTTTCTTCGTAATATCTTTTCGTGTGGTAAGAAATCCAATCCGATACCCTTCGGTATACGTACGGGCCATGGCCTCGATTTCTTCTTCTGACATGGCATTTAAGTACCGGGCTGTTTCCAGCTCATTATCGGTAATATATTCTCCGAATGTATACAGATACCGTAAATCCGACAGATCTGCCCCTCGTATGATGTCTGCTGCAAACGACATCTGCGGATCCAGCGATTCCAGAATCCGGCGTTCCGCCATCTCCTCACTGTAATCACTGATATACCAGTATATGGTTTCTTTCAATTCTTTTACAGAAGGAACGTCTTCCTCAAACATATTATAAATTTCCACAAACAGTTCCTGTATTACGGTCATATCCCAGATACGGTCTTCAAAGGCAAATATCACCATGCCACGCAGCTCTGTATATAAAAAGCTTAAAATCTGACCATATTCTGTACCCAGTTTTTCTGAGGCATAAACGGGGTTTCCATAAGACGTCCCATAGTTTTCCGGCAAAATATCCTCATATAACTTATGATTCCAATCCTGTAATTCTTCAAATGCCGCCTGCTGCATCCAGCCATTTCTGATCTTTTCTGCCTGTTCCCCCATAAACACCAGCCACTTGGCTGTTTTCACGAAGAACTCCCGATAGGGCATCTTTACACTGTCCTCTCCGGGAATCTCCCGGATACGCTGAGACACCAATTCGTATCTTTCTGTAAGAATATCCATATTATTCATCCCTGATCTTACCACTTTCCACATTTTTCTTTATGATTTGCTGCACAAACTCACTGATCGCCAATGATGCTTCCGCATTACGGCTCTGGCGTTCCATTACCTGACTTTTCTTGACTTCATGCTCCATCCAGGATTTTCCGCCGGAGGCATCATTTAAAGTAACCGGCTGCATATTATCCAATGCATGGGCAAAACGTGACTCTATGGTCTTGCGGGCTTCAAACTCTTCCCACAAATCCATCATTTTTTTTGCCTGGTCTTCCGGAAGCAGACCAAAGATACGTTCTGCAGCTCGCAGTTCCCGCTCTCTTTGTGTAGATTTCCCCACTTCATCATAAGCATACGTATCCCCCGCGTCTATCTCTACCACATCATGAATCAAAACCATGATCATGACTCTCAAAACATCCACTTCTTCGTTGGCGTGTTCTGACAAAAGGGCTGCCATCAAAGCCAGGTGCCAGGAATGTTCCGCATCATTTTCCTTTCTCTTCCCATGGGACAGATATGTCTGTCTTCCTATACATTTTAACTTGTCTACTTCCAAAATAAACTTCATCTGTTGTTCTAATCTTTTATTCATTATGCCACTCCTGATAAAAATAGTGCAAACCAGCCGATCATAAAAATCCCGTTTGCCACAGATCCGATCTTACTGTATCTGTAATTGCAGTCCGGAATCGAAAAACTTTTCAAACCGACCCCAAATCCATATACAGAAATGCAGATTGCAGTCAATCCTATCGCTCCCAGATAAGTGCCGCCTTTTCCGCCCAATACGCCGGATAATATGGCCGCTGCCACAAACAGCAGCAGAGAAATAAGCGCCATGATGCTGGAAACGATACTTTCTCTGGATGGTTTTTTCTTTGCGAATGAATACGTATATTTTTTTGCCATACTATGCTCCTTTAAAGTAGGAATAAAGTGCCTCATACAGAATCTTACATATTTTAAATATGAAATAACCTAATACAGCACCTATTGTGTTCAGTAACAGATCATCCACATCAAAGCTCCCCACACGACCGATTAACTGAATCGTCTCTACTGTCAGGCTGACTGCCAGACCCGACAGCATAATAAATAAGAAACTTCTGGAATTTTTACTGAGCAGCGGCAGAAAAAGCCCAAAAGGAATAAATCCCACAACATTCCCGCCAATATTAATCAGCATTGCCTTAACTCCCACCGTATCCCGGTAAATCCAAAATCTCCTGATTTCTTTCAATGGAACTAAATTGTATCTGTAAATCTGTTCTGCCGCACCACCGCGTCCATACTGTTCTGAAAAAAACAGAAAATAAACCAGTGCAGCAACATAAAGCACGAACAATACTGCTCCTGCCTTTTTAATCTTTGCTTTTAACCCGATTCTCAATGGTTACTCCCCATTCCTGTGCCCATTGGCACAATGGGGACGACCCCTCTGCCTGCAGGCAAAAGACCCGTCCCATTTATATTTTTATTTCTAAGCTAAAATGTCAGTTCATATTTCTGTTTAATTAACTTTGCACCGCTTATGATCAATAAAACACCAGCCGTAATGCCGGTCACCAGCACAACAATTCCTAATGCCAGATTGCCTGCCCCTGATTTTGACATTGTCTTATAAATTTTTTCATTCATGCTATACACATCCCTCTATCATCTTGCGCCGTACTGTTCATAGTACCGGTCGATTGCTGCTTTTAAGGTATCATCTATCACGACTTCGCCTTTATATTCTTTATTATACAGATATTCCACTACTTCTTCCATGGTAACAATGGCATTTGCTGCAAATCCGTATTTTTCCTGAATTTCTTCTAAAGCGCTCTTTTCCCCTTTGCCTTTTTCCATACGATTCAGAGAAACCATAAGCCCGGTTACTTCTATCTTTCCCTGTGCCTGAAGGATTGGAAAGGTTTCTTCAATGGATTTGCCGGAGGTAGTAACATCTTCAATGATAACCACACGGTCGCCGTCTTTAATGGGGCTGCCCAGAAGAATGCCTGTATCTCCATGATCCTTTGCTTCTTTTCTGTTGGAACAGTATTTTACGTCTACTCCGTACAGCTCACTTATGGCCATGGCCGTGGCTACAGAAAGCGGAATTCCTTTATAAGCAGGTCCAAATAATATATCAAAGTCCAAACCATAATTGTCATGGATTGCTTTTGCATAATACTCGCCCAGTTTGCGCAGCTGTGTGCCCGTCACATAACCGCCCGCATTCATAAAAAACGGAGACTTTCTGCCGCTTTTCAAAGTGAATTCTCCGAACTTCAACACTCTGCTGTCCACCATAAATTCTATAAATTCCTGTTTATATGCTTCCATGTTCTTCCTCCAATATTATCTCACCACGCCGATCAGGTCATGGATATCTTCTATCTGGTATTTTTCCATATACGCTGCAATGCCTGCAATCACTTCTTCTGTGGTTTTCGGATTCACAAAATTTGCGGTACCTACGGATACAGCTGTCGCACCCGCCATGATAAATTCCAGGGCATCTTCTGCACATGCAATGCCGCCCATGCCAATAACCGGTATCGATACTGCCTGCGCCACCTGATATACCATGCATACTGCCACCGGTTTAATAGCAGGGCCGGACAGACCGCCGGTCTTGTTGGCAACTGCAAATGTACGGCGATGCACATCAATTTTCATACCGGTCAATGTGTTGATCAAAGATACCGCGTCTGCTCCACCGGCCTCTGCCGCTCTGGCAATCTCTGCGATATCTGTAACGTTAGGCGTTAATTTCATAATAACCGGCTGTTTCGCAACTTTTTTGATCTGTGATGTCAACTCTTCCACATGTCTGGGATCCTGCCCAAACGCCAGAAAATTGGCATTCACATTGGGACAGGAGATATTGATCTCCAGCATATCAATGTCTTCTTCTGCCAGCCGTTCTACCACCGCCAGATATTCTTCCGGCGCATGCCCGCATACATTCACGATCACTTTGGTATCGAACTGCTTTAAAAATGGAATATCACGCTGACAAAAAACATCCACTCCGGGATTCTGCAGACCAATGGCGTTGATCATACCGCCATATGTCTCCGCAATACGAGGCGTGGGATTCCCCGGCCAGGGCACATTTGCCACACCTTTGGTAACAACTGCTCCCAACTGATTCAGATCTACAAATTCACTGTATTCCGCTCCTGATCCAAAAGTCCCGGAGGCCGTCATAACCGGATTTTTCAGTTCTACACCGGCCAGTTTTACTTTCATATTCATTATAATTCTACCTCCGTGCAGTCAAATACCGGCCCATCCACGCAAGTCCGTTTGTTGTGTACATGGGTATGTGCATCCACCTCTTTCGACTTGCAGACACAGCCCAGACAGGCACCGATACCGCAGGCCATCTTTTCTTCCATAGAAATCCAGCAGGGGATCTCATGCTCTAAGGCATAGTTCTTAATGGCCCGCAGCATAGGGATCGGCCCGCATGCAAAAATGGCATCCGGACGCAGCTGATGGGCCTCCACTGCATGCAGCACATTGCCTTTGGTTCCTGCACTGCCATCCTCTGTCGCAATATACAATTCACTGACCCGGGACAATTCTTCCTGCAAAAACAGTTCATCACGGTAGCCGGCTGTCACCATAGCGCTCCCTTTCAGTGCTTTTGCCGTTTCCACCATAGGAGGAATCCCGATTCCGCCTCCCATAAGAAGAACACGTTTCCCCTGCACTTTCTCTATGGGGAAACCATTACCCAGCGGTCCCAAAATCTCTATCTCAGTTCCCGGTACATATCCGGAAAACTCTTTTGTTCCTTTCCCTACGGTACGATAAACAATACGTACCTGTCCTTTTTCTCTGTCAATCTCACAAAGACTGATCGGTCTCGGAAGCAGACGGCTGCCATCTCTGCAATACAGAGAAATAAACTGTCCCGGCTTTGCCAGTTTTGCGATTTCCTCTGTCTGCAGCCACATGCTGTACACATCCGATGCTATTTTTTCCTGACTTACCACCACAGCGGTTTCTTTTCTTTTTTCTGCCATGATTCTCTCCTCTTTTTTGCTATTTTGCTGCCTGCAGAGCACCATCAATATCAGCAGCCATATCCAAAACAGCCTGGCGGGAAGCATCACCGAAATTTTCTTCCCCGAACTTACTGTATTCTTCTTTTTTAAATGCCGCAATAATACCACGGGAGGAATTTACAATAGCTCCCAGGCCATCTTCATTAAAGAAGTGCACTAAATCTGCGCCTTTACCGCCCTGTGCGCCATAACCCGGCACCAAAATATATGCTTTCGGCATAATCTTCCGTAAAACTTTACCCATTTCCGGATAAGTAGCGCCAACCACAGCACCCACATAGCTGTACGTTTCACCCATGTGGCTTGCGCCCCATTCATTGACTTTTTCTCCGACCCACTCATACAGCGGTCTGCCATCGATCAATCGATCCTGAAATTCCCCGCTGGACGGATTCGAAGTCTTAACTAAAACAAAAATACCTTTTTTTTCTTCCTGTGCTACCTTCACAAAAGGGGTTACACTGTCAGAACCCATATAAGGATTGATGGTGGCAAAATCCTCGTCAAATCCTGCATACTTCTGACTTCCTATCTGCACCTTTCCCAGGTGGCCCACAGCATAGGCAGCCGATGTGGAGCCAATATCACCGCGCTTGATATCGCCGATCACTACAAGGCCTTTTTTCTTACAGTAATCTACCGTCTTTTTATAAGCCATCATGCCCGGAATTCCAAACTGCTCATACATAGCGATCTGCGGTTTCACAGCAGGGATCAGATCCCAGGTCTTATCTACAATTTCTTTATTAAACTGCCAGATTGCCTCCGCAGCTCCCTCTAAAGTTTCTCCATACTCTTTGTAAGCCTTTTTCTGCACATGCTCCGGTACATAATTCAGCATAGGATCCAAACCTACTACAATAGGAGCATGGGTTTTCTGAATGTTCGCAACTAATTGATTAATCATGTTCTTTCCTCCGTAATCTGTCGCCTGTAAGATTACTGCTTTCCTTTTTCATATACTATCCTGCCATCGCAGATCGTCATCCGGACATCGCCTTTTACTTTTCTGCCATGGAATGGGGAATTCTTGCCTTTTGACACAAAGGTATTCACATCAATCGTATACTCCGTTTCCGGATCTATAATCACAACATCTGCAGGACTTCCTGCCTGTAAAGTACCTCTGTCGCTTCCAATGACCTGCGCCGGATTGTAACTCATCTTTTCTGCCATCTGCAGCGGCGTAAGAATCCCCGGTTCTACCAGTTCCGTATAAGTCAGAGCTACACTGGTTTCCAGCCCTACAATGCCAAATGGCGCCCGGCGCATGGAAGCCGCTTTTTCATTTGCACTGTGAGGAGCGTGATCTGTACTGATCACATCCATAATGCCTTCCTGCAGCCCTTTTTTCAGTGCTTCCACATCTTCTCTTGTACGAAGAGGAGGATTCATCTTATAATTCGTATTTCCTTTTACCATATCCTTGGAAGTTAGAGTAAAATGATGAGGACATACTTCTGCCGTAACCTTAATACCCTTTTCTTTGGCTGATCTCACCATCTCCACACTGTCTTTTGTGGAACAATGACACAGATGCAGACGCACTCCGGTTTCCTTGGCCAGCAAAATATCCCGGGCAATGATCACATCTTCTACTGCATTACTGATTCCGGGAAGATTCCATTCTCTGGAAACTTCGTCCTCATTCACACAGCCTCCATTTACCATATTAATATCTTCACAATGGGCAAATACCGGTATATCCTGTTCTTTTGCAATTTTCATGGCCTCTCTGTACAGCAAAGCATTCATAACAGACTTTCCGTCTTCACTGATAGCCGGGGCACCGGCCTGCACCATACCTTCAATATCTGCCAGTTCTTCGCCTTTTTGTCCCTTGGTAACTGCACCAATCTGCAGCACATGAATGGGAGACATCGTCCTGGCCTTTTCGTGTACATACTCCACACGATCCCTGGAATCTATCACCGGTTTCGTATTCGGCATAGCCAAAATAGTGGTAAAACCACCCTTCGCCGCTGCCATGGAACCAGTGACCACGTCTTCTTTATGAGTAAGGCCCGGGTCACGCAAATGTACGTGCAGATCAATCAGACCCGGCATTACATAGCACCCCCTGGCATCTATCGTTCTATCCGCATCTTCCTGCAGATTCTCACCCGTCTTCTGGATCTTTCCCTTATCAATCCAAACATCACACACCTGATCGGTCTGAGTGGCCGGGTCTAAAACGCGTCCATTTTTAATTAAAATGCTCATGTACTTTACTCCTTCTTTGGAATATAGGGCGAAACCCTTTTGCTTTTTCATAGTTAAAATAATAGTAACATACCCCATTCTTTTCGTCAATTCACTTGACTTTTTCTGAAGATGGACATTTCCGCAAATTTCGCTTCCCGCTTTTTTATTTTGTTACAGGAATCTTTCTTTATTTTTCTTGACTTTTACGAATTGGGATGCTATAATGATACCGTTAAAAGATTATTGGGATGTAAAGTAATTCACTATCTGTTAGAGATTATATTTTTACACTGTAGTCTGTAATAGGTAGTGGATTTTTTATTTTCCACCAATATTTATGTATGGAGGTAACAACATGAACAAAGGAACTGTAAAATGGTTCAATGCTGAGAAAGGTTACGGTTTTATTACCGGAGAAGACGGAGCTGACGTATTCGTTCATTTCTCTGCAATCAACGGAGAAGGCTTCAAGTCTTTAGAAGAAGGCCAGGCTGTATCTTATGATTTAACAGAAGGCGCTCGTGGAATGCAGGCAGCTAATGTTACAAAATTATAATTCTATTGTATTATAATCCCAATGATAAAAAACGGGACAGCAAAATTTGCTGTCCCGTTTTTCAACGTTTCCTATATATCCGCAAGACATATGTCACACTATGCCCTTGGGCATCACCTATTCATCTTTCGGTGCAATCGTATCCAGATAATCATTCATGGCATCTACATTGATTTCTGTCGTTTCTGTTGTCAGGGATGTCTGTACATCACCCTTTGCCACACCATATACAGAATAACCGATCCATACCACTGCAGCTAAAGCAACAGCACCACCGCCCAGTTTCCACATAAAACGATTTCTTTTTTCTTTTTTCATGATCTGCTGACGATTGGCTTTTTCTTCTTTATATTTATCAACTTTTGCCTGGCTCATAGTACATCTCCTTTATGCTCGTTTTGTAATAAACTCATGTCTTCGTCATTATAGCACAAAACGTACAAAAAAGCTTCCCCATTTTAAAAATTTTAAATTACTACAATAATGCCGCCGTCATTGGCATACATACTGCTTACTCCTGCCGTATCCAGTACAACAACATCCTTTACCTTTATTTTCTTTAAAATAGCTTCTTTTACCATCCTGGCACGTTCCAGACAATTGCAGTGAGAAATCGCCAATACCTTATTCTCTGTATCTACTGCTTTTTCCACAATATAATCTACCATTTTCACCAAAGCCTTATTCATACCTCTTGCCTGATCCAGCTGACAGATATGACCATCATCGGTAGATCCCATAACCGGCTTGATCTTCAGTGCAGATGCCACAAATGCCTTCAAATTGGACAAACGGCCATTTTTGCGCAGTGTTTCCAGGTTTTCCAGTACAAAGTAAGTATCCTGTCCATCCCGGTACTTTTCCACCGTTTCCACAACTTCTTCAAATGACATACCCGCCTCTTCACACTCCGCAATCTTCAAAGCGATCAGAGTCTGGCCAACGGATGCTGAGCAGGAATTGAATACATGGATTTTCTTTTCCGGATGCTGCTCCTGGAACAGATGCATCCCCAACACCGCACTGTTATAAGAACCACTCAGATTTGCAGATAACGTCACTGCATAAATATGTTCTGCTTCACAGTCATATGCCTGCATGTAACGTTCCGGAGACGGGCAGGATGACTTCGGGCAATTGGGACTTTCCGCTACGCGTTTCAAAAAGTATGCCTGGTCAAAAGTTTCATCATCTATAATATCTTCTTCATCAACCGTTAAAATCAACGGTACATTCTCAAAAGAAGGATTCTCTTTTAACTCTACTGGAAGCTCTCCGCAGCTATCCACAATAACTTTATATTTCATATCGTCCTCTTTTCTACCATAAGTGGTTTTTAATACTATTTATACTATTTATAATAGTAACATATAACCTTCTATTTGAAAAGTTTTTTTCACAGAACTACTAGGAATTTTACACTTTTTGATGTATACTTTGTCGTGCAAAGCACGCCCTGCCCGTAGGGCCTGGATTACGGGATGCCCTTTGGGTATACTTTGTCGTGCAAAGCACGCCCGCAGGGCATGTGTCATCTTTCGATATATGAATATTCCCTGCGCCTCCCCCGCAAATGCGTGAGGAGGCGCAGGAATTTTGTCACATCGAAAAAACAGCATGGCACAGGCAGGGCGGTTTTATAAGAAAGAAAGGATATACTACCATGATTGCTCTTAGAATATTAGATATAAAAGACTTCACATCACAGCTTCTGATCGGAGACACCTTTGACGCCTTCTGGCTTTCGGAAGCATCCGTCACCACCTACGTGACCTTTACAATTGACGGTAATCTGCAAAAAGATTTTTTTGATTCTGCACTGGCAGATTCCCTGCATCTTAATGAACGGTCTTATACCCTTTGGAAGGAAGTAAAGCCCTTCTGTTTCCAGATCATGAAGGGAAAACGCACACCTCTGAACTTTAAAATAAATTTTCTGCTGTCCAAGCCTAACACCAAAAAGCTTCTGGAACAGGCCGGACTTCCCTATACTATAGATGATATTTTTGGTCTGTGCCTTACGTTCCAGTACGACGGCACCAGCCTCACCTGCACCACAGGTACCTCTCTGCGTATGTTCACATTGGACAAATCTCTGGATCAGGTCTGGGACGATATGGTCGTACAGTTTTTTAAACAGAAAAATATACCCGTTGAGCGGCTATGATACGCTCTGCGGGTATATTTTATTTGCAGTGATCCATTTCTTCTTCCAATCTTTTCATAAGATGCGTAATGGAAAACATCAATGTTTCATAATGCATAAAATCTAAAACATTACTATCCAATAGAATTTGCATACTGGCAGGAAAATCCTCGTCCGAATCCCAAAAACGGAGCAATACGGGAAGGAAAGAAAACATATCTAATTCATAGGCAGCATCGCCGCCTGTTTTTCTTCTCCCCCGCAATGCCTCACATGCCTGTGCAAACTGTACAGCCTTCCTCTCAAAACGAGAGCCCTCATGATAGAAGAAACCATTTCGCCGGGGAAGTGAACCGCCAAGCACAGAAGAAAGACTATTCACATTTACCCATGAATGAGTCAGTACACAATGCTCTTTTGCATTACATAATACATCATAAATAGTCATAGCTTCATTATAACCGGCCGGATTTTCCGTCTGAAACAAGTCATCAGACCATGATACGCAGCCCGTTTTACGATGAATACGATAATTTCTTGCATAAAAACAAATGTACAAATAATCGCTGTCGTTTGTCAGATTAAATTTATTAATCATAACATCCTTATCATATTTCTGAAAAACAGAAGCCATTTTATCTTTCATGAATTCATAATTTGAATTTTCTGCCAATATTTTCATTTCCCACATTTCTATATCATGCGTTCCTTACTGATCTGCCAATAACATCATAATCTGGTTACTTCTTGTGATGAATTTTGTCATGGCATCCGGATCTAATGGCTTATGACTGATCATAGCCAGATCATACAGCTGTTCACAGATAAGATCCACATGTTCTCCCTGGGCATTTTCCAGCAGGTACTGTACCAGCTTATGATTTACATTCAAAACTAAAGTAGCCTTGCTGCCAAACATTCCGGGATCCATACCATACATACCGTACATCTTCATCATTTCCTGCATACGGCGGTTTTCTTCGTTTAAGGTCATCATCGCTGATATATTATCATTTTTCAGATTCTCTACTTTCACGTCCAGACTGTCATCATGCAGCGCCTTGCGGAATAATTCTGTCAGAGCTTTTGTGCTCTCTGTCAGATCCTTCTCTTCTCCTTTAAAAGCATCTGTCAGATCTGCATCAATTCTCTGGAAATGCACGGTATTCTTCTTCTGTTCCACATGAGAAATGAAAGCAGCATCAATATTGTGTTTTAAGATCACCGCATCCATCTTCTGCTCGCGGAACATGTTAATATATTGGCTCTGCTGTATCTCATCTGTCACATAAAAAATTGTAGTTGACTCTTCCTCTTTTTCTTCTGCATCTTCTTTATTTTCTTCTGTCTTCTCTTCTACTACTTCTGCTTCCGGTTCTTCTTTCTGATTTTCTTTGATACAATCTTCCAGAGTCAGATAAGTTCCATCCAGATTCTTATACAAAATATAATCCATCATTTTGTCTGAGAATTTCTGCTCTTTTATGCAGCCAAATTTAATAAATGGACTGATATCATCCCAGTATTTTTCATAATTTTCCCGGTCATTTTTGCACATACCGATTAACTTATCTGCAACTTTCTTGCTGATATAATCAGAAATCTTCTTGACAAAACCGTCATTTTGCAGCGCACTTCTGGAAACATTCAGCGGCAGATCCGGACAATCGATAACACCTTTTAATAACATTAAAAATTCCGGAATTACTTCTTTGATATTATCTGCGATAAATACCTGGTTATTATATAACTTGATGGTTCCTTCCAGAGAATCGTATTCTGTATTAATCTTCGGGAAATATAAAATACCTTTCAGATTAAACGGATAATCCATATTCAAATGGATCCAGAACAATGGTTCTTTATAATCCAGGAATACTTTACGGTAAAATTCCTTATATTCTTCTTCCGTGCAGTCACTGGGATGCTTCATCCACAGCGGATGAATATCACTGATGGAAACAGGCCGCTTATTAATCTTTACTTTATCTGATGCAGGGGAAACTTCCACCATTTCTTTGGTTCCGTCTTCTTTTTCCCGCTCTTCCATCTTGGCATCTTCGTGAATATGCTCCACAACCACATCATCTTCCTGCAGTTCTTCTTCCAAAATGGTCTCATATTCCTGTTCTGCATTCTTCTTTTCCACATAGATAGGTACCGGCATGAAAGAACAATATTTTTCCAGTACTTCTTTCACACGATATACATTGGCAAATTCCAGGCTCTCATCGTTCAAATATAAGGTAATGCAGGTTCCGACAGAGGCCTTGTCTCCTTCTCCGATTTCATACTCTGTACCTCCGTCACTCTCCCAGTGTACTGCCTGGGCCCCTTCCTGATAAGACAAGGTATCAATGCTTACTCTGTCAGCCACCATAAATGCCGAATAGAATCCCAGACCGAAATGACCTATAATCTGATCTTCACTGGTCTTATCTTTGTACTGTTCCAAAAACTTAGTAGCACCGGAAAAAGCAATCTGTGTAATATATTCCTCTACTTCCTCTTCTGTCATACCGATACCGGTATCCACAAACTCGATAGTCTTCTCATCAGAATCGACTATTACATGGATCTCATTCTTATGACCTTCCGGAAAACGGTATTCTCCCATCACTTCCAGCTTGTTTAACTTGGTAATCGCATCGCATCCATTGGAAACCAGCTCACGAACAAAAATATCATGGTCAGAATACAGCCATTTTTTAATAATCGGAAATATATTTTCACTATTAATTGACAAGTTACCTCTTTTTACTGCCATAACAAACACTCCCTTGTATTCATATTTCTTATCATAATCTATATTCTAGTACCTGCCAAATGAAAAGTCAATAGAAAATTAGCACTCATTCAGAGTGAGTGCTAATAAATTTCCCTTAAAATTATAAATTATTTATAAATTGCTCGAAGCATAGACCATGCACCATACATATGTATATGATATTTCCTCCGCTTATTTTATAACGAAAACAAAGAGTGGCGCTCATACTATTTTCTAATAATACAAGCACCACTCTTCTGTTATTTTAATATGCTAAATCAAATCATCTATTGACTATCTAGGTTCTTTACCTTTAGCCTGTGCTTTCTCAACAGTTAACAGAGACCATCCTGTCAGCGGGATAATAGCGCCTAAGAGTGGAGTTAACCAGTTACAGATTGCATATGGAGCATATGTAAATGGATGTACGCCTAACGCACCATACATAAATGCACCACCTGTTGTCCATGGGAACAGGTTTGCTGTTACAGTAGAAGACTCTTCTACGTTACGGGAAAGCATACGTCTTTCCAAACCGTTAGCCGGGTAAATATCTTTGTATAACTCAGCTGTTAATACGATAGACATGTATTGTTCGCCTAAGCATGCACAACCTGCAACACCAGTAACGATTGTCATAGCCGGCAGCAGTTTTCTGGAAGGAAGCTTTGCAACTACAGGAGCCAGAAGCACTTTCAGGAAACCACAAGTTGTAATAACACCACCTAATGCAAGAGCAGTAAATCCTAAGGAGAAGGTCCACATCATACCCTGGATACCACCACGGTTCAGCAGCTCATCAACACTTGCCAGACCTGTTTCATAGAAAGTACCATTATCAATAACATCCAGGAAGCCTCCAAAAGTACCGCCCTGCATGATCATGGTGATCGGAGCAGCCATAAAGATACCTACAATCAAAGTAGGAATAGCCGGTACCTTACAGACAATCAAAACAACTGTAACAACCAATGGCAGAATAACAAGTGGATTTACATTAAAGCTTCCTGTGATTGCATCCTGAATTGCATGGATACCTTCAACGTCTAATGTCATATCTGCATATTTCAGTCCCATAACTGTATAAATTACAAAACAAACCAACCATGTAGGAATTGCAGTGTAAGCCATAGCTGCTACGTGACTGAATACATCTGTACCAGCAATAGCCGGAGCCAGGTTTGTTGTATCAGACATTGGAGACATTTTGTCGCCAAAATAAGAACCGGATAATACACAACCTGCAACCAGAGGTTCAGGCATACCCATCGCAGTACCGATACCTAATAATACCATACCGATCGTACCTGCTGTTGTCCAGGAAGAACCGGTACACATAGCTACTACAGAACAAAGAATCAAAGTTGCCGGTAAGAAGAATCCCGGTGATAAAATATTTAATCCATAATAGATCATAGCTGGAATGGTACCACACTGAATCCATGCAGCAATCGCCATTCCAATGATAAAGAAGAAGAACAGACACGGCATTGCTTTCGCGATACCTTTTGTCATACCTTCCATTAATTCGTCCCAGGTAAACTTACCAATCAGTCCGAAAATAGCAGCAACTACAAGAGTTAATACCAGAACGGCAACTTCACTCCACTTAAAAATCAGCATACCACAAATCAGTGTGCCAACAATGGCAATCATAGCTATAGCAGAATATCCGATGGATAATTCTTTTTTAGCTTCACTTTGTTTGTTTTCACTCATATTATGTCCTCCACATTTTCTTTTGGGATTAACAGATCCGCGTCCGTCACCTGTTAATTTTCTGACAAATTACAAATTCTTCTTCCGCAACTTAGGCAAATCAAATTTGAAATCCGTCGAAGTTTGTCTTTTTCATGAATCACGTATAACACGCATGCATTATATGGACAACTACAATTCCGGAACTGCATTTTTCATATAATTCATGATAATTTTACCCTTTTTTAATAATTTTGTCAATATTCAAACGTCTAATAACCGTCTAATAGTATGTGAAAAAGCGTCTATTTATTTACAAAAATAGTCCAAAAGCAAATTAGACGTTTTTGCTTTTGGACTATCTCAAGTTTCCCTGTTTCTTTTATCCCTCGACAATTAGATACTGACCATTGGGAAGCTTAAATACCTCACTGGCTTCTTCCAGTTCCTCATCTGTCATTCCTTCCAGGTCCATACCATTTTCATCAAAATACGCTCTGACTTCTTCTATAGAGTCCACGACAATGGCCATACAATCTTCCAAAAAAGCTTCCGCCTCTTCCAGTGTGGAAGCAACCGGCTCATCAAATAACTGCCCCTGATTTTTCAAAAATGTCAGTATACATTCTTCACTGTATTCGTACATCCATTCGCACCTCCTGCCCTTTGATCACTTTTTTTAATATTGCTTCAACACTTGGCGTATGATACTTGCAGAGTCTGCGGATTTCCTCCTGTCCGCTGTCCATAGCGAAACCGTATTCCACAGCCTGCAGCATCTCCAGATCATTATAATGATCACCAAATGCCATACACTCCTTGACGGTAACAGCCAGTTCCTGCTGCAGCACAGCAAGCGCCATCCCTTTATTCACACCCTTCGGCATCATATCCAGCCAGGCATTCCCGGATGTAACCACTGTCACTTTATCCTGAAATTGTTCTTTCCAATCGTGTTCTGTTTTTTCAATCCCATCTTCTTCATAAACGGATATTTTAAAATAAGGTTCCGGGGTATGGAAGATATCCTCTACCACTGTTATATTATTCTTTACCACATCCCGCATGTGCACCAGATAGGAAGCCTTTTTCGGCTGCAGATAGCTGGTATTCTCTCCGGAGAGCAAAATTTCCGCAGTATCCTTTTTCCATATGCTATGCAGGATCTCCTGCCCTAATTCCCAGGAAAGCTCTGCTTTATATAAAACTTCTCCCTGATAGATCACCAGACATCCATTCTCACATATATAAGCGATATCATCCTTTACCGGCGCAAACAGACGCTGCAGATTTGCATATTGCCTTCCGCTGGCTGCCACAAACAAAATTCCCTGCTCTTTCATCTGGCGGATACAGGTATAAATCTCTGCATCTAACTCCTGACTGCCATGTAACAGCAGCGTCCCATCCAGATCACAGGCAACTAGTTTTATCATATTCTTTCCTCAACTATTTTCAAAATATCTGCCGGTGCATCCAGCAATGCCATAGCCTGATGAGCGATCAGCTCTTCTCTGGGACGAAATCCCCAGGTCACACCCACGGTAAACATACCTGCCGCATGCCCGGTATCCATATCGGTATTGGTATCTCCAAAATAAAGACATTCTGCCGGTGATACTCCCAGCTTTTTGGCAATAGCCAGCGCCCCGTCCGGAGCCGGCTTCCTGGGAATCGTATCCGTCTGCCCCTGCACTGCCGTAAAAAAGCCCTTCCCGAATAAGGTCTGTACCACTTCTACTGCCTGAAGATGCGGCTTGTTAGAGAAAACTGCAATGGCAATTCCCCTTTTCTTCAAGTTCTCCAATACCTCTACCATCCCGTCATAGGGTTTGGCATGGTATAACGGATCCTCCGCAAACCACTTTCTCACCCGTACGATGGCTTCTTCCAGATACTTCCCCTCGGTATCCCCGGCTGCTGCCAGCGCCCGTTTCATGCACATATTCATGCCGTCTCCGGCATAATAATTATATGCTTCTACCGGATGGGGCGAAAACCCATAAGATACTAATGTGCGGTTTACCGCGCGAGCAATGGACTCTACCGTATCTGCTATTGTTCCATCTAAATCAAAAATACATGCTTTTACCATTTTGTCTACCTCTCCCATATTCCATGCAGTTTCATTTCCTGATACAGTCTTCCTATCGGAAGCCCTACTACATTATTATAATCTCCGTCAACTTTTTTTATATAAATGGCAGACCGGCCCTGAATCCCGTACGCACCCGCCTTATCCATAGGTTCCTTTGTCTGCACATAAGCTTCTATCTCATCCTCTGACATAGGATAAAAGGTCACCTCTGTCTTCTCTGAAAATGTCACCTCACTGCGTTTTCCATTTCTGATCCAGATCAGAGTTACCCCTGTATACACCTGATGGGTTCCTCCCTGCAGCTGCTTTAACATGGAAACCGCATGCCGGGATGTCTCCGGCTTTCCCAATACCTGTTCTCCTGATGCAACCAGTGTATCCGCACCAATATACAGGACTTCATCCTGGGGCTCCCTCGCTGCCACTTCACAGGCTTTTATATAAGATAACTTCTCTACCATGGCCGCCGGGAATGTCTGCACGACATCTTCCTCGGCCGCACTGGGCATTACCTCAAACTGCAGCCCCATCTGTTCCAGCAGTTCCTTTCTTCTGGGGGATCCCGATGCCAAAATAATCTTCATCTGTTTTTCCTCTCTTTACTCACTACCACGATTATACTCCGTGTCTTTTTATCCTGCAACCCTCAGCTGACAGTTCACACAAAGGACATTTTCTTCGCATGCTTGGCAACAAAAAAGATGTCTTTGCCCCCTACAAAAACATCCTTTTTTATTCTGATTTTCTTAATATTTATGTTCAGCCATAGCACGGCGTGTTTCCTGAATCGCCTGATGAGAGGCATCATAGTTTTGAAACGCTACGATTGCTATGATCGCATCTAACAGAGAAAGCTGCGCGATTCTGGTGCTCACGGACAGAGAACCAAACATCGTTTCCTCAGATGCTGCATAAAGGGCAATATCTGCTGCTTTCGAAATGGGCATCTTTTTCTGTCCGACTAAAGCAATGGTCTTTGCCCCTTTCTCTTTCGCATTTTTCAGACATCTTAAAACACTATAATTTGTTCCCGAATGAGAGATACAGATTGCTACATCTTTTGAGGACATCTGGGAAGACGCCATAAGCTGCATGTCCGCATCCTCATATACGAATACAGGAATCCCCACTTTCATAAACTTGTGCTGACAATCCTTCGCCACCAGAAGGCTTCCGCCGCTTCCGAAAATAACGATTTTCTCTGCCTGACCGATCAGCGCCGCAGCTGCCTCCACATCCGGCATTTTAAGGCTGGATAATGTGCGGTTCAAAACTGCGATTTCTGCACTAAACATCTTTTTACAGATGGTTTCTGCGTCATCTTCTCTGCTCAGGCCGAAATCATAATGTTTTCCCTTCGGCAATACGTCTCTGGCCACGTTAATTTTAAAATCCTGATATCCTTTATATCCAAGGCTTTTACAGAACCGAACTACGGATGCATCACTTACCCCTGCATTCTCCGCCAATTCTGTAATATTATTGTCTAAAATGTTCTCATAATGTTCCAATACGTAATCCGCAATCTTGATTTCCGTATTGGTCAACAGGTGTTTGCGCCCACGAATTTTTTCTTTGCAACTGACTTCTACCAAGTTTTCTTTCCTCCTTTTTCTCTCTTTCGCAATAAGCAAACCACCCTCGCTTTTGGTTTATTATTTTATCATAAATACATTTTTTTTACAATATTTTCTAACTGTTCAGCTATGTGCCATCCCAGGTTGACAGCACTTTCCCCTCCATGCTACACTTGTAAACAATTCCTATATATCCTTTTATCAATAAGGAGCATTGCTATGTTTACAAAAACTAAAATACTATTTACGGATTTAGATGATACTCTTTTAAACCGCAAAAAACAGATTACTCCCCAAAATGCAGACGCCATAGAAGAAGCCCTGGAAAAAGGGCATCGGATCGTTATCAATACCGGGCGGCCTCTCATCGGCGCCCTAGAACAGATCCAGGCACTGCATCTGGAACGAAAAGGCTGCTACGCGATTACTTATAACGGCGGACTCATCTATGACTGTTACACGCATAAAACCATTTATAAGAAAGCGATCCCGCTGCCCTATGTTCATCATATTTTCCAGCAGACTGCCAAAGCGGGAATTCACTGCCAGACCTATGACGCAAAAGGCATTTTATCTGCCAAAGAAACGTCCTGTCTGCAGCGCTACTCTTCCAAAACCGGCGTTCCCTACCGCATCATTCCGGATCTGCCTTATTCTATGACAGAAGAGCCCGTGAAGATCCTGGCTATCGATGACGAGCATCCCCAGAAACTTCACGCCTATCGGGAATCCCTGACAGAATGGGCCGAAAATAAAATTTCCGTATTTTTTTCCAGTACTTCTTATCTGGAACACGTGGCAAACGGTGTCTCCAAGGGCGCTGCCATGAAAATACTATGTGAAATCCTGGATATTCCACTGATTAATACCATAAGTGTGGGAGATGCGGAAAATGATATTCCCATGATCCAGACCGCTCACATCGGCGCTGCCATGAAAAATGCCACGCCGCAGGTGAAAGCTGTCGCAGATTATATTACAGAAAATGACTGTGAAAACAGCGGCTTTGCTGAAGTAATTCGAAAATTTCTATTAACTTAAAGAAATACCCCTTTCTTTTTAAATCAAAGCGTATTAAAATAAATAAAATATTATTGTTGCAGGAATCATACATCTGGAAAGGAGCTTATCATATGGCAAAATTAAACGGAAAATTATTAGGACTTGCACTGATCGGTTCAGCAGTTACCGGCACAGCCGCTTATCTTAAAAAGAAAAAAGAAAATGACGAAAAGTTTAAGGAAGATTTTGAAGATTTTCAGGATCATGTAAAAGAAGCTGCTCATTCTGCAGCCAGCATGGCTTCTTCTCTCACAAAAGAGGTCGCTCGTGACGCAGAAGAGAAAATTCAGCACTTAAAAGAAACCGCAAAGGATCTGCAGGAAGATTGGGAAGAAGAATTCGAAGACGAAGATCTGGATGACATCTTTGAAGAAGCAGACACCGTTCTCTCTGAGGAAAAAGAACCGGAAAAAGAAGAAGAAACTAAAGAAGAACCAACCGAATCAGAAGAGGAAGAACCAGCCGAATCTAAAGAAGAAGAGCCAGCCGAATCAGAAGTTGAAGAAGAGGAAGAACCGGCCCCTGCGGAAGAAACAGCTGAAAAAACAGAAGAATAATACAGCCCAAAAAGCAGCCGATCCAACGAACACTTCGTTGGATCGGCTGCCTTTCTTTGTTTTCAATACGATCATTTAATTTCTTTTTTCCTGCGCGCGAATGACTGCTTTATAAAAATCTACTGCACCCGGCAGACATCCCGTCTCAATATTTTCATTCAGTCCATGTACCCCTGCCGCCTGCTCCGGACCACAGTGTATCGGACTAAACCGTACGCAATTGTCACAGACTGTATCATAAAACCGGGCATCGGTACCTCCTGTTATGATATAAGGCATCACACCCGCCCCCGGAAAACATTCTTTCGCCGCCTGCTGTACTATAGCAAAGCCTTCTCCATGCAGATCCAGAGAAGAAGAGGCGTCTCTTTTACCCAACACTTCCATCTCCAATCCATACGATTTTGCCAGATCTTCCGCTAATCGCAGACTTTCTTCTGCATTTTGATGGGGAATAAAACGCATATTGGCCGATACACTGGCTTCCTGGGGAATGACATTGCTGGCATCTGACCCGGACTGCATCGTAAATGCAATAGTAGTCTGGAGCATAGCCGCCCCTTGGGCACTGAGTGTGGGCATGATTTTCTTCATCAACGGGCCAAACAGCCACAGATTGGACATAACCATCCGCAAACCGAATGTATCCGCATATGGCGCCATTCTTTCCAGCATCATACGGACCGTAGGCGTAAGTTCCACTTTAAAAGGTGTCTTCTTCTCCACACGGCAAATGAATTTCGCGAGGCGTGGAATCGGTGTATTCCTGCCCGGTGCGCCGGAATGTCCTCCGGCACTTCTGGCAACGAACCTTACATCTCCATACCCTTTTTCGAACACTCCCACGGCAGCAAAATCTCCACGTACTCCGGCAATGGGATCCTTTATCACACTTCCACCTTCATCACACGCCATAAACAGCCGGACATCATGCTCTTTCAGCCAATTGACCAGCTTCGGCCCGCCGTCGCCGCCGATCTCTTCGGTACAGCTGCTGGCAAAATACACATCACAGGAAGGCACATAGCCCTCTTCCAGCATTTCCTCTCCTGCCTGCAAAAATGCCATCAGACTGCATTTGGTGTCTGTCGCTCCTCTGCCCCATACTTTTCCGTCTGCTATGGTACCGGAAAAGGGAGGATACTTCCAGTCTCCCTTAGCCTCCACGACATCCATATGACTCATGAGCAAAATAGGTGATTCGGAAGACTGCCCCTTCCATTTTAAAAGCAGATTCCCATCCAGTTCTATTTTCTCACATGCAGCAAATACCCGGGGGAACAGCTCCTCCAGCAACTGATGAAATGCAAGAAACTTTTCCACCGATGGGTCGGTTTTGCTGGAAATCGTCTCCACCTGTATCATGCGGGAAAGTTTTTCCGCATAAGTATCTATGCGCCCGGTGTCCTCTGACAATTGATATTCTGTTTTTTTCTTAGGAAGCAGCAGAGTACGCACAACTGCCGTCAACAGACAGACCGCCAAAATACCTAATACAATGACTATCATCTTTCCTATTACGCTCATAATGAACTTTTCCCCCTCTTACAACTGCAAACTGGCTAATATCTTCTTTTTATATTCTAAAAACTCTTCTGTCAGAACAAAATCCTTATCCCGGGGCTTTGAAGCCCTAATGATCACTTCCTCTGTAATTCTGCCAGGCTGGCCGGTAAGAAGATAAATCCTGTCAGACAGCAAAATAGCCTCGTCAATATCATGGGTAACGAACAGTGTGGACAGATGGATTTGTTCCATAATACCTAAATACCACTCATGCATAGCACTTTTAGTCAGGGTATCCAGGGCGCTGAAAGGCTCATCCAGCAAAGCAACTTTTCCGGAAAACAAATATGTCCGAAGCAGCGCTGCCCTCTGCCGCATGCCTCCGGATAACTGATGCGGATACTTCTTCTGCGTCCCTTCCAGCCCAAATTCTGCAAAATATGGATACACCATTTCCCGGGCTTCCTTTTTCTTCTTCCCTTTAATGTAAAGAGGAAGTGCCACATTATCTTCTATGGTGCGATAAGGGAGCAGCAGATCTTTCTGCAGCATATAGCTTACGTAACCCGGCTGACCGGTAATCTCCTCACCATCCAGATACACCTTTCCTGTATCCGGTACGTGGAGACCGGCGATCACATGGAAAAGAGTTGTCTTTCCCCCGCCGCTGATTCCCAGCAGGGATACCAACTCCCCTTCATGCAATTCTATCGTAATATCTTCTATAATTTTCTGTCCGTCAAAGGACTTCGATACTTGTTCCACTCTTAATTCAGACATTTCATTTTCCTATCTTGGATTTACTGAGGAAGATATTCATTCGTAAAACCTGTATTGTCCTGCAAATCCTCTTCTACCAGGTCATTTTCATTCAGCCACTGATAAAATCTGTTCCATCTGTCTGCATCGATATATCCCCACTTAGAAGCATCTGCCTGATATTGCTCAGACAAGTACTTCTGGCTTGCTTCTACCAGCTCCGGATCCAGCTCCGGCACTGCCTCGCACAAAATAGCCGCCGCACCTTCCGGATCGGCAATCGCGTCTTCATATCCCTTAGTCAGCGCTCCTAAAAACGCTTTCGCTGCATCCGGATTTTCTTCCAGGAATGTTTCGTTGGAAATGATAACCGGCGTATAGTAATCTAACACCGGATCTATATCTGCAAAATCAAAATAGTCAAACGCCAGTCCTGCCAGCTCTGCTTTTACACCTGCCCAGCCATAATAAATCCAGATGGCATCCACCTGATTTTCCTGCAGTGCCGTCACTTCATCCGTAACGGTAGATGGCACCAGTTCCACCTTATCATAATCTCCTCCGTCCGCTTCCACTACCTGACGAATCGTAGCCAGCTCGATCGGGCTGTCCCAGGTGGCATATTTTTTCCCTTCCATTCCTTTGGGCGTATCCATGCCTTCTCCTGCACGGGAAATAATACCGGAGGTGTTATGCTGGATCACAGCAGCCACTGCTTTGATCGGAAGTGCATCTTCCCCGATCAGGGATGCCGCCATAGTATCCTGGAACGCAACACCAAACTGTGCCTTGCCGGAGGCTACCATAAGCTCCGCGCCGTCTTCCGGCGGCTGTACAATCTTTACATCCAGTCCTGCATCCTCAAAATAGCCCTTTTCCTGTGCCACATATAATCCGGTATGATTAGTATTCGGTGTCCAGTCCAGGACAAACGTGATCTGTGTCAGATCCTTTGTAGACTCTGTATTTTCTTCTGCTGTATTTTCACTGCCGCATGCCGTAAGCGCTGCGGTCATAACGATGCTTAAAAGCAAAGCGATTTTTTTCTTCATTTTTCTATTTCCTCCCATGGCATACATTTCTTTTGCAACAGATCTACTCCCCACATGAGAAGCAGACTGATTGCGGATACTAAAAATATTACTGCGAACATTTTATCAAACGAAAACGCCTTCTTTACCCGCGTCATATACACACCAAGACCTAAAAATCCGCCCAGCCATTCTGAGATCACTGCGCCTACTACAGCATAAGATGCAGAAATACGCAAGCTAGCAAAAAACTGTCCCATGGCACCCGGTAATTTAATATATCGGAAAATCTGCCACTTTCCGGCTCCCATTACCCGCAGCAAATTGCAGGCATCCGGATCCGCGGAACGAAACCCGTTCAGCAGTCCTACTGTTATCGGAAAGAAAGTAACGATAATAACCAAAATTACTTTTGGCATCATCTCGTATCCGAACCACAACACCAGAAGAGGCGCAATGGCTACCGTGGGCACGGTCTGCGTCAGCACGATCAACGGATAAAAGGCCTGATACATCCATTCGAAACGATCCATCAGCATGGCCATCAAAAATCCTATCGCCACGCCTAAGGATAATCCTAAAAATGCTTCCGCAAGCGTTACCTGTGCATGCTGCATCAAAAGAGGAAAATCCTCCACAAAAGCCTTCACCACATCCACCGGTGAGGGAAGCATAAACCTGGCCACCAGTTCTGCAGATGTAACAAACTGCCAAACCAGCAGAAGAACGCCTATGGCCAGCGCGGACCACCATTTACTGGTGGTGTTTCGTGACTTTTTTCTCAATGGTAAGTACATCTCCTTCAGGTTTGTATGTAACTTTAATGTAAGCGGCTACCGACGGTGCTCCGGCACGGATAGCGATATGCTGACATTCTTTTACAATATCCATCAGTTCATCATAGTCTCCTTCAATCGCGGTCTCAAATGGTCCCACATAATAATTCAGACCCGTACTTTTAATGTAATCAATCACCTCGTCAACAATACGGATCAGTTCGTCATCGTTCTCTGCTGCAGGCAGAGACTGAATTGCTACACTTGCATTCATCTTTTTTTCCTCCTTTAGTTGTGTCTGTCAATACCTGGTCGTGGAAATAGAAAAACGCCGGACCTGGTCCGGCGTATAAAACATTCTTCTACACTACCTCCGCTGGCATTATCCAGATCAGGTTAAGGGTCAAAAGCATAAGGCTTTCCTCTCAGCCGGACTCAATCCAGCTCCCCTGTCAGTTACTAAATATATACGATTCACGATCCCTTGTCAAGACCAAGCTTTTTTTAATTTATCTATGGCCCGCCGAATCTCATCGTTTTCCAATGCTGCAAATCCCATCAGCACGGTGTGTGACTGCTTCACCTCCTGTGCAGAAACATAATATTCCGACAGGCCGTAGACTCGGATACCCTCCTGTTTTGCCCTCCTGATGGCCTCTTTTTCTGTCATACCATTGATAAAATGCACCAGGACATGCATGCCCGCATCCGCTCCGGAATACTGACAGATGGAAGACATTTCCCGCAGTCCGGAAATCAGCACTTCCTGCTTTTCCCGGTAAACGGCACGCATTTTATTCAAATGCCGTTCGTAATACCCTTCCCGCAGAAATAATTCTATAATCTTCTGATCTACCCGGGATACCGTAACAGAAAACGGTTTCCCCTGCTCCCTGTATTCACGCATCAGCGCCTGAGGCAATACCATATAACTGATGCGGATCGAAGGTGCAATGGACTTGGAAAAGGTCCCCAGATAAATCACCTTTTCTTCATGATCCAACCCCGCCAGAGCCGGGATCGGTTTTCCTCTATAGCGAAACTCACTGTCATAGTCATCCTCTATGATATATCGCTTTCCTTCCTTCGCCCACTTCAAAAGCTGCATACGGCGTTTGACCGGCATTACCGTTCCCATGGGAAACTGATGAGAGGGCGTTACATAGACAAGCTCCGCTTTGGAATTTTCCAGAATATCTACGCAAATCCCTTTATCATCCAAAGGAATCATAATGGTTTCATATCCCAGCCTTTTCATGGTCCGGTAAGCACTGTCATAGACAGGATTTTCCATTCCCACACAATGCTGTCTCCCCAAAATCGTACAGAGAAGCATCAGCAAATAATCATTTCCGGCGCCTACAATAATCTGCTCCGGCCGGCACTGTACGCCACGGGCATGATAAAGATATCCGCAGATAGCTTCCCGAAGCGATCGTTCTCCGCAGGGATCTCCCGTCTGGAACATCTCCTCCCCAATCTGCATGGCAGCCTTGGAAAATTTCTTCCAGGCATTATAGGGGAATCCTCCCGGCGCTACCCCATTTAAGGTGAAATCACAGTCATATTCCCATGCGTTTTGGTCTTTACTCTCCACTTTCTCACTTTCTTCTACAGAAATATGATACAGATCTTCCACATCGCAAATATAATACCCTTTTCGCAAAACAGCTTCCATATATCCTTCCGAAACCAACTGTTCATAAGCCAGATCCACTGTGCTTCGGCTGACTCCCAGCTGTGTACAGAGAGCACGAGAAGAAGGCAGACGTTCGCCTGCCTTCAAATGCTGCAGCTGTATTTCCTTTTTTACATATAAGTAAATCTGTTCATACAGCGGTATCTTCGATTGTGTATCCAAAGAAATCATTAATGTATTCATCTTATTTTGGTAATTTAAAAGAACTCTTCAGGGATACGATACGGTTAAACACCAGTGCATCCGGCCGGGAATCTTTCGCATCAATGCAGAAATATCCATTTCTGACAAACTGATAGCTGTCATAAGCCTTCGCGTCTTCAAAACTTGGCTCTACATAACAATCCTTCACTACAGTCAGGGAATTCGGATTTAAGTTCAGGGAACCGTCCTCATTGTATACAGCGCCGGCAGATTCATCGATAATATTCTCATAAAGGCGACATTCTGCCTTCACAGCCTGCGGCGCCGGCACCCAATGAATCGTACCTTTTACTTTACGTCCGGTAAATCCGCTTCCTGCCTTTGTCTCCGGATCATAGGTACAGTGAACTTCTGTCACATTACCGTTCTCATCTTTTACAAAGCTTTCACACTTCACAAAATATGCATGCATCAGACGCACTTCGTTGCCCGGGAACAAACGGAAATACTTTCTGGGTGGTTCTTCCATAAAGTCATCACGCTCAATGTAAAGTTCTCTTCCAAACGGCACTTTACGATAACCCAGCTCTTCATTCTCCAGATTATTCGCCACATCCAGATACTCTACCTGACCTTCCGGATAATTATCAATCACCAGTTTAATCGGATCCAGAACAGCCATCATACGGGGACGCTTCATCTTCAGATCCTCCCGGATACAGTACTCTAACATGGCATAGTCTACAGAACTGTTAGCCTTTGACACACCGCAGAGATCCACAAACATTTTGATGGATTCCGGTGTAAATCCACGCCGGCGCAAAGCTGCAATGGATACCAGACGCGGATCATCCCAACCGTCTACAATTCCTTCCTCTACCAGTTTCTTAATATAACGCTTACCTGTTACTACATTGGTCAGATACAGCTTTGCAAACTCAATCTGCTTCGGCGGTTTTGCAAACCCTACTTCTCTTACAACCCAGTCATATAAAGGTCTGTGGTCTTCAAATTCCAGAGTACAGATTGAATGGGTAATCCCTTCAATGGCATCTTCGATGGGATGGGCGAAATCGTACATCGGATAGATGCACCACTTATCACCCGTGTTATGGTGTGTCATATGTGCCACTCGATAAATGACAGGATCACGCATATTAATATTCGGTGAAGCCATATCAATCTTCGCACGAAGCACCTTGCTTCCATCCTCATACTTGCCATTTTTCATATCTTCAAATAACTGCAGATTTTCTTCCACACTGCGGTTGCGATACGGACTTTCCTTACCCGGCTCTTTTAAGGTACCGCGATACTCCCGGATCTCCTCTGCAGACAGATCACAGACATATGCCTTCCCTTTTTTGATCAGCGTTACTGCTGCCTCATACATCTGATCAAAATAGTCCGATGCAAAATACAAATGTTCTTTCCAGTCAGCACCCAGCCACTGAATATCGGCTTTAATGGACTCCACAAATTCAACTTTTTCTTTCGTTGGGTTGGTGTCATCAAAACGCATATGAAAGCTGCCATGATACTTCTGTGCCAGCCCATAATTTAACAAAATAGATTTGGCATGTCCAATATGAAGATAACCATTTGGTTCCGGTGGGAAACGGGTACATACTTCATCATAAACACCCTCTGCCAGATCTTTTTCAATAATCTGTTCAATAAAATTTTTGGATACCACTTCTTTTTCTGTTTTTTCCACTATTTCCATTCTGTGCCTCCTCAAATTATCCCGTGCGCAGCTGCGCGCTGCGGCTGAATACCATAATAGCATGAATTATTTTATTTTTAAAGAGGTTTTTTCACTCTTCTCTTACTCATCACGAGTATGCTTCATCTCCAGAAAAGCATGGTAAGAATTCATAATATGCTGCTCCAGCATACGGGATGCCCGATAGGGATCCTTTGCCCTCAGATACCGAATGATCATACGCCACTCACTGATGTTGCCGGCCCGGCGGGAGGAAATATATTCTGTATGGGCATTGGCCCGCAAAAGCCCTTCATTAATTGCAGCAAAATACACGTGCAGATATCGGTTATTCACTTTTTCCATAAAAGTGCAATGTAATTTCGTCTCTTCCTCAATATATTGCCTATCATCGCCCTGTTCTGCGACATCACAATGCTGTTCCATCTCCACAAAATCACTGTCTGTCATGAGAGGATACGCAAACATCAAAATGTTGGCCTCCATAAGCATGCGCGCTTCATAGCACTCACGAATCTCACCATAATCAAACAGTTTTACATAAGTTCCGGACTTACTTTCCGAATGCAGCCAGCCATTCTTCTTTAACTCATAGAAGGCTTCACGGACCATCGTTCTGGACACTCCGAAATGCTCGCCGATCACACGCTCACTGACTCTCTCATTTCCACGATAAACGCCCAGCAAAATATTGCTTCTTACAAAATCATAAATCTGATCAATTACCTGTATATTGTCGCTCACACCACACCTCTTCTCCTATTTGTTCCTTTTATTATAACAGTTTTTCCTTAGAATTCATACTAAAAAAAATGTAAAAGAGAGCGGTTCATCCCAGGTAAACCGCCCCCTTTTGTATTATAAAAGGTCATATTGAGTGCTTTTTCATATTATGATGCTACCGTATCTTAGAACGGCCCAAGATTGATGGAACATGCAACAATAATCATTACAAACTGCATAATCAGATAAATACCAAATAATGGCGCAAAGAACTTATACCATTTGTTCATCTGGATACCTGCAATGGCTGTAGAAATTGCTACAGATGTCGGCCAGAACATGTTAGAGAATCCATCACCAAACTGGAAGGCTACGACTGCAATCTGTCTGTTAATACCTAAGGTATCAGCCAATGGAGCCATGATCGGCATAGAAGTAACCGCCTGACCACTTCCTGATGGAATAAAGAAGTTAAGCAGGTTCTGAATCAATACCATTGCGCAGGCTGCGATATTCTTTGGCAGTGTAGTTAAACCAGAAGACAGATAATATACTACACTGTCTACAATATGTCCGTCCTGCATAACGATCAGGATCGCTCTGGCAATACCAATGATGATCAATGCCTGTAAAATATCTTTATAAATTTCTACTACTACACGACAGGTTTCACTTGGTCCCATGCCGTTGATAAATCCAACGATAAACATACTGATAATGAAGACAGCTGTGATCTCATTGAAATACCATCCATGAGTGATAGCGCCCCATACAAACAATGCAATACTGCCAACCATAACCAGCAGAGAAGCTGCGGCCTGTTTTGTCATAGGTGTATTTAATAATTCATCTCGGTTGGATGTCTGTAAATGAGAGAAATCATCCCCATATGTATAACTCTTGGTAGGGTCTTTTCTTATTTTTGCTGCATAACGCAGACAGAAGATCATAAATACACCGGTAAAAAGGAAATAACATACAACTCTGAATCCCATACCGGAGAATAACGGTAATTCTGCGATAGACTGTGCGATTGCTGTTGTATATGGGTTAATGAATGCCGCTGCATAACCGGTAGCAACAGAACCCATAACGATTACTACACCAAGAAGAGCATCATATCCAAGGGAGAGCATAATACCCATTACTACCGGGATAAATCCATATGCCTCTTCGAACATACCCCAAGATGCACCCATAAGTGAAAAGATGATAACAAGAACCGGGATCATCAGGAAATCTTTTCCTTTTAACAGTCTCAGTAAGGATCCCACACCTGCATTCAATGCGCCTACATGGATAAACAATACCATATATCCATAGGAGATCAAACCGAAGAAAATGATGGAGGAAGCATCCACCATACCACTGAGGATAGATTGGAACATTTTAAATAATCCAATCGGATTCGCTTCCACTGCATGATAACTGCCAGCTACTACTACACTTCTTCCCGTTGCTTCGTGAATCATTCGGTCATATTCACCTGCCGGAATGATCCATGTCATGATAGTTGCTAAAAGTAAAATCGCACCAATGATCAAAAAACCATGGGGCATGGTAAAACCTTTTTTCGTTTTTTCCATATTATATACCTCTCTTTTTTCGTAACACGCTAACTCAAATTACACCTTCCCCGCATCAAATTCGGCTTTTATCTTCTCTAAAAGCTCCGGATCCGTCAACACTTGCAATCCGGTCAGGGCCAATAATTTTGTGCCTATAATCAAACGGTCCAGTCCATAAGGGGTCATTGTAGCCTCTTTGAACTCCTGGGTATGGATTCCGTATGGTTTCTCTGTTACTTTCATCATAGGCTGAAGCGTAGGAATCGCCTGACTCACATTTCCCACATCACTGGATCCACCTCTGCATTCTGCATCCTCGTAGGTACCATATTCTTTCATGAGTCTTTCCATCACCGCCCCCAATGTATAATTATGACGCAAACCTTTACATACCGGTTCAAACCAGTCATACTCCAATTCACAGCCGGTTGCCAGCGCCGCTGCTTTCGCGCAGTTTACTACTTTTTCTACTACTTCTTCAAAATAATCCTGCTCTTTTGCGCGGAACTCCAGACGAACACGCCCTTTATCGGGAATGACGTTTGCTGCGTTTCCTGCTTCCAGAATAATACCGTGAATTCTGGTGCCATCCCTCAGCTGCTGTCTTAAAGCATTGATATTACTGTATAACAGCACTACCGCATCCAGCGCATTGATTCCTTCGTCGGGATGTGCTCCCGCATGGGATGGTCTGCCGGTAAAGGTAAAATCCATACCCCCAATGGCAATCATCTCCGGGTACATCGTGGTCTCCCCACTGGGATGGATCATCATGGCCACATCATATCCGTCAAACACCCCCTGATCCGTCAGATAGCTCTTGCCATCTCCCGTCTCTTCCGCAGGTGTACCGAATACGGCAATCTCTCCCTCTGCTTCATCCATTACCTGTGCCAGTGCTGCTGCCGCGCCGATGGACATAGATGCTATCATGTGATGTCCGCAGGCATGCCCGCATCCCGGAAGTGCATCGTACTCTGCCAAAAAAGCAATTCTGGGGCCGCTCCCCCGTTTCTTCACTGCCTTAAAGGCCGTTGCCATACCGGCATATTCTCGTTCTACCTGAAAACCTTCTTTTTCCAGCCAATCCGCCAGATACTTGCTGCTTTCGAATTCTTCCAAGGCAATCTCCGGATGTTCATATAACCAAGTTGCGACTTCTACTATTTTGCCGCGATTCTGGTCTATCCATGTTAATACTGTCTCTTTCATTCCATCCCCCTTTGGTATTCCATTTTTTTGTTATTGAGACTAAATATCTAGTGTTTTTGTATTAATCTCCGTTATCTGTTCTTTTTTAATAAATCTAGTATACCAGTTTATTGATTGTTTGTAAATACTTTATATAATTTTTATAGACATTTTTTATTTGATCCTATGTATATAATATGCATTACGATATATGATACAAATTATGTTTCAAACTCCGCTTTTATCCTGTGACGAAGCTCAGAATCTTTAAGTATCTCCATACCCGTTAATGCCAAGATCCGGACACCTATGATCATATGCTCTAACGCATAGGGAGTCATAGTAGCTTCTTTAAACTCCTGTGTATGCGGACCGAGCGGTTCTTCTGTCACCTTCAGCATCGGATGAATAGTAGGAATCTCCTGACTGACATTTCCCACATCAGTGGAACCTCCTCCTACATCCAGGGTTCCGTAAACGCCATACTCTTTCATGTACTTTTCCATCACCGCACCGAGAGTATGATTGTGACGCAGAACCTTGCTGATCGGCTCAAACCAGTCATATTCCAGTTCACATCCGGTGGCCAGCGCTGCCGCTTTTGCACAATTTACTACCTTTTGTGTGATCTCATCAAAGTAATCCTGATCGTCTGTTCTAAATTCCAATCTTACTTTTCCTTTGTCGGGAATAACATTGGCTGCCTCTCCTGCTTCCAGGATGATGCCATGGATCCTGGTACCGTCACGCAGCTGCTGGCGCAGGGCATTGATATTATTATAAAGCAATACCACTGCATCTAATGCATTGATACCCTCATAAGGCAGCGCCCCTGCATGAGAGGCTCTTCCCGTAAAAACAAAATCCATGCCACTGACTGCATTCATCTTCGGATACAATTCCGTGGCTCCACCGGGATGAATGATCATAGCTGCATCATATCCTTTAAACACTCCCTGATCCGTCAGATAGCTCTTGCCGTCTCCGGTCTCCTCCGCCGGAGTACCAAATACGGCAATCTCTCCTCCCACTTCATCCAGTATCTGCGACAGGGCTGCCGCTGCCCCCACTGACATGGCCGCTATCATATGGTGTCCGCAGGCATGTCCGCATCCCGGAAGTGCATCATACTCTGCCAGATAAGCAATTCTGGGCCCTTCTCCCTGTTTTTTCACTGCTTTGAAAGCAGTAGGCACTCCTGCAAAAGCACGTTCTACCTGAAATCCTTCCCGCTCCAGCCAGTCAGCCAGATATTTACTGCTCTCCACTTCCTCCAACGCAATTTCGGGATGCTCGTACAGCCAGGTTGCGACTTCCACGATCTTGTCTCGATTTTCATCGATCCATCCGTTCACTTTTTCCCGCATAACTCTCTCCTTTCTCTGTGTTCCCTTTGTCTGGTACACCAATTTTTATGATTTTATTGAGTATTTTTTATTATTTTCCTATTTGTTTCCGTTTTTCCCTGAAAACTAGTATACCACTTTACATGATATTTGTAAACACTTTATAAACTTTTCCTTTCATATTCTAAAACATATTCTCCCCTGTTTTTTCATATGTGCTATAATACTGAAAAAGGATTCTCAACAACAAGAAAAGGGAAAGGATGACTACATATGAATAAGAAGATTCTCATACTGCTGCCTGTAGAAGAGCATCACAAAAGACAATTGGAAACCGCAGCCGGCAACGCTACGTTCCTCTATTCTTCCATATCGGAAGTTACCGAAGAGCTGGTGCAGGAAGCCAATGTCATCGTGGGCAACGTTCCTGCTCACCTCATAAAAGCTTCCAAAAACCTGGAGCTGCTCCAGTTAAATTCTGCGGGTACAGATGAATATATAATAGAAGGAATTCTTCATCCGAAGACGATCTTAACTAACGCATCCGGTGCTTACGGAAAAGCCGTCTCCGAACACACCTTTGCCATGGCTCTGGCGCTGACAAAGAAACTGCACTTATACCGGGATGACCAGTTTCAGGGTAGCTGGAACGACTATGGCCAGATTACTTCTCTTTCTGACGCCACGGTATTGATCATGGGACTGGGCGATATCGGCCTGTCTTTCGCCCGCCTGTGCAAAGCGATGGGAGCGCATACGATCGGTATAAAAAGAAGACATTCTGCATGTCCCGAGGGAGTAGACGAGCTGTATCTCACAGAAGAATTGTACAAAATTGTTCCTCATGCAGATATCATCGCCGCATTCCTTCCTCAGACTCCGGACACGGTACATATGTTTGACGACAAATTCTTTGCTTCTATGAAAAAAACCGCCGTCTTTTTAAATGCCGGAAGAGGATCCAGTGTGGATCAGGAAGCACTGCTCCGCGCACTGGAAAGCGGCCAGATCGGCGGAGCCGGCCTGGATGTAACGGATCCGGAGCCACTGCCTGCAGATCATCCATTATGGAAACAGCGCAATTGTCTGATCACGCCTCATATATCCGGAGGGTTCCACCTGCAGGAAACCTTTGAACAGATTATCCGCATTGCTGCTGCAAACCTGGAACATTACCAAAAAGGCGAACCGTTTATAAATGTAATAGACTTTGCTACCGGTTATAGAAAATAAAAGCAAAAAAGCAGCTGTCTTTTCTGCGGAACTCATCCCCGCTAAAAAAGATGCTGCTTTTTCTATTATAATAGGCCCAATAAAACCTTCCAGGTCCTTTTTCCTACAATACCGTCAATCACCAAACGATATTGTTTTTGCAGTTCCATAACTGCCCGCTTTGTGCCGTTTCCAAAAATCCCATCGTAACCGCCGGTAACTCCGATCCGGAAATCATTGCCCAGACGTTCCTGCACCAGCCGGGTAATATTTCCCCGTGCTCCTTCTCTGAGCAGAGGACAGGCAGCTGCTGTGCGCGGCCCTGCTATCCCATCTATCGGTCCCGGATCATATCCCTGCTTTTTCAATTCCTTTTGCAGACGCAGGATCCAGTCTCCGCCCGGATTGTTTTCCGGCAGATCAGTTTCATGAAAATCCCTATAACTGATATCCCGGTCTACATTTCCCTGGATTCCGTTTACCCTTCCCTGGGCGGTATACTGCCAGATGGCCATATCATCCCGCATGGGCTGCTGTGTATATCTGGCATACCATAAAGAATAAGGAAGACGGTCAAACATACGGTTTAAATAATCCAAATTCGAATAATACATAGGTATATAACCGTTTGCCTGTACTTCTTCGCAAAATGCCCGCACCATTTCCGTTGCCAGTTCTCTGCCAATAGTAACCCCATTCTCCCGGGCAAATCGAATGGTATCGTATTCCAGGTCAAAACAAAGAGGATAGCTCACTTTCCACTTTGCGGCTTTTTCTATACAGTATCTGGCCTCCTGCCTTGCCATTTGCGTAGTGTAAGCATAAGAAAACCAGTAAACTCCCAGCGCGATATTCTGCCCCTGGCACCCGGCTGCATTTCTCTCCCAATATCGATCCGTATTATTTTTGCCGTATCCGGCACGTATCATGGCAAACTCCACGCCGTCCTGCTTTACTTTTGTCCAGTCAATTGTTCCCTGATGGTGACTTACGTCAATTCCCTGTTGCTTCATATACATCATTCCTTTTTTTATTATCAGTATATGAAGAGCATAAAAAAAGAACCCTTGAAAATCTTCAAAGGCTCTTGCCAGAGCTGATGAGCGGACTTGAACCGCCGACCTCATCCTTACCAAGGATGCGCGCTACCGACTGTGCCACATCAGCTTAGCTAACAAACAGTATACTATCAAAAAGCGAATTGTTTGTCAATATATTTTCTGTAAAAATTCCCGTCCTTTCCCACGCATCCGCTGAATCGCATTGTCAATGGATTTGGGAGACTTCCCCAGTATTTCTGCAATTTCCGTATAATTCCTGCCCTCCAGATACAAATCCATAACCTGCCGTTCCAACGGACTTAACCGCTCCCGGATCTTCTGCTGGACGATCTGCGCATTTTCCTTATCAATCACGATGCTTTCCGGATCATCCTGCCACAACCGATGCATTCCATCCGCAGCATTTTCCGGATCTCTGCTGAGAGAAACATAGGTATTTAAAGGCTGATGTTTTTGTCGATTTGACATCTGAATGGCACGATACAGCTGACGGTCAATACACAGATTCGCAAACGTAACAAAGGATGCCTTTTTTTCTTCACTATAATCACGAACGGCCTGAAACAGGCCAATCATGCCTTCCTGGATCAGATCATCCGTTTCTCCCCCCATAAGATACAGCGTATGGGCTTTTTTTCGCACCAGACTTTTATATTTATCGATCAGATAAGGTTCTATCTCCCGATCTCCCTGCTGGCGCATACGGATCAATTCCTCATCCGGGTAATTATCATAATTCTTCAAACTAGAAAAGCACATCCTTTCGCGCTTGCATTTGTTACATCATTCTCTGTCTGACGATTTCATAGGCGAGGATACCCGCTGCCACAGAAGCATTCAGAGAATCAATATCTCCTTTCATGGGAATCGATGCTGTAAAATCGCATTTTTCCCGCACCAGCTTACTGACGCCGCTGCCTTCATTGCCGATCACCAGACCAATGGGGCCCTTCAAATCCAGCTGATACATGGTCGTACCGCCCATATCTGCGCACACAAACCACAGTCCTTCCTTTTTCAGCTGTTCAATCGTCGCTGCCATATTGGTAACTTTAGCAACTGGTGTATAGTTTAACGCACCTGCGGAAGTTCTTGCTACCGTGGCCGTCAGACCTACGGCTCTCCTCTTCGGTATGATCACTCCATGGGCGCCTGCCAGATTGGCAGTTCGAATGATCGCTCCCAGGTTATGCGGATCTTCAATATTATCCAGCAAGAAAATGAAGGGGGCTTCGCCCTTTTCCCTGGCTCTTTCCAGAATATCCTCCACCTCTGCATATTCGTAGGATGCCGTTATGGCAATCACACCCTGGTGTTTTCCTGTTTCGGAAAGCTGATCCAGGCGTTCTTTTTTCACAAAGTTTACAATGGTATCCTGCTTTTTTGCCTCCCGGAGGATAGAACGAACGGGGCCATCCTGACACCCCTCCAGCACAAACAGCTTGTCAACACTGTGCCCGGAACGAAAGGCTTCCAGCACGGCATTTCTGCCTTCTGCTTTATTTTCCTGAAAAGATACCTCTTCCTGCATGTTATGATTCTTCTTTTCTCTCATTTTGATCCCTTTTCTAATCCCACTTTTACCAGGTCAATGAGACGTTCCATCTGATCTGTCAGATACAGATATCCCATAACGGCTTCAAAACCTGTAGCTCTTCTGTAATCGGCCATCGACGCATTTTTCGCCATTGTGTAAGATTTGGCATTTCTGCCTCTTTTGTAGATACTTTCCTCTTCCGGTGTAAAATGCGGCTCCATCCACTGGATCATGGCAGACTGAGCTCCTGCCTTTACCAGCTGGCTGGCCTGCCTGTGGAGTTTATTTACCGGCATATTGCCCCGCTCCACCAGAATGGTCCGTATCACCAGATCATAAATGGCATCACCGATATAAGCCAGCGTCAGGGGAGAGTACGTCCTGATGTCCGTCTCTCCCAGCGCAAACTGTTCCTTCAAATAAACTAAGCTCTTTTCCATTTAACACCTTCTCTGGTATCTTCCAGAATGATTCCCTGTGCTAATAACTGATCACGAATTTCATCTGCACGGGCAAAATTTTTCGCTTTTCTGGCTGCCTGACGTTCTTCGATCAGCGCTTCGATATCAGAATCCAGAATCTCTTCTTCTTTATCCACGATCAGCCCCAGTACATCACACAGGGTGAGGATGGTTTCTAATACTTTCTGTGCAAAGGCTGCCGTACTGCTGCCATTTACATTATTGTTGGCAAATTTAACCAGTTCAAATACTGCTGCGATGGCATCTGCTGTATTAAAATCATCATCCATGGCATCTTCAAACTTATCCACATAGCTCTGTGCTTCTACTATAGCTGCTGCTTCTTCTTCCGTCATCTCTTCACCGGTTACGGATTTCAACAGGAATTTCAGCTGATCCACTGCCGTAATAATACGCTCCAGAGCATTTTTAGAAGCTTCCATCAGCTCTGCACTGAAGTTCAGTGGGCTTCTGTAATGTGCACTCAGCATGAAGAAACGCAGGATCTGCAGATCGTATTTCTCGCCGATCTCTCTTACGGTAAAGAAGTTTCCTAAGGATTTTGACATTTTCCTGTTGTCAATGTTCAAAAATGCGTTGTGCAGCCAATATTTTGCAAACTGCTTGCCGTTGCAGCATTCACTCTGTGCAATCTCATTTTCATGATGCGGGAATATCAGATCCTCACCGCCGGCATGAATGTCAATTTCTTCGCCCAGATATCTTTTAGACATAACAGAGCACTCAATATGCCAGCCCGGACGGCCATCGCTCCATGGAGACGGCCAGGAAGGTTCTCCTTCTTTTTTCGGTTTCCACAATACGAAATCCAGGGGATCTTCCTTCTGATCTTCACCGGACACCTGCAGAGCCCGGAAACCGGACTGCAGATCATCCAGATTCTTGTGTGATAACTTTCCATATTCTTTAAACTGTTTTACACGGAAATATACCGTACCGTTTACTTCATAGGCAAATCCTTTTTCTATCAGAGTGGAAATCATCTCGATCATGCCGTCGATCTCCTGGGTTGCCAACGGATGCGTAGTAGCCGGTTTTACGTTCATATCTGCCATGTCCTTTTTGCACTCTGCAATATAGCGGGTAGATATTTCCTCAGAGCTTACGCCCTCTTCCAGCGCTTTTTTGATAATTTTATCATCCACATCCGTAAAATTGGATACGTAATTCACTTCATATCCTTTGTATTCCATATAACGGCGGGCTGTATCAAACACGATCATGGGTCTTGCGTTTCCAATGTGAATAAAATTGTACACGGTCGGGCCGCAGACATACATCTTAACTTTTCCTTCTTCTAATGGCACAAACTCTTCTTTTCTCTTTGTCAGGGTATTATACACTTTCATTTTTCTCTTCTCCTTTTCTTTTTTTCTGCTGCTTTTTTTGTCTTTTCTTTTCTTCTTTTTTTATTTGCTTTTTTAGTTCTTTCTTTTCTATTTCCCGCATTTCCTGCTCTAATTCCAGAATACGGTATTGAAGTTCTTTATTTTCTCTCTGTAAAGACATAATATCATCCCATACCAGATCTGGCAAATGTCCATGATCCATATCGCTGCGGGGAACTTTGATATTCTGCCTCTTTACCACATGACCGGGTACGCCCACTACCGTACAGTTAGCCGGAACCTCCTCCAGCACGACGCTTCCTGCCCCGATTTTGGAGTTCTCACCTACTGTGAACGAGCCGATTAATTTTGCCCCGGCACTGATCATAACATTATCACAAATAGTCGGATGACGCTTTCCGGTCTCCTTGCCGTTACCGCCTAACGTTACTCCCTGATATAAGGTAACATTATCCCCGATGATCGTGGTTTCACCTATAATAACGCCGCTTCCATGATCGATAAACAATCCTTTCCCAATGGTAGCACCGGGATGAATTTCAATTCCCGTCTTTCTGGCTGCCCGCTGAGAGATCCATCTTGCCAGAAAATAATGCTTTTTCAGATATAGCTTATGTGCTCTGCGGTACTTAATCATAACCCGAAAACTAGGATACAAAAAAACTTCCAGAGGCGTTTTGATTGCTGGATCACGTTCTTTAATGACTTGAAATTCTTCTTTCATATGCTGAATAAATCCCATACATATCTCCTTTCTCCTATACGACAACCTGATAGCAAAGCAAACGGTTCTGTCCCCCGGTTGTATCTGATAATGACTGTATTTCAGTGTCATTACAAATATTTTTATATACTTAAAAACGTCCACTGGACGTTTTCTTCGCATGCTTGGCAACATAAAAACCCCGTCTCATAAAGAGACGGGGTTACCGCGGTTCCACTCTAATTGAAGGCATAGCCTTCCTCTTAAACATTTAACGCATGTGTACGTATCAGACTACTAAACTTCACCTGATCAGCTCCCGGACGCACTTCTCTGGATCACTCTTAAGATGGCTTTCAGCCGATGACCATCTCTCTCTGCAAGGTTGGAACACAGATACTCTTCCCGCTCTTCGCCTTTCCTATCTTCTCTATAGTGTATTCATAAATTTACACTTTGTCAATAGGAAATCTTTCGCCGGGCGATCCCCGGAAGCACCTTTTTCGTATTCTTTTATACAATACCCTGTGCACGCATAGCATTGACTACTTTCTCGAAGCCTGCAATGTTTGCACCAACTACATAATTGCCTTCAAAGCCGTATTTCCTAGCTGCCTGATCGATATTATGCGCAATATTTACCATGATACCCTGCAGCTTGTTGTCTACTTCTTCGAAAGTCCAGCTTAAACGCTCGCTGTTCTGAGACATTTCCAGAGCAGAAGTTGCTACACCGCCGGCATTGGCAGCTTTACCAGGTACAAAGATAAGACCGCTCTTCTGTAAGTACTCGGTTGCTTCCAGGGTAGTCGGCATATTCGCGCCTTCAGAAACCATCATACAGCCATTTGCTACTAATGCTTTCGCATCTTCTAACTGCAGTTCGTTCTGGGTTGCGCATGGAAGTGCCACATCACACTTCGTTACCCATACGCCTCTGCCTTCGTGGTATACACTGTTTGGTCTTGCTGCTTTGTACTCGGTCAGACGCGCACGTCTTACTTCCTTAATTTCTTTTAACAGCGCTACATCAATACCTTCTTCATCATAAATCCATCCGCTGGAATCGCTGCAGGTCACAACCTTAGCTCCCAGCTGCTGTGCTTTTTCGATAGCATAGGTAGCTACATTACCGGAACCGGATACGGCTACCGTCTTTCCTGCAAGTTCTTTTCCGTTCAGCTTCAGAATTTCCTGTGTCAAATATAACAGACCATAGCCAGTTGCCTGTGTTCTTGCCAGAGAGCCTCCATAGGTCAGACCTTTGCCTGTCAGAACGCCTTCATAGACGCTGCGGATTCTCTTATACTGTCCAAACATATAACCGATCTCTCTTGCACCTGTTCCGATATCGCCTGCAGGAACATCTGTATCTGCACCGATATGTCTGTAAAGCTCTGTCATAAAGCTCTGGCAGAATGCCATAACTTCTCTGTCTGACTTGCCTTTTGGATCAAAGTCTGAACCGCCTTTACCGCCGCCGATAGGTAAACCTGTCAGGGAGTTTTTAAAGATCTGTTCAAATCCAAGGAATTTGATAATGCCCAGATTTACTGACGGATGAAGACGAATACCGCCCTTATAAGGACCGATTGCACTGTTAAACTGTACACGATATCCGGTATTCACCTGTACCTGACCCTTATCATCTACCCATGGTACACGGAACTTAATCTGACGTTCCGGCTCCACCAAACGCTCCAGCAGCGCTTCCTTACGGTAGGTTTCTTCATTTGCTTCCACTACAACCCGCAGTGATTCCAATACTTCTTTTACTGCCTGATGAAATTCAGGCTCTGCCGGATTTTTACGAACAACTAATTCAATTACCTCATCAACGTATGACATGCTTATCTCCTCCTGGTCTTATGGTCTTTTAGTTCTTGATACGGCTTATTATATTCTTCACCACATTAAAACGCAATAGTATTTTTTTGTTTTGCAAATTTTCGATAATATAGTTTCATTTATCGCCCTTTTATCCCGGTATGTTTGCCGGCATGCTTTTATCCGGATATTTTACCTGTTTTTTCCTGCTGTTTTAGTCCTGATGCGGGCATTTTCCGCATGATAAACAAGGTCTGTCCGTCCGATCATCCTGCATGCCATCCAAAGCAGGGGTTACTGCACAGATAGCCTGCGCGGAGATTCCTTCCAGATTTCCGGTAAAACCCAGTCCTTCTTCCGTTGTCGCTTTGATATTTACCTGATTTTCTTCCAGATGCAGCGCCTCCGCCACATTCTTAACCATAGTATCAATATAAGGCAATAATTTCGGTTTCTGTGCAATGATCGTAGCATCAATATTATTAATGACATACATTTCCTGCTCTACCAGTTGTCCCACTTTTTCCAACAGCTTCATGCTGGAAATGTCTTTATACTGGGCATCCGTATCGGGAAAATGTCTGCCGATATCACGAAGCGCACAGGCTCCCAGCAGAGCATCCATAATGGCATGCACCACCACATCCGCATCGGAGTGACCTAACAAACCTTTTTCATAAGGAATGAGCACTCCTCCCAAGATCAGTTTTCTTCCTTCTGTCAGTCTGTGTACATCATATCCCATTCCAACTCGCATTGTGAAACCTCCGTTTCCTGTCATACCATTATTCAGAAATACTGATTACCTCATAACCGGCTTCTGTCACTGCTTTTTCTAACTCACCTTTGTCCAGGCCATCTCCGGTTACGTAGGCTGCTTTTTTCTCTAAATTCACTTCCGCAGAAGCACCCGGGATCGCATTCAGGGCCTTTTCCACATTTGCTTTGCAGTGTGCACACATCATACCTTCAATTTTCATCGTAATCATAGTTTTTGTCTCCTTTTCTTTTTGCGTTATATTTTCTTGTTGCATTATTACCGTTTCTTCCTCCCCTTTGCTGACTTTAAACAGCCGCAGCCGAAGGGCATTGGATACTACGAAAAAGCTGCTGAGACTCATGGCAGCTGCGCCGAACATAGGACTTAGTTTCAAGCCCAGTGTAGAATAAAATACTCCTGCTGCCAATGGAATGCCCAGACAATTATAGAAAAATGCCCAGAATAAATTCTGTTTAATATTGCGGATCACCGCTTTGCTTAACCGGATGGCAGTTACTGCATCCAGCAGATCATTTTTCATCAATACCACATCGGCGCTTTCCATAGCCACATCGGTTCCGGCGCCGATAGCCATACCCACATCGGCCTTCGCCAGTGCCGGCGCATCATTGATACCGTCGCCAATCATCGCCACTTTTTTGCCCTCTGCCTGTAATCGGGAAACTTCCCGTTCCTTATCCTGCGGAAGCACTTCTGCAATAACTGTGTCTATACCCAGCTGTTTCTGGATTGCCTGTGCCGTCCGTTTATTATCTCCGGTGAGCATAATCACTTCAATCCCCAGCTGCTTGAATGCCTCCACTGCTGCCTTGCTGGTAGGCTTCGCCACATCTGCAGCTGCCAGGATTCCCAGGATTTTTTCTTCATCTGCAAAGTATAGCGGTGTCTTTCCTTCGTCCGCCAATGCCTCTGCTTTTTCTAAAACCCGGTTCCAATCTGCTGTTTTTGTAAGTCCTATGTCCTCCATCAGCTTCCTGTTGCCGGAATAGAACTTCCTGCCATCCAGATAACCTTCAATCCCTTTTCCCGGAATGGAAAGAAAATCCTCAGCCGGTTTCCAGGAATACCGATGCTGTCTCCCATATGTCATGACAGCCTCTGCCAGAGGATGTTCACTTTTTTCTTCTAAGGCCAGGGCGATCGTAAGCAATTCTTCTTCTGTGCCATGAACCGTCCAGATATCTGTCACTTCCGGTTCCCCCCGGGTTATGGTCCCGGTCTTATCCAGTACCACGCTGTTGATATGATGCGCGGTCTCCAGGGCTTCTCCTGATTTAATCAGAATCCCATGCTCTGCACCCTTTCCCGTTCCTACCATAATCGCAACCGGTGTGGCAAGTCCCAGCGCGCAGGGACAGGAAATGACCAGAACACAGATGGCACAGGACAACGCAAACTCAAAAACAGCCCCCGCCATAAGCCACACGATAAGAGTAACCAGAGAAATTCCCATAACAACCGGGACAAAGATGCCTGCCACCCGGTCTGCGATCTTTGCTATCGGCGCTTTGCTGGCACTGGCTTCTTCCACCAGTCGGATAATCTGAGAAAAGGTAGTATCATTTCCCACTCTGGTAGCACGAAAACGGATAAAACCGGTTTTATTCATCGTAGCGCTGATGACACTGTCTCCCGCACTTTTCTGAACCGGAATACTCTCTCCGGTAATAGCCGCCTCATCAATACTGGTGCTCCCCTCCAAAATCACACCATCCACCGGAACGCTCTGTCCCGGTTTTACATGAATAATATCTCCTGACTGCACCTGTTCCACCGGTACCTCTGCCACACTTTTGTCCCGTTCTACCCAGGCTGTCTTGGGTGCCATCTGCATAAGTTTCGTAATGGCCTCACTGGTTTTGCCTTTGGAACGGGCCTCCAGATATTTTCCTACATTAATAAGGGCGAGAATCATCACTGCAGACTCAAAATACAGATCCATATGGTAACGGCTCACCAGTTCCATATCACCCACACCCAGACCGTAACCCATACGGTAAATGGCAAAAATCCCATAGGCAAGAGACGCTGTAGAACCAACGGCGATCAGACTATCCATATTAGGTGCCCCATGTCTTAAGGTCTGAAAGCCTTTGATGTAATATGCCCGGTTTACATAAGCAACCGGCAGGCACAGCAAAAACTGTGTCATGGCAAATCCCACCGCATTCTCCATGCCGGTTAAAAATCCCGGCAGCGGCAGACCTGCCATATGTCCCATGGACACATACATCAGCGGAATCAAAAATACAAAGGAAATAATCAACCGAAACTTCATGTGCTCCAGCTGCTCCTGCACAGGATCCGCACCTGGAGCTTTGCCGGATACATCGCTTTGCGCCTCTGCGGTCTGTCCCTCACCATGGACATAGGCGCCATATCCGGCGTCTGCTACCGTATCCATAATCTTCTGACGGTCAAGCACATCTTCCTGATAAGTCACCTGCATACTGTTTGTCAGCAAATTGACACTTACTTCCTCTACACCTTCCAGCTTTGACACACACTTTTCCACCCGAGAAGAACAGGCAGAACATGTCATACCGGTTACGTCATACTTTTCTTTCATACTGCACTCCTTTTTATTTTAATATTCTCCCAAGCATGGAGACTAATTCATCAATTTTTTCTTCTTTTTCCTCGTCATTCTCAGCATGTGCCACACAGCACTTCAAATGAGCTGTCAAAATCTCTTTATTCACTTTATTTAAAATGGCCTCTGTTGCCATCAGCTGCTGGGAAATGTCAATACAGTACCGGTCTTCTTCCACCATTTTCAGGATCCCATCCATCTGGCCTCTCGCCGTCTTCAGAAGCCTGGTAACTTTATCTTTATTCGCTTTCATCGGTACCTCCTTCTGAAACACTACACCCCCCTGGGGTATTATTTCGAAATCATACTATCATAAGAAAAACTCCGTGTCAATAGATGTCAGTTCCTTCCCGAAACGCAAAAAAGGTTCCGTGACTGCTCACGAAACCCTTTTATCAAACTATTTCTGTCCGTAATATGCGTTAGCGCCGTGTTTTCTGAAATAGTGCTTATCCTGCATACACTGCGGAGCCGGCTGCACCTGCGGATTGATCATCTCGCATCTTGCGGCCATTTTTGCAACTTCTTCCAGTACTACTGCATTGTGTACTGCTTCAAATCCATCTTTACCCCAGGTAAAAGGTCCATGATTCTTGCAGATTACAGTAGGAACTGCTTCATAATCCTTTCCTTCAAATGCCTCTACAATAGAAAGCCCTGTATTTCTTTCATAATCGCCGTTGATTTCTTCTTCTGTCAGGTTGCGGATACATGGAATCTCACCGTACATGTAATCGGCATGTGTAGTTCCGTAGCAGGGAATGTTTCTGCCTGCCTGTGCCCAGGAGGTTGCCCAGGAAGAATGCGTATGTACTACGCCGCCGATCTTAGGAAATGCTTTGTATAATTCCAGATGCGTAGGTGTGTCAGAAGATGGTCTGTACTTGCCTTCTACCACTTCACCGTCCAGATTCACCAGGACCATATCTTCCGGTTTCAGAAGATCATAATCCACACCGCTTGGTTTAATAGCGAATAATCCGGATTCTCTGTCGATCTCACTTACATTTCCCCATGTAAAAGTTACCAGTCCGTATTTAGGAAGAAGCATATTAGCTTCATACACTCGTTTTTTTAATTCTTCTAACATATCCCCATACCTCCTGTATATTAAATTAAATGCTCTACTGCTGCCTGCTCAATGGCCAGGCCTTCTTTGTAACGCTGGATAAATACTTCGTATCCTTCTACATCTTCCGGTATCGGTTCCATGATGCTGCCTGCATCACCGCCGAATACTTTATCTGCCAGGAATGCTTCCAGTGTTTCTCCCTCTTCTTTATTCTGCATATAGGCAGCCAGAAGCGCAATGCCCCATGCACCGCCTTCACCGGCTGTCTCCATAACAGCAACCGGTGCATTAAAGGCTGCTGCCAGAACTCTCTGACCCACGCCTTTTGTCTTAAATAATCCGCCGTGCCCTGTAATACGGTCTACGCGTACATGTTCATTCTTCATCAACAGGTCATGCCCTGTTTTCAATGCTCCCAAACTGGTGTACAGATGGGCTCTCATGAAGTTTGCCAGGTTAAATTTGCTGTCCGGTTTGCGAACAAACAACGGACGGCCTTCTGTAAATCCTGTAATATGCTCACCGGAGAAATAGCAGTAGGATAATAATCCGCCACAGTCAGCATCTCCCTCCAGAGCCTTACGATACAGAGTTTCAAACAATTTGTTCATGTCTACTTCCATTCCGAAAGACTCTGCAAATTCTTTGAAGATTCCCACCCAGGCATTCAGATCCGAAGTACAGTTCTGGCAGTGCACCATGGCAACCAGATCACCGCTTGGTGTAGTAACCATATCCAGCTCCGGATATACTCTTGATAATTCTTTTTCCAATACGATCATAGAGAATACAGAAGTACCTGCAGATACATTACCGGTGCGCTGTCCCACACTGTTTGTCGCTGCCATGCCGGTGCCTGCATCTCCTTCCGGAGGACAAAGCGCAATGCCGGCTTCCAGTTCACCGGAAACATCCAGCAGCTTCGCACCGGCCTCTGTCAAATGCCCTGCGTTTTCACCGGCAACCAGAACCTGAGGCATAATGTCAAGAAGTTTCCATGGATATTTTTTCACATCATCCAGCTGATCAAATTTCTCTACCATATGTGCATAATAAGTCTTTGTCTCCACATCAATGGGGAACATACCGGATGCTTCACCTACACCAACGACTCTCCTGCCTGTTAATTTCCAGTGTACATAACCGGCCAGTGTAGTCATATAGTCAATCTCAGATACATGTTCTTCCCCGTTTAAAATAGCCTGATACAGATGCGCGATCGACCATCTCTGAGGAATATTATACTGAAACAGTTCTGTCAGGATCTCTGTAGCCTGCTGCGTTATATTATTTCTCCAGGTACGGAACGGAACTAACAGCTCGCCATCTTTGTTAAAAGCCATATATCCATGCATCATTCCGCTGAATCCAATGGAATTTAGCTTTTTCACAGAAACGCCGTATTTTTCTTTTACATCCTTTAACAGATCTTTGTAGCACTCCTGCAAACCTGTCCAGATTTCATCTTCTCCATAAGTCCAGATATTATGGATCAGACTGTTTTCCCATCCGTAACCGCCGGATGCAAGGGGAGCATTATCCGGTCCGATCAGAACTGCTTTGATTCTGGTGGAACCAAACTCTACACCGAGCACCGCCTTGCCACTTTCTATAACCTCTCTTGCAGCATTCATTTCCATACTCATTTGAGTACCTCCTATTCTAATCTTTTATCTGTAATAAATAGAGTTCCATCTTAATTCGTTTCTGAACTGGCGGATACTGGTATCTTTATCAATATAAACAGCTTCGATACCCATAGCATTTGCCCAGTCGCCCATCTGCTCAGAAGTTATGTCATAGGAGAATGCCGTATGATGCGCACCGCCCGCATAAATCCATGCTTCCGCGCCTACAGCCAGATTCGGCTCCGGAGTCCAGAAATTGGTAGCTACCGGTAATTTCGGCATTGGTTTTTCTACTTTTTTACAATTTACATCGTTGATGATCAGGCGGAAACGATTCCCCAGATCGATAAGGGACGTAGCAATACCATGGCCTTCTTTGGATGTAAATACCAGGCGGGCCGGATCTTCCCGATCGCCCATCGTAAGCGGCTGACATTTAATAGAAATCGGTCCGTCCGCAATGGTAGGACACACTTCCAGCATATGTGCTTCCAATATGCCTTCCTTGCCGGGAACCAGATTGTAAGTGTAATCTTCCATAAAAGAAGTACCTTTTGCATCTTTCTTTCCGTCAGACATAATTTTCATCAGTCGAACCATAGCTGCCGTTTTCCAGTCACCTTCTCCGGCAAAGCCATAACCTTTTTCCATCAATCTCTGGATTGCCAGACCCGGCAGCTGCTGCAGCGCTCCCAGATCACCAAAATGAGTTACGATCGCATGATAATTCTTCTCTTCCAGGAATCTTTCCAGTCCGATCTCTATCTGTGCCTGCACAGCGACATGTCTTTTAAACTCCTCCGGATCTCTTCCTTCTAACAAAATATCGTATTTCTCATAATATTCATCTACTAATGCATTCACATCACTCTGGCTTACTGCCTGTACTGCTTCTGCCGCTTCGTTAACCGGATACGCATCAACTTCCCAGCCAAATTTGATCTGTGCTTCTACTTTATCCCCTTCTGTTACGGCTACGTTTCTCATGTTATCTGCAATACGCATAACACGGATGTGACTGCTTTCCATGATACCAATGGCTGTTCTCATCCAGGAGGCAATCTTTTCAATCACCTCTGCATCCTGCCAGAATCCAACAATAATTTTTCTTTCGATGCCCATTCGGCTTACGATATGACCATACTCTCTGTCTCCGTGAGCAGCCTGATTCTCATTCATGAAATCCATATCAATGCTGTCATACGGAATCTCCTGATTAAACTGTGTATGAAAATGAAGCAATGGCTTTCTGTACTCCTGCAGACCCAGGATCCAGGATTTTGCCGGAGAAAATGTATGCATCCAGGTAATTACCCCTGCACATTCTTCATCTGCGTTTGCTTCATTAAAAGTTCTTCTGATAACTTCATTGGTGATTAAAGTTGGTTTTAAAACTACTTCGTAGGGAAGAATACCGGATTGATTCAAATATTCCACTATAATACGGGAATGTTCCGCCACATTAGCCAGGCACTCTTCCCCGTATAAATCCTGAGATCCGGTTGCAAACCAAAACTTATAATTCTTTCCTGTTTTCATTTTCCACATGATCCTCCTTCTATTTAATATCTTCTTCTTAATATCTTCTTCTTGTCGACTCTCGTATGATAAGCTCCGGCTGTATCAAACGTTCTACTTTACTCTCTTCTTCCGGCACCTTATGAATCTGCTCCAACAGTAATTCCGCTGCCATTTCACCAAGCTTTTCCTGGGGATGGGCAATCGTGGTCAGATTAATGCGCTCATTCTCAGAAATAACAGAATTATCATATCCGGTAATGGAAATGTCCTCCGGAATCCGGATTCTCTGCTTCTGCAGTCCTTTTTTCACTGACTGAGCGATCTGATCATTGTAACAGACAATTCCGTCTATGGGCATCTTCTGCTTCAGCATCATATCCAGCATCAGCGTAGGTTTTTCTTTTCGGTCTTCTGTATGAAACCAGATGACCCTCTCCGGATTATACGGCATATTGTATTCCTGCAGGGCTTTTACAAAACCTGTATGACGTTCCTTCCCCTGCATATCATCTGCTTTAAAGATACCCACCAGGTTTCTATGTCCGATATCCAGCAAATACTTTGTAATCAGATAGCCCCCTTTGCAGTCATCCATAAGGATATGCGGCTTGTCCTGCAGCTGCGGATAAATCCCCTGGATAAAAATATAGGGAATTTTATATTCTTCCAACATCGCATATAAATTCAAATGCTTACATAAAATCTGACTTTTGCTGGGCTCAATAATCAGTCCGTCAATATCTTTTGTCAGAATATCTTCCAGTGCCTTTGCTTCACCGGAACGGCTGTTGCAGGTATTCTTCAGCATAATACTGTATCCATTCGCTGTCAGCACCCGATCAATCCCCTGAATCAGTCTTGGAAAAATATAATCAGAAATATAAGTGGTAACTACCGCAATATTCTTAGACTGCTTCAGATGCCGCATGCGTTCTGAACAATACGTTCCCTTTCCGTGCTCTGCCATAACATATCCTTCATTGGCCAGAATAGCCAGAGCCTTCCGCACAGTATGCCTGCTGATATGAAAGGCTTCCGAAAGTTCATTTTCCGACGGAAGCTTTTCTCCAGGCTTGATTTTTCCTGAAAGAATATCTCCTTTTAACTTCTCCATAAGAGAATAATATTTCGTTTTTCCGCTTTCGTTTGTCATAAAGCCCTCCTTACCCGTTATTATACAGCTTGTACGGTAAAGTATACAAGATGTATTGCCTGGGCAACATGCAAAAAAACCGCATTATTTTTGTAGCATTTTCACAATTTCTATTTCATTTTTTTCAAATTCTTAAAAGTTTTACCATTTTTCTCACCGAATCGGAGAACACACCGGAAGCTATGGAAGATACATGTACAAAAACATCCTCTCACACGTATATTCTATGTGTCCCATTAATTATTGGAAGTTGGTATGTACTGCCTGATCCTTCCTGCAAATTCCGTAAAATTCTGCGTCTGCAGCATAACTCTTCCCGGGCCCGTCAGGGTAGTTAAAAACAGCCCTTCTCCTCCCAGGAAGATATTCATGCCGCCTTTGATCATCTCTACACTGTAACCAACAGAAGTTTCAAACGCTACAATATTGCCGGTGTCTACTTTTAATACTTCTCCCGGTGCCAGTTCCTTTTCGATCAGATCTCCGTCTACCTCCAGAAAAGCCATTCCGCTTCCTGTTAACTCCTGTAAAATAAATCCCTCACCGCCAAACAAACCGGCAGATAACTTTTTGGTAAAGACAGCTCTTAAATCCACACTGTTTTGTGCGCATAAAAAGGCCCCCTTCTGACAGATCAGGCTACTCCTGCTGCTTAAGTCAACCGGATATACCGTTCCTGGCACCGTAGCGGCAAATCCGATCAGAGCCTGGTTGGCATATGCCGTATAGGTTGTCATAAAGAAAGACTCTCCCCCGAACATTCTGCCTAATCCTTTCATAAAACCGCCTTTTGCATTGGTTTGCATTTCAATTCCTTCACTCATCCAGGTCATACCGCCTGACTGGGTATACACACTCTCGCCAGCCTCCAGCTGCATTTCAACTGCCGGTACGGTCTTTCCTATAATACGATATCTCATAGTAACCTCCTGTCTGCCTTTGGGCACCTTTCTTTCTGTTTGAATTTATTATACTATATTCTGCTTCGATTTTCGCTTTGATTTCACATATTTCTCACGATTCCTTCATTATTTTTCACAATTCCTTCACAGTATCAACACATTTTCTCTGTATAGTAAAAAGCAAACAAGGAAGTAAGCACTTTTATAACATAGTCCTTGTTTTTACACTCTATGGGATGCCTTGCCGCATATAGCAGCGCAGCCTATGAGGGTAACTTTTCTTTTTCATTAACGGCCAGTATCGTCCCCCATGATACTGGCTCTCCTTCCTTTTAGAGCAAAAAGTATTGTTTTTAAAAAAAAAACTTACTAAATTTCTGATTATCTTTTCATAAGTTGGTAAATGCCGATATATCCCGTATTTTAGGGCTTTATCGGTATTTTCTTTTTGGAAGATACCTTGCATAAGCTGGCATTTACCAGCATGAAAATGCAACCAAAAGTAGTAAATGAGTAGTAAATATAAGTTCCGATATTAACAAGCCAGTCTTTCCAGCTCTGCTTTTGCAGATTGAAATGTACCGTGTGCGTAATAACCAAGTGTCATGGTTATGTTAGCGTGTCCCATGAGATATTGCAGAGTGTTTGGGTTCATTCCTCTGTTTGCCATATTCGTACAATAAGTATGTCGGAATGAATGTGGTGTGATGTTCGGTAACTTGTCCGTGTGATACTTGTTATACTTCTTAATCAGTCCTCGCACCATGCCCTCATAGTTTCCTGCAATTTTAGGCAAGCCCTCACGGTTCAAGAATAGGAAATTGCTGTAACCACCTACAATCAGCGGTTGTGCATTTCCTCTGTTCTTTAGTATTCTTTGGATTGCTTGATAAGCTCGTTCTGTCAATGGAAGTTCCCGTTTTCCGTTTTTGGTCTTTGGCGTTTCAATATAGTAGCCGATTTCGCTATCTTTCAATAACTGGTGGTCTATATTGAGTATTCTGTTCTGCATATCAATATGCGTCGTCAGTCCGCAAAATTCAGAAATACGAAGTCCCGTTTCCAGAAGAAGTACAACCTCATCATAATACTTACTGTAAATCTTGTCCGTTTCCATAAAGGCAAGCAGGCGTTCTTCCTGCTCTGGTGTAAGGATAACTTTCTGCTCAGTATCATCTTCCAGAACATCACTTAGTTTAAATTCAAATGGGTTCTTTCTGATACAGTCATCTTGTATCGCCATGTAAAATGACGCTTTCAAGGAACGCTTATAGTTATCAATCGTTTTATAGGCATATCCTTTTTCACTCATTCTGATAGCCCATTCTTTAGCGTCAGACTGCTTCACAGTATCAATCGCCCTCATACCCAATGGGTCATTTTTCAGAGCGTTCATAAGATACTGTCGTCCTTTTTCAGTAGCCCTCTTGATGTTCTTTCTTTGGCTGTTCTTCTTGTCGTAGAGCTGGCAGACTGTCATTTTACCGCCGACTGTGTCAATACCGTCGTTAAGGTCTTTTTTTATCTGTGCTTCTTTTTCCCTCAACGATATATCATCACGCTTTCCAGCAGGTGTTTTATCTGTCGGTACAAGTTTCCAAGAATAGATAAATTGTGGCTTTCCGTATATATCGGTATATTTATAAACGTATCTTCCGTCTTTTCGCTGGCTCTCTCCATTACGCAAATTGCGATTTTTACTGTCTTTTCGTTTTACATTAGACATAGTGTAAAGCTCCTTTCCGTCATGGAATGAGCCGTGATACGCTATACCTTATTATACCATATCTACGGCTCAATGACATTAGATTTCGTCCAATGTATCTATGATTTTTTCAAATTGTTTTCGCTTTATCTGAATACGATTACCGTTTACGATAACCCAGCCAGCGTCAAGATTTTCTTCGGCTAATTTACGCAATTTCTTCTCGCCAATGCGGAAGTATTTGGACGCTTCTTCAATCGTCAGCGTATATTTTTCCCAGATAGGCACATCAGTATTGTTCATAATCTATGCACCCCCTTTACTGTGTGTCGTTTTTTACAAGCAGGCAGACGGCTTTGGAAAGCTCCGTTAGTATTTCAACTATTCCCATTCTTGTGGGCAGAACCGCACCATGCGGACGTATCATTATTCTGTGAGGATAGGTCGTGGCAAAACGACTTTTCCAACAGTCGCTCTCGGATCACTGCGTGGGTCGCTCGCTTTCTTTTGAAAAGGTCGTGGCGTACAGTCCCCGTGGCTCGCTATCTCACAAACGTATCTGTCTGCTTTATTCAGTTGTCAAAGAGCT
>JBMNRU010000016.1:0-64385 GCA_050944855.1 Lachnospiraceae bacterium
GGTAAAATCAGAAATAGGCATAGGGTTCCATCCTTTCTATATATTTTGTGTGGTAACTTAATTATATAGGAATTGAATCTCTATGCCTATTCAATTTTTACTTTACCCCCAAGTAAAGTTTACAACCCTTTTTTTGTCTTATTGTATCGTTTGGCATATTTTGCTCATAGTTTGTTCACGAAAATGTTATTGTTTCTGTGCGGGGAAAGTGTTAGAATATATACCCAAAGAGCATACTAACATATGGCGCTCTTTGAGTATAAAATATGACAGGCTTTATAGGAAACTTGCCTGAAAAGAAGCAATAGGAGTAGATAGATGAGCATTTTAGAAAAGTTTTTTGGTACTCACAGTGAAAGAGAAGTCAAGCGTATCCAGAGTACGGTAGATGAAATTGAGTCTTTGCGTCCGTCTATGCAGGCATTGAGCGACGAAGAGCTGCGGGCGAAAACACGGGAGTTTAAGAATCGTCTGAGCCAGGGAGAAACTTTGGATGATCTGCTGCCGGAGGCATATGCTACAGTCAGAGAGGCAGCAAGGCGTGTGCTGGATATGGAGCATTATCGTGTACAGTTGATCGGTGGTATTATTTTGCACCAGGGACGTATTGCTGAGATGCGTACCGGTGAAGGAAAGACTCTGGTATCTACTTTGCCGGCTTATTTGAATGCGCTGGAAGGAAAGGGCGTCCATATTGTAACCGTGAATGACTACCTGGCAAACCGTGATGCGCAGTGGATGGGAAAAGTCCATGAATTTTTGGGGCTGACGGTAGGCGTAGTCTTGAATTCCATGAAAAACGATGAGAGACGGGAAGCGTATCGCTGTGATATTACGTATATTACAAATAATGAACTGGGATTTGATTATCTTCGTGATAACATGGTGATTTACAAAGAGCAGTTAGTGCAGAGAGATCTGCATTATTGTATCATAGATGAAGTAGACTCTGTTCTGATTGATGAGGCGAGAACACCTCTTATTATTTCCGGTCAGAGCGGTAAGTCTACAAAACTGTACGAGCTGTGCGATCTGCTGGCAAGACAGTTGGTGAGAGGTGAAGCCAGCGGCGAACTGACTAAGATGAGCGCCATCATGGGTGAAGAGATCGAGGAAACCGGTGATTTTATTGTCAATGAAAAGGATAAAATTGTTACGCTGACAGAAGAGGGTGTGGCAAAAGTTGAAAAATTCTTTAGCATTGAAAACCTTTCTGATCCGGAAAATCTGGAAATCCAGCATAATATTATTCTGGCGCTGCGTGCTCACAATCTGATGTTCCGTGATCAGGATTACGTGGTAAAGGATGAGCAGGTACTGATTGTTGATGAATTTACGGGACGTATTATGCCGGGCCGGAGATATTCAGATGGCCTGCATCAGGCGATTGAGGCAAAAGAAAAAGTAAAAGTAAGAAGAGAGAGCAAGACTCTGGCTACGATTACTTTCCAGAACTTTTTCAATAAATACGAAAAGAAAGCCGGCATGACCGGTACCGCTTTGACAGAAGAACAGGAATTCCGTGATATTTATGGAATGGATGTAGTAGAGATTCCTACCAATAAGCCGGTGATCCGTGTGGATCGGGATGATGCGGTTTATATGACCCAGAAGGAAAAGTTCCATGCGGTTGTGAACAGCATTAAGGAAGCCCATGCAAAGAATCAGCCGGTACTGGTGGGTACCATTACCATTGAAACGTCTGAACTTCTCAGTAATATGCTGAGAAAAGAGGGGATTCCTCATAACGTGCTGAATGCTAAGTTCCATGAGCAGGAAGCAGAGATCATAGCAGATGCCGGTGTTGCCGGTGCCGTTACCATTGCCACAAACATGGCAGGCCGTGGTACAGATATTAAGCTGGATGAAGAAGCATTGGCTGCAGGCGGTCTGAAGATTATCGGTACAGAGCGCCATGAGTCCAGACGTATTGATAATCAGCTGCGCGGTCGTGCCGGACGACAGGGAGATCCGGGTGAATCCCGTTTTTATATTTCGTTGGAAGACGATCTGATGCGTCTGTTCGGTTCTGAAAAACTGATGAATGTGTTCCGTTCTCTGGGCGTAGCGGAAAATGAAGAGATTGAGCACAAGATGCTGTCCAGTGCCATTGAGAAGGCACAGATGAAGATTGAAAGCAATAACTATGCTATCCGTAAGAATTTGCTGGATTATGACCAGGTAAATAATGACCAGAGAGAGATTATTTATAAGGACAGACGGCGTGTTCTGGATGGAGAGAATATGCGGGATGCCATTTTCCAGATGATTCAGGATACGGTGGACAATTGTGTAGATATGTGTCTGGCCGAGGATGAGGATTCGGAAGAATGGGATGTAAAAGAGTTAAATGCGGTGCTGCTGCCAATCATCCCGGTAGAACCGGTGACCCGTGAAAAAGCGCATGGTCTTAAAAAGAATCAGATTAAGCATAATTTAAAAGAAGAGGCAGTCAAGCTGTATGAGATGAAAGAAGCGGAGTTTCCGGAAGTGGAGCAGCTGCGTGAACTGGAACGCGTCATTCTTTTGAAAGTGATCGACCGTAAGTGGATGGATCATATTGATGATATGGAGCAGCTGCGTCAGGGTATCGGACTGCAGGCATATGGCCAGAGAGATCCGAAAGTAGAATATAAGATGGCCGGGTATGATATGTTTAATGCCATGACTGCTGCGATTCAGGAAGAAACTCTTCGCTTAATGTATCATGTAAAGATTGAACAGAAGGTAGAAAGAGAGCAGGTGGCACGGATCACCGGTACGAATAAAGATGACAGCGGTCCGAAAAAACCGGTGATGAGAGCGTCTGCGAAAGTATATCCCAATGATCCGTGCCCATGCGGAAGCGGCAAGAAATATAAGCAGTGCTGCGGAAGAAGAAGATAGAAAAGGATATAGATGCTGTTTTTTGAAACGGCAGGGAACGTGTAATGCAGGAAATTTTGTTTTTAGAAGATGATGCGGCGCTGGCGAAAGGGATTAAAACGGCGCTGCATTCTGAAAATGTGAGGATAGAGGTATGCCGGACGTTAGCGGAAGCACAGGCAAAAGCGTTTGAACGCAAGTTTGATCTGTTTGTGCTGGACGTGAATCTTCCCGATGGCAGTGGTTTGGATCTGCTTGCCCTGATACGACAGACAAGTTCCGTGCCTGTTATTTTGCTTACAGCAAATGACATGGAGATTGATATCGTGAATGGGCTGGAGGCCGGTGCAGACGATTATATTACTAAGCCCTTTTCTTTAGCCGTGCTGCGGGCCAGAGTCAATGCCCAGCTTCGCCGGAATATAGCGGGCAATTCGGCTTTGGTTGAGATCGACGGTTTCCGGTTTGATTTTGATAACATGGAATATCGCAAGGACGGCTGTGTGATCGATCTGAGTAAAACGGAGCAGAAACTTCTGCGTATTCTTGTGGAGAACAGAGGACGTACTCTGGCGCGTTACGTTTTGGTCGATAAGATCTGGACGGACGGGGCAGAATATGTGGATGAAAATGCCTTATCGGTTACTATTAAGCGCCTCAGAGATAAGCTGGAAGAGATTCCGTCTAAGCCCGTTTATCTGAAAACAGTATATGGGATCGGCTATACGTGGGCGGTGAAGTAATATGACAGTTACGGGATACTTGATTATTTTAGGAGTGGTCGCTGCAGCGGCAGGTACTGTTTTGTTTTATCACTGTCGTACAAAGCGTATTCTGCAAAATCTGAATCAAATGCTGGAGTGTGCTATGCAGGGCTCCTTTGTCGAGAAACAGTTTGATGAAAGTATATGCTCGGCGCTGGAAACAAAATTTGCCCATTATTTATCTGCATCAGCGATTTCCGGGCGGAATCTGCAGATAGAAAAGGACAATATTAAGGCGCTGATCGGGGATATTTCTCATCAGACAAAGACGCCGATTGCGAATGTATTATTATATACGCAGCTTTTAGAGGAACAAAGCCTGAGTGCTGAGAGTCATGGTTATGTGGAAGAATTGGAGAAGCAGGCTAAGAAGCTGCAGACTCTGATCGATGCGCTGGTAAAGATCTCCCGTCTGGAAACCGGCGTTGTTTCGCTGCACCCGATCCGGAGTCAATTGGATACTGTGATACAGTCTGCCGTTTCCCAGATGGCGCTGAAAGCGGAGGAAAAGGAGATCAGTCTGACGGCAGAACCTGTGTATGCGGAGGCCGTCTTTGATCCCAAATGGACGGAAGAAGCTATCGTCAATCTGTTGGACAATGCGATTAAATATACTCCAAACGGAGGGCGTGTGATTGTAGATGTGATGGAATATCAGCTTTTTTCCTGTATCCGCGTAACGGACACAGGAAGTGGGATCTGTGAAGAAGAACAGCCGAAGATATTCCAGCGTTTTTATCGCGGATTGCAGCATCATATGGAAGAAGGTGTGGGTATCGGCCTGTATCTTGTGCGTCAGATCGCGCAGGGGCAGGGAGGATATATTCGAGTGCAGTCTGAGAAGGGACAAGGCGCCGCTTTTTTGTTCTATATACCCCGTGAGTGAAATATTTCAGAACTGTTAGATTTCAGAAAGAACGAGGAAAGATTTCTTTGATAAAGTCTGTAGTGTCGGAAGACGCTGCAGACTTTTTAACTCTATATGAAAGAAAATCCCGCTCTGCGGGTACAGAGCAGAAACGCTTTGTTATTGAGGAGGTAAAACGCATGAGTATTTTAATGACAGAAGATTTGAGGAAGATCTACGGATCCGGTGATACAGAAGTTCGTGCCCTGGATGGGGTAAACATACAGATTGAGCAGGGTGAATTTGTTGCCATTGTTGGTACTTCCGGTTCAGGCAAGTCTACACTTTTGCATATGCTGGGCGGGCTTGACCGCCCTACAGGCGGCACGGTCACCGTGGATGGCCAAAATATTTTTTCTTTGAAGGATGAAGCACTGACTATTTTTCGACGCCGCAAGATTGGATTTGTATTTCAGGCATATAATCTTGTGCCGGTGCTGAATGTGTATGAAAATATTGTACTTCCCATTGAACTGGACGGCGGCAAAGTAAATAAGGATTTTGTGCAGCAGATCACACACACTCTGGGTCTGGATGAGCGATTGGATGCTCTTCCCAGTCAGCTTTCCGGAGGTCAGCAGCAGCGTGTAGCTATTGCGAGAGCTTTGGCTGCGGCGCCTGCTATTATTTTGGCGGATGAGCCTACCGGCAATCTGGATTCCAAAACCAGTCAGGATGTACTGGGTTTATTGAAAGTGACCAGCCAGAAATTTTCCCAGACCATCGTGATGATCACGCATAACGAAGAAATTGCGCAGATGGCGGACCGCATCATACGGATTGAAGATGGCCGCATTGTCACCCGAAATTAAAAAACAGGAGGTGACCATGATGAATGTGAAAAACAGAAACTATATCAGAAGATTAAGCTTCAAATTTATGAGAACTTCCCGTAAGAGGAATAGGATTGCAGTCATTGCCATTGTTCTGACCACCCTGTTGTTTACTTCTTTGTTTACCATAGCATTGTCTATGAATTCCACTTACCAGGCCTATACTTTTCGCCAGATCGGTGGTTATAGTCATGGTACATTTAAAGATGTAACGCAGAAACAGATGCAGGAAATTGCCGCACATTCTAAAGTCAAAGCAGTCGGGCAGCGAAAAGTCATTGGTATTGCTTACGATGGCGTTTTTGCTAAAGTGCCTGCTGAGATCAGCTACATGGATGAAAACTGTACGAAGTGGAGTTATGCAAAACCTACTGTCGGCCGTATTCCTAAAAGCGGCAAGGAGATCACCATGGATACCGGGGCGCTGCGATTATTAGGCGTAGAACCTGAACTGGGCGCTGAAATCAGTCTGACTTACACAGTTGGGGATAAAAACCAGGATGCATTTGAGAAGACAGATGTCTTTACCCTTGTGGGATATTGGGAATATGACGACATCAGCCCGGTTCATTATCTTAATATTTCCGAAGAATATGCAGATACTGTGGAAAGCGAAGGGATTGCAGCAGGCATGAACGCTTTTCGTGTGGATCTGAATGTTATGATGGCTTCCAGTGTGGATATTCGCGGACAGATGGAGCAGGTAGATCGTGATCTTGGGTATTCCTGGGAAACATACGGGGAAGAAAACAGTGTCCGCATCGGTGTCAATTGGGGTTATACAACCGCGCAGTTGGGGGAACGCATGGATATGCAAACCGTGTTTGCAATGCTTGCTTTTCTTGCCCTGGTCATCTTTACCGGATATTTGATCATTTACAATATTTTTCAAATCTCGGTTACCGGTGATATTCGTTTTTATGGATTGCTGAAAACGATTGGTGTTACGCCCAGACAGCTGCGCAGAATCATTCGTCAGCAGGCACTGTTCCTCTGTATCATTGGAATTCCTGTAGGATTACTTTTGGGTTATGGCGTAGGTGCGATTTTAACTCCCGTGGTTATGGCAGAAACCACCTTTGGCGCTTCTGCCACGGCAATCAGTGCTTCACCGCTGATCTTTATTGCATCTGCCCTGTTTGCGCTGGTGACGGTTCTGATCTCCTGCGCCCGTCCGGGCCGGATTGCGGGGAAGGTTTCTCCGGTGGAAGCCACAAAATATACGGAAGTGATACATTACAAAAAGAAGAGCCGCAGTACCCGGGGCGCTAAGGTATATCAGATGGCTTATGCGAATCTGGGCAGAAATAAGCTGAAGACAATTCTTGTGGTGGTATCTTTGACGTTATCTGTGGTGCTTTTAAATATCCTGGTCATTTTTGTGAGAGGTTTTGATATGGAAAAGTATCTGGCAAGGCAGACCTGTGCAGATTTTATTGTCAGCAGTACAGATTATTTCCGTTGTGTTTCGGATAAGGATCAATACATTTCTCAGGACATGATGGAGGAAATTGAAGCCAATACGACACAGACTACAGCAGGATGCGGCTATACATTATCAGGCGAAGATCCGAAGGGATGGATGACAGAAGAAGAGTGGAGGGCCATAGCAGGCGGATTCTGTTCCAATGAAGAGATGGATACCGCCCTTGCAGAGAAACCGCGCCGCGGCAACCGGGTAGCGGAAACTACTTTGATGGAGGGCCTGGATGAAGCATTGTTTGAAAAACTGACCGTAGTGGAAGGAGACATCAGTCCCTTGTTTGCCGAGGACAGCCATGCGATTGCGCTGGCAGTATATACAGATGATTATGGTGAGATTTATAATCTGGAAGAGTATCCCGCTCTGGGCGAAACATTCTCTGTCACCTATGTGAAGAATGCTTATTATATTGACAGCCGTACGGGAGAAAAGTGTGACGAGGATACGCCGGAGGAATTCATAGAATATTATATGGAAGATGGTCATGATGTGGACTATACCGTATGCGCCTATGTAATTGTACCGAATTCTATGAGCCATCGCTATAGTATCTCCGGATATGATGCCATTCTTCCTGTAGAAAGACTGGAAAAAGACAGTGGCCAGACAGTGATTCCCATGTTTTATCTGTTTGATACACCGGATCATGAGGCAGAACAGGATGCAGAACAGTATCTTGCAGATCAGACAGAGCAAGATGGTTCCGTCATGATGTATGAGAGCAAGGCAACCCTCCGCGCCGAGTTTGAGGAGTTTCAGAATCTGTTTTTGCTGCTGGGCGGATTACTCTGTGTAATTATTGGGATTGTAGGAATTCTAAATTTCTTCAATGCGATTATGACAGGAATCTTATCCAGAAGAAGAGAATTTGCCGTGCTGCAGTCCATTGGCATGACCGGCAGGCAATTGAGGCAGATGTTAGTTTACGAAGGTATCTTTTACGCAGGTTACAGTATTGTTCTTTCTTTTATATTCGTATTCGCATTAGGACGCGTGATAGCGTCCGTGCTGGAAAATATGTTTTGGTTTTTTACCTATCGGTTTACGGTAACGCCGATCCTTATAGTGGCTCCGGTATTTTTCCTATTAGGGTGGCTGATACCCCTTGCGGTATACAGGACAACAGCCAGGACAACGATCGTAGAGCGTCTGCGGGAGGTGGAAGCGGTGTGATGTTTTCGTTTTATCAGGCTTTTAATGTCCGCTGTTTGATGGAGCGCACGCATTTTTGCAGTCCTTCTGCCACAGGTGTAGCTCCGAAAATTCCGACACAGGCGCAGGATAACAGAAAGGCCAGTCCATACAGGGCCAGAGTACCGATCAGGAAATCTTCGCTGCCTGTGAGAAGGCGTTTGAATTCCTTATAGAGAAAGGCCTGCCCCAGATAGATGGTGCATGTGTTTTTTCCAAAGATGGAAAAAGAAAGCTTCTTTTCCGGTGCCAGACCGATGACTGCGACGGACATATATACGGCAAAGAAAATGGTGCCTGCAAAGATCAGATATCCCCAGTATCCGTGATCGATTTTTTCCACAGAGGCCATACGCAGGAAAATAATTTTAAGTAAATGGGGCGCAATGATTTTAAAGTGGATAAGGCAGTAAACGCCTGCAATTCCGCTGATCAGCATAGCCCCGTAGATCCACTTGCTTTTGGAGCGGATCTTGCGGATATGTTCTTCTGTGGCATAATAGCCCAGGAGAAAGTAAAAAGCGTTGGCAAAGGTTCTGGCAAAATCTGCTCCTGCCCCGGAAAAAACTTTCATTACAGCGATGCTTACAAGAAACAGTACAGGCAGGATGTATTTGATCTTTACCAATTCCGGCAAAAAGAAGCGGTAAAAGAAAAGTGCAAACAGATACCACATAGAAAAGGCAGGCGTTAAAAATCCTAAAAATGAGGGAAGTGGTTTTTGCAGTACCAGTACCTTATACAGGACAAAGGCAGCCTGTGCCAACAGATAAAGGATTAGTATTTCCCCGGCTCTTTCCCTTGCTTTTCCAGATTTTTTGAAAAATATCCGGAAATAAAAATAAACAGCGGCATGTGGAAGGAGCAGGTGGCTGCCAGAAACAGGTCTACGCCTTCCTGCGGTCCGGTCACACTTCTTACCACTCCAAACAGATGTACAGCGACTACCAGAAATATTAAAATGAATTTTATGTTATCAAATAAATAGTCTCGTTTTTTATATGTCATTTCCATAGAAGATCCTTTTCTATTTGCTCAAATATTTGTAATAACAGGTCTTACAAGTAAATTTATACAAAAATCATTTGTACCAGAATCATATATAAAATCGTGCCGCCTCCAATACTGATCAGGTTATTCCGTTTCCATATATGAAGTGCAGCGGTTACTGCCACAGCGATGATGGATGGAAGGAATCCGGAGGCAGTTTCAAAGTGAATTCCTCTTAAGCAATAGACAACTAAAATGGCAATTACGGCTCCCGGCAGAACCTTTCCCAGATAGGTGATGATGTGGGGAGGTTTTTTATTTCCACCAAACAAAACGAAGGGAAATGCTCTGGTTGCAAGGGTACATAATGCTGCCGCGAGTACGATCAGGATATCATAACTGTGCATAGGTATCGTCCTCCTTTTTTGCATTCATTGCAGGTCTGATCAGACATAAAATAGTAACAGCTATGACCAGAGACGGCAGGATAAACTGATCGGCGCCAAAGAGGATAAGCGAGAGGATGCCGCTTAAGATACCGATGACAGCCGGGATATGAGAACTGGCGCTGAGCCATTGTTCTACAAAGATGACGGTAAAAAGAGCGGTCATGGCAAAATCTACGCCCGTGGTGTCAAAGGCGATCAGAGAACCGGCCACGCTGCCGATGAGAGAGCCCAGTATCCAGTAACCCTGATTCATGGCCGCCATCCAAAAAAGAAGTTTCTTTTCTTCCAGCTCTTTGGGGACTTTTGTACCGCAGAGGAGGGAATAGGTTTCATCTGTAAGGGAAAAGATCATATAAAAATACTTTTTCCCCATGGATTTGAATTTGTCAATAAAGGACAGTCCGTAGAATATATGACGGCTGTTGATGGATAGGGTCAGCAGGCAGACGGAAAGCAGGCTCATGTGAGTGCCCAGGATGCTGACCAGCACATACTGCATGGAACCGGCATAAATAAAGAGGCTGGTAAGCAATGCCCAGGGCCATCCGTATCCCGCTTCATTTAGAAGCAGCCCGTATCCGCTTCCCAGGAACAAATATCCGAAAAATACCGGCAGAGTCTGCCGGAAAGCAAATCGTAAATATTTCATAATGTATGGTCCTTTCTGATTTATCGCTTCCATATTGTAGCATAAATCGGGCAGTTTTACGAGAAGGCTTTGCAATTATTTATAAATATGTTAAAATCTAATATTGTTATAGAAATTAGATAGAAAGAAGACGATACTATGGGACAATTGGTTAAATTCACAATGGAACGGGAAGGATTGGTAAAGCCAGGTGACCGGGTGAAATTGAAGGAAGATAAGGCCATGACCATGTCAGGTCTGATGTATTACTATAGTATCATTCCGGCGGTAGCCATGTCTTACAATCTGAAAAAACCCCTTTCCAAACTGTCCGGTGTGGTGACAGAAGTGGAGCAGGAAACCAGTGTATATATGGTGACGGTAGACGTGGACGAGTAAGGCGGGCCTAAAAGGGAAAAAGATAAGAAAGAAGGTGAAACTGTGGTTGAATTAGATCAGTTTAAAGGGATTTTAAACTCTTACACAGAACCATTAGTGGAAGTGAGGGATTCACTTTGACTTGGCTAACAAGGAAAAGCGAATCGAAGAATTAGAACGAGAGATGGAAACTCCGGGATTTTGGGATGATCCTCAAAAATCACAGGAGATGACAAAGGAATTAAAAGCATTAAAGGATGACAAAGAGACTTTCCAGAACCTGCAGACACAGTTGGAGGATATGGAAGTCATGATCGAGATGGGTTATGAAGAAAATGACCCGGAGGTGATTCCCGAGATTCAGGAAATGCTGGAAGAGTTTCAGAAAGCATTTGAAGAGATCCGTGTGAAAACTTTGTTATCCGGCGAATATGATAAGGATAATGCTATCGTAACTCTGCATGCGGGGGCCGGCGGGACGGAGTCCTGTGACTGGGCCAGCATGTTATATCGTATGTACAACAGATGGGCAGACCGTAAAGGCTATTCCATAGAAGTACTGGATTATCTGGATGGAGAAGAAGCGGGCATCAAGTCTGTTACGTTCCAGGTAAACGGGGACAATGCCTACGGTTATCTGAAGTCCGAAAAAGGAGTGCATCGTCTGGTGCGTATTTCTCCCTTTAATGCGGCAGGAAAGAGACAGACCTCCTTTGTGTCTGCGGATGTTATGCCGGATATTGAAGAGGATGTGGATGTGGAGATCCGGGATGAAGATCTCAGGATCGATACGTATCGTTCCAGCGGAGCCGGCGGACAGCATATTAATAAGACGTCTTCCGCGATCCGTATTACGCATTTGCCCACCAATATCGTAGTACAGTGTCAGAATGAACGTTCCCAGCATATGAACAAGGATAAGGCTATGCAGATGTTAAAGGCAAAACTGTATCTCTTAAAACAGCAGGAGAATGAGGAAAAACTTTCCGGTATCCGCGGAGATGTGACAGAAATCGGCTGGGGCAATCAGATTCGTTCTTATGTGATGCAGCCCTATACGATGGTAAAAGATCACAGAACCAATGAAGAAACCGGGAATGTAGATGCGGTGATGGACGGAAATATTGATAATTTCATGAATGCCTATTTAAAATGGAAAGCTCTTTCCGGTAAGAATTCGTAAAGTTCATTGGGGGAATCTTTACAAAAAAGAAAGGATATGATACTATCTTTTGTGGAAAAACAGATGTATTTCACTAGCGAACACAAGGAGAAGCAAAATGACTGAGAAAGAGAAGTATTTTGTGGTAAAGGAAAAAGCGGTTCCGGAAGTGCTGCAAAAGGTGGTAGAGGCAAAACGTCTGCTGGATTCCCAAAAGACTATGACGGTGCAGGAAGCGACAGAACAGGTGGGAATCAGCCGAAGTTCTTTCTATAAATATAAAGAGGATATTTTCCCTTTTCATGAAAACGCGAAGGGAAAAACGATTACTTTTGTTCTTCAGATGGATGATGCCCCCGGGCTGTTGTCCGGTGTGCTGCACGCCATTGCTAAAAATCATGGAAATATCCTGACGATCCATCAGAGTATTCCTATTAATGGAGTTGCCACACTTACACTTAGTGTTGACATTCTTCCCAATGAGGGAAATGCGTCGGGAATGATCGATGAGGTGGAAACGTGTCCGGGCGTACATTATTTGAAAATACTGGGTGGAGAATAAGACAATAAATCGAAATAGCGAAGGAGATAAAAAATGAAGTATGTTGTAGTATTGGGAGACGGAATGGCAGATGAGCCAATGGAACAGTTAGGCGGAAGCACTCCTCTTGCATGTGCAAAAACGCCTGTAATGGATGAACTGGCAGAAAAATCTGAGATGGGTATGGTGCAGACGATTCCGGAGGGTATGAGTCCCGGAAGCGATACAGCCAATCTTTCGGTCATGGGATATGATCCGAAGAAGTATTATACCGGACGTTCTCCGCTGGAAGCGCTGAGCATTGGCGTGCCGATGAAGGATACCGATGTTTCTTTCCGCTGTAATATTGTAACTCTTTCTGAGGAAGAGGATGTATACGAAGAAAAGACAATTATTGATCATAGTTCTGATGAAATCTCAACAGAAGATTCTACGATACTTTTGCAGGCAGTAGCAGACGAACTGGGTTATGAGGACTTTAAGTTTTATGCGGGAACCAGTTATCGTCATTGTCTGATCTGGGATAAAGGCGAACTGCTGGAGCTGACTCCGCCTCACGATGTGCTGGGACAGAAAATTGCTCCATATCTGCCTAAAGATCCCCGTTTTCTGGAGATGCAGAAACGCAGTTATGAAATTCTTTCCAAACATCCGATCAATATAGAGAGAAAGCAGAAAGGATTAAATCCGGCAAATAGTTTTTGGTTCTGGGGAGCAGGCACGACACCGATCCTGACTTCTTATGAAGAAATGAACCATAAGAAAGGTGTTATGATTTCTGCCGTGGATCTGTTAAAGGGAATTGCCGTGGGAGCTAACATGGATGTAGTGGAAGTACCGGGCGCCAACGGCGGTTTACATACAAATTATGAAGGAAAAGCCGAGGCGGCTGTAAAAGCTTTGACACAGGATGGATATGATTTTGCTTATATTCACGTAGAAGCTCCCGATGAAATGGGTCATCAGGGAAGTCTGGAAAAGAAGATTCAGGCAATTGAGAATCTGGACCAGAGAGTGATCGCACTGGTAAAGAAAGGGCTGGAAGAAGCCAACGAGGAATATCGTATGCTGATCATGCCGGATCACCCAACTCCGATCCGCCTGCGTACCCATACCAGCGATCCGATTCCTTATCTGTTATATGACAGTACAAAAGAAGTAAAACAGAGCTGTCATTATACAGAAGCAGAGGTGGCGAAACTGAATGTTCCGTTAAAAGTCGGACATGAGTTAATGCACCATTTGTTATTTGAGTAAAAGCATAATCGAAACAGAGAGGCAACAGGAGGAAGTTATGCTGATAGTAAAAAAGTTTGGCGGAACATCGGTAGCGAATAAAGAGAGAATTTTTCATGTAGCGAACCGCTGTATAGAAGAATACAAAAAGGGAAATGACGTGGTGGTTGTCTTATCGGCGATGGGCAAGTATACAGATGAACTGATCGCTCAGGCAAAGGATATCAACCCCAATCCTCCCAAAAGAGAGATGGACATGCTCTTTACCATTGGAGAGCAGATGTCGGTGGCGCTCATGGCTATGGCGATGCAGTCTTTAGGGGTACCGGCCATTTCTCTGAATGCTTTTCAGGTGAAAATGCATACCAGCAGAACACATGGAAGCGCCAGATTGAAGAAGATTGATACAGACCGTATCCGTCATGAACTGGAAAACAGGAAAATTGTTATTATCACCGGTTTTCAGGGTGTCAATCGTTTTGACGATTATACCACTCTGGGGAGAGGCGGTTCTGATACTACCGCGGTGGCTCTGGCAGCAGCGCTTCATGCAGATGCCTGCGAGATTTATACAGACGTGGAAGGAGTTTATACCGCAGATCCGCGTATTGTTAAAAATGCAAAGAAGCTGGACGCCATCAGTTACGACGAAATGCTGGATCTGGCCACTTTAGGCGCAGGCGTCCTGCATAATCGTTCTGTGGAAATGGCGAAAAAATACGGAGTGCCCCTGGTTGTGCGCTCCAGTATGTGTGAAGCAGAAGGAACCGTGATTAAGGAGGTAGTAAAAGATATGGAAGGAATGTTGATCAGCGGTGTAGCACTGGACAGCAGTGCTGACCAGGTCTCTGTGATCGGTCTGAAGGACGAGCCGGGTATTGCCTTTAAGCTATTTGATATGCTGGCCAGACATAATATTAATGTAGATGTTATCATACAGTCTGTAGGACGAAATAAGACAAAGGATATCTCTTTTACGGTAGCGGATGATGATTTGGAAGAGGTAGTCAAGACTATCCGGGAAACCAGTCGTTTTAGTTTCGATGAGGTAACCTGTGAGAAAAAGATTGCAAAGTTATCCGTAGTAGGTGCAGGAATGGTATCGAATCCCGGGGTAGCGGCAAAGATGTTTGAAAGCCTTTACAACTGCGGGGTAAATATTAAGATGATTTCTACTTCTGAGATTCGCATTACGGTTATCATAGATGAAAAAGATGCGGAAAAAGCGATGAATGCAGTGCATGATGCCTTTGTGCCGGCAGAATAGACAATAGGTATAAGAGTGAAAAAGAAACGAAGTTTTTGGGGCACCTCCCTTACAGAGGTGCCCCAAAGTTCTGCTCAAGGACAAACTTTTGAAAGTTTTGTACCGGAGGAGATAAATGTCGGTTCTTCAATGTGGCCATGTAGAGATAGCGTTCCTGATGGGGATGGGAGATCTGAAGGATCTTCAGAGGAAGACGGTGCAGAATTTCCATATGAGGAAGAACGGCTATGCCAAATTTCTGGGCAACCAGACCGGCAATGACCTGATCTTCTTCCGTTTCATAGGCAATGGGAGGCAATCCCTGTATAGTCTGGAACATCTGATCGATCACATAGCGCAGTCCGGTATCCGGTGTAAAAAAGATATGAGAATAAGAAAGGGTATCCTCTAAGGAAATTTTATCATAAACGGCCAGCGGATGATCATTGGGAACCGCAAGAATCAGATCCTGACGGGCGACCGGTGTAAAGGAAACCAGACTCTCCGATGTGATCTCCGAACAGAATACCATATCATAGTGCTCATTTTTTAATCCCTGCAGCAGCGGCAGGGACATATCTGTATGAAATTCAAAATGCACCGTATTTTTTTCCTGCTGTTTTAAAAAGGCAGATGCCAGTTCCGGAATAAAGGTGACACCCAGGGTACGGAGAAATCCCAACCGGATCAGCCCATGTCCCTGGGAGATCTGATGCATGGTTTTTACACCCTGGTCTATGGTGGCCAGGGCTTTTTGTGCGTAAATCAGAAATTCCCGGCCTGCCGGAGTCAGAAGCAGCGGATGACTTTTGCGTTCGATCAAAGTAACCTTAAGCTCTGTCTCCAGCTGTGAAATGGCATAGCTTAAGCTGGGCTGTGTGATACACAGTTCGTCAGCCGCTTTTTTGAAATGTCCAAATTTAGATAATGCGATAAAATATTCCAGTTGATTTAGATTCATATAAGATCCCCTACTTATGTTTTTTGATTTATTCTACCACAAATGATAGAAAAGGACTATTAAAAATAGGGAAATAATCAATTGGTTCTTTTTCTGTACTTTGTGTATACTGAGAAAGAGAACTGTGAGGGGGAGGAATTATGAGTCAGAGAAAATATTATCCTACGGTATTCGCTTTATATATGATGTATTTTATACTGGGTATTGCGGTAACCATTACCTGTCAGTATAAGCAGGAGTTTGCCTATATGTGGAATTTGGGAACCCTGCCCGATGGAACCTTGGATGTCAGCGGCGTTATGGCGGTCATTGCTGCTGCCGGGCTGGGACGTCTGCTGGCGCTTCCTGTTGCCGGCCCGTTTTCCGACCGCTATGGAAGAAGGAGCAGCGCTTTAGTGGGTGCAGGGCTTTTTCTGGTATTCTTCCTGGGTATGCCGTTTGCACCCAATCAGCAGGTGGCTTATGTACTGACCATGTTCGAGGGAATGGCAAACTCCTTTACGGATACCAGTGTGACACCTTCCTGTATGGAGATTTTTGGTGAAAATGGAGTAGTTGCAAATTTATTTACCAAATTTTCTGTTTCCCTGAGTCAATTGCTGCTGCCTTTTATGATCCTGGGTTTTACCGCGCTTCAGATATCCTTTCGGATGCTGTATCTCACCGGAGCGGCATTGATCCTGCTGGACGGTATCTTATTGATCTTTTTGCCTTTCCCGGAGGGAACAAAAACAAAGGCAAAACAAGACAGAAAAAAAGACAGGATTCATCTGAATCCGTCTATGGTGGCACTGATCGGGATCGGTTTTACATCTACGGCAACCTTTCAGCTTTATTTAAATTGTAATCAGGAACTTGGCGTACTGTATGGTCTGCAGCATCCCCAGATGACCCAGGTATTTTACTCCATCGGAACGGTGTGCGCAGTGATCTGTACCTCTATTTTGATAAAAAAGGGATTGCGGCCGGTCCGGGTACTGCTGTTTTATCCTGTTTTTTCTGTGGTAACACTGCTACTGGTGTATTTTATCCGCGTTCCCATAAGTTGTCTGCTGGGAGGCTTCGGTATCGGTTATTTTGCCGGCGGAGGTGTGCTGCAGCTGGCAGTATCCGCTGCAAATGCCATGTATCCGGAGCAAAAAGGAAAGATGACATCCATTATCATGATAGCTTCCAGCCTGGCAGATTATGTGATCCTGAATATTGCAGGGGCTCTTTCCGGTATGTTCGGAACGAATGGACCGGCTGCTGTGCTGATCTTTAATATGCTGATAACATGCGCAGGTATTCTGATTGCTGCTTTTTTGAATGTACAGTATGAAAAAGGAACCGCCTTATAGCTGAGGCGATTCCTTGTTTATTATGCATGATAATCGTTGTCTGTATAGTAGGTTGTGTCAAAGTCCGGTATCTCTATATCCGGTTCCGGCGTCGGAGGATCCAATTCTCCGATGCGCTCCATATAGAAGAAGACCGTTGTGATCGTGATATATGGAAGCAGCCATAACTGACCGATTCCTAAAGTGAAGATAGTCAGGATTTCCCATCCGATAAAGCTTAAAGAGATAAGGAACATGCGTCCTTTATGTCCTTTCATTAGCTGTGCGCTGATGCGCAGGGATTCGATACCTCCCATATTTTCGTTATCCATCAGTAAGAAAGGAGAAAGCAGATAACGATAGGACAGCATGATTATGAGTCCGATGTCTATAAACATCATTAAGAGACCCAGAAGAATGTAGTTCGGATTAATAATGCTTAAGGTCATGATCATGATAGCCGGCAGGATAACGATAAAATAAAGTGCGAACTGTACGATATTTGCCACAATGATGCGGTCTGGATTGTGTGTAAAACCATAAAACAGATCGGAAATTTTGTATTCGGTCTGTCGTGTGAAATTCAGGAAGAACTTATACAGGCCGCAAAGAAAAATCTGTAAGAGGATGGATACGATGATATCCATTCCCAGGATAGGCAGCATAGTTTTCATATAATAAGTGGCATCATAGGTTAGCGGTATATTGGATACCCTTCCCATAAAAAATGTAGTAAGAAGGTTGATGCCAAAACCAATCAGCAGATAAATAAGGATAGCCCCGATTGCCTTGGCATAGCGGCCGGACAGAGAAGCACGGGCCATCTTTTTTAATTCAGAACCCTTTCGTTTCATAAAATAACACTCCATTTCTTTTATCCTATGTAAAACATAAGATGTATTTTCTTATTTCATTTCTCCTTTTGGTATGCCCTTCGGGCAAATGCGTTTTGCACGTAAGGTTATTATATCAACATTAAAGTTAAGGTACAAGGGGAATCTCTATATCTGATAGGTGCCGTTGTCCGGCATGTCAAAGTCATAATCATAATCAAAGTCATAGTCATAATCATAGTCGTAATTATAATCATAAGGAGTATGGTAATCGGATTCCAAAGGGGTTTTGCTGCGCAGGATGAAGAACAGCAATGCAGCGAGCAGCGCCAGACCGATGATCATGCCGGCAATAGAAAGCCCCAGACCGGCACGCGCTTTGGCGTTCATGATACCGGAGCCGCGGGATAAGAGTGCAAACATAATACCAAGTGCGCCAAAAATAAAAGAACCACCACAGAATATAAATAAAATAGATAAAATTCCCAATACCAGGGAAGCGTTAGCCATTTTTCCAGAATTCATCGAAGCCCCTCTTTCGTAATCATTTTAATATATGTCAAATCATAGCATGACGCCGGGGAAGAATCAAGCTTGCTTGACAAAATATAGGTTCATTGATAAGGTGGTATCAAAAGGTAAAAAGGAGAAAAGTATGGACATTATCAAGAGTTTGACAGAAGAATTACAGGTAAAAAAGTGGCAGGTAGAAGCTGCCGTATCGTTAATAGATGAAGGAAATACGATCCCGTTTATTTCCCGTTACCGTAAAGAGGCAACAGGTTCTTTAAATGATGAAGTGCTGCGAAAACTGCATGAACGCTTAACCTATCTGCGTAATCTGGAAGATAAAAAGCAGCAGGTTTTATCCAGCATTGAGGAACAGGGAAAACTGACCAAAGAGTTAAGAGAACAGATAGAGGCAGCGCAGACATTGGTCGTAGTGGATGATCTGTACCGTCCATACCGTCCGAAACGACGTACCAGAGCCACTATTGCAAAGGAAAAAGGTCTGGATCCGCTGGCAAATATTATTATGCTGCAGATGACGCAGAAACCGCTGGAAGCAGAGGCAGAGGCCTTTTTAAGTGAAGAGAAGGAAGTGTACACAGTTTGTGAGGCCATTGCAGGGGCAAAGGATATCCTGGCAGAATATATTTCGGACGAAGCGGATTATCGGATCCACATTCGAAATCTGACAATGAAACAGGGAAGAATCTGTTCGGCGGCAAAGGATGAAAAAGCACAGACTCCCTATGAGATGTATTATAACTTTGAAGAGCCCATTGCAAAGCTGGCCAGCCACCGTCTGCTGGCGCTGAACCGTGGGGAGAAGGAAAAAGTACTTACGGTAAAGATCGCAGCTCCGGAAGAGGAGATTTTGTCTTATCTTCGGCGTCATGTGATCATCAGGGAGAATCCGATTACGGCATCTGTGTTAGAAGATGTGATAGAAGACAGTTACAGGCGTCTGATCGCGCCGGCCATTGAAAGAGAGATTCGCAGTGAACTGACGGAGAAAGCGGAGGACAGTTCCATTCAGGTGTTTGGTAAGAATCTGGAACAGCTTCTGATGCAGCCGCCTATTGCCGGTCAGGTGGTGCTGGGATGGGATCCGGCTTTTCGTACCGGCTGCAAGCTTGCGGTTGTGGATGCCACGGGAAAGGTGCTGGATACTACCGTTATTTATCCTACAGCACCTACCACACCGGCTAAAATTGCAGCGGCAAAAGAAACCTTAAAGAAGTGGATCCGCAAATATCATATTACTCTGATTTCGGTAGGAAATGGTACGGCTTCCCGTGAATCGGAGCAGATTATTGTAGAATTGTTAAAAGAAATACCGGAATCCGTGCAGTATGTGATTACGAATGAAGCGGGTGCCTCTGTGTATTCTGCCAGTAAGCTGGCAACAGAAGAGTTTCCTCAATTTGATGTGGGACAGCGAAGTGCGGCTTCCATTGCCCGCCGCTTGCAGGATCCTCTGTCTGAACTGGTAAAAATTGATCCCAAATCCATTGGCGTTGGCCAGTATCAGCACGATATGAATCAGAAAAAGCTGGGAGAGGCTTTGCATGGTGTGGTAGAAGATTGTGTAAATAAAGTAGGTGTAGATTTGAATACAGCTTCGGCTTCTCTTCTGGAGTATATTTCCGGTATCAGTAAGCCCATTGCGAAAAATATTGTTGCTTACCGTGAAGAGAACGGAGAATTCAAGAGCCGGAAAGAGCTTCTAAAAGTGGCGAAGCTGGGCCCGAAAGCTTATGAGCAGTGTGCCGGATTTACCCGTATTTTAAATGGGAAAAATCCGCTGGACGGGACTTCCGTACATCCGGAAAGTTATGAGGCAGCGCAGAAATTATTGGAAAAGCTGGGATATACCCTGCAGGATGTGTCCGACAGAAAGCTGTCCGGAATTTCGAAAAGTATTCACAAGCCGGCGCAGCTGGCAGCAGATTTGGGGATTGGAGAGATTACTCTGCAGGATATTGTGAAAGAACTGGAAAAGCCGGCCCGTGATCCCCGTGATGAGATGCCAAAACCTATTTTGCGCACGGATGTTTTGGAAATGAAAGACTTAAAAGAGGGTATGCTGTTAAAGGGCACAGTAAGAAACGTCATTGATTTTGGCGCGTTTGTAGATATCGGAGTTCACCAGGATGGACTGGTGCATATCTCTCAGCTTTCTGATAAAAAGTTTGTAAAACATCCGCTGGATGTGGTAAGCGTGGGAGATGTAGTAGAAGTAAAAGTATTAAGTGTAGATCTTGCGAAAAAAAGGATTGCGCTTACTATGAAGGGGATTTAAAAATCGTTTTCACTTACAAAAGCGTCCTGTTTGTGCCCTGACACAAAACAGGTCGCTCCTTCTCAGCTAGCCGTCAAGACGCACTAAGACTCTCAGGAAGGCCTTCGAGCCTAAGTGCTTACTAGACGTCGGATCTTCCAACTCGCTTTTCCTGATGTTTTTGTCATGGCACAGACGGGAGCTCCTGGCAGCGTGAAAGGCGATTCCCTCTGGTTTGTGTATCTGTCCGTCTGGCATAGTCTGTCGATAGGGTGTGGTTTCACAAGCCGTTATCGTTCGGTATTGCAAAGTCCTGCTCAGCATCACAAATGCATGGGGAAAGCGCGCCTGAAAATCCTGAGCCTAGCATACACTTAGCCTCGAAGGCTTTCCTGAGAGGCTTAGGTGTATCTTGGCTCATAGTTGAAGGGAAGCGGTCTGTATTTGTGATGCTGAGCAGGGATATTTGTATACGGAACGATAAAATATAAACAACAGAAAGGAAGTATATATATTATGGGAAAAATTACAGATCGGTTGAAACAGCTTCGCATATTGATGGAGCGGGAAGGTATGGATATGTATCTGGTGCCTACCGCCGATTTCCATCAGTCCGAGTTTGTTGGAGAATATTTTAGTGCCCGGGCCTATATGTCCGGATTTTCCGGATCCGCCGGTGTGCTTTTGGTGGAGAAGGAAGCTGCGCATTTATGGGTGGACGGCCGTTATTTCGTACAGGCGGAAAAAGAGCTGGAAGGCAGTACCATTCAGCTGATGAAGATGGGGGAAGAGGGCGTTCCTTCTCTGGAAGATTTTATTATACAGGAGATGCCGCAAAAAGGGTGTCTTGGTGTGGACGGAAGAGTAATAGCTGCACGCCAGGGAGTACGTTTGGAGCAGCTGCTGCAGGAAAAGGGAGCCCATTTGTCGGTGAAAAAAGATCTGGTAGGCGAGATCTGGAAGGATCGGTCGGAAATTTCTAAAAAACAGGCATTTCTCCTGGATGTGAAGTATGCAGGTGAGTCCAGACAGGATAAAATTGCCTGGCTGAGGGAAGAGATGAGAAAGGAACATGCAGATGTGCACGTGCTGACCTCTCTGGACGACATTGCCTGGCTGTTAAATATCCGCGGGAGAGATATTCCCTGTAATCCGGTAGTTTTGTCTTATCTGGTACTGACGCAGACAGAACTGGCGTTTTTTGTCCATAAAGAAGCCATGGGCGAAAAAGTGACGAAAGAATTTACAAAAGAGGGAATCACTGTATATCCATATGATGAGGTGTACCATTATGTAAATCAGATGCCGGAAGGCTCGAAGGTTCTTTTAGATACTTATATTGTAAATTATGCTCTGATGCGCGCAATCCGTCCGGATTGTGAAGTGAAGCACAGGAAGAATCCCACAACCATAAAAAAAGCGGTGAAAAATCCAGTGGAGCAAGAGAATGTGCGGATTGCTCATTTGAAAGATGCGAAGGCTATGTGCCGTTTCATATATTGGCTTAAGACACATGTGGAAAAGGAGACCATTACAGAAATGCAGGCGGCGGAATATGTGAACCAGCTGCGGCTGGATGATCCGGACTGTCATGATGTTGGTTTTACCACCATTGCCGCATATGGGCCTAATGCTGCCATGTGTCATTATCATCCAACGGCAGAAGACTGTGCGGTGATCGAGCCTAAGGGGCTGTTTCTGCTTGACAGCGGCGGACAGTACTGGCAGGGTACGACGGACGTGACCCGTACCATAGTGGTGGGGGACCTGACCCAGGAGGAGAAAGAAAGCTTCACATTGGTATTGCAGGGGCATATCCGTCTGGCCATGACGAAATTTCTGTATGGAACCTGCGGCAATGTTTTGGATTATGCGGCGAGAAGCCCATTATGGGAGAGAGGATTAGATTTCAAGCATGGAACCGGGCACGGCGTAGGCTATTTTCTGAATGTACACGAAGGCCCGAATAATTTCCGTCATCGTCTTCCGGAAAATAAGGAGGATCTGGTGCCTTTGGAGGCAGGTATGCTGACCAGTAATGAGCCGGGTCTGTATATAGAAGGAAAGTACGGAATCCGTACGGAAAATCTGGTTTTCTGCCAGAATGCAGAAAAGAATGAGTTTGGACAGTTCATGGAACTGGAGACTGTTACCTTTGTGCCGATCGACAGGGATGCTATCCTCCCGGAGATGCTTTCTTCCAAAGAGCTGGCATGGCTCAATGAATATCACAGACAGGTGTATGAAAAAGTAGCTCCTTTGGTGAATGAAGAAGAAAGACAGTGGCTGAAAGAAGCGACGGCAGAGATAAAATAGTATATTCTGCGAGAACTTTGTTTTTTTCTTGTCAAATGAAAGATTGTGCGATATAATAATTCCATAAAAGAAAATTCTTCGGGGCGAGGCGTAATTCCTCACCGGCGGTATAGTCCGCGACCCGCGAAAGCGGCTGAACTGGTGTGATTCCAGTACCGACAGTTAGAGTCTGGATGAGAGAAGAACATGTGGCAAATGTGATTTATAGTTATCCCCGGAATAGTATTTCCGGGGATTTTCCTATTACGGGAAAATGTGCCGCATGACGGAGAGTTTCCTTTTTGTAATAATTTTATAAAAGGAGATTGACAAAATGAATGCAATGACAGAAACTGTGAACACAACAAAGAGAACAAATGTAAGAACCCTGGTTCAGGTGGCTATGTTGGCCGCGGTGTCGGCTGTGCTGATGCTTTTCGAATTTCCGCTTCCGTTTCTGGCCCCTTCCTTCTATGAATTGGATTTTAGTGAAGTGCCCGTTTTAGTGGGCGCCTTTTCCATGGGGCCTTTGGCAGCAGTGGTAATTGAACTGATCAAGATTTTGCTGAACTTTGTATTAAATGGCACTATTACTGCGGGAGTGGGAGAACTGGCGAATTTTCTCATGGGATGTGCCATGGTTGTGCCGGCCGGTCTCATTTATCGAAGAAGAAAAACCAGGAAAAATGCGATGATTGGTATGGCTGTCGGTGTAGTCTGTCTGGCAGCCGTAAGCTGTATTTTAAATGGTATGGTACTGCTGCCGGCTTATGGAAAGGCATTTGGTATGCCGGTGGATGTATTTGTGGATATGGGCGCTGCTATTATTCCGGCGATTCATAATATGATTACTTTTTGTTTGTTTTGTGTTGTTCCGTTTAATGTGCTGAAGGGAGTTCTGGTTTCTCTTATTACGCTGTTGTTATACAAACGTATCAGCTGGATTTTGAAAGGACATCACTAGAAGAAGGAAGGGAAGATTGGTATGCCGCAGATTCATAAGGTCACACAGCTGACGCACAACAAACATTTGAATATGTATGAACTGGAGGCTTCCAGCAAGACAGGAAGAAGAGTAGATTATTTTGTGGCTTCCCGTGCCAAAGAAACGTCGCAGCTGAAGCTTGTTACAGGGGAAAATCCTCCGGATGGGGTGATCATCTATAGTCTGTATGGTGAACATCACGACAGGGTAGTGCTGGTGAAACAGTATCGCTATGCGATTGATTCCTGGATTTATGAATTTCCGGCGGGATTGGTAGAGCCGGGCGAGGATTATAAAGAAGCAGCCATCCGGGAACTAAAAGAAGAAACGGGACTCACCCTGGTGCCGATTGAGACGGATGCGGCTTATGAGAGACCTTATTTTACTACCATAGGGCTTACCGATGAGTCCTGCGGTACGGTGTATGGATATGCAAAAGGAGACGTTTCCAGAGAAGGCCTGGAGGATACCGAGGATCTGGAGATCGTATTGGCAGATAGAGAAGAAATTAAGCGGATTCTGAAGGAGGAAAAGGTGGCTATTATGTGCGCGTACATGTTAATGCACTTTCTTCATGAAGAGGATCCTTTTGCCTTTTTAAAAGAATAATGAATGCAGGCATGATGTAGCATCTGCAGCGGATTCTGAAAGTTCTCTCATATGTGAGAGCATTGTCATGGGTCTGCAGCAGATGTTTTGCTGTTCGGGTCAGATTTTGTGTTTCAGAAAATACTTTCCGAAAATTTATAAAATGTTCATTTACTCTCAATAGATTATGGATATAATGGAAATAGCAGAAAAATTTTACTGAAATTTACATAGAAAAGTGAGTGATGTAATGAAAAAATATATTAAAAGTCTGATCGATCTTTTATTGACGATTATCGGAATCATCCTGGTCATCGCCGTTGCGCTTTGGGGGCTGGATTTTTTTATGCCGTTTGTGATCGGCTGGATTGTGTCCATGATTGCCAATCCATTGGTCAGATTTGCAGAGAGTAAGTTAAAAATCGTAAGAAAACATACCTCTATGGTCATTATTATTTTGGTACTCGGCATTATTCTCGGAGCCGGTTATCTGGTGGGAGCAAAGGTGGTGCGCGAGGTGGTCGCTTTGGTGCAGCAGGCTCCGGAGATATCGCAGTCGCTTTCCGGGGAATTTCAGGACGTACAAAAGAATCTGGCTTTGCTGATGATGGATCTGCCGGAGAATGTACGCACCTATTTGCAGGATTTTGGAAATGATCTGGGTGAGAAGCTGGCAGTTCTGACAAGCAATGTGAGTCAGTGGACGGTGAGTTGGGCCAGCGGTTTTGCCAAACGTGTGCCCAGTATGCTGATCGCCATGATTTTTACCATTTTATCTGCGTATTTCTTTATTGTGGACAGGGATAAAATTCTGGAATTTGGAAGAAAAAATACTCCCCTTGTCATCCAGAGAAGATGGAAGCTTCTTGCTGATAATTTTCTGGGTGTGCTGGGCGGATATATGAAAGCACAGCTTAAAATTATGCTTGTGGTCTGGGTGCTCCTTACTGCGGGATTTTTTGTGCTGGGTATTGGATATGCGATTCCGGTGGCGTTTTTGGTTTCTCTTTGTGATATGCTTCCGTTTTTGGGGACAGGAACCATCCTGATCCCGTGGGCGATTTTCAAGGTGCTCTCAGGAGATGTTCAGATTGCGCTGGGCTTGATTATCATATACGGGATCACACAGTTGGTACGCCGCCTCATCGAGCCAAAGCTGGTAGGAGATTCCATTGGTGTTAATCCTCTGGCCACCCTGATCTTTATGTATGCAGGATACAAGTGGTTTGGTGTGCTGGGGATGATTCTGGCGGTTCCCATCGGTGCCATTATGATTAATTTTTACCGCATGGGAATGTTCGATCATATGCTTGCCGTTTTGAAAGAGGCTGTGGAAGATTTTTATTATTGGCTGCGTCCGCAGGAAAAAGAAAATCATGATACAGAGATAATAGAAGAAGAGAAAGAAAATAAAGGATAAAGGGGAAACAGATCATGGAAAAAAGATGGGATGTTATTGCATTAGGAGAACTTTTAATTGATTTTACAGAAAATGGGTATAGTGAACAGGGGAATCCGGTTCTGGAAGCAAATCCCGGCGGGGCTCCCTGTAATTTACTGGCCATGCTGAATCATCTGGGCAGGAAAACCGCCTTCATTGGCGTTGTGGGTAAGGATTCTTTTGGAATCTATCTGCGTCAGATCCTTCGGGAGTCAGATATAGATGATACCTGCCTGTATGAAAATCCGGACGTGCACACTACACTTGCTTTTGTACATACAGCACCGGACGGAGACAGGGATTTTGCATTTTACAGAAATCCGGGTGCAGATATGACGCTGACGGAAGAACAGATCGATGAGGCATTTCTTGCGTCGGGAAAAGCTTTTCATTTCGGAACATTGTCCATGACCCATGAAGGCGCGCGGAAGGCTACGAAAAAGGCAATTCGCATTGCACGGGAGAAGGGGATGCTGCTGTCTTTTGATCCCAATTTAAGAGTGCCTCTCTGGGATGACCTGGATACAGCAAGGGAGCAGATCGATTATGGAATGCGCCATTGTGACGTGCTGAAAATTTCGGATGATGAAGTGAAATTTATGACGGGAAATGAGAACATTCGGGAGGGTGCCCGTCAGCTGGCAAAGGAATATCCGCAGATCACTTTGATGAATGTGACGCTGGGAAAAGAGGGAAGTATTGCTTTCTATCATGGAAAAGAGGTATTTCAGGCACCGTTTTTACAGGAGAATACCATCGAAACGACAGGAGCGGGAGATACCTTTGGCGGCTGTGCACTGCATTATGTGCTGGAGCATGGCTTAGAGGATCTGACCGAAAAGCAGCTTCAGGAAATGCTCCGGTTTGCCAATGCTGCCTCTTCTCTGATCACTACGAGAAAAGGGGCTCTGCGTGTCATGCCGACGAAAGAAGAAATAGAAAGTTTCCTTATGGATAAGTAAAGTGATATAAAACTTGCACGAATTACCTGAGTTTTACCATGATTTTATCGAAAGACTTAGATTGCATTGACAAAAATAGTGCAACATGATAAGTTGGGTTTATGAAAACTTGAACGATATTACGCATCCGATTCGGGGGATTGCGGTGTGTGAGGAGAAGGTTCAAAAACTATATAATTTTAGGAGGAAAAAGTCATGGGATTTAAGAGTGATATTGAAATTGCTCAGGAGTGTACCAAAGAAGTAATCACAGTCATTGCAGAGAAAGCAGGTATTGATGAGAAATACCTGGAGCAGTATGGTAAATATAAAGCAAAAATTGACTACAATCTTTTGAAAGAAACAGATGCTCCGGATGGAAAACTGATTCTGGTTACAGCAATTAACCCAACACCGGCCGGAGAAGGCAAGACAACTACAACAGTAGGTCTGGCAGACGGGTTACAGAAAATCGGCAAAAAATCTGCAGTAGCACTGCGTGAGCCATCCTTAGGACCGGTATTCGGTGTAAAAGGCGGTGCAGCAGGCGGCGGATATGCACAGGTAGTGCCAATGGAGGATATTAACCTTCATTTTACCGGCGATTTCCATGCGATCGGTGCAGCAAACAACTTACTGGCAGCTATGATCGACAACCATATTTATCAGGGAAATGAATTAAACATTGACCCAAGAAAGATCACCTGGAAAAGATGTGTAGATATGAATGACCGTCAGCTGCGTAATGTAGTAAACGGTTTAGGCGGCAAAGCTAATGGTACTCCAAGAGAAGACGGTTATGATATCACTGTAGCATCTGAGATCATGGCAGTTCTGTGTCTGTCCAACGATATCACAGATATGAAAGAACGTCTGGCTAAGATGATCATTGGTTATACCTATGGCAAAGCATCTGAGCAGAAACCGGTAACAGCTGGTGATCTGAAAGCAGAAGGTGCTCTGTGTGCACTGTTAAAAGATGCTCTGAAACCAAACCTGGTTCAGACTCTGGAAAAAGTTCCGGCAATCATCCACGGCGGCCCATTTGCAAACATTGCTCATGGATGTAACTCTGTTATCGCAACAAAGATGGCTCTGAAATTAGCTGATTATGCTGTTACAGAAGCAGGATTCGGTGCTGACTTAGGTGCAGAGAAATTCCTAGATATCAAGTGCCGTAAGTCCGGATTAAAACCAAATGCTGTTGTAATCGTAGCAACGGTACGTGCCCTGAAACATCACGGCGGCGTTGCAAAGGCAGATTTGAATAATGAAAACCTGGAAGCACTGGAAAAGGGTCTTCCAAACTTACTGAAACATGTGCATAATGTAAGAAACGTATACCATCTCCCATGTGTAGTAGCTATCAATGCTTTCCCAACCGATACAAAAGCTGAATTGGATCTGGTAGAAGCAAAATGTAAAGAACTGGGTGTAAATGTAGCTCTGTCTGAAGTATGGGCAAAAGGCGGAGAAGGCGGCGTTGCTCTGGCTCAGGAAGTAGTACGTCTGTGTGAAGAACCAAGCGAATTTACTTATACCTATGAGTTAGACGGAAGTATCGAAGATAAACTGAATCAGATCGTACGTAAAGTATATGGCGGAACTGGCGTAGTACTTACTGCAAATGCACAGAAACAGGCAAAAGAACTGGAAGCATTGGGCTTTGGCAATTATCCGATCTGTATGGCTAAGACACAGTACAGCTTATCGGATGATCAGAAGAAGCTGGGCGCACCAAAGGATTTTGAAGTAACTGTACGTAACCTGAAAGTATCCGCAGGTGCAGGCTTTATCGTAGCTCTGACAGGCGAAATTATGACGATGCCAGGTCTTCCGAAAGTACCGTCTGCAGTAAAAATTGATGTAGATGAGTCAGGAAAGATTTCTGGATTGTTCTAAGAAGATTTGGTAACCGAGGAGAATGTTTGAAAAAATTTTTCAATAAATAGAGAGGGGGAAGGATTTCCCCCTTTTTTATTTCGGAATTATGAGTTATACTGTAATCAAGTAGAAGATTAAAGTAATATAATCTACGAAGGAGGGCTTCATATGTTTAAAGACGAGATGATGGCAGTGTGTAATGCTGCACAGGGTAAGATGAAATTGCTTCGAGAAAATTTGCCGGGGTATGTGATCGCCTCTTTTATGGCCGGGCTGTATATTGCGTTGGGCTGTATTTTTATGGGTGTGGTAGGCGGATATTTGTCAGCTGCCAATTCCCCGGCGACCAAGCTGGTAAGCGGTTTGGTGTTTTCCATTGGTCTGTGTTGTGTGACTATGGCCGGAGCGGAACTGTTTACGGGAAACAACTTTGTTATGACGGCAGCCAGTCTGCGAAAAGCAGTATCCTGGGGAGATACCGTGACACTGTGGATTGTCTGCTATCTGGGAAATTTAGCAGGTTCTGTTGTGGCAGCCGGAGTATTTACCATGACAGGTATTCCGGGCGGAGAAGTAGTTGGAACTTTCTTTGCCAACGGCGCGGCAGCGAAAGTATCCGATACAGTGTCAGCTTTGTTTGCGAAAGGAATTCTGTGTAATATCTGTGTGTGTGTTGCCGTATGGTGCGGAATCAAGATGAAGACAGAAGCGGCAAAACTGGTGATGAATTTCTGTTGTATTTCTGCTTTTGTAGCCTGCGGATTTGAACATAGTGTGGGAAATATGACTTATCTTACCATAGCGCTGTTGAATCCTATGGGCGTGGATGTGACAATCAGCGGAGTTATTTACAATCTGGCAGTGGTAACCGTTGGGAATATAGTAGGCGGCGCGCTATTTGTAGCAGTTCCCTATTATATTATTGCAAAAAACAAAGAAATAGCTGGTTAAACAAAAGTATGAGATTATCGTTCGCGCTTACATAGCCACCCTGCCTGTGCCATGCCGTCAAACAGGCCGCTCCTTCTCAGCTAGCCGTCAAGACGCACTAAGCCTCTCAGGAGAGTCTTCGAGCCTAAGTGCTTACTAGACGTCGGATCTTCTAACTCGCTGCCCCAATGTTTTCGCCATGGCACAGGCGGGGCGATCCCGGCAGCCCGAAAGACGATCATCCCCGGTTTATATGTCTATCCGGTAGACATAGCCTATCGATAGAGTGTTCTTTTAACCGGCCATTATCGCTCGGTGTAGCAAAGTCCCTGCTCCTCTCTGCCAATGCGTTGGGAAAGCGCGCCTGAAAATCCTGTGCCTAGCATACATTTAGCCTCGAAGGCTTTCCTGAGAGGCTTATGTGTATCTTGGCTCATAGTTGAAGGGAAGCGTCCCGTATTGGCAGAGAGGAGCAGGGACATTAGTATACCGCGCGGTAAGGCATATTTTTTCTTTCTCTTGCATAATACATAAAAATAAATACTTTTGGAGAGAGAATATGCCGGATCAGAAGCTGGAAAATTTGCTGAATACTGCTTTGGAGGCTACGCCCCGGGAGCGGGAAAAGTCGCTGGAACTAAACGTGGGTTATGATGCTGTGGATCAGCGATGGGAAGTCATTGTGAAATATTCCGGAGACATCCGTTATCTGGAGGGAAGAGGAATACAAGTGACGGAATTATTAGGCGGCTACGCCATTTTAACCCTTTCGGAATCTTTGATCGATGGATTGGCAGATCTTCCTGAAATAGAATATGTGGAAAAGCCAAAGAGGCTGTTTTTCTCTGTAAATCAGGGGAAAGCAGCCTCTTGTATTAATGTGGTGCAGACAGATGTGTCCCCGTTGGGGGAAGCTTTATGGGGGAAGGGTGTTTTAGTGGCCTGTGTGGATTCAGGGATTGATTATGCCCATCCGGATTTCCGCAATGCGGATGGCAGCACCCGCATATTAAAATTGTGGGATCAAAGTATAGAGGGCAGTCCGCCCCAGGGTTACCGTATAGGGACGGAATATACCAGGGAACAGATCAATACGGCTTTACAGCAGGACAGCAGAACGGCACGTTTAGAGGTGGTCCCCAGTGTAGATGTCAGCGGACATGGAACGGCGGTTATGGGAATCGCAGCGGGGAACGGACGGGCTTCGCAGGGAGTTTATCGGGGTGTGGCATCGGAAAGTGATCTGATCGTGGTGAAATTAGGTCCGTCAAAGGAAGGGGGATTTCCCAGAACTACAGAATTGATGCAGGGAATTGACTATGCGGTACGTCAGGGTATTTTCTATGGGCGGCCCCTGGCTTTGAACCTTAGTTTTGGAAATAATTATGGTTCTCATCGGGGGGATTCTCTTCTGGAGACATATCTGGATCAGGTGGCTTCTCAGGGACGAAATGTAATCTGTGTGGGAACCGGAAACGAGGGAAGCCAGGCTACTCATACTTCCGGTGTACTGGCGGAAGGAAGGACAGAGCAGGTTTCCCTGGGAGTTGGGCAGTATCAGACGGGCATGAATGTGCAGATATGGAAGCATTATGTGGATGAAGTAGACATTGCGCTGCTTTCTCCTGCCGGACAAATGATAGAACCTGTTTCCCAGCAGCAGGGACTGCAGCGATTTTCTATGGGAAATACAGAGATCCTGCTGTATTACGGAGAGCCCAGCCCTTATAGTATTTCGCAGGAAATTTATATAGATTTGATTCCGAAAGAAACTTATATCGACAGTGGTATCTGGCTGATCCGTTTAGTTCCCCGGCGCATTATACAGGGGGACTATCAGATGTGGCTGCCAGGCGGCAGCGCTTTGGTCGCAGATACCCGTTTTTATCTGCCCAATCCGGCAGTAACCATAACCATTCCCTCCACTGCCGGCAAGGTAATCTCAGTGGGAGCTTATAACTCCCGGCAGATGACCTATGCGGATTTTTCCGGCCGAGGATATGGAACGACGGTGCAGGGAATAAAACCGGACCTGGCGGCTCCGGGTGTGAATATTATGACAACAGAAGTCGGAGGAGGGTATGCGGCAGTGACCGGAACATCCTTTGCCACACCCTTTGTGACCGGATCGGCGGCTTTGATGATGGAATGGGGAATTTTAAGGGGAAATGATCCCTTTTTATATGGAGAAAAAGTGAAAGCGTATCTGCGCCGGGGCGCCAGGCAGCTGCCGGGGTATGCCCCCTGGCCAAATGCCCGGCTGGGTTATGGCGTTCTATGTCTCCGTGACAGTTTTCCGGTATAGTTTTATTTTCCTTGTTGTTTTGCCCGGTCTAATGTGAAGATGAATTCTGTTCCTACGCCTTCGGTGCTGATAATATTGATGTGCTGATTGTGAGCGTTGATAATTTCTTTGACAATGGCAAGTCCCAGTCCGGTACCTTTTTGATCTTTGCCGCGGGAACTGTCCGTTTTGTAGAAGCGATCCCATATTTTGGGAATACTGTCTTTGGGAATACCGATACCGGTATCTTTGATGGAGACAAATACCGTGTTTTGTTTTTCTGTTGTTTCTACGGTAATGACAGATTCTTTGAAACTGAATTTGATGGCATTATCTAACAGGTTATAGAGTACCTGCTGGATTCCCACCATATCAGCGGATACATAGAGATGTTCTGCTGATAATAACAGGTCAATGGAAATTTTTTTGTCGCGGCAGGTGCCTTCGAAGGTAGCTGCCGTATTTTTTATGACATAGTTGATATCGAAAGATGTAATGTTGAGAAGCCGTCCTTTGTCGTTTATGTTATTTAACGTCAGCAGGCTTTCCGTCAGTTTGTGCAGCCGCTCTGTCTCGAAAACAATGATCCCCAGGTATTTATTCTGCATTTCAGGGGGGATGGTGCCGTCCAAAATAGCTTCTGCATAGCCTTTTATGGAAGTCAGCGGAGAACGGAAGTCGTGGGAAACATTGGCCACAAACTTTCTCTGAGAGTCATTTACCTGATCCAATTCGTCTGACATATAATTTAAAGAGGCTGCCAGATATCCCATTTCATCTGCGGTATTTACCGGGATCGTATATTTTAAATCTCCGGAAGTAAAATGATCGACTCCAGTGATGATTTTTTTCAATGGGATATAGACGAAATAGGAAAAAATCAGCAGGATGATCAGGGAAAGCAGAAACATTACGCTGCCAAGAATGGTGATCTGTCCCAGTATTTCTTCTCTCTGCTGATAAATGGATGCAGCAGGAAGATGCATGGCAATGTATCCTTTGATTGCCATCCTTGTTGTAATGGGTGCGATAACACTTAAGGTGTCTTCCTGGAAATGTCCGTAAAAATCGCCTATTCTATAGTAGGTATTGCTAAAGGAGGCCGGATCAAAGCCTTCTATGGTCTGAGGGTGTTCCGGATCCAAGGGCATGGAAGTATCTACCAGAATTTCGCCCTCAGGACTGACGATCCAAATCTGTGAATTTTGATAGGCACTTAACGTTACCAGATTATCATACATGTTTTCCAGGGTCGTTTCTTTATTATAATATTTCGCGCCGTAGCTGGATGCAACCGTGGTAGCTTCCCGGTACAGACCGCTGCTGCAGCGATCTGTCAGATGATTTTCTATCAGATGGGAACCCAATGTACAAATCGTAATAAAACCGGCAATAGCCAACAGAACATAGGCAAGAACAAATTTCAGGTAAAGAGGATTTCTCATTAATTTTTCACCTCGAATTTATAACCGATACCCCATACGGTACTGATGGACCAGGCACTGTGATCGTTGATCTTTTCCCGGAGACGTTTAATGTGTACATCTACGGTACGGGTATCACCGATATACTCATAGCCCCAGATATGATCCAGCAATTGTTCTCTGGTAAATACCTGATTGGGAGAAGAAGCAAGAAAATAGAGAAGCTCTAATTCTTTCGGAGGCATCTCCACCGGTTTTCCGCAATAGGTAACGGAATAATTCGTCAGATTGATGACCAGATCCGGATATTCCACATACTTGCCCGGCGTGGCTGCCGGTGTCTGGGGTTCCGGCTGGAAACGGCGGAGAACAGCTTTCACACGTGCAACCAGTTCTTTGGAATCAAAAGGCTTGATGATATAGTCATCGGCGCCTAATTCCAGGCCCAGTACTTTATCAAATACTTCCCCCTTTGCAGAAAGCATAATGATCGGTACATTGGAGCTTTGCCTGATTTCCCGGCATACCTGGTAACCATCTATGCCCGGCAGCATCAGATCCAGAAGGATCAGGTTGGGAGAGAACTCCCGAAAGGCCTGCAGAGCGCCTTCTCCGTCATTCACGATCAGTGTATTATAACATTCTTTGGTAAGATACAAAGAAATTAATTCTGCAATATTGTTGTCATCATCTACGATTAGTATTTTTTGTTTGGAAACCATAGAAAAACACCTCCCATCACGTTATTTTTTGAAAGTTACAATGGTGACACCGGCATCTCCTTCTCCGAATTCTGCCAGGTGAAATTCTTTTACATAGGATAAAGTCCGCAGATAAGCCTGCACCCCTTTTCGCAAAGCGCCGGTTCCCTTGCCGTGTACGACACGGACAGAATTCAGGTGTGCCAGATAAGCGTCATCTAAATATTTATCCAGTTCGGCAACGGCTTCGTCCACCGTTTTTCCCAGAAGATTGATTTCCGGGCGGACAGAAGCGGACTTGGACATGCGGATTTTGCCGGCGCCGGTACGGGAAAGACTGGGGCCGGTGATGACCGCCTCATCAATCAGCTGCAGATCGGAAATGTGTACTTTGGAGCGTAAAATACCCATTTGTACGAAAAGCATGCCTTTGGCATCCGGGAGGGTGCTGACGGTACCTTTCACATTCATGCTGAGAACGCGCACGGCATCTCCAATGGAAAGATCTTTTGCTTTTACACCGGACACTTTTTTATCCGGTGTTTTTAATGCCATCTTCTTTTCCACATGATTCATTTTTTCCCGGAGACGGGCTCTTTCCCGTTCCAGTTCTTTGGCGGACATGGAAGACTTTCCTGCTTTGTTGAAAAGTTTCATGGTCTGATCGGCCTGCTCTTTTGCCTCCCGTAAGATGCGATGTGCTTCTTCGTTGGCATTTCGCAGGATTCTTTCCCGCTGCTGCTCCAGCCGGTCGTTTTTTGCCTCTAATTTTGTTTTTAAAGCGGTTACTTCTTCTTTATAACGGGCAATTTCTTCCTGTTCTTTTTCGATGGTGATACGGCTTTCTTCCAGATGAGAGAGCATATCTTCAAAGGATTCGTCCTCTGCACTGATCTGTTCTTTTGCTTTATCAATGATATAATCGGGAAGTCCCAGTTTGCTGGAAATAGCAAAGGCGTTACTTTTTCCCGGGACACCGATCAGCAGACGGTAAGTAGGACGAAGGGTTTCCACATCAAATTCGCAGGAGGCATTTTCCACCCCTTTGGTAGAAAGGGCATAGACCTTTAGCTCGCTGTAATGGGTCGTTGCCATGGTACGGATTCCCTGCCGGTGCAGGTGGGATAAAATAGCGATAGCCAAAGCAGCGCCTTCCGTAGGGTCGGTTCCTGCCCCCAATTCGTCAAACAATACTAAAGAATTCCGGTCAGCCTTTTCCAGGAAGGAGACCACATTGGTCATGTGGGAGGAGAAGGTACTTAAGCTCTGTTCGATGCTTTGTTCATCTCCAATATCTGCATATACTTCCTCAAAGACGGACAGTTCCGACCGTTCGAACGCAGGAATGTGAAGTCCGGCCTGTCCCATGAGTGTGAGCAGTCCTACCGTTTTCAGAGAAACGGTTTTACCGCCGGTGTTCGGCCCCGTGACAATGAGAAGGTCAAAATCCTTTCCCAGATGAATATCAATGGGAACCACTTTTTTCTTGTCGATCAGCGGATGGCGTCCCTGTTTGATATGGATACGCCCTTCCCGGTTAAAAATCGGTTCACTGGCCTTTTGTTCTTTGGCCAGCATGGCGCGGGCAAAAATGAAGTCCAGTTCTACCATAAGCTTTAAGTTGTCTTCGATTGCCTCTCCATCCTGTGCCGTTAATTCACTTAAAGAAGCGAGGATGACTTCAATCTCTTTTTGTTCCTTTAATTCCAGTTCCCGGATATCATTGTTCAGCTTCACAATGGCCATAGGTTCGATGAAAAGAGTAGAACCGGTGGCGGACTGGTCGTGGATCATACCGGGCACCTGTCCTTTGTATTCTGCTTTTACCGGAATACAGTAACGTCCGTCGCGCATGGTGACTACGCTGTCCTGCAGATAAGAGCGCATACTGCCGCTGACCAGAGAGGTCAGCTGGGAGTGGATCTTGTCATTGGTATGTTTAATGGATCGGCGGATTTGCTTTAAGGTGCTGCTGGCATCGTCACTGATCTCTTCTTCCGAGATGATGCAGCGGCGGATTTCTGTGGAGAGAAGCGTAAGAGGCTGCAGGGAAGCAAACATGTCATCCAGAGAATCCCGGAAGGTATCGTTGTCTTCCCGGCGGGAATAGGATTTTACCCGATTGGTATTTTCCAGCAGTCCGCAGATCTGCAGCAGTTCTCCTGTTCCCAAGGTGGCGCCGACTTCCAGCCGTTTTAAGGAACCCCGGACATCCTTTACACTGCCAAAAGAGATACTTCCCTTTTGATAAATGCGCCGGAGCGCGTCGGCTGTTTCCTGCTGCATGCGCTGAATGGTGTAAATGTCATTGTCAGGCAGCAGTTCCTGGCAGCACTTTTTCCCCAGAGGAGAAGAGGCATAGGAAGTAAGCATGGCAATGATCTTATCATATTCTAAAGTTTTTAATGCTTTTTTGTTCATATTTTTTGTTTCCTGTCTTTTTAATATCATTTTATTATAGCATGACGGCGAAGATTTGAACACGATAATTTGTCCGGGTAATTTTTAAAAAAACAATTTTTTGCTTCTTCATAAATTGTTCATAAGTATTTGATAAAATGTATTATGTTTTGAATAGCATAACAAATTGTTTTTACGGCAGGATATGCCCTCTGAAGCGGGCATGCGGCCTACGATAAAGTATGCGAACGGGGACAGTACTATGGAAAAACGTGATGAGGAAAAAGAAGAATATCAATTTATGAAAGAAGTGATCAAGGAAAGGCCGATCAGTAAGCACAGGTTAGCTGTCTACGGAGGTCTTGTGGCAGGCGGTGCCGTTGTATTTGGTTTGATTGCGGCGTTGGTATTTGCCCTGGCTCATCCGGCTTTTCAGGATTATTTTGAGGGGAAGGAAGACCCGCCGAAAGTAGATATTGCCCAGGAGGAAGATTCGACCTCAGTAGAGGAGCAGGCAACGGCAGAAGAAGCGGTACAGTCAGAAAATGATTCCCAGACGGAAGAGACGCAGCAGCCCGGGGAATCGGAGGGTATCACGCTGGATGAATATGAACAGTTGTATGAAGATATATTGGAAGTAGCCCAGGAGCCAAAGCGCGCCATTGTATCCATTATTGGTATTAACAGTAATGTGGATTGGTTCAATGAGGCTTATGACAGTCCTACCGGACAGGTTTCCGGTTTCATTTTGGCAGATAACGGAGAGGAATTGTTTCTTCTCACAGAATATCGTATTGTAGAGAATGTGGAGAGAATCCTGGTTACTTTCTGTGACGGCAGTACGGCAAATGCCAGATTTCAGAAGACAGATCCGAACACAGGACTGACGATTTTAAAGGTACCTTTGTCTGAAATATCTCAGGAAACAAAAGATGTGATCATGACAGCTCCTTTGGGGACTTCTTACAGTGTAAAACAGGGACAGCCGGTTATTGCAATTGGAAGTCCGATGGGGTATAGTGATTCTGTTGCATATGGTGTGGTGACTTCTGTTACAAATCGTATCTCTACCATAGACAATCAATATAATCTGGTGACCACTGACATTTTGGGAAGCGCGGAAGGAAGCGGTATTCTGCTGGATCTGGACGGCGAAGTCATAGGTATTATTGCCCAGTCATACAGTAATGAAGGCAGTAAAAATATTGTTACTGCGCTGGCCATTTCACAGATTAAGGGATTATTGGAAGATTTGTCGAATAATGAGGAGCTGGTTTATGTGGGGATTAAAGGACAGGATGTGACGATGTCCATTTCCGACAAGACGGGAATTCCTCAGGGTGTTTATGTGGAGACGGTGGTGCAGGATTCTCCGGCTATGCAGGCGGGCATTCAGTCCGGTGATGTGATCGTGGGTGTCGGTGACCAGAACGTAAAAACACTGAAAGCATATTACGAAGCCATTTCCGCCCATCATGCGGGCAGCAGCATAAAATTAAAAATCATGCGCATGGGTACAGAAGGATATATTGAAAAAGAATTTAAAGTAACTCTCGGTGCGCTTTAGAAAGGCAGAATATGAAATTTATTAATGAATTGCGGGAAGGAATGAAGGTTGCAGGCATTTACCTGTGCAAATACAAACAGTCCGCAGTAACGAAAAACGGAAAACCTTATGAAAATGTGATCCTGCAGGATAAAACAGGAACCATAGATGCAAAGATCTGGGAACCGAATTCTCTGGGAATTGATGAGTTTGATTCTCTGGATTATGTGGATGTAGTCGGAGATGTGACTAGCTTTAACGGTGCGCTGCAGCTGAATATCAAACGGGCCAGAAAAGCATCGGACGGAGAGTATGAGCCGGGCAATTACCTGCCGGTGAGTGAGTTCGATGTGGAAGGCATGTATCAGGAACTGCTGCACTATGCTGCCAGTGTGAAAAATCCATGGCTGCATAAGCTTTTGGAATTGTATTATGTAAAAGATACCGGGTTTATCAAAGCGTTTAAGAGCAGTTCGGCAGCCAAGAGCGTACATCACGGTTTTGTAGGAGGACTGCTGGAGCATACGTTAAGTGTCACCAGACTTTGCGATTACTATGTGAAAGCTTATCCGGTTTTAAATCGGGATCTGCTCATTGCAGCAGCTATTTTTCATGATATGGGAAAGACAAAGGAACTGTCTTTGTTTCCGGAAAATGATTATACCGATGAAGGCCAGCTGCTGGGTCATATTATGATGGGAGTGGAGATGCTTCATGACGGTATTCGCCAGATTCCGGATTTTCCTGTAAAGCTGGAGCGGGAGTTGAAGCACTGTATTTTGGCTCATCACGGTGAGCTGGAATTTGGTTCTCCGAAGAAGCCGGCGCTGGCAGAGGCAGTGGCGCTGAATCTAGCGGATAATACAGATGCGAAGATGGAAACCTTAAAAGAAGTTTTTGCAGCGGCAAAGGATCAGAATGACTGGCTGGGATACAATCGTTTATTTGAATCTAATATTAGAAAGACTACCTGCGAATCCTAAGGCAGGAGAAGAAGATTATGGAATATAAGAAAAATGATATGGTCACAGTGACCATTGAGGATATGGGACATGACGGGGAAGGAATCGGCAAGATAGACAGCTATGCTTTATTTATAAAGGATGCTGTCATCGGAGACACCGTCCGGGCTAAGATTATGAAGGCAAAGAAAAATTATGCCTATGCCCGGCTGATGGAGATCGTAACCCCGTCTCCTTTTCGTGTAGAGCCTATATGTGCCAGCGCCCGCCAGTGCGGAGGCTGTCAGATACAGGCCCTTTCCTATGAAAAGCAGTTAGAATTTAAAAAGAATAAAGTATGTAATAATTTAAGACGCATTGGCGGATTCACGGATATTCCTCTGGATGAAGTCATAGGGATGGAAAATCCATTTCACTATCGGAATAAGGCACAGTTTCCTGTGGGATATGACAAAGAGGGCAGGCTGGTGACCGGCTTTTATGCAGGACGCACCCATGCGATTATTCCAAATAGAAACTGTCATCTGGGTGTTCCTGTGAATGAAGAAATACTGGACATTATCCTGGATTATATGGAAGAATACAAGATCACGGCCTATGATGAGATTTCCGGAAAAGGTCTGGTACGTCATATTTTGCTGCGTTATGGCTTTGCGACGAAAGAAATTATGGTATGCCTTGTTATCAATGGGAAGACTCTGCCCTATCAGGAGATATTAACAGAGCGTCTTGCTCAGATTCCAGGCATGACCAGTATCACTTTCAATATCAATACAGAGAGAACCAACGTGATTATGGGACATGAGATCCGTTTGTTGTGGGGCCAGCCCTATATCACGGATTATATCGGAAATGTACAGTACCAGATATCGCCGCTTTCCTTTTATCAGGTGAATCCGGTGCAGACCCGCAGAATGTATGAAAAAGCGTTGGAATACGCAGATCTTACCGGTGAAGAAACTGTATGGGATCTGTACTGCGGTATCGGAACGATTTCTCTTTTTCTGGCACAGAAGGCAAAGCAGGTTTACGGCGTGGAGATTGTCCCGGCAGCCATTGAGGATGCGAAGCGCAATGCGGCGTTAAATGGGATTACCAATGCGGCGTTTTATGTGGGCAGGGCAGAAGAGGTATTGCCTGCCAAATATCAGCAGGATGGAGTATATGCGGATGTGATCGTAGTAGATCCGCCGAGAAAAGGGTGTGATGAAAAACTCCTGGAAGCGGTGATCAAGATGCAGCCCAAACGGCTTGTGTACGTAAGTTGTGATTCTTCCACGCTGGCGAGGGATTTGAAATGGCTGAGCGAGAGAGATTACAGGCTCGAAAAAGTGTCGGTGATAGATAACTTTTGTCAGACGACACATGTGGAGACGGTCTGTTTGATGTCAAGAGTACAGGAGTAAAGTGTTGAAATGGCTTGAATTACAGATGCCAAGAAGGCTAAATTGGCTAGTGGATCATTAAAACTAATGATAAAGAAAGATGGCACAGATTGCCGCAAGGAACAGCAGGCGCAGCAATCTTTGAAGATTTACTGCTATTGATCGTTCTATTCAGTTATAAATGTCTGTCCGTATCTCTTGCGCCGTACATCAAGCGGCGTACTTCCATTATATCATCAATGACGACATAATAAATCACATAGTTTCTTACATAAATTCGATAGTAGGGATAGTCACGCTTTTTTGAAGAGCGATATGGTTCAAAGGCAACAGGATCGTTCAGTTTTTCCAAAATGGCAGTTTCCACATCATTAATCAGACGTAAAACTGCATCCTCATTTTTCAAAACGTTGGTAATTTACTGTACTGATTAAATCCCGTTCAAAAAGTGGTAAATACCTAAGCTGATAGGATTTATTTTCCATGTACCGCACTCCTTACATGACTGAAAATCGTTTCATGGGAAAGTCTTTCTTCTGTTGCTGCTGCCTGTCTGTTAGCCTCTTCAAGTTTCATTTCAACGCTGTCCGTCAGACTTGCATATTCTTCCAGACTTAGTACAACCATTGCACCATATCCGTTTTTTGTAAGATATACAGGACTTCCACTGTTGACAATGGTTTCAATCTCTGGAAATTTATTTCTAAGGTCAGAAACAGGGCGAATTTGTATCATGTTCAAGCACTCCTTTCATGCTATTTATTTTATCCTTATTTTATCAGAATATTATCATAAAGGTAATGTTTTTCAGATTTTCTAATTTCCTTTCTTTTCTTCTACTAGAAAACCTAAACTCCAAGGTTGAGACGACATCAATCAGCACGTGTCGAGTCATGTGGAGCCGGTCTGTTATGGTAAATGATATGAATTTCAGACAGTATAAATTATACGAAAATTCTGTATAGTACTGATTTCAAAATAAAAAGTAGTATAATTATATAAACGAAGAAAATTTTTCTAAAAATTATATCTTGTGACAAGAAATGCTAGGGGGATGCCTATGACTAGGGAGAGCCTCTTTTATGGAAAATGGATAGTTATTGGCTCTTTGATGATTACCATTTTTACAATGGCCATCATCAATAACACTACTGCATTTTACATGACACCGATCTGTAAAGAACTTGGATTTAGCACAGGTGCTTTTTCCGAATGCTATTCTATGTCTGCTGTGGGGGGCAGCGCTGGGAGCAATCCTTGCCGGAATACTTATTAAGAAGATGCCGATCCGGGTTATGATGGTCATCGGTGCAGCCGGTACGGGCATGGCTTTTATGGGCATATCCGTTGCAGATAGGTTATGGCATTTCTATGTTTTGCTTTTGCTGGCAGACTTGTTCATGGCACTTATTACAAATGTACCGCTTACAACTATGATCAATAACTGGTACATTGATAAGAGAGGAATGATGACAGGTCTTGTTTTCGCAGGAGCCGGATTAGGATCTATTGTACTTTCACCTCTCTGTGAATGGACGATTCAGGCTGCAGGGGGGTATGCATCTGCCACGATTTCGGGAGCTATTATTCTTGTGAACTGGAAGACGCAATGATAAACAAGGGCGCAAACAATTATGCAGCATTTTTGATGGAACCGATCGGAGGAACCACAACTGCTGCCATAACACCACCGCCTGGATATTTCAAGAGAATCAGAGAAATCTGTGATAAGTACGACCTTCTGTTGATTTCTGATGAGGTTCTCGCAGGTTACGGAAGAGCAGGAAAACCTCTGGCTATTGAATGGGGAGAAGTTATGCCTGATATAGCTGCAATGGCAAAATGTATGTCAGGAGGATATTTCCCTGTAGGCGCTGTGGCAGTAAGCAAGAAGATTTCGGATGTATTTAAAGAAATTGGTCATTATTACGCAGGATTTACGTGGGCAGGCAACCCGGTTGCATGTGCAGTCGTAATCGAAAATACAAAAATCATGCAGCGTGAGAATTTGCTTGAAAATGTTAATATCCAGGGAGAGTACCTGAAGGAAGAGCTGATTAAAATGCGTGACAGACATCCGATCATCGGAGATGTTCGAGGAAGAGGATTGCTGATAGGTGTAGAATTTGTTAAGGATCACGCAACTCATACATCGCTTCCAAATGAAGAAATGGCTCTTGCGAAGGTGATGCAGGCAGGATATGCAAATGGTGTTATTTTGGAAGCTGCCTCCGGCAAGATGAACAAGGGTCTTGAGGGAGAAGCAATTTTGCTGGCTCCATACTATAGTATAACGAAAGAAGAAGTGGACATTCTGCTTGACAGACTTGATAAAATCTTTGGCGATGCTGAGAAACAGATTCATTTCTAATTACATAATGAATGACAAACGGTCTGTGCTCCGATCTGGAGCACAGGCCATTTTTATGTCCGGAGGATCAAAGTATTGTCCGACTGTTCATTGCAAAAGTTAAGATGTATAAAAATGAAATATTTTGAAATATTTTGAAAAAAGTAGTTGACATTTTGACAGAAAAAGACTATATTAAAATCACAATAAGTCAAAACAAGTCAAACTAATTCAAATGAGGTGATGGATAATGCTTACAGAGGAACGACATGCCATTATTATTGACACGGTAAATAAAAGTAAAAACGTGGAGATTGCAGAGCTATGTGAGTTGCTGAATACGTCGGAATCGACGGTGCGCCGTGATCTAAGCCTGCTGGACGAAAAAGGCCTGTTGGTAAAGGTTCGAGGCGGTGCTATTGCAATTGCCCAGGAGGAGAATTTTACAGCGGTCGAACAAAATGTGGAAGAAAAAGCGAACCTGTTTGCGGCTGAAAAGGAGGCCATTGCACGGTATGCGGCTTCTCTTATCGAAGACGGAGATTTCGTTTACATTGATGCGGGAACCACCACGGAGAAGATGATAGATTTTATTCCGTCAAAATCTGTCACATTTGTTACAAATGCTTTCACAAACGCGAAAAAGCTTGCACAGAGGGGCTTTAAAGTCAACATTATTGCGGGAGAGGTGAAAGCCTCCACGGAAGCGATCATCGGTTCGGAAGCGGCAATGATACTGATGCGCTATAATTTTACAAAGTGTTTTATGGGCGTAAACGGTATTTCTATAAAAGGAGGATTGTCAACGCCTGATAAAAATGAAGCGTCTGTAAAAACCATGGCGATGGCGCGGAGCAAAGAAATCTATATTCTGGGAGATCACTCAAAATTTGGAAAAATAACTTCCGTGAAATTTTCTGAGCTGAATCAGGGCAAGATAATAACAGATAAAGTTCCTGATAAAAAATATCTTTCAGCAGCGTCTGTAAAGGAGGTTTTATGATGATATATACGGTAACATTCAACCCTGCTGTTGATTATGTTGTACACACCGACGAAATTGTTGTGGGTGATGTAAACCGTGTAAAAAGTGAAAAAATCTATTTCGGCGGAAAGGGTATTAATGTTTCGCTCGTACTGAGTGAACTCGGCATTAAATCCAAAGCTCTGGGGTTTGTTGCAGGTTTTACGGGAGATGCCATTGAAAAGGGCGTTTCCGAGAAAGGCGTTGAAACAGATTTTGTTCGCCTTGAAAATGGTTTTTCCCGGATCAATGTTAAAATCAAATCTGAAAGCGAGACCGAGCTTAACGGCCGGGGACCGAAAATTGACAATGAGGCACTCAGTAAACTTTTTGAAAAGCTGGATAAGCTTTCTGACGGTGATACCATCGTGCTCGCGGGCAGTATACCAAATGATATGCCGGAAGATATTTATGAGAGAATTCTGGATCGTCTGCAGGACAAAAACATCAAGGTTGTTGTAGATGCCACCAAAGATCTGCTGATGAATGTATTGAAGTATAAGCCATTTCTCATTAAGCCAAATAATCATGAGCTGGGAGAGATGTTCGGTGTGACACTGAAAACTCAGGAGGAAATTGTAAAATACGCCCAAAAACTGAAAGATATGGGCGCTCAAAATGTATTGATCTCCATGGCAGGGGACGGCGCACTGCTCCTTGACGAGAACGATGAGACTCACATATGCGGCGTATGCAGAGGCATTGTAAAAAATTCTGTAGGTGCTGGAGATTCTATGGTAGCGGGTTTTCTTGCAGGCGCAGCGCAGGGTGATTATGAGTACGCTTTGAAACTTGGAACTGCCGCAGGCGGTGCAACCGCTTTTTCAGACGGCCTTGCCCCAAAGGCTTTGATTGAAGAGCTTTTGAAACAGCTTTTATAAAATAGGAGGTATTTTATGCGTATCGTTGACTTACTGAAAAAAGAAAGCATTCAATTGCATGCAGCGCCCAAAAGCAAAGCCGAAGCCATTGATATGCTTGTGGATCTGCAGGTAAAGGGTGGAAACATTTCTGATAAAGAAGAATATAAAAAGGGCATTATCGCTCGTGAGGAACACGGTTCAACGGCAGTAGGCGAAGGCATTGCTATCCCCCATGCAAAGAATAAAGGCGTGAAAGCTCCTTCCCTTGCGGCAATGACTGTTCCGGACGGTGTTGATTACGAGGCTCTGGATGATGAACCATCCAATCTTTTATTTATGATAGCTGCGCCGGAAGGCGGCGGTGATGTACATTTGGATGTGCTGGCCCGTCTTATGACGGTTTTAATGGATGAGGATTTTCGTGCAAGGCTTCTCGCTGCAAAGGACGAGGATGATTTCCTTAAAATTATAGATGATATGGAAACAGAAAAATATCCCGATGAGCCACAGGAAAAGGCCGCAGATACAGAGGACGGCAAGATAAAGGTACTTGCGGTAACGGCTTGTCCCACGGGTATTGCTCACACCTATATGGCGGCAGAAGCGCTTGAAAAGACAGGCAAAAAGCTGGGTATTTCCATTAAAGTAGAAACCAACGGCTCGGGCGGGGCAAAAAATGTACTTACCAAAGCCGAAATCGAGGCCTGTGACGGAATCATTATTGCTGCGGACAAAAACGTGGAAATGGCTCGTTTTGATGGCAAAAAAGTGATTATCACAAAAGTATCAGACGGGATAAAAATACCCGAAGAACTCATCAGCCGTATTGAATCGGGAGATGCTCCTGTTTATCATCACACAGGCGCGGCAGCTTCTGATTCCTCGGATGCCGGTGAAAGCTTTGGCAGAAAAATGTACAAACATCTTATGAACGGTGTTTCCAACATGCTTCCGTTTACAGTTGCAGGCGGTATCTTTATTGCATTGGCGTTTCTGATCGATACCATCGCAGGCGCGCCTCAGGACAGCAATTTTGGTACCTATACAACAGCCGCGGCTTTTTTCAAAATGATAGGCGGCTTTGCATTTAGCTTTATGATACCTGTCCTTGCAGGCTATATCGGAAAAAGTATTGCGGATCGTCCCGGCTTTTTGGTAGGCCTTGTAGGCGGTTATCTTGCAACTACAGGTTCCACTTTCGCAAATGTCGCGGGAGACGTTCCTTCTGGATTTTTGGGAGCATTGCTTGCAGGCTTTGCAGGCGGATTTCTTATGCTTGGGATTGAGAGACTTTGCGATCGTATGCCAAAGTCCCTGAACGGTATCAAGCCTGTACTGATCTATCCTCTTGCGGGTCTGGGGATCATAGCAGTTGTAATGTGTGCAGTAAATCCATTTATGGGTATGATAAATACGGGACTTTCAGACTTTTTAAACAGTATGGGCAGCAGCAGTAAAATTGTTCTCGGCTGTATCCTCGGAGGAATGATGTCCATAGATATGGGTGGCCCATTTAACAAGGCAGCGTATGTTTTCGGTACAGCGGCTATCGCTTCAGGCAGCTACGATGTCATGGCTGCGGTCATGATAGGCGGTATGGTACCCCCAATTGCCATTGCACTTTCCACTACGTTCTTTAAGAACAGATGGACAGAGGAGGAACGCAAAAACGGCGTGGTAAATTACATTATGGGTCTTAGTTTTATTACAGAAGGAGCTATTCCCTATGCGGCTTCCGATCCCCTTCGTGTGATTCCTTCCTGTATTGTGGGAGCAGCAGTTTCCGGAGGGCTTTCCATGGCATTTGACTGTACGCTTATGGCCCCTCACGGCGGCATCTTTGTATTTGCGGTGGTAGGAAACTGGGCCATGTATCTGCTTGCCCTCGCCATAGGTTCGGTTGTCGGTATGCTTATGCTGTCACTGCTGAAAAAGAAGAAAACAGAAAATTAAATCATATTTTAAATAAAATAAATGCTTAGATAAAAGGAGAGATCATTATGGTAGCAAAAACAGTAAAGGTAGTAAATGAACAGGGTATGCATATGCGTCCGGCAGGAGAATTGGCAAAGGCAGTTAAGGCGCATCCGGACTGTGAAGTAACGCTTAATGCAAATGGCAAGACCGTTAAGGCGAAATCGCCTATGCAGATCATGTCAGCCTGCATAAAGTGCGGCAATGAGGTTGAAATTGTATGCAATGGTGCGGACGAGCAGGCAGTATTGGACGAACTGGAAGCAATGTTTAAAAATGGTTTTGGTGAATGATCAAAGAGTTTCTGTCTTATAGATAAAATACGGAGGTGTGCAGGATGGATAAATACGCAGGCAAAGGCGTGTATGGGGCAATTGCTGTTGGAAATATTTCTGTGTTTAAAAAGTCGGATGCAAATGTCAAGCGTGTACGCATTGCAGATGTGGAAAGCGAAAAACGCCGTTTTGAGGAAGCGAAACTTGCTTCTTCAGAGCAGCTGAGCGAAATATATCAAAAAGCATTGAAAGAAGTCGGGGAGGCGAATGCTGCCATTTTCGAGATTCATCAGATGATGCTGGATGATGAGGATTACAATGATTCTATCAATAATATGATTGAGAATCAAAGCATCAATGCGGAATATGCCGTTGCTGTGACAGCAGATAATTTTGCCGAAATGTTTAGTTCTATGGATGATACATACATGAAGGCGAGAGCGGCAGATATCCGTGACATTTCAAACAGGATCATTGGCAACCTGACCGGAGATATCTCAAATGGAGCAGCTTCTGATGAAAAGGTTATCATCTGTGCCTTTGATCTTGCACCCAGTGAAACCGTGGCTCTTGACAAGAGTAAGGTTTTGGCGTTCGTGACAGCGCATGGTTCATCCAATTCTCACACTGCGATCTTGGCAAGAAATATGAATATTCCAGCTATCATTGGTGTGGGAGATGCATTCCTGCAAAAGATTAAGGACGGCGATGAAGCTATCGTTGACGGCTTTACGGGAGAGATTTTTGTGAATCCCGACAGTGATACCCGTGAAAGACTTCTGAAGAAACAGTCCGAAGACGAGGATAAGAAACGGCTTTTGCAGGAACTGAAGGGAAAAGAAAATATTACGAAAGACGGCAGAAAAATACACGTTTACGCGAACATCGGAAGCAGTGACAATATCGGTGCGGTGCTTCTTAACGATGCGGGTGGTATCGGGCTTTTCCGCAGTGAATTTCTCTATCTGGAAAGTTCGGATTATCCCACGGAAGAGCAGCAGTTTACGGTATACAAAAAAGTGCTGGAAAGCATGGCAGGCAAAAAGGTAATTATCCGTACCCTGGATATTGGTGCAGATAAGCAGGTGGATTATTTTAAACTGAAAAAAGAGGAAAATCCTGCCCTCGGCTGCCGCGCGATCCGATTGTGCCTGACCCGTCCCGAAATTTTCAAAACCCAGTTAAGAGCGCTTTATCGAGCTTCCGTTTATGGAAACCTGGGAATCATGTTTCCCATGATAACCAGTGTTTCGGAGCTTGAAAAAATTCTTGCCATGTGCAGCGAGGTGAAGCGTGAGCTGAAAGCCCAGTCGGCTGCCTATTCTGACAACATTGAAATCGGCATTATGATAGAAACTCCGGCGGCGGCAATCATCAGCGATAAACTTGCTCAAATGGTAGATTTTTTCAGTGTGGGTACAAACGATCTCATCCAGTATACACTTGCCTGTGACAGGCAGAATCCTGACGTAGAACGATTTGTGGATACCCACCACGAAGCGATTCTTACTTTGATCCAAATGAGCGCGGAAAACGCCCATAAGCACGGCGCATGGATTGGAATATGCGGAGAGCTGGCTGCGGATACCACGCTGACAGAAACCTTTCTGCGAATGGGAATAGACGAGCTTTCCGTATCTCCGTCTTTCGTACTCAAGGTCAGGGATGCGGTAAGAAAGATAGACTTATCTTCAAATTCATAAAAACAGCGGGAAAGATAATTTGGTTATTATCTTTCCCGCTGTTTTTCATATCTTATTCGTTGTTATCGATCTGTTCAAGAAAGATATTTATGGTTGTTGTGGGCACAAAAGAAAAAGCATCTGTTGAGAAAATACTGCCAAAGTGTACGGTGGAACTGCAGGATATATACCATCAGACGAAGGAAGGGAACGGCCAAAGATGGCTGATGATTGATTTAGAGAATAAAGATGACCTGTATCATGATCTGCTGCAATTAATCCAGATTCGCAGAAGTCGGTAACCTCCTGTTTGTTAATCGGACACCCTTTAACGATAGCTTCGCCCTATCAAAAGTGCCATCATAAATTTTGACGAACGGGTTGTAAATTTTATGAAATGTATTGCTGTTGTGCGCACATACGGGCATAATGAAATTAGAAAAATGTCCGAAAGGCGGTGCTTTATATGGCAGCAAAATCATCGAATCTCTATGTGCGTATTGAACCAGATGTGAAAGAACAGGCAGAAAGCATTTTATCAGCACTGGGCATCTCTGCTTCCAATGCTATCAATATGTTTTATAAACAGATTATTTTTCAGAGAGGACTTCCGTTTGATGTAAAGATTCCATCTTCTCGTCCTGTAGATATGTCTGTTTTATCAGAAGCAGAATTGAATGCAGAACTTGAGAAAGGGTATGCGGATATCAAAGCGGGAAGAACGAAAGAAGCAAGTGCAGTTTTTGCAGATATCCGTAAGGATTATAATCTATGATGTATACTATCAAGATTACAGATCAGGCAGATAACGATATTCGTAACATCTATGAGTATATTGCATATGAACTGCAGTCACCAGGGAATGCAAGCAGTCAGTTGGACAGAATAGAAAAGTGTATTATGAGTCTTGATTATATGCCGTAACGATATCGTTTTTATGACAGGGAATCATGGAAAAGTCGAGGACTTCATATTGTTCCGGTAGATAATTACTGTGTTCTTTATATCGTAGACAATGGTGATATGACAGTTTTTATTATGCGAGTGATGTATGGCGGTCGTGATATGGATGCTCAGCTTGATAAATATATGAAATGCAAAGAGTAGTGCAAATCGGAAGTTAGGGGGGCTAATATTATGAAAGGATTTGAACGTAAAAATCAATTATTTTCTCTTTGCGGATTGAATTGTGGACTATGCACTATGCTTTTGGGAAATTACTGTGGCGGCTGCGGTAATGGCAATCAATCATGTAAAATTGCAAGATGTAGTCTTGTACATGGAAAGATTGAATATTGCTACGAGTGCGAACAATACCCATGTGAAAAATATGAACAAATGGATAACTATGATTCTTTTATCACACACAGGCGGCGAAAGGCGGATTTAGAAAAAGCGCAAAGCATAGGCGTTGAACAATATAATCTTGAACAGCAGGAAAAAGTACAAATTCTTTCTCACTTACTTTCTAACTATAATGACGGACGCAGAAAAAATTTCTTTTGTTTGGCAGTCAATTTATTAGAACTTTCGGAGTTACAAGAGGCAATGAAGCAAATACAATCTAATGATAAATTATCCTCACTGCCATTTAAGGCACAATGTTTGTATGTAGTAGAGGTGTTTCAAAAGATTGCTGATAGAAGAAATATAAAATTAAAACTTATCAAGAAGAAGTAGTTTACAAATTTAAGTTTAAGGAACAAGTAATGCCATTCGCATTTCGCTGCGCTGCATGCGTCCTGTCGGACTATTGAAGCATCCTGCCAAAGAGCCTCTTGTGAGCAAGCACCCAGATGCTTTTGTTAGTCTGATTCAGCATTCCTTGTTACCTTGGCAAATATGAATTGACCGAGCTCTTTAGAGCGAGGGATGCTTCTTGAACGACAGTTCAAGAAGATAGAAACGGCTAAACAAATATTTCTAGCTGACCAATACGAGTCTAGTGTAAGCTTTTCGTCAGATAGATTCTAATTCTAAAAGAGTTCTAGCTGACAAGCACAAGTCCTGGGTAACCTTTTTGTTAGATAGATACTAAATTTGAAAGATTCTAGCTGACAAGAATAAGTCCTGGACAACTTTTTTGTCAGATAGATTCTAATTTTAAAAGGTTCTAGCCGACCAACGCAAGTTTTTTTGTCAGATAGATACTAAACTTGAAAGAGTTCTAGCTGACCGATACAAGCTTTGGACAAGTTTTCGTCAGATAGATACTAAACTTAAAGAAGTTCTATCTGACCAGCACAAGCCTCGGGCAAGTTTTTCATTAGATAGATATTAAACTTGAAAGGGTTCTAGCTGACTGGTACAAGCTTTGGACAGCCTTTTCATCAGATAATTTCAAATTTAAGGAGGAATCTATGCGAGTAGAACATGTTGCAATGTATGTAAAGGATTTGGAAAAAACAAAAGATTTTTTTGTGAAGTATTTTAATGCGGTATCGAATGAGGGCTATTATAATAAACAAACGAAGTTTCGCTCTTATTTTCTGTCTTTTGATGGTGGGGCAAGACTGGAAATTATGAACAGGCCGGATATGATCGACGGAGAAAAACAACAGACGCAGACGGGGTACGCACATATTGCTTTTTGTCTGGGAACAAAGGAAGCGGTAAATAAACTTACAGACAGATTGAGACAGGATGGATATCCTGTTGTCAGCGGTCCCAGAATGACCGGTGACGGATATTATGAAAGCTGCGTTATAGGAATAGAAGAGAATCAGATAGAGATTACAGAGTGATAAAAAAATGAGTGAAATGATGAAGAGAGCGGCAGGAATTTTATAATTCCCTGCCGTTTCTTGTGTCTCTTGACAAATTGAATAGAAAATTATACAATAGGAAACATAAGTTGCGCAACGAAAGTTTTTTCGAGACAGAGGAATTGTGATATCAGGTCTTGAAATATCGCTATGCAGGGGGAAGAAAGATGGATGCAATCAGAACAGAACAACTGACAAAAAAATATAAAGATGTGGTTGCCGTAAATAATCTTGATTTAAGGATTGAGCAGGGTGAACTGTTTGCGCTTCTTGGTGTGAACGGCGCGGGAAAAACAACTACGATTAAAATGCTCACCTGTCTTATAGCCCCTGATGGCGGAGATGCCTTTGTAAATGGCAAGAGTATCCTTACAGAGGAAAGGACCGTGAAAAATGTGATCGGTGTATCGCCCCAGGAAACTGCTGTCGCCCCCAATTTGAGTGTAAAGGAAAACCTGGCGCTGATATGCGGTGTTCACGGCTTTGACAAGCAGAAAAAGGCTGCCAAGATCAAAGAACTTTCCCAACAGTTTGATCTGACGGCAGTGTTAAACAAAAAAGCGGGTAAACTGTCAGGAGGCTGGCAGCGCAGATTAAGCATTGCCATGGCTCTTATCAGTGAGCCGCAAATTTTATTTATGGATGAGCCTACACTCGGACTGGATGTGCTTGCCAGAAGCGACTTGTGGGATATGATCCGTGCGCTGAAAGGGAAAATAACCATAATCCTGACGACCCATTATATGGAAGAGGCGGAAGCCCTTTCGGATCGTATCGGCATTATGAAAGACGGACAGCTGTTAGCGTCCGGCACGGCGGACGAAATCAAGGCTGCAGCGGGAAAAGATAAATTTGAAGATGCTTTTGTGGCAATCGTAAAGGGGGAGGCGAAAGAATGAGAGTACTTACTTTTTCAGGCAGAACCGCAAAGGAAATATTGCGTGATCCGATTAATTTTTTCTTTGGCTTGGGTTTTCCTCTTATCCTTATCGGGCTGCTTACGGCAATCCAGGCGAATGTACCGGTGCCAATCTTTGAACTTGCACACCTGACACCCGGCGTTACCGTATTCGGACTTTCTTTTATGACCTTATTTTCGGCTCTCTTAATTTCGAAGGACAGGGAAAGTGCCTTTCTGCAAAGACTTTACACCACACCTCTCAGGGCATCCGACTTTATTTTCGGATATACATTGCCTCTTTTGCCGATGGCATTGGCGCAGAGTGTAATTTGCTATATGGCAGCGGTGCTGCTTGGACTGGAGCTTAAGATCACAGTTCTGCTTGCGCTGCTGCTTATCCTTCCCATCGCACTATTTTTTATTGCTCTGGGCCTGATCTGCGGAAGCGTGCTTACTTCCAGGCAGGTAGGCGGAATCTGCGGAGCTTTGCTCACAAACCTTTCTGCCTGGCTTTCCGGAATTTGGTTTGATGTGGACCTGGTGGGCGGAGCTTTTGAGAAGATTGCAAATGTTTTGCCTTTTATCCATGCAGTGGAGCTTGAACGGGCAGCCTTTAACGGCAGCTATGCCGATATGTTTCCGCATCTCTGGTGGGTTCTGGGATACACCGTTATTACCGTGGCAGGGGCGATCTTACTGTTTTTAAGGCAGATGAAAAAGTAAGGACAGCTGCAAGGAACAAAATACCTGTGGTTATAATACTTGCTTCAATCCCATACATACCGCCGTTTCGTATGTTATTTCCAACAGATTCTATATGGAATATGGCGTTTGCTGATTCCTCACTGCCGCTTACATTTAACCCAAGAATAGTATATAAGATGGCATTCCAGACGGAGTGAAGTCCGCAGGCGGCCCAAATGTTTTCAAATTTAAGAGTCAGCATACAAAAAATGACAGAAATAAGTACAAGGTTGATCAAACCGATTACACCGTAAACGGCCGCATCTGCAAATAACGAGGACCAGTGCGGGATAATGAATACCAGTGTACTGACACCAATAGCAACGGAAAGATTCGTTTTATCCTTCAGGGTATGAAACACAAGTCCACGGCATAGGAATTCCTCCATTGCTCCCTGGATCACAAATCCGCCAACAAAAAGCAAAATGATAGTAAAATTGATGTTTTCAAATATTCCCAGATACGTAAATCCACCAATACCAATGATTACACTTACGCAGAGCAGCAGTAAAAATACGGCAAGCAGGCTGCCATAAAAATAACTGCCGATTTTAGGTGTAATGCCCATTTTCGAAAATGGTTTTTTCTCAATAAACTTCCAGTATAACAAAAGGATTCCAATAAAAATAATATATCCGTAATATTTGATCAGAGTCATTGTCTGCATATCAAATATTTCACCTGCAAGGGGATTTTTCCCACAGGCAAAGTGAATAAGAATGACAATTGCTTCTGCAGCAAACATACCGACGATATAGCATAGCCAGAAAGCAAGAAATTTTTTTATGGCAAACTGCCATGCAGGCATTTCCTCTCGATTATTAAAGGGTAGTATGTTTTTTATGAAATGTTTCATGCTGGTGAATTCTCCTGTAATTGATAGATGCCGTTTATCAGTGTATGAACGGCAAAGTCGAAAGAAGCATCAATTGACAGCGGATTGCCGTAACCGCCATGATTTTCAATGGAAAGAAATCCCTGCAGCAGCCCTCGGAGGGTACGAACGATATGCACCTTTTGTTCATTCGTTATATGGTAAGCCTCCAGAACCTGAAAGAGTATTGCTACGATTCCTTCCGTAGCCTGCAGATGTTCGGCAGATTGGTACATGTTATACCACTGCATGGCTTCAAATAACCCTTTATGCTGTAAAGCAAAATTGCGATACGTATGACAGATCGCAAGGATCGCATCATCTTTTGCCTTGCCCAGGGCCGCATGCATCATCTCTGCCTCCAGCTTTTGCCAGGCATAAAGCATTAATTCCTTGTTTAATTCGTCAAGACCGGAGATATGTTTATAAAGAGACGGGGGTTTTATTCCCAGTTCAGACGCTAATTCTTTCAATGTAATATTAGAACATCCACGAATATCTGCCATATTCGCTGCGGTTTCTAATATTATTTTTTTGTCTAATCCTGCCTTCATGCTATCTTGATTTCCTTTCCGGCTAATTATATTAGCCGGTATAGTATATGAAAAAATATTTGTCAAGGATCATCTGTATAGATACCAATATTTGTATGCGTAATTTTCATTGACGACAGGCGGTTAATGTAAGATGATAAAATAATCAATAAAAAGTTAACGTCCGTTCAGCCTGCGCCATTCGCAAAACCGCGCCTACAGCGCTCTCCGCTGCTGACGCAGCTTATTTTTGCTCATATACGGGCGCTCACCTCATGCTTCACAGAATGTGCTCATTCATGCGAGCATGATTCGCCCATTTTGTGAAGCATGGCTGAACTTTTTATTGAAAATAAATTATTTTAAATCAATCAAGGGATATTTTTGCTGTACAAACGTCTAATCTATGTAAATAAAAAATGCTGGCCGGCATAGAGAGGAGAGAGCGAATTGACAAAGGAAAAATTAGGAGAGCTGATTCTTTCATCGGAACGGCAGCTGTACGCGACGGCGAAGACCATTCTGGCAAGCGATCATGACTGTGCAGATGCAATACAGGAGACCATCGTGAAGGCTTTTTCCAATTATCCTGCGCTTAAGAATGATCGCTATGCGAAAACATGGCTGATGAGAATTCTGATCAATGAATGTTATAACATATGCAGAAGAGAAAGCAAAAAAGCAGCCATGGAAGAAGTGAATATGGAGTCAATGGCAAGTGTAGAAGAAAAGAAAGATTACAGTGAGCTGTATCGGGCGGTGAATGCTTTAAAGGATGATCTTAGAATTCCGGTAATTTTATATTATATGGAAGGTTTTAATATAAAAATCCATATAATTTTCTAACTATCTTTTCATAAGTTGGCAAATGTCGGTTTAGCCTGTATTTATCAGCATTTCCGGCATTTTTTCATTCGGAAGATATAACGCAAATCTCGGCATTTTCCGGTATGGCTTCGCAGTCAAAAGTAGTAAAAGTGTAGTAAAACCGACTTTTACTACTTTATGCAATCAGCCTTTCCATTTCCGATTTTGCAGAATCGAACGTGGCGTGCGCGTAATAGTTCAGCGTCATGCTGATATTGGAATGGCCCATGATGTACTGTAATGATTTCGGGTTCATTCCGGCGTTGGCTAACCGGGTACAGAACGTATGCCTTAGCGTGTGCGGCGTGATGTGCGGCAATGCTGTTTCATGGCTCTTGTTGTATTTCTTTACAAGCCCTTTTAACATGGTTTCGTAATTTGCCGCCACCTTTGGAAGCCCGTTCTGGTTAAGGAACAAAAAATCTGTGTAGCCGTCAATAGTGATCGGCTCTGCCTTTCCACGCTCTTTGAGCACCCGTTTAAATGCCTGACAGACTTTATTGCTCATGGGAATCTGACGGATGCCGTTCTTTGTTTTCGGAGTTTCTATGTAGTAGCCGGCTTCGGAATCTTTCAAAAGCTGGTGGTCTACATGGATTATCCGATTTTCAAAATCCAGTTTGGAAGTAAGCCCGCACAGTTCAGAGATACGGAGCCCTGTGCCAAGCAGTATGACAAGTTCGTCAGCATATTTGCGGTATACCCTGTCGCTTTCTGCAAAGGCAATCAGGCTTTCTTCCTGCTCCGGTGTCAGCGCCGCCTTTTGTTTCGTGTCGTCCTCAAGGACCGTATTCAGGGCGAAGTTAAACGGATTCTTCCTGATACAGTCGTCCTCAATCGCCGTATAAAACGCTGCTTTCAATGAACGCTTGTAATTGCTGATTGTCTTGTAGGCGAATCCCTTTTCACTCATTCTGACAGCCCATTCTTTTGCGTCCGACAGTTTCACGCTGTCAATGCTCCTTGCCCCGAGCGAATCATTTTTCAAAAGGTTCATAAGGTGCTGCCGGCCTTTTTCCGTATTGCGCCTGACATTCTTCCTATGGCCTATCTGCTTTGCGTAAAGCTGGCAGACCGTCATTTTCTTCCCGATTGTGTCGATACCGTCGTCAAGGTCTTTCTGGATTTCTTTTACCTTATCCCGAAGCGGAATATCGTCACGTTTTCCGGCAGGCGTCTTGTCCGTAGCGGTCAACTTCCAAGAATACACGAATTGAGGTTTTCCGTTTGCGTCCGTATATTTATATGCGTATCTCCCGTCTTTTCTCTGGCTCTCTCCAGTCCGTAAAATGCGGCCTTTGTTATCCCGTCTTTTCTCTGACATGATGTGAAGCTCCTTTCCAAGCTGGAATGAGCCTTGATACGGTATATGTATATTATACCGCACTTCCGGCACATTTTCAGCCTTTTTATCAGATTGCGTCCAGAGAATCTATGACTTTCTCAAACTGTTTTCTCTTAATCTGGACACGGTTCCCGTTCATAATCAGCCAGCCGGCAGAATGGTTTTCCTCCACAATCCTACGGAGTTTTTTCTCCCCGATACGGAAGTATTTTGCTGCTTCTTCAATCGTAAGCGTATATTTTTCCCAAACAGGCACATCAGTATTATTCATTGTGTAACACCTCCTTTACTGTGTCATAAGAAGCAGATAAATGGCTCCGGCAAGCTCCACAGGACTTTCACCTTTCCCATTCTGATGGGCCGAACCGCGTCATGCGGGTGTATCATTATCCAGATATACAGGTCATGGCTAAGCGGCTATTCCACAAGCCGCCCCCGGATCACTGTATGAACCGCTCGCTCTTTCAAGGTCATGGCGTACAATTTCCACTGGCTCGCTGCATATCAAACGTATTTATCTGCTTTATTCACTTGTCAAAGAACACCGACTGTTTTTGCCAGTCTGTGAAAATCCACTATGAAGATAATGGACTTTCATACACTGGCAAAGGCAGGGCAGGAAAGAGGGAATCATCAAATCATGCCCTGTAAACCTTTTTAAACGATTTCCAATTCAAATTTCTGTGCCATCTGCATGACCGCTTCACGGATTCTGCCTTTCAGCTCCATATCGACAGCGATATGGATATTCCCGTATGCGTCATATAACGGTCTGAGGCTGGCTTTTGCTATGTATGCGTCATAGAACAAAAGGAGCTTGTCTATGGCCTGTTCATCGCCCTTTGCCGCGGCCGCAATCAAGCGGTAGGGAGGGCATTGCCTGATGGATTTTTTCAACGCTTCATTCCTCCTGTAAATAATTTCTCAATTCTTCCAGCGAGTTCATGCGGTTCCTGTGGGAAGAACGTCTGGAAATATGCAGTATCCCGCCGATTTCAATGTCGCTCATTTCAAGGAAATAAAACATGAGTATGATATTCCTTTTCCTTTCAGGAAGCTTCATCAATGCTTCGCCAAGTTCCTCGTCTGCCACGCGGACTTCCATACCATAAACATCAAAGGAGACAATCCCTAATTCATACTTGTCCAATACTTGAAAAGTCTGTACCGTCATGTCAGGAAGTTCCGAAAACGGAGTTTCGTGTCTGGCCCGTCTGGTTAATTCCCGGTTATAGTCCTTAACCGTCGTGTCAACCACTTTTTTGAAAAGCGTATTGAACTGGAGACGGATAGAATCTTCAAAAGAGCAAGGTTTCATCATCACACCCCCTCTCTGCCTGCGGCGAAAATCGGTATCTCCCTCTTTCCGCACCAACACTCGATAGCGGGGCGTGATTTGTGACGCTGTTTCATGGGAAATTTCAAAAAAATTTCCGGCACAAAAAAAAGCCTTACTGATGTAAACATCAGCAGGCTTTCCTACAATATGTGATAAAATATGACATTGGAAAGGCTTGAAGGTACTGTCAGGGGTTAAAGATTTTTTCGGGAGTACCTTCTTGCCTTCTTATCGTTCAAATGCCTTTCACTTCCTTTTGTGTTTTAAATATGTTTCCCACTTCCTTATCTGGATGGCAAACGCCGTCAGCAGGGCAGAAAGCACAAGGAGCAGCGCCCATAAAGCGGCGTCCGTGTTATCTCCTGTCTGCGGTGAACGGGCGGCAGTGGAGTCTCCTTTTTCGGAATCACCCGGAGTTGTCGGTGTTCCCTGTTTTTCCGCTTCTGCAACCGTAAAATGAGTGGAAACTTCCCCATCGTCATATACAAAGGTCAGCGTATGGACCCCGGCAGACAACGCGGCAAGGTAGCTCTCTTTCAGCGTGACGACCGTGCTTCCTGATTTTGCGTCGTATTCCGAGGCAGCAACCGCAGCCCCGTCTACCTTAATCCCGGTGAATTTTGAGAACTCGCCGTTCGCCGTAATGGTCAGATTGCCGCTTCCTTTCCAGGTCTGGTCTGCGCCCTCAAGAATCTTGTAACGGCTTTCCGGAGTTCCCGTTGCCGGGATTGTCTCTGTTTCCAGAACTTCTCCGCAGACGGTACATTCCTTATGCTTTGTACCGTCGGTGGTTTCGGTTGCTTCTTTATCAACAATCCAATCGCCGGGTTGATGTTTTAACGCCGTACCCGCTTTTTCCCTTGTGGTTTTATCGCCGCAATCCTTGCAGACGCCTGTTTCGGTTCCGTTCTTTCCACAGGCCGCGTCATTGTTATAAGTCCACTCGTAATCATGCTCTAACATGCTGCCATCGTCAGGAAGCGTATTCGTGCTGCCGCAGCCAAAATCACATGAGGCAGTTTTTGTTCCGTCTTTTGTACAGGTTGCATCATGATTGGGAACATAATTTGTATATTTGTGGTCTACCCTTGGAAGCGGCTGGCTGTCTTTCGTCGCGTCACAGTTCTTGCAATGAATGGACTGGCTGCCGTCATTCTGGCAGGTAGGCTCTCTGTCAACCGTCGGCGTATCTTCCCATTCATGGCCGTTTGGATTCAGGTTTTCTGTTTCTGAAAATCCACAAACCGTACAAACATGTCTCCGGCTCCCTCCCTGCTCGCAAGTAGGAGCCTGAATGTTTTCCCATTCTCCAAAGGGATGGGGGATCATGTCTGTTTCGCTATCCGTATACGTGTCATTACAATTTTGACAGGTATGGGTCGTATATCCTTTTTGCGTACAGGACGGCGGCGTTATTATATCGTTATAATCATGTTCCATTACTTTAAACTGTAAAGTTTTACTGACCGTATTACAATTATCGGCAGATACGGAAAGCTGCGCCTGGTATTCCTTTACGGCGAGATTATCTTCTGGCACTACCGTAACCTTGAGCGTTCCATTTGGTTGTATAGATGTTACCGTATTATCCCAAGTCAGTGCAAAGTCACCGGAATCCGCACCGCCAACCGTTATCTGGACATTCGTTAATTCCATATTCCCTGTATTGGCGATGGTAAATTCCTGCGCCGTAACCTTATCAGAGGCATATCCCACACAGGCGCTCCCAAAGGTTCCGTTCCCGGATAAATCCATGCCGTATACTTTCTGTGTTGCCGCAGGAAGCGTCAGGCTCACATCTGCGGCTGGCGTTCCCGATACCGTAATCCGGCTGTCGCTGTTTCTTGTGACGGTAATTCTGTTTTGTCCGGCAACGCTGTAATCAGCAGGGAACATATAGCCGGATTCTGCCTCGATCACAATATCCGTCATTGATTGGCCATCATCTACCTGTTGCGTAAGATTGCCCGATTGTACCTGCATTCCGATTCCAGGCGCTACATGGACGTCATGCCATTTTACCCCTGTCGACTGTGTCGCCATTGTCGCATAAGTTTTTCTTTCTCCTCCTTTTGTTTTTTCCAGCCATACCTTGCAATTTTCAAAACTGGTAAATCCAGTTCCCATATCACTGGCAGAAACAGAAGTTTTGCCGCTGACTGCTTTCGCCCACGCGCCGTCTTTGTTCTGTGCTACCAGATAGGCACCTGACGGAACACCTGTTACATCCACTTTTGTATAATCGTTGACTACCTTTGCCGCGCCGAGACTGCCGGCGCTGTACCGCAGGGTAAATGCCCCGTCTCCATCAGTATCCGCAAGTGTTAAAGCTCCGTCAGAGACGGCTGCTGGCGCAGCAGATGCAAAGATGACAGATGACAGATTCAGCTCAAAAGCGGGCACCAGCGCGTTAGCATAGTTGACAAAGTCGTCGTTCACAAGGTTGCCCGGCCAAGCGATCAGCGCAAAGTCACTATAGTACATGCGCGGCGCGCGCAGCCAAAAAGAACCAGCATTTCCCCAATACCCTTTATCAATGCGAAGTCCTCCGTTGAGCGAATTTGAATTGTTTGTTCCCACTGTAATATACTGATCAGCATTATAATCCCCGTAAGCAAGATATAGCTTTTCTGTTGTGGAATAGACACTGCTGTTTTTCGTGTCGTTTGTATAGATTGTGGTGGTATTCATCAGGGCTTGTTCGGCATCCGTGAAATTTGATTTTTCCAACTCTTGAAGTTTTGTTCTTAATGGGCTTGCGCCGTAATGGTTTGGATAAACCTCTGATGGCGCAGAACTTCCTGTGCTTGTATAATCACAATTCCAACCCGTATTATATGTTTTATTGCTGTTATAATTTGATTCAAACACTTGCCTTGTTGCCAGCGGGCTTGCCGCAAACAAAGTCATGCTACCCGTACTCTGGCTGCCCGCAATCCACCACTGCTGATTGTTATTTCCGAAATACACCTTTGCGGGATTTACACCATCGCCACCATCGTTCGTTCTATCATCTGTATTGAATTGCATTAATTCTGTTTTCATTGCAAACTGCGTGTTGTCCGGCGATTCTGCCGCATGGACTTCCGTGTAAAATGCTGGAAACAGATTAACTGTCATTACCGCCGCCAGCAGAAGCGCGCCTGCCTTTTTCTTTAAATTTCTTTGTTTCAAATTCTTCTTTCTCCCGTCTTTATTCTTGATGCCTGCTAAGGACAAAGTTTTTATATGCGTGCGTTCTCAATTTCCATGTATGCCCATATTTCAAATGCCCCTGATAACTGTTCAGGCTCTGCGTAATCTCGTCAAGCGTCTTTGTTCCCTGTGCGTACTGCTTTTGAAACGCTTTCAGGCGGCGCTTAAACCTTTTTTTATTTGATGTCCTGAGCCTTTTAATGACCTTTCCTGTATCAGCCATATAAAAATGCCACCCCAGAAAATCAACTCCCTGCGAAATCGGGAATATCTGTGTTTTCTGGTTAAACTCCAACTTTTCCTCTGCAATCAAATCCTGCATTTGCCGCAGGCATTCTTGCAGGTATTCCTTACTCTTATGAATCAGGACTCCATCGTCCATATAACGGACATACCCTTTGATACGAAGTTTTTCTTTTATCAGCCGGTCTAACCGGTCCAGATAATACAGGGCAAACCACTGGCTGCTTTGGTTTCCCATCGGAAGCCCTTTTCCTATGTCTGCTGCATAACTGTCTATAATGAGATACAACAGCGTTTTCACTTCTTCGTCTGGAAAGCGGGCCAGCTTTTCTTTCAACACCTCATGGTCGATACTTGGAAAATATTTCCGTATATCAAATTTAAGGATATATCCCTCTGCGCCATATTTTTTATAATGGTCGCGAAAGAATTGTTCCAAACGCTTTAACGCAAAATGTGTTCCTTTTCCCTGTCTGCACGCCGCATTGTCATAAATCAATCTCGGCTCAAAATAGGGACGAAGTATCGTATCGCATAACAGATGTTGGAACACCCTGTCCGCAAAAGATAACGCCTGTATCTCTCTTTCTTTCGGGTCGTATATCATAAACTTGTGGTAACCGCTTGGCTCATACGCCCGGTTCTTCAATCGTTCCTGAAGATACCAAAGCTGCATATGCAAATTGCTTTCATACTGTATCACTTCGTTTTTATGGTGTTTCCCTTTGGCGCTTTGCCGGTATGCCCGGTAAATATTGTCAAATTCCGTCAGGCGTTCATACATTTCTTGCCCACCACCTTATTTTTCATAGGGCTGTCAGTGCAAAACAAATCTGCTCTGCCACAGAAAGAAAGAGAAACCCGTCCTTTCTTCTGACAGCATGTGTTTTTCCAGAGTATCCTCTGAAAAGGAATTGAATTCCTTTGCCTTATGTGCGGGGCAGCCTGCTTAGGTCTGCCATCTGACGACAAGGCCATGCGGGCACCAGCGCGTGATCATTGTTGACATTGTTGTTGTTCACATAGTTGCCCGGCCAAGCGGCCAGCGCATTGTTTCTATTGTTCATGTTCGGCGCGCGCAGCCAAAAATTACCATTACAATCCAATCCCTATATGCGAAAGGGTTTACTCCCCGGCATATCGTTTGTTGTCACTTCTTACCCAAGCCCCAAGAAGATTCTGACAGTCATATAACCGCTTGGTAATCTGCTCATACTGCTTAGGCAAAATACACTGCTGCTCCATAGCAAGCTGTGAAAGATAGGCAAGCATTTTCATGTCCGTAAACGCCTGCTGTTGAAAATTTCTCCGCATTTCCAGCCTTTTTTCTAATAATCGCGTATTTTTGACCGCCATTCTTACTTCATTGGCATAAAGGAACTGTTCTACAATCGAAATGGAATAATTCTGCAATCTGCTTGACAGCGTAAAGCGAAACTTCTTTGGCGACTTATCGCTGATTGTCAGCACATAACTGCATAGTTCCTTTGCTTTTGTAATGACAGTCAGTTCTGATTGTTTAACCACCATCATCACGTCCAATCGCCATCATCGCAGCCGGATAAAAAGTAAAAAAAGCACTATCCCACCTGCATTTAGATAGAATAGTGCCTATACATAGATGTTTCTTATTTGGTTGTACGCAAAAAAGGGCAGACTTATCCTCTGTCTGTCTGTCTGTCTGTCTGTCTGTCTGTCTGTCTGTCTGTCTGTCTGTCTGTCTGTCTGTCTGTCTTGAGCGTAGCGATTTCAGGCATGCCTGTCAACCCCTTTTTGATAGATTTCTCTGAAATTATTATACCGACATAAAATCCCCCTGTCAATCATTTTGCGCCAGAAACGGGTTTCTTCATGGACTACTACGAAAGCCGGCAGGCCGGCGGTACGGAACCCATGCCGCCAGCCACATATTATCCCACAATCTTCCAGTTCCCGCCTGCCTTTTCCAGCGTCAAGTAAAACTGTGAAATCTGCGCTGCCTTTGTCCTCTGGTCGAGGTACTTCACCGATACAGATGCTTTGACCTGCTCCCCGTCCTGCGTGAAGACAGGGTTTACCAGTTCCGAGAACACATAATCACAATCCACAGGCTCAAGCACATTGCCAGTTACATAGTAGGCAAGCTCTTTTTCTGTTGCGGCAGGGTACAGCTTAAAGAATGTTTCCAAGAACTCTGTCACTTCTTCCGTAGTGGCAGCGTCCACTGTTCCGTCGGATTCCTGTACCTTTGGTTCATAGCCGGATTTGGTCGGTATGCTGCTGATGGTCGGATTCTGCGTGATAACCATATTCCCGTCACCATCTACATGAACCACTACCATGTAAGCGGAAGTGCAGCCGATAGAGGTTTCTCCCTCCGTTACCGTCTGATCTACGGAGTAGACAACGGCAAAGCCGTCCGTTCCCGCCTGTTCAATATCCCATATCTTTACATCTGTAACCGTAGAGCTTGTGGGTATGTCCTGTCGTACCGTATCAACATTCAAATCCTGCAAGCTCTTTGTAAGATACAGGTTAATAGCTGCGGTTCTCTTTTCAATGGATTCCTGCGTATTGCTCCAAGAATAGTAGTCTAAAGCAAATGCTCTGACAAAATTTTCTATCTTGTTGGTATCAACAATACGCTGTTCAATGACTTCTTTCTCATGTACCGTGTGCATATCAATGGCGGTGAAGTTCTTATACACCCCAAAACTGACGCTTGCTATCAGCACCAGCCATAAGGCAATCACAGTTTTTTTATGCGTGCCGGCTTTCATCACCGGCACTTTTTTCTCTTTCTTCGGTTTCGGTTCTTTCTCCTTTTTCTTAAATATCATCGTACCATTCCTTTCTTATTTGGTTTTCACCCGTCCGGCGCCAATCAAATGTTGCTGCCAGTACGGGCCTGTTAAATCTGCATATCCGATTGGATTGCCAGCGTGATACATTCTGTTGTTTCCTGCATAGTAGAGTAGGAAAGCACCGCCTTTCCTTATTTCTAAGGTAGGTTTGTGCAGTCCTCTCCCCGAACCGTGCTTGCATTTCTCAATGCACACGGCTCTCCATCTTTGCTCCGTTACAGGTTATTT
>JBMNRU010000017.1:0-60715 GCA_050944855.1 Lachnospiraceae bacterium
AATATTACAGATTCTATCAATACAGCCATTCAGACTTTTGTCCCATCTGCAAAAGCACATGTCAATACCATTAACCTGATACTGGGTCTGGGTCTGGCAGCTATCACTGCCATTGTTTTACTGGGAGGCCTGAAACGTCTGGCAAATGTAGCCGAACGTCTGGTTCCATTTATGGCAACCATCTATATTCTTACCTGCCTGACTGTTATTTTTATGAATATCCAAAAGATCGGTCCTGTATTTGTTTCTATTTTCCAGGGAGCTTTTAATCCCTCCGCAGCAGTAGGCGGTATCAGCGGATTTACCATTATTCAGACCATCACCTGGGGAGTAAAGCGCGGCGTTTTCTCCAATGAAGCCGGTCTGGGTTCTGCACCGATCGCACATGCTGCATCCAGTGAAAAAGATCCTGTCAAACAGGGGCTGTACGGTATCTTTGAAGTCTTTATGGACACCATCGTAATCTGTACCATGACCGGTCTGACTCTTCTGATGAGCGGAATTGATCTGTCCTACGGAGTAAAGGGAACCACCGCATTAAACTCTGCCGCTCTGGGAACCATATTCGGAAACCGATTCGGTTCTCTGATCATCGCTGTCTGTATTACTCTGTTTGCGCTGTCAACCATGCTCAGCTGGGCACTTTACGGTGCACGCTGCTGCGAATTTATCTTCGGCAGCAAAAGCATCAAAATTTATCAGACTCTTTTCGTTTTTGTGGTCATCATCGGCGCCACCATGGAACTGGGTCTGGCATGGGATATTGCAGATACCTTAAACGGTCTCATGGCCATCCCTAACCTGGTCGGTGTCATCGGATTATCCGGAGTTGTCGTAAAGCTTACAAAAGATCATTTTCAAAAAGCGGAATAATCTATTCTTTCCATAACAAAAGCGCGGGAATTCTATAACCAAAGAATTTCCGCGCTTTTTCTTTCCTTTTTCTGATCAGCCGATACCGCCCATAATAACACCCAGCACTAACACCAGAAAGCAGATCGGACAAAATACATACTTGCATACCGGATAAAAGTACTTTCCATAAGGTTTGCTCCTTCCGATATTTACATGCTTCTCCACATATTCCTTTCCCGCTATCCAGAAAAACATGATCGCTGCAAGTCCTGCCCCCAAGGGACAGATGTAAATAGACAAAATATCCATCCAGCCGGATACAATACCCTGGATACAAACGGCAACGACTGCACTAAGCAAACCAACGACTGCACACGCCGGAACACGTCCCAGATGGAACTTCTCCTGTACAGTGGCAACCGGCGTTTCATACAGGTTAATCAGCGAAGTCATGCCGCCAAAAGAAACTGCCACGAAAAAGATAATGGCAATGACAAAACCGCCGGGCATGGAATCAAACAGATTCGGCAGGAAAATAAACATAAGTCCGGGACCGCCCTGGTCTAACTGCGCTCCCGTAGTTGCCATAGCCGGTATGATCACCAGCGATGCCAGTATGGCCGCCAACGTATCGAAAAAAGCAACACGGGCTGCCGCCGCCGGTATATTTTCTGTATCTGACAGATAAGAACCATAGATCAGTGTTCCGTTGCCTGCGATAGACAAGGAGAAAAATGCCTGCCCCAGCGCATAGATCCAGGTAACAGGATCTGCCAGTATTTCCGGTTCTATACGGAAAATATAACGATACCCATCTATCGCTCCCGGCTGAAGAAATACATAGATTCCCAAAATCACAAACAACAGAAAAAATACAGGCATCATTACTTTATTGGCCTTTTCAATGCCGCTGGAAACACCCAGCATGAGAATCACGATTGCAATTCCCAGTGCGATCACGACCCATCCATTATTGCCAAAAGCAGATGCCATACTGCCAAAGGCAGCGCCATAGGCATCTACCCCGTCCGGTGCAAGAGTCGCTCCGGTAAAAGAACCCAGCGTATATTTTAAAATCCATCCCAGAACCACCGTATAGCCAATGGCCATAGCTAAAGATCCCAGAACGGGAATCATTCCTAATGCCTCACCTAATTTTCGTTTCCCTTTTCTTTCACATGCCATTCCAAATGCATTGACCGGTCCGGATTTCGTAGCACGTCCAAAACTCATTTCGCCGATAATTCCGGTCGACCCGATCAGAACTACAAAAATAAGATATGGAATAATAAAAGAACCGCCCCCATAAAGGGACACACGGGTAGGAAACATCCAAATATTTCCCATGCCCACCGCAGAACCGATACAGGAAAGAATAAAGCCCCATCTTGTTCCAAAAAAATCTCTTTTCTTCATCACTGCTGCTCTCCTAACATATTCATTACTTCCCAATGCCTTTCTTTTGCATGAAATACATCCACGTGCTGCAGATCGGCACTGCGTTCGGAAAATGCCGGAAAGATAAATCCACATTCCGGCTTGCCCGGTTCATAATCCTCTGTCACCGGACAAATAGCACAAATCATATATTCAAAGACTTCCTCGGACTCTCCTACCCGTTCATGATCCGCCGCCTTAACCGGCACATCATACCGGTCGTGAAACACATACACGCCATAAGCGTGACCGGCCGGGTATTTTTCCGAAACGATATCATAAAAAGTATCCATCAAGGCATCATTTTTCAGACCACAGGACTTCATCCCCATCAACAGCTGCCAGACTCCGCCCGGCTTCCTGGCCTCCGGGGAAAACGGATATCGCTTTAACTCCGTATTTGTCTCCGAAAAAGGAATGGCCTTTGCAATAGCAAGATTCTTTTCTTTGTCTTTGGGCTTCAGCTTCAGAAAATTCACATTAAACGTTCCGTCTATATATCCCTCTTCATCCATATAGCTCCCGGCGATCCTGGTCATAGAACTTCTGGAAGGTGTCATTCGCCTGGTCAGTTCCATCATATCTTCTCTGTTAATCATATATGCTCCTTTTTGTGCACTATCCCAGAATTTTATCACATTTCTTCTATAAAATAAAGAAAAACTATCTGCCGGCCTTAATTCTTTCCTTTTGCAATATATTTCCGATTATTCTCCACATGGATGCGGGCAATCCGTTCCGCCTCTTTTTCATCATGGGCCGCTATGGCCTCAATCAACTGCAGATGAAACTTTAATGCCAGAAATCCCATACGTTCTACCATCTGATAAACGGAAGTCTGAATCGCATCGTTTAAGATATGATAGGTTTTGCAGATCAGCTGATTTTTTGTAATCTCACCCACCATCACATGGAACTTCAGATCCAGCTGGGCAAACTTCTGCCAATCTCCTTCTTCGGAGCAGGCTTTCATAGACCTGTAATTGTCTCTTAAGGCCTCCACATCTGCATCATCCGCCCGCAAAGCCGCCAGTTTTGCAGACCAGGTATCCAGCATTTCCCGAAATTCATTGGCCTGATAAATAGCATTTTCGTCCAGATACACAAGGGGAGTAAGCTGTTCCATTACATTTCCCACATCGGGAGCACAGACAAAACTGCCTTTTCCTGTTTTCGTCTCGATCCATCCCAGTGCTGCCAGTCTCTGCAGTGCCTGACGAATTGTAATGCGGCTCACACCGAACTGTTCTGTCAGTTCATTTTCTGAAGGAAGCTTTTCTCCCTGTTTCCAGGTGCCGTTGATCAAAAGCTCTTTTAACTGCTGAAATACTTCATCATTTAACTTTGTACGCTTAATGGGCTTAATTTCCATGAATAACTCCTTTTTCTACATTCTTCCGATTTCTGTTTATGTTAGCATAAATTTTTTCACAAAACAACTTGCATACAAGTTGAAGGTCTTGACAACAAGTTCATGTGATGCTATTCTGAACTCAGTTGTAATACAGCATACAGCTTACAACATATTACAAAACTTGTCAACTTACATATATATCATTAGGAGGTAACGAAGTGGGATACGACAAAGAACTTCTCGAAAGACTTACAGAACAGGCAAAACAGCTCCGCCGCAACGTAGTAAGATGTATCGGTGTCGGCGTAGCAGGACATTTGGGCGGCTCAAACTCTTCTGCCGACATTATGGCCGCTTTATATTTTTATAAGATGAAACACGATCCGAAAAATCCTAAGATGAGAGACCGTGACCGTTTTCTCTTAAGCAAAGGTCATGCAGCTATCCTGCAGTATGCCGCTTTGGCGCAGGCAGGGTATTTTCCAGTAGAGGACCTGAGTACAACAAAAGAATTAGGCTCTTATCTGCAGGGACATCCCGATGTACTGAAAACTCCGGGTATTGAAGCAGGAACCGGTTCTCTGGGACAGGGATTATCCATCGGTCTGGGTATGGCTTTAGGCTTAAAACTGGATCATATCGACAGTAAAGTATACGTATTATGCGGCGACGGTGAAATTGCAGAAGGACAGATCTGGGAAGCTTCTATGGCTGCCAGCGCTTATAAAGCAGACAATCTGGTGGCAATTCTGGACAGAAACCGTCTGCAGGCAATGGGACCGGTTGCAGAACGTTTCGACTCCGGTGATCTTCATGCCAAATGGGAAGCTTTCGGCTGGCATGTCATTGAAATTGACGGCCACAATATGGAAGAAATCCTTGCAGCTTTAGATGAAGCTGATACAATAAAAGGGAAACCAACCTTCATCATTGCCAACACAATTAAAGGCAAGGGTGTCAGCTTTGCAGAAAATGTGGTTTCTTTCCACAACGGCGCACTGACACAGGAACAATACGACAAAGCTTTGGAAGAGCTGGCATAGATAGAAGGAGGGCTAAGAATATGAGTTACACAAATCAAAGAGTTGCCTTCGGCAATACCCTGGTTGAACTGGGAAAAGAAAATAAAGACATCGTTGTACTGGACGCAGACCTGTGCGGTTCCACTATGGGCAAATTGTTTGAGCAGGCTTATCCGGATCGTCATTTTGAAGTAGGTATCGCAGAAGCGAATATGACATCCATCGCTGCCGGACTGGCACAGACAGGTAAAATCCCTTTCTCCTGTTCTTTCGCTGTATTTTCCGGAGGAAGAGCATTTGACCAGATCCGTCAGACGATTGCTATCGGCAAACTGAATGTAAAAATCTGCGGTTCTTCTTCAGGCTTATCTGATTTCGGTGATGGCGCTACCCACCAGTGTATTGAGGATCTGGCAGTATTCCGCTCCATCCCTAACATGACGGTTATCTGCCCTGCAGATGCCAATGAGACAGTAGAAGCTGTAAAAGCAATCGCTGCCTACAACGGTCCCTGCTACCTTCGTCTGAACCGAAATGACTATGCCAACGTAACCGAAGAAGGCAAACCATTTGTGATCGGACAGCCGTCTGTCTTAAGAGAAGGACATGATGTGGCAGTATTTGCCACCGGTTACATGGTAGGCGTGGCTATGAAAGCAGCCGAAATCTTAAAAGACCGGATCAGCGTCAAAGTAATCAACGTAAGTTCTATCAAACCTCTGAATGAGGAAGCGATCGCTGCACTGGCTGCAGATGTAAAGGGTGTTGTAACTGCGGAAGAACACAACGTAAAAGGCGGCCTTGGTTCTGCCATTGCAGAAGCTCTGTGTAAATCATGCAAACCGATCGAGTTTGTGGGTGTGCAGGATAAATTTGGCTGCAGCGCTCACAATTACCCGGATTTACTGGCACATTATGGTCTGACGGATAAGGCCGTTGTGGCAGCTGTTGAAAAGATCTACGCATTATAAGAAAAGGAGAGATTAGTATGAAAGTAGGATTTATCGGACTTGGCATCATGGGAAAACCTATGTGTAAAAACCTGTTAAAAGCCGGTTATGAAGTAACCGCATATACACCACACAGCAAAAACGCGCTGGATGAAGTAGTTGCCTGCGGCGCAAAAGCAGGTACCAGCAATGCAGATGTAGCATCTAAAAGTGATGTCGTATTTACTATGGTTCCAAACTCTCCGCAGGTGAGAGAAGCGGTATTGGGAGCAGAAGGTATTCTGGAAGGTGCAAAACCTGGTCTTACTATTATTGATATGAGTTCTATCGCACCATTGGAATCCAAGGCAATTGCAGAAGAATGTGCAAAACACGACGTTCATATGATGGATGCTCCTGTATCCGGCGGCGAACCAAAAGCTATCGATGGAACACTGTCCTTCATGTGCGGCGGTCCAAAAGAAATTTTTGATCAATATAAAGACGTATTATCTGTCATGGGCGCATCTGTTGTACACTGCGGCGAAGTAAACGGTGCAGGAAATACAGTAAAACTGGCAAATCAGATCATTGTAGCGGTAAATATCGCAGCATGTGCAGAGGCTTACTCTCTGTCTACCATGGCCGGTGTAGATCCGGAGTGTGTATTTAACGCAATCCGCGGAGGTCTGGCAGGAAGCACCGTAATGGATGCAAAGGTACCTATGATGATGGAAGGAAACTTCAAACCCGGTTTCCGTATCGATCTGCACATTAAAGATTTAAACAATGCACTGGATACCGGTCATGGCCTGGGCACTCCTATGCTGCTGACTTCTCATGTACAGGAAATGATGCAGTGGCTGCACAATCACGAATGCGGCAATGATGATCACAGCAGTATCTTAAAATTCTACGAACACATCACAGGTGTGGAAGTCAGAAAAGAAAAATAAGAAAAGGACGATTGCTATATGAAAGCTTTAAGATATTTGGGACCAAATCAGTTGGAAGTCATGGAAATGCCAAAACCAACCCCGAAAGCCAATGAAGTATTGCTGCGCATCAAAGCCTGCGGCATCTGCGGAAGTGATGTGCATGGCTACCTGGGTTTGACGGGAAGAAGAACTCCTCCTATGACTATGGGACATGAATTTGCCGGTCAGGTAGAAGCTGTCGGTGAAAATGTCACCACATTAAAAGCAGGCGACCGTGTCTGCCCTTATCCGGTAGATTACTGCGGTACCTGTGAAAAATGCAAAAATGAAATGAATCATCTTTGTCCGGATAAAAGACAGTTCGGTGTACTGACCGTAGATGGTGCTTTTGCCGAGTATCTCTGCGTACCGGCACACCTCTGCTTTCCTATCGCCGATAACGTAAGCTATGATCAGGCCAGCCTGATGGAACCTTTGGCCGTTGCCTATCACGCTGTCAGCCATGCCGGATCACTTGCCGGAAAACATGTACTGATCGTGGGCGCCGGTACGATCGGCCTTTTGGCACTGGTATGCTGCAAACTGCAGGGACCGGCTTCTATTACCATGTCTGATTTCAGCGATCCCCGTCTGGAACTGGCAAAATCCATCGGTGCAGACCGGGTGATCAATCCGGGAAAAGGAGAATCTGTTTCCGATATTGATGTGGCATTTGAAGCAGTGGGCGCAGCCGGATCCGTAAAAGGAGCTATGGAATCTCTGGCCTTCGGCGGCACCGCTATCTGGATCGGCAATAACAAGCCAATCATCGACATCAATATGCAGCAGATCGTTACACACGAATTAAAAGTAAAGGGCTCCTTCCTTTACAGCTTAAAAGACTTTGAAACTGTCGTCGACTTAATCAATGAAGGTAAGATTGATGCATCTCGTCTTTTAAGCAAGACTGTATCACTGGAGGAAGCTCCCAAGTATTTCAAGCAGCTTGCGGAGGCACCGGGCAATTTGATCAAAGTAGTGGTACACCCTTAAAAACTAATTGAGGAACGGTAGATTCTACCAGTTTCTTTGCGAAAAAAACGGCGGTCGACACCGCCGTTTTTGCAACTAAAAAATCATCTCTGAATCCTATCTGTTCTGCCCTGTTATTGGGTCAGTTTTTCCTTCTTTTTCCGCACACTGCCTTTCAGATAAGACACAGATAAAAGCATCCAGATAAAACCGACAAAGATTACAGCCACAATACCTGTATTCCATATCAAATGCAGCATCAGTGCCAGAAACATCATACCGGGAACACATTTAGAGAGAAGCAGATAACTTTTATAAGCAGACTGATAAATTCGTTCTCTTTCCCCTTCATCACAGCTCTCCACCCACTGTTCTGTAAATTTCATAGACGCGGGATCCCCTTTTCTTTCGGGATTTATCTCCTGTTCCAACTTTACCAGGCGCACGCCCCAACATGCTCTATAAATATAGATGCAAAGAAATCCAGCAATGGCTCCCAAAAATAACGCATACTCTCCACTGATAGAACGCATATAAGAAAGAGAATATACCGTAGCTAAGATTAACGTAGAGATAATTTCAATCAATATGAGTATACTGCTTCCCCATGCAGCTAATCTTTCCGCTTCATAATCAACCCTGTCATATTCCTCATCTTCCGCCTGTTCCATTACATCCACGTAATATCGCATTTTCTTAAAGATAATTTCTCCTAAAAGGACTTCCACAAGAAGCAAAACCAGCATTTCTGCAAAAATATAACTTCTGATGACAGAAATAACCTGTGACACCACCGTCTGAACAGAGAGAAGTCCCCCTTCTGTCCACACGATCAGACATCCCAGTACGCCGCCTGCAAAGGCACTTGCCAACATGATCAGTCCCAATTTTAAATACGTATTCATTTTCTTCTTTTCTTTCATCACGCATCCTCCTCATAAGAAAATATACTTTCCACTGTCGTCTCGCATACTTTTGCTATCTTAAGCGCCAGAGACACAGACGGAGAATAATCTCCCCGTTCAATCAAACTGATGGTCTGTCTGGACACACCACACAGTTTCCCTAATTCCGTTTGATTTATTCCAAGTCTGGCCCGATGTTCCTTCACCCGATTATATAAGGGCATTGCTTCTACCTCCTGTCTTCATACAACGACATATTCTCTTGTCATTATGACAACTTTACTTGTCATAATAATCATATCATTGACAAATAAAATTGTCAACACTTTTATTAAAATAAAATAAGGGATTTAGAAACACACGTTCTAAATCCCTCGTTATTTTTTCCATTTCAAACATCCATTCGGACAGGCCTCTATGCATTTTCCACAGCGGATACAAGCAGAAGATACGGACGCTTCCTCCGGCCTCAAATCTGCCGGACAGGCCTTCTGACAGGACATACAAAAACTGCAGTCATCCTCTTTCCAGTATATCTGTACCAGGCTATATCTGTTAAACCATCCGTAGATAGCCCCAAGAGGACATAAATATTGACAAAATGGCCGGTATATCTTAACTGACAAAAGCAGCAGTGCAAGCAATATTCCCAGCTTCCAGTAAAATAAACCGCCAATCTGATCCCGCAAGGCTGCATTTACACTGAGAAGCGGAATGGCACCCATCAATGTCCCCGACGGGCAGATATATTTGCAAAATGCAGGTACCTTCGCAAATCCCGAAAGCAACAGGGAAGATCCCAGAATTACCAGACCGAAAAGCATGACATATTTTCCATATTGCAGGATCAAATGAAAGGGAAGCCGTTTCCGTTTCCGAAAAAGGGGAATTTTGTGAAGCAGATCCTGCACAAGCCCAAAGGGGCAAAGCCAACCGCAGACAAATCTTCCCAACAGACTTCCAAACAAAAAGAAAAATCCCAGCACTGCAAAGGGAACCTGCACATTCTGAGCGGTCAATGCAGACTGCAGTGCACCTAACGGACAGGAAGCCAGTGCACCCGGGCAAGAATAACAATTCAGCCCCGGCACACAGCCATATTTCAGCGATCCCTTATATATTTTTCCATTCAAATAACCATATACATAGCCATTGGTCAAAATCGTGTATGCCATTTGAAACCACAATCGGATCCTGGATATTTTGTGTTTTTCCATGATACACCCGCCTTTATCCTATACCAATACACTCCAGACAGATCATCACAGCCTTCTGCCAAATCTCTGTCAGCTGTCCGCAGACAGCCCCCACTCCAAGAAAGGCCAAACCGGCAGCGCACCCCAGAATCCATAATGGTATTTTTCTATTCTTCTTCCAGTATCCCATCAATCATTGCCTCCCAGTCTTCTTTCGATCTGGAACCTTCCACATATCCCAGAAGTTCTCCCTCCTGATTTACGAAAAAAGTCATCGGTACTGCATTCACAGCTCCTACCAGATTATGATAGAGGGAGTCTCCCAGCAGTAAATGCGGATAGGTTTCGGCATTTGTCTGGATGATCAAATCCTTTGCAGCATCAATCTCTTTTGTACCGGCATCTTCTTTTACATCACTGATGATACCGATCATCTGAAATTCTGACTCATCCCGGGACGCGGCAATCTCACCTAAATCCGGCATTTCCTGCAGACATGGATTGCAGTAGGTGGCCCAGATATTTAACATCGTCAGTTTGGATTTTGAAAAACAGTCAGAAGAAAACGCTTCTCCTTCTGTCGTAACCGCTTCAAAGGTAAGGATATAAGGCTCCTTGTCCTCTTCGGCAGAAACTTCTTCTGGCTGGGCAGATTTTTCCCCTCCGCATCCGGTAAACATCACTGCGGTTAACATAACCACTGCAAACATCACAGACAGAAACTTCTTTTCATTTTTAAATTTCATTTTTATCATAACTTCTTCTATAAACACCTTTTCTTATCTACAGCGCCATTTCCCGCTTCTTAAATTCTTTTTTTCGTATCAGGAAATAAGCGGTCATCACCATAATACCGGTCAGTACCCAGGAAACCGGATATACGATCATCAATACTTCATAACTATGATACATGCGGAACACCGTGTAAATCCAGAAAATACGAAAACCACAGGAACCGATGATCGTCAGTACTGCGGGAAGCAGAGAATGATCCATACCTCGCAGGCCTGCGCCGCTTACCTCATAGGTCACTACCAGGCTGGTAAAAGCCGCCACATTCAGCATACGGGCGATTCCATACGTAATAACAGCCGGATCTACGGTATAAAACCGGATAAACAGTTCTCTGCCCAGCACAAAAGACATGCTCATCAGTCCGGTGATCGCCATGCCGCTTATCAGACTTAGCCGAAAGACCCGTTTACACCGGTCATATTGGTCTGCACCGTAATTCTGACTGGTAAAAGTAACCATTGCCTGGGCAAATGCATTGGTTACAAAATATGTAAAAAACTCAAAATTCACCGCCGATGCGGATCCAGCAACGGCATTCGATCCAAAGCTGTTGACGCCTGTCTGGATACAGATATTCGACAGGGAAAATACCATACTCTGTATTCCCGCAGGCAAACCGATCCGCAAAATTCTCGCAAAATGCTTTTTGTACAGGGCAAGCCTGCGAAAATCCAACCGGATCATATCTTCTTCATGCAAAAGGAAATATAAGATCATTCCGGCGCTGACCCCATTTGCTGTTACCGTAGCTATGGCAACACCTGCCACTCCCAGATGAAATACAATGACCAGAAACAGATTCAGGGCCACATTGATCAGACCGGAAATCAAAAGACAATACAGCGGTCTTCTGGTATCTCCCACACTCCTCAAAATGGCAGAGCCAAAATTGTAAACCATAATAAAGGGCATACCCAGAAAATAAATCCGCAGATACAGCACGGCAAGCTGGATCACGTCATCCGGGGTATTCATAATCCGCAAAATGGGCGGTGCCACAATGCCTCCCATCAACATCAGAAACAGGCCGCTGACAATGGCGGTCAACATGGCGGTATGAACCACCTCGTGCACCTCATCCTTTTTATTCTGCCCTATATAGCTGGCGATCACTACATTAACTCCCACCGACAGCCCCACAAAAAGATTAATCTGCAAATTAATGACCGGGGTATTTCCTCCTACAGCAGCAAGCGCCTGGCTGCCTGCAAATCTCCCCACAACCGCTATATCCGCAGAGTTAAACAGCTGCTGCAAAATACTGCTGGCTGCCAATGGCAGGGCAAACAGCATAATTTTACTCCACAATGAGCCGTGCAGCATATCGATCTGATTGGAATGTTTTCTCTCTTTCATCTCTTGTCACCTTTTCTTCAGATGTCTTTACAGCGCCGGTATATCCCGGCGCCATCCTTTCCCATTATATACTTGGCCCATATTCTCATACACTTGTTTTTATCCGGCTATGATCTGTCCCAGAAAACTTTCTCCATCACCCGCATAAGGTACTTTCAGGTATTCCGTCACGGTTTTTGCAATATCTGCAAAACTGCTTCTGACTCCCAGATTCACACCCTTTTTCAATAATTCTCCATAACACAGACAGGGCACATATTCTCTGCTATGGTCTGTTCCTTTAAATCCCGGATCACATCCGTGATCCGCCGTGATGATCAGCAAATCGTCTCTTCTCATTTTATCCAGCACGAAGCGCAGCTGCTCGTCAAACCGGTTCAATGCACGTGTATAGCCCTCAATATCATTGCGATGCCCATACATCATATCAAAATCCACCAGATTCACAAAACATAATCCTTCGAAATCCTGATCCATACACAGCAACATGCGTTCCATGTTCTGGTCATTTCCTTTATTGGGATAGGTCTCGGTAAGTCCCCGTCCTGCAAAGATATCATGAATCTTACCCACGCCGATCACGGCCTTTCCCTGGGATGACAGCGCATCCAGCATCGTCTGCCTGGGCGGTTCCAGTGAAAAGTCGTGACGATTGACTGTCCTGGTGTAAGGATATTCCCCGATAAACGGCCTGGCGATCACTCGTCCTACGCCATGCTCTCCCTGCAAAATATTCCTGGCAATTTTGCAGCAGCGATACAATTCTTCCACAGGAACCTTATCCTCATGGGCCGCAACCTGGAACACGCTGTCCGCAGAGGTATACACGATCAATTTCCCTGTCTCCAGATGTTCCTTTCCATAATCCTTGATTACTTCCGAACCCGAGTAGGGGCGATTGCAGAGCGTGCCTCTCCCGGTCTGCTGTTCAAACGCATCCATCACTTCTTTGGGAAAGCCATTGGGATAGGTAGGCATAGCGTTCCTGGATACAACTCCGGCAATCTCCCAGTGGCCTACCGTGGTATCCTTTCCCGCAGACTGCTCGGTCAGTTTGCCATAACATCCTGTTACTTCCCCTTCTTTGCTGCAAAAAGAGGTTCCATCCAAATGATAAAGGCCCAGTTTTTTCATATTCGGCACCTTAAGCATCCCACTTTTTACACAGGAGCCTATCGTGTCACTTCCCACATCATCAAAACGATCCGCATCCGGCGCCTCACCTACACCTGCGCTGTCTAATACGATCAAAAACACCCGTTTTCCCATATTTTCACCTCACCAATCTTTGAAAAATACTTCCATTCCTATTTTCTTTATGATTTTATTCTATTATACAATATTTTTTCACACTTCCAATACAAAAAAATTACATAAAGCAGCCTGACCCATGGATCACGACAGAAAAAAGTGCTGACTCCCACAAAGGAATCGGCGCTTTTTTATATTTCCATATGAAAAAACTGCTCATACAACTGCAGTTCTTCTTTTGTATCCCTGGAAGACTGAAAAACAATCTCTCCCGGACATTCACTGGTACTGAGAAGTCCTCGCAGCGTCAATTGACGTCTTAATTCCCTGGCCGTTCCATTGGCCCCGTCAAAAAGCTCCACCTCTCCCAGAATCTCCTGCAGCTGTTTTTTGATAAAGGGATAATGGGTACATCCTAAAACAACACCATCCACCTTTCCAATATAAGGCGCCAGCAGTTCTTCCAGAAACCGCTTTAAATCCGGCCCTTCCAGATTGCCCTCCTGGATACGCTCTGCCAAACCGGAACAGGAAAGGGAAATGATCTCGTCTCTGTCCTCCATGGCCGATTTCAGCCGCTGGAACTTATCCAATTTCAAGGTAGCCGCCGTAGCAAGTACCAAAAGCCGTTTTCCTGAGTATTTCATAGCTGCAGGCTTTAGGGCAGGCTCAATGCCCAATATAGGAATTTCCCTGTACTTCTCCCGTAATGTTTTAGCCGCTGCACTGGTTGCCGTATTACAGGCTATCACGATCGCTTTTACTTCCTGCTCCAGAAAATACTCTGTAATCCCGGTGGAAAGTTCCAGAATCTGTTTCTTCGTCTTATCTCCATAAGGCGTATTCTTAGAATCTCCATAATACAGAAAATTTTCATTGGGCAGTTCTTTATATAACTCTTTCAGCACGCTGATTCCGCCGACGCCCGAATCAAATACACCGATAAAATCTTTATACATAGAACCTGTCACAATATCACCTCATATGATATGTTTCTTTTATTTATACAGCAGCCTTGTCCCTGCTGCATTACAAATAGATATTGTAACACAATCCTGCTAAAAAATCAGCACTTCCTTAAATTTTTATCTTAGAACGAAATCCGATCTTCGCGGGCAGCCATCTTTTTAAATCTATCTCCATGATAATCATGCTGCATATCATGATCGCCTCACCCAGATATGCCCTGGGCATCAAAACTTCTCCGGCCCAGACCATAGCTATAAAGCTGGCAAATACAGGCTCCAAAGTATAGATCACTCCTACGTGGGAAGCATCGGTATACTTCTGGACAATGGACTGGGCGATCAGGGCAAACCCTGTGCAAACCAGAGATAAAAAAATTACACTTGCCCAGACAGTAGTGCTCTGCGGCAAAGTCGGCTCTTCCAGCAAAAAAGCCAAAATGGTACAGTAAACACCCATAAATCCCATGGGCAGCACAGCACACTGAAACGCATCTACGTCCTCCTTGCGCACAGCGATCTCCACCGTAATCAAATACAATGAATTTAAAACTGCACATAACAAACAGATCATATCTCCCGGAGCTATCCGGAAGTTTTCATCCAGCGTCATCAGCGCAACACCTGCGGTACACGCAATGCAAACCAGAAATATCTTTTTTTCCAATACCTGTTTCTTAATAAAAAAGCTGAAAATAGGCGTAAACAACACAGTCAGAGAAATCAAAAATCCAGAATTAGAAATACTGGTATATTGAACCCCATAGGTGGCAGTCGTATAGACACCTAACAGGATAATGCCAATCAAAGCACTATAACGAAAAGTCGCTTTACTGATATGCTTCAGCTTTGGAAATGCAAAGATAGAAATGCATAAAAATGCACCGCCAAACCGAAGCGCATTCAGCGTAAAGTTCCCCATTTCCTCCAGACTCAGATCAATAAGCAAATAAGACAATCCCCAGGCCATTGTCACCAAAACAAGAACAAAATCTGCTTTTACATTCTTATTCATCGCACACCTCCTGCAAAATATATTTCCTTCATTCCATAGGAATCGGCCGCTGCACATTTTTTTATCATCCTCTATTTTCCGTTATATAAAGCAAAAATGATTTAGCAGCTATACTATATAGTATAGAAACTAAATCATTTTGTCAACACTATTTTTTATTTTCTATATCAGGAATCAGAACAATCTCTGTGTATCGCTCCATGACTTTATAAAACGCATCCAATTCACTGTCTGTAAACTCTTTTCTCAGCAGCTGATTTTCCCGGTTCAGCCCCTCCACATCATACCGTTTATGTACATCACTGAGCGTCTGGCCGCTTTCTGTGGCATAACAGTGGAGATTCTTACTGTTATTGCCCTCTTTGCACTTTTCAATATAGCCTTTTGCTTCCAGTTTGGTAACAATCTGTGATACTGCACCTTTTGTCTTATTCCACATGCCGGCAATTTCCGTAATCGTAATCCCCGGATTGTCCGCAATAAATGTGAGCGTATGCACTTCTGCCATATTGATTTTCTCACCGGTTCCATAATCATGGGACATCCTCATATAATCTCCGTACATACTCACAAATCGATACATAATATCGGCTTTTTCATTCAACTTCTGATATTTATCCGCTGCCATGGTGCCTCCTTGACCCCTGCTTAATCTAACGTCTCCAGCGCTAAATTATTCAATTTGCACATCGTATTAATCACTGCAAAGATGATAACCGCTCCCAAATTTGCAGTGGTGTTATCCTGATCGAATCGGGGCGAGATCTCACAGATATCCAGTCCTCTCACTTTACGAGTTCTGAGGATATGCTTAAGGATCGGCAAAACTACTTCCGGATCCAGCCCCAGAGACTGTGTCGCACTTACTCCCGGTGCAAACGCGGAAGAAAATACATCTGTACAAATGGTAACATAAGCCGAATTACATTTATATAAGAAGGTATCGATCCTTTCCAGAATGATAGAATAATTAGAATTCTGTATTTCCTTTGCCAAAATATAATCCACGCCCAGGGACTTTGCATATTTGAACAGGCTTACTGTATTGCTGTGCTCCTGAATTCCCAGCGGCAGATAATGATACTGTGCATTTTCTTCCTTATAAACATCTGCCATCTGACGGAACATAGAACCTGAAGACGGGCCATTCTCGTATGGTCTCAGATCAAAATGCGCGTCAAAATTAATAATTCCCATATCCAGTGAACTATCTGTCTTCTTCAGATCTGCCAGCTGTCCCTGGAAATGGCCATAGGTCGTTTCATGACCGCCTCCCAGTACAATAGGAAACAGATCCAGTTCTAAAATTCTTTCTACCGCCAGACCCAGCAGTCTCTGACCTTCTTCCATGGAAATTTCATCACAGAGAATATCACCGGCATCGTAAAACTTCACTTCCTGAGAAAATGTACAGGGAAGATTCGACATCTGACCGCGGATAAAATCCGGTGCCAACGCCGTACCCACACGTCCTTTATTACGTTTTACACCCTGCTCACTGCAGAACCCGATAAACGCAAACCCCAGTTTGCACTCCGGCTTTTCTGTCACTTCATTCAAATCTAATGGCTGTACCCACTGATGCCAGCGAAACGCATCATAATCCGTGGTACTGTCCACTCTTCCCTTCCAGCTATCCATTGCACTTACATAATTTGTCAATAACATAATTTTCCCTATCCTTTAATTGATGAACCCTATTTAATCCGTCACGCCCGTAATTCATGCCCTTCGGGCAGGCGTGCTTCGCACGATAAAGTATACCCACAGGGCATACCGTAACTCATGCCCTCCGGGCGGGCGTGCTTCGCACGATAAAGTATATGTTTTTTCTGGGGGATTGTCAAGATAGCGGAAATCTGTAAAATTATGTTACAGACCTGCAGACTGCCTGCTGTTACATAAGCCCAAAGGAGCACGGCACGCTCCTTTCATCCCTATAAAAACTGACGAATATCGGTGACCAGTTTTTCTTCCAGATGGATCAGCCGTTTTGCAATGTCTTTGGTTTGTTCATCAGCAGCTTTATACTGGTTTAAGTATTTATTCAGAGATTTGACTCCCATATTGCAGCCGTCTGTCATGACATCCGCAATCGTTTCGTCGGATTCATCCATCATCCGTTTTACATTGGTTTTCACCCAGGACATACTTTTTGCCATGGGATTCGGTTCTTTGCCTTCGTCATGGTATTTTTCCAAAAGAATCTGTATTTCTTCTTTCAGTTTCTCATGTTCCCGTTTACAGTCCAAGAGATATTTTCGAAACACTCCATTGGCTACATAATCCCATACGTCGTCTATGGCGGAAACACCCATTTTAATTCCTGCATCGCACTCCCGCAGCAGCTTTATGGTATCTGATTCTATCATAATTTCTTTATCACTCCTTTTTCCATTTATAGTGTAAAAAAATTATGCCCTTTTTCTCCAACATTATTCTATACATTTCCTTCGCTCACACCGACAAAATTTCAAATCGTATGTTCCGGAAAAGAAGCGATAAGTTTTACTGCTGCTTTATGAGTTCTTTCCACCTTTCATCATGCTTTAAAAAATCGAAAGTTTCGTCATCTTGAAAACCTTTTCGCAGGTTTTCTTTCACTTCTGCAATAAATTCCTCTCTCACTTCCTTAAATCCCATATGGGCATAAAGAGAGGATTTCCTAAAGCTTCCAATCTGTTCCACAGCCGAGAGCATTTCTTTTGCCACACGGATTACTCTATCCCCGTCTTTTTCCAATACTGCAAGTTCCAATTCACTGGAAACTTCATAGTATTTCCCCATTTCAAAGCACCTTGCCAGCTCCTTTTGTTTATCTGCCAATTGATGCGCTCTTTTTCTATCCTCTTCCTGCGTTAAATTTCTGATTTTTCTATATTTTCTGATCACTTTTCCCAATGACATATAACCATCTCCTGATACTGTTTTTCATCGGCCTCTGATGGGATAATCATAGCAAACAAACGAGTGGGTTACAACTGAGTCTATGTTAAGTAAATTGCAATAAAATTAACCGTCATTCATATTTAATTCTCTTCCCCCGCCCCGAACAGTTCTTCCAGTCTTCGCACCAATTCCTTACGTCGTTCCAGTTCTTCCTGCTCTGCTTTGCTGAGCACCACACCTCTATAGTGCTCTTTACTGTTCTCCTTTTTCGCTGTCCGGGACTCTGGCATTTTAATCTTTTCCAGAAAATCCATGTGCTTATTATTCTTCATTTCTGCCTCCATAACATTCAAATACCGGATCCACATCCTGCCGGAATTCCTCATAGGCGGTATCCACGGTCTGTATCAAAGTCAAACACTTTTTTATAGAACAGTCCCAGAGCAGCAGCGCCGCACCGATACCCACGCAGATTACCAGAAGCAGCAGCAAGAAATTTTCCTCCAGGATAGCTTTGCATTTATACATTCTCTTCTTCATACGCATCCTCCTCGTCCCAGTCTTCCCACATTCCCGCATCTGATATTTCAAACCATTCCCTGTATTTATTTACCATGCAGCTTACGAGCAACAGTCCCATACTCATAGAATCTGCAATCATTCCAACGCTTCCGGTAAACGGAGGCAAAATGGGAACCGGCACGCCAAAGGAATACAGGGTGCCCGCCACAACACGGATCGCCAGGGATGCCCAGGCCATACAAAGCATGACGTCCCTTCCGTCTTTGCGTTTATTGCGAATCAGTACAGCTGCCGCTGCCAGCACAAACAGGATTTCAATCATAAGCAGGACGATCACTGAACACCAGCCGCCATAAAACAGCGCGGACAGCAGCGGATTGTTTCTGCCTCTCATAAACTCCAGGACATAAGGATCCCGGAGGAGAACCGGACTCTGTCCCACAAAGGACGCATTTTCCAGGATTTTGTTGACATTGGAGATATAACTGCCGGAAATGGACGGATCAAAAGCATCCTGAGCACCCATAAATCCGGCCAACGTCTGCTCCTGACAGGGAAACAGAGAAAACAACAGAACCCAGAACAGTACATATCCTATGAGCAGGGCGACCACATTTCCCTTTTTTTGAATATTCTTCCAGAGATAACCCCTGACTGCCAGGATCAGCGTAAGTGTATTCAGCAAGGCCATCTCTGCCAGCCAGATATTGGAAAGTCTCATGTACAAAAGAAATCCCATAATCGTCAGGGCAAGTATCTGTACAATACCGGAAGCTGCCGCACCAGCCGTACATCGGCTTTCTGAAATCTTTCGGATAATAAAGGTGCTCCACACGGGAAATACTGCCAGGACCAACACATCAAAGAAGTATTTCTTATTCACATCAAAAGCCCACCACCCCAGTTCCATATAGGTACTGTCACGGAAAAGATCCCAATTGCCATTCCATTCTGCTGATGCAAAGGAGAAAAGGCAAAAAACAGCCAGCACCAGAACAACCAGCAAAGACTTTCTCAGTCCCGGACTCTGCATAACAGCTTCTTCCTCATCCTCCCATTCCGATATCTCTTCCCGGGATTTGTCTTCTTCATAAAAGAGCTTGTACGCATCCCCCAGAGCAAACAGACAGTAACCTCCAATACAGGTACCCAGCAATGCCATAACGGACACGGCAAGCACACCGAAAACTGCCACCTCGCAATCTCCATTCGCAATACCGGTAAAGGTTCTGGCCCAGAGCAGCAGCAGCCAGGCTGCAAGCATAATCACAAAACTTCTTTTACTTTTTAATATTCTCCTCATCCATGATCACCCCCGCTGTCTGACCTTTTCTTTCTCAATATGCTGTTCATAGGCAGCCGTCACTTTTTTATACATCTCATTTCCAAAAATATTGTAACGCTGTGTAAAAATAGGCTTCTGTCCGCGACGGAAGAGAATCTCCGCTCCGATGGGCATGTAAAGGATCTCATCTAAAGGACGATTGGCCCGCAGCGAGATATCCCTGCCTGTGTCAAGATCCATGGAGCCCATATACACAATGGTATCGCAATTGTTCAGAATCGTTGTCGCCTTATCTGAACCGTACAGCGAAGAAAGCTGTGATTCTGACTGGATCAAAAGCGTACAGGACAGGCCTTTTTCACGAAAAATGGAAATATACTGATCAAACATATTTACGGGACAGCCTGTTGCAAAATCATCTGCCAGGATATCCACAGGAATGGGAAGTTCTCCGCCCGGCTGCCCCTCTGCAAATTCAAATAATTCCTTAAAAGCAGTTCCGTAAAATGTACTGATAAAACAGTTTATGGAAGAATTGACCGGGCTGGAAGTTACAAACAGAACCGTCTTCTGGGAAGCAAGCCGTTCAAAATCAACCAGCTGCTTCCTGTCAAACATCTCTCTGAGTTCCGGTGTAAAAATAGAATCGATCGTGGTATTCAAACTGGAAAATACACAGCTGCTGGTTCGGATCGGAAGCTGCTTAAAGGTCTTCCAGCAGGTCACGGCAAAACAGGACGGATCCTTCTGTTCCAGATATTCAAACTTGCGATCATAATTTGTCACGATCACTCCGCCCTCCTCCGCAAAGCTTAGCTTATTATGAAAATCCAGCACATCTCCAAAGGTCGGGTTATCTTTTGTCATAAGTATGTACGCGATTTCGGCGCTCAATAAGGAAATGGCTGCATCGTCCCAATAGGGATCTGCCACAGATCCTGCTTTCTGCGGATTGGCAAGCACAATACTTCTGGCCAGGAAAGTAATATCAGAAAAGGAAGCTACATTTTTCAGTGGGTCGAATCCCACATTCCCGCTGGCAGGATGAACAAAATTCAGATCCCAGATCTGATACCCGCGCTTTTTCAGGACGGAACTGTATTTTTTTACGATTCTCCGTTTTGTCACCGTAACAATCAGGCTTCGGCAAAAGGTTTCCAGCAAACGAGGTTCCAGCAGGCTGACCGTTTTCCCGCATCCGGAGGTTCCCATCACGATTACGTTATTGTTCAGTCCGGTAACCTTAGAATCAGAACTATATACACAATTTTCTCCATCTCCCAGAATCATTTTGTCCATATTCGCATGAGTCATAAGCACACCTCCATCATTTCTTCAAAACTTTTTATACCGTCGGATAAACCCATATCCATTGCCTCCTGCGCCGTAAAGTAATGCTCAGAGGAAGTCAATTTGTCCATTTCTTCTTCTGTTTTCCCCGTATGGAACGCCAAAAGCTGATTTATCATCATTTTGGCCTCCAGCAAACCATCCGAAATGGATTTGATCGAAGATGCATTTCCCCCGATTTTTTCTCCCAAAAGCGGTTCATGAAGCATTAATTTACTATGGGGAAGCATATATCTTTCCTTCCCGCAGGCGAATAATACCGCCCCCATACTATAGGCATCTCCCGTACAGAACATGTGGATCGGTGCCTTTGAGCCGACAATCACATCATACATCAGAAGACCATGATCGATTTCTCCTCCGGGAGAGTTTATAAAAACAGAAATCGGTGTTTTCTCATCTTCTGCATTCAGATACATCACCTGCTTCATAAAATCCAGGGCACTGTCCCCATTAATTTTTCCCGTAATAAAAAGTCTTCGCTCACTCATATGCTTGGATTCTATCGATACCGGTGCAATACCGCTGCTGCTTTTCATTAATACTGGTACACTCATCCTATCCATCCTCCTTCTTTTCTGTTTCTTCTCACATTTTCCCCTTTCCGGGAGGTCTTTGACCTCCCTTAAGCACTTTTTATTCTCTCAGCTGCTCTCGGTCTCGCTGGAAGGCTATACCAGGTGCGATGGCCCTCTTCGTCCAATTCATACAGACTCTGTAAAGTCTGCCGGACATATAACAGGTCATTTGTATATAACAGGCTGTCCTTCTCACAAATCAGATCTTCACTGCGCAGATACTGGTCTATCTTTACACAGTGCTCATAAGACTCCCCGCAGATGACAAGCTGCGGCACGGCAGCATGCCCGTAATAGTTATTTTTCAGGTAACGGGAATCATTTGCCAGCGTATAATAACGGGTGACCTTGTCTGCCAGCTTGCACATAGCATGAGGTGTTGATCGGACCACTTCATACAGAAGAATGGACTCCTCATCCAGCTGCACATTGGCCGCTGTGCGGAGAATACATCCGTCGGTAACGGGCAGTTCCTGTGCCAGCCGCATGGTCTCCATAATACCAAAGCGATCAAACGCAGCCTGATTCATCAATCCGGCAAGAACGATCATATTGCCGACAAGGACTCTCTTGATATCCTCTGCCGTATCAAACTCCCCCAGTTCCTGTTTTTTGCGATTTCCCAGATACTGATTGCCTTTGTTAAAAACAACACCTCTTCTTCGAGCCATTTGAAATCCCTTAAAATCCAGGTCATACGCCTTTAATCCTCTGCATGCATCCGCGGCTTTCATCTCATATTCGCGAATCACTCTCAGCTTCAGCATCTTATTCAGCCGGTTACGGATCCCTCCCCGAGAAACAAAGAGACCGCGAAGCCTGACAAACTGATAAACCTGAAGAGAACTTAAGTACTTGCTGCGTCCGATTTCTTCTATCATGGCAAAATCCACCGCATCAAATGTTTTCTCTATCTGTTCCGCCGGTACCCCGTTATACGGCAGCATGGTCACGAAAACTCCTTCCTTTTCATGAGCGGCATATACTGGTTTATCCGGTATCTGGCCCGTCTTAAAACCGAAATCAAAGGATGTGTTGCTGTAATTGGCAGAATCGTTATATCGCTCTATTTTCTTCATAGAATCCACGCTCCTTTCACGCTGCGAAATCATTACTGATCATGTTCGTAACCTTTTCCCGAAGACTGCTGCTGCTCAGGTTGCATACATAGTAATTACAAAAATACTCAATACACTCTGCCCTGTCATCAGAAACAAAGGAATCCACCAAAAGCAGCCGGTCCGGCACAATACCGTAAGTCCGTCCGATCTCTGCAAAGCTGTCCCATGCATTGAAGTTCTTTCCTGACTTACATTCGACAACATAAAAGATACCGCCAAAGTAAATTACTGTATCAAATTCATTTTTTGCCTTCCCTTCACGGGTTGCCACACGCACATTTCGATAGATCTCATACTCGGTTTTATACTGCACAGCCAGTTCCTGCAGCACATTTCTGATTGTCTCATATACGGCCAGTTCCAGATACTGTCCGCTCAAAAAATTCTGAGCCTTGGGGGTGATAAGCAGCGTTCCATTCAGTGACTGCGATTCGGAACAATACCGAACAGAGCTAATAAGTCCTGCCATCTCCTGAAACAGGGAGATGATCTGCATCCTTTCCGATTCACTTCTTCCTGCCAGAGACAGATGAAACTCTTTTTGTCCGCGAATGTAATGCTGACGAAGTTCTAAAAGCAGATCTTTGATCTGTCCATTATTCTTCATGATCTTGATGGCCAGCTGACTGACCGCCCCGGGAATCGTATCATCATCTCCCACTGACTCGATCACCATATTTTGCATATTGCTTACCAGACCCTTCAGCCTGGAACCGTCTCCTGTGTTCCCAGCCAATACGGGTTTCTCGGCCACTGACATCAGCGGCCTGTTTTCCGGAACCGCGTTACCCTCTACAGCACAAAGTGCCTTTGCTTTCAACATAAAAATTCCTCCCCTCCTGTAAAAAACTGTTTTTCTAAATCCCCACAAACCATCGATATTGGCCGTTTTCACGGTTTTCTTCTGCAGAATCAATGACAACTTCCGGATACATTTTCATCCAGGATTTCAAAAATTCCAATTCCATGGGGCCTCCAAAGTTACCGTCATTCTCGGCCCAAAACCATTCCTCATGTGCATCTGGCTGCCGGAACCGTAAAACCCCTGCCTCTTTCAGTGCCTTTCCGTCTTGATCCCAAAAAGCATACCGCACATCACTTTGCTCTTGCCAGGTGAACGAATCCGACCAGATTTCCACTTTTTCATCTTCCATCTGCACCGGATACATCAGATATTCATTCACCAATCCATAATCCTTCGCCCAGGAAAAGGATTTCACGGAAGTAACTCTGTTATCCTCATAGCTTACGCAGATTAAGATCCGTCCACTGTACATTCTTCGCAGCATACTGGCGCCTACGTCAACCGGCTTGCCCTCCAGGATAGCAGTGACTTGTCCGTTTTTATGCCGGATCGGTTTATTTTCAACAATCTGCAGTCTTCGGAACTTCCCAAGATTTTCATTTTTTATATGACCCACGGAATACCTTCCGATCAGCTTGGGAAATCTCTGTCTTTGACTCATTTTTACTTCGCCGCGCGCCCACGGCATCTTTTGGGGATTCCAACCTGTGGGAAAACTGATGGAGCAAAACCTGCTGTCTGCAAAGGCATATGGGTCAATGGTACAAATTCCATCCGGAATACGAAGTCTGCCTGTTGCAGATGTCTGGGAAAAAGCAAATCCTTCGATTTCTTCCAGTGATTCCGGCAAAATAATTTTATTTGCCTGAATATCTGAGAAGCAGAAGCTTTTCAGTATACGAATGCCTTCCGGGATCGTTATCCTGTCACCCGAAGAGAAGCAGACATATAAAGCATCCTGACAGCAATAAAAGTTGCCCCACCTGCTCTTTGTCCACGGAACATTCAAGAAGGTTTCCACTCCGAAAATAATGACATTATCATCGTCGGCCCGTCTGTCATATACATATCTCCATTCCCGGTCTCCTGCCTCTACCTGTTCCAGGCTGATGCAGTCACGAAATGCATATGCCTGAATACGCTTCAGTGTCTTTGGCAAAATTACCTTTTTCAAATGAAAACAATCTCTAAAAGCATTGATTCCGATCTCCGTAATTCCCTCCCCAATGAATACGCTAAGAATGCAGTCTTTTTTATCCTCCCACGGTGATGCGGGATTTTTCCCACAGGAATAGTCCGGCATTTTGCCGTCTCCTTCAATGATTAACAAACCAGATTCTTCTATTTTCCAGTTAATTGCTGCGGTCACATTTGATTTACATGCTGTTTTTTTCATATCCCTTTCCTCCATTTTATAAAATAACAGTATCCGGGTTTATGCGTTCGGTCTTATGAAATTTTCAAGGTTCTTTATGTCTTTCAACATAATCATCATAAGACTCTGATCGAATTTCAAAAACATATGCATGCCGGGCCATCTGAAATGCCGCAGACAAAATCCTGAAACTTCTCCCTCCTATTCCTTCCCGTAATTGGCTATACTCTCACCATATTGAGGATCCTGCGTATCCAGCACAACAACGCAGCGATTTTGCTGTGCGTATTCTTCAATCTGACTGCCGTATTCGTCCAGATCTTCCACATGCCAGGGAGCGCGATTGCCTACCCCTAACGCTGTCATCTGATCCTCCGGCACTCCATTTTCTTTCAATACCTGCACAACAGCCTGTGCTCTGGCCTCTGAAAGACTCTGACAAAAATCTTCTCTTCCCACTGCGGATGCGGTACAGCCCACGATATAGACTTTGTTATCCGGATGGGCCAGCAATGTCTCTGCTACACTGCCGATCGCCTGTTCTGCCTGTTCCTGGTCTGCAAAGACTGCTTCGTCACCCACAAATGACACGTTCTTTGCATCCAGCACCATGGCTTCCAATGGAGTTACCTCAATATTCCTTTCCTCCGCGCTGACCGTTGACACTTCCGGCAAGCCGCTGTAGGCCGTGTTGGAGGCAGAACTCTTACAAAAATCCAACGAGGCCGCTCCGCCTTCCTCCAAAACTGCTGTCCAGATCTCTATGAGCTTATCCTTTTGCTCCTCGGACAACCGTTCCTGCGGTTCTGCCACCTGCCCTGCATACAGCCACACAACCTTTACGCCTTCCAGATCCGGAATCGCTTTTTCTTCTGCAAGAGCAGACACGATCTCATCTGTGGGGGTATGGAACAGATCATCCTCACAGAAGCTGAGGTATCCGGTCGTCGATAAGCCTGTGTCTGCCACCACCAAATACTTATCCCCGCTCTCCACTGTATGTAACGTATTAGCAGCCAGACGGATGGCATCCAGAGTATCTACTTCTTCGTATTTAGCCCCGCCATCTGTATGAAATGCTGCGAGAATCTCATCCCGGTAACCTTCTGCGATGGACTGCAGCTTGCTGTCTGACAATCCTTCCACCGAAGGTTGGGGAATATCAGCCTTAAGGAACTCTTCCGGCCTTCCATCCGCACGGATCAGACTGACAGTTCCGGATGTATAGGCACACTGGTAAATCTGATCCCCAATCTCTTTGGCATTTACGGAAATCACATTGGCATTGGAATGGGCACCAACTACCACACTTACGGACACCGGATTTTCTGCTGTTACCGCGTCTCCGCCCAAACCACTGCCGCTTCCGCTATGATTTCCGCAGCCGACAAGAACAAAGATCATCATAGCTGCAGCAAACATCATCACACATCTGTTTTTCTTCTTCATTTTCTTATACCTCCCAAATCCTAATCTTTACGCTGCATTCCCTGTTTGAGCCGTCAGTTTCGGAGTCTGCCCGGTCTCGAAAACCGGCGGCTCCTGCACTTTATCTGTCTTTTCCTGAAGAGAAGCCGTTACATAACTGGCTCCCTTCGGATCCTTTAAGTACTCTGCCAGATAGGTTCTCGCCAGCGCCCTTAAAATATCACAGCGGGCATGAATTTCATCTGCCGCGGCATTTTTGCGTTCTCTGTCCAGATCCAGAAGCTGTCTGCAGCGAAAGTCTGCCGGTTCAGCGGTGGCCAGATATGCCTTAAGATCACCCTCGCACTCTGACAGCTCCAGTTTGCGTATTCTGAGATGATGGATACGTTTTCGCAATTCATCATCAGAAATATATGCCAGACCAAAGTTTACAAGCGATGTTACCAAAGGCTCAATAGAAAGAAGCAAAACAACGGCAAAGCCTTTGGGATCTTCATTTGTGTCATCTTCAGCCGTTTCTTCTGCCTGCAATTCATTGGTAAGATGTCCCACGGATGTTTCTCCATACTGATCCTGATAGGCAAAGCGAAGCCACACTGTACTGGCAAACAGAAGAAAGAAGGAGACGGTTATCACAACAGCCCATACGGCTGCGCCTCTCTTAATCCTGTACATAGCCTGATGTACAAACTTTGCGACCAGAAGCGGCATCATATTTAAAATAAGAGCAATGCCGAAGCTGACAATTTTCCCCATATATTCGGCCTGCGTCATGGCCTGATCCAAAATATCATAGAGAACTAATGCATCTAACACCGACATAGAAACGGTAAGAAAAATAATAAATACCGGATTTGACCACCAGGCAAATTCTGTTTTTTGCAGTTTCTTTTCATTTTCTATCGGAAGGCCGTAGCCTTCATCTCTCATAGCCGCAATACCCATTTGCTTACTCACTGACATCCCCCTCCTTACTCTCAAAAACGTTCTCATCCCAGGCTTCATAAGCCGTACCTCTGTAATAAATCCCTTCCAGTTGTCGGATTTCCTTCTCTACTGCCATCCTTTCTGCCTCCGTATTTTCCAGTTTCGTTTTTGCTTTGATCTGATCACCGGTCCAGATCTTCGCAAGTTCAAAAATGGCACTTTGATGATCTACCTCCTGAATATCCAGCATGATCACTGCTTCCCTTTCCAGCTGGTCGATCAGCAGATCCATATAACCCCGATTGTACATATCCGGTTTGGCATTCTGCAGCCAGGTCTTACAACGCTGCTCAAAGTTCTGTTCAAAAGTGGACAGCATATATGGCAGCTTATAATCCTGCGCACAGAGCGTATCATGGGGACCATACACAGGGATTTCCACACTAAGGTTGTCCTGATTGATCCTACGGTCCTTCTCCCGTTTTTTCCCAAACAATTTCATCTGTTACACCTCCCCTGACTGCCCTTGCTCAGACAACACTTTATTTAACCGTTCTTTGATATTTGAAAGATGTGCCTCATACACTGCCTTGCCGGGAATATCCGGAAGCTCCAGATTTGGCTTAGGCGGCATATCACTGTCAGCTGCTGCCTGCAATACGCCGCTCCAATAAGCAGCCGTATGCCTCATGATTCTATTTTCTGCACGCTGAAGGTGATGCTGCAGCGCTGCGTCAATGGTCTCTATATCCATCTTTAACTCTGACAGCTGAATCATAAGATCTGATTTTTTCCTGTTGACTTCTTCCATTCTGGCTCCCATACGTTCTGTATTTTCCGGGTCCATTCCCTGCGGAATCCCGCCTGACTGCATCAGAAGTTCCATTTCTTTGCACTTGCTGGCAATCGTATGCGCCAACGGTTCCAGTGCCTTGTCCACCTGGCAGTACATCTTATTATCGTACTCCGCAAGACAGCGTACTTTTTCAAGCAGCCATGGGGTCTGATAAGTGTCCTCTCTGGTACAAAGCTGGGAATTTTTGTAATCCTTTTTCCCATATCTTCGGATCAGAAGTCTGAAGTTAAAATATCCATCCGGATGCGCTTTCTTGTTTAAATCTTTGATAATTGTATTTCTCATATGACTCGTCCCCTCCTATGATGAAAAAGATCAGATTGACTGTTTTCTTCTGTGATCTTATTAAATCAAAAAATAAGAATTTCAGAAAAAAACTGTTACGTACCTCCTGAAATACCAGTATTTGAAACTTACTTTATCCGTTGCTAACTGCTTCCTCCGGTAGTAAAATGTAAATGGAAGTTTTATACCTCATGACCAATGAAAGATAAGAAGGGGAAAAGGATATGGCAACAGAATATACACCGATTACATGGCAAGAATTAAATTCCGTTATAAATAAGGAAAAGCAGGATCTGGCAGAACAGATTATGATTCCTTCTTTGCCTTTTTTAACCGAATCGGCTGACACCTATGACAGTCTGCGCTCTGAGATCATAACTGCACTGAAATGCCCTTCATCACGGGATACATTTATTGCAGGAGAAAACTATGATCTTTCTTTCAAATTTCTGGATTTATTCGCAGCCTGTTCTGCACAAAAAAATAAGAACTCTGATCATGCAGCTTTTACTCCCTTTCACGAATATGCCGGGATTCTTGCAGCCGCAGACACCTGGAACGACATTTTAGGATATAACAGAAGAAGTATAGAATATAAAGACAGGAGAAAATTTGCAAACGACTTGACAAAGCAGCCATGCCCGATTCATTTCTCCTTTCACGGCCGAAGATTGAATCTGAATGAAACTTTAAAAACGGTAAAAATTGACGAATTGCCTGTTCGTTTCGCGGTTCTGTCCATCATAGCTTCTACATGGGCGGTATGGAATCGTATCTTTGAAGAATCCCAAAAACATAACCTTGACGAATCCTCGCCGGAAATCCGGGATACCTGTGCCAAACTGGAAACTTTGTATGATGCCATAACGCCGCAGCGGATTAACTGGGCGGCCTTACTGGACTTCATGCCATCACTGTCCCAGCCGGACTGCATGAACACTTTTATCTTCCCGCCTTTACAGGCCTGTATAAACAAGTTTGAAGCTCCCATTACAGACTCTGACGACGAATGGTCCAAATGGTTTGTCTTCAAAAACGCCGGAGACCGTGATCTGTCACAGTTTTTTAACGGAAAACAAAAAAACCTTTCCACCGACTACCTGACAATCATGACGGATTCCTCCGTTGCCAAGGATCCTTTTTCCAGAAGACTGGTTTCTTCCGGCAATTATCTGTACTTAAATGAAGTCAAAAAGTCCTGGGAGATTTACATAAAAGAAAATCCAGATGAAACGAATCATCTGGAAGCTCTCATAAAATCTCTATACACCTTAATCAATCATGAACATTGGATCATGCGCTTCAACATCCATGGGCAATATATTGACCTGAGAAAAAAACTGCTCTCCATCCGGGAGGCAGATCTCATCTATCAATTGTCCGTGTTCTCTATCATTGCAACTACATGGGCGACATGGGAATACTGCAACGACATTTATGCCGTATCGAAAAAGGATATAAAAAACACGGATAACTCCGGTCATAAAATTACAAAGAGCAAATCTAATATAGACAGCTGCCGTGTGAAGCTTCAGAATCTGTGTTCCATGATTTTTCCTCAGGAAGAATCGCCGGAAGCCGACAAAACAGGGCCCCTTTCTTATACATCAGAAAACCCGGAACAGCTATTGAAAACTGCCAGGATCGCTATCGAAAATGACAATGGGACGAAAGCAGTGGAGATTTTAACCGATATTGTAACCAATTATATTTCTCTGGCTTCGGCGAAAACGCTTGCCGGAGCGTATGAGGCACTAAATATCTGTAAATCACGAAACTGGAACCTTCCCGCACATCTGAGCAATGTCAGACAGAACGAACTGGAAGCCAAACGTTATGGAGCCACAAATACCAGTAATGTAAAGCATAGTATACTTCCGGAGATACAAAAATCCACCTCCCAAGAAGGCGGATACTATTATCTGCGCTGTGGAGATGACAAGGAGGCCGCAAGATATATAACCTCGACGAAGCCGGAAAACTGGCATCCTCTGTCTGATTGGCTGAAGGATAACACGGATGCGGCTTTGGATATAAACATTCCTGATATTCTGACAGGACAGACTGGCATCCTGTCCAATCATCTGCGTTTCATTTTTGCGGAACCGGATGAAAACAGTAACATTGCAAACGCCCTGAATATCCTGGATATCTTCAAAAAAATTACAGACGCATCCATCTCGGAACCCGGTGAATGGGGAAATATAGAAATTATCATCCGCTGTGACCAGGAACGGGCTACGCCTATTTTGGATACTGCCTACAGCTTCCTGGATGAAAAACGGGAGGATGGCAGACCGGTTTTCTCGGACAATCCTGTGAAAATATATCTGCTGGATGAAAAAAAACGATCCGCAGATTTACTATATGCGCAGCATCCTCTGTTTTACCCTTTGACATCCGTCAGAAACCGCCTGGATCTCAGTGACAAAACATACCATCTGGTCATCCTATCCGATCGCGCCAACACGGAGGATACCATCTGGCTGATACGGCAGGCATTTTGGCTGCTGCCTCACACAAGAGTTCCGATCCGTTCAAAAATCACAGTGCTTTCCCCTGCGGCGGAAGAACTTTGTTACAAAACAACGCTGCTATGTCCGGGCTTTGGCGCATATTCTAAAAAACCCGACGGAAAGCCAATGGATATGGATTTAAAAAGAAATACCGATATCGAAGATATTTCTTTCCCCGAAATCGAGTATTGTACCATATCCATGGACAGCCTGGATATTCAAAATAAGATTTCAGAATATACAAACCATGATATCCTTTACTATATCGTAGATTTGTCCACCGATTTAGAGGGAATCAACCTTGCCATGCAAATACGGGAACGTTCCATCAAGAAAGCGCTTCAACACCGTAATTTAAAAAACTACACTTCCGATGAAACAGTTGTTGCCGTCAGATGCAGAGATATCAACTATGCCAATTTAGTAACGCAGCTCATTATTCCTAAAGAAGAGGAGTATGACAATCGATGGTTTAATGATTACAAATTAATTCCATTTGGCACAAAATCGGAGATTTTCTCATGGGATGAACTCATTGGCGGCACGATTGAATTTCTGTCGGAATGTATGCACTATCAGTATTGCACCGATGCCTACGAGAGCTATGATTTCGAAACCCCTCCTCCCGCGGACTACGTATGGTCATACCATCGTCGTTTGTACAACAGAAATTCCAGCTATTCAGCAGCTCTGTCACTTCCTTACCGGCTGTTTGAAGCGGGGGTCGTATTACCCGGCTGGATCTTTAAAAACAAGAATTCCTACTGGTCTCAGGCAAACCGTGAGGAACTGGCTGACAGGATAGAGGAAATCATGGATCCGGATATTCTCGATGAGCTCAGCAAATGGGAACATTCCCGATGGTGCTGCTATCTGTACAGTACCGGCTGGCTTCCTGCAACACCGGAAGAGACAAAGCATTACATGAATAATGGAGTAACCAGACATTCTCTGCAAATTGCCAAGCTGCATCCATGCCTTTGCTCCTGGAATGATTTAGTTTCCCTGTATACGACGCTTCATAAAGCGTACCTGGGAACGGAAGACAATTATGGAAATCAAATCACCAATGAAGTTTTCCACAATTTTTCCAGTGATGATGAGGAATCTTTCCAGGGACTTGACACCGATAATATCCAACAGACCGCAGATATCCTGAGAGCCAGACCCATCCGTCGGGAAAATCAGCCTGTGCGTTAGCAGCGGAGAGCGCTGCAAGCGCGGTTTTGCGAATGGCGCGAGCTAAACGGACGTTAACTTTTATATTACACCTTCGATATATAGGGGACAATGACGAGCTGTATTTTAGGGATTATCTGAATGAACACGCACAAATAGCCATGGAATATGAAACAATGAAATTGCAGCTGTGGAAGCTGTTTGAACATAATCGGAATGTTTACACTGACGCAAAGACAGAGTTTATTAGGAGATGGACATCTGAAGCGAAAAAAGTTTACAACGGAAGATACTGATGCGATTTTCCGTTTGTCAGATGAAAGCAACAGCAAGTTGCTTGCCCAAGTTCAAGCGTCAGTCTATTATAATAATATGTAATTTATCAGGAGGGACAGACATGAAAATGCAGGAAATATTAAAACAGCTGCGTGAAAATAAAAACCTTACGCAGGAGCAGATGGCAGAACGCCTGATGGTCACCAGACAGGCGGTCAGCCGATGGGAGAATGGGGAAACACAGCCAAATACAGATACGTTAAAATTATTGTCGAGAGAATTTAATGTGTCGATCAATACACTTCTTGGCTCTCCACGGCAGCTTGTCTGCCAGTGCTGCGGGATGCCTTTAAATGAAGACAGCGCAATCAGCCGGGAGAAAGATGGGAGTTATAATGAGGATTACTGCAAATGGTGTTATGCAGATGGAGAGTTTGCATATCAATCGAAGGAGTCTTTGCTTGATTATCTGGTTGGCCATATACCTAATCCTGAAAATCTGAAAGATGAAGACCGGCGCAGTCAATTTGATTCTTACCTTTCACAGTTAAAACACTGGAAATGATACCGTCATGCAAAATTCTGTCTATATACTTGAAAATTGAACCATCTAAAATGCCGCTGCATGGATAAAGCCCACACAGCGGCATTTCCTTATCTCCGCTTCATCCTGCTCAATGGGGAATCCCTATATGCCGGGGATTTCTTCATGATATTTTTCAGTGCCTTGCGCTCCTGCTCCGGCAGCTTCTCATATCGGATCTGTAGCCGTTGCCAGTTCTTCCAGATTTAATCCTTTGTCCTTGTACAACTCCCACAGCCCCTTACAGCATTATACCACACCATTTCCGGGAACGTGGGAATTTTCAGTTTTCGGCCGGATTTCCTACTTTATGGACATACGGCACAGAGTACAAAAATGGTCTATGATACAGGTAGTTCATCGATGGATTATTCCAATCGAATGACCAGCCTGTATGGGATATGCTCCCCGGCGATGTAGCGCAACGACTTCCGGCAGGGAAACGGAGGAACCCTGACCGGAACGAGCGTGCCAAGGAGAGCGAAACGCCGCCGAAGACGGGGGCAGGAACGACAGCAGAGGGAACCGGCAAAATGAACACCAAAACCACTGTCCGCCTATTCCGGCTGTTACTGCTGAAACGGGCGGTTTTTCTATGAAGGAGGCACTATGCCGAGAATGTCAAAAAAGTTGAAGAAAGAGCTTGCTTTTTTCCTGATCGTGGAGAACGCCATCCGAAAACTGGAAAAGATACCGGAGCCGGAGTGCAGCCAGTTTGTAGCAGCTACAAAGGCAGGATTTCTGGCGGAGCGTGACAGCTCCATCCGCCAGCGGCTTGCGGCGGCAAAGGCACAGGAGAAAATCATACAGGGGCATGACCTGTCAGGAAAAGAACGGTTCCGACCGGAAACCCGTCACATAATTACGCTGGAAGTACAGAAGCAATGCTTTGTCGGTTTTCAGGGAGAGCGGTTTCGTTTCCATCTCTCCGATGAGGGCTACCGGAACGCAAGACGCAGTGAACAGGATGGGGAAATCAAAATAAAAAGTCATGCCGCTGTTGTTGCCGGGAGCGTCCTGCGGACAGCAGATGATTGGAACAGATTAAAAATCTGTTCCAATCATCACAGGGGAAGCTACACTTCCCCTGCGCTGGCTAAAGCCAGCTACCCCTTTGTGGACTTACCGGACGGAATCATCTTGCAGTGCAAGCCACTTCTGTCTGACAAGTTTTCCGGAATCCAGCTATATTTTTTTGATAGAATAACGTATAATGGAGTCAACGACAAATCGGAATTTGTGAGGAAAAATATATGATTAGAATAAGACCATATAAAGCTTCGGATGTAGATACGATATTATCGTGGTGTCAAGATGAAAAAGCATTTTATCAATGGACAGCAGGTGTACTTGGTAATTACCCTATAACACAAAATGAATTTTGCTTTGTTGAATCTCTAATGCCGTTTACTGCATTTGATGAAACTGAAATTGTTGGTTTTTTTACACTAAGGAATCCTGATGAATCTTTGGATGAATTACGCTTTGGATTTGTTATTGTAAATCCTCACAAGAGAGGAAAAGGCTATGGAAAAGCTATGCTCCAGTTAGGTCTAAAATTTGCATTTGAAATATATAGAGCAAAAAAAGTATCATTGGGTGTTTTTGAGAATAATCTTCCAGCTTATTACTGTTATAAGGCAGTCGGCTTTAGCGACGTAGTTCTTGATACAACAGAAAGATATTGTATTCTGGGTGAAAAATGGGAGTGCAAAGAATTGGTTATGGAAAATAGATAGATTCCAGTTTATAGAATTGAACAAATCGGGATTTTTTCTGCTGGAAAGGTCGCCCGGGGATTGAGCTGGTTAGCTAGAATTTTTCAGGATTAAAAACTATCTGACGAAAAATTTGCCCAAGATTTGTACTAGTCAGCTAGAATCCTTTCGAATTTAGAATCTATCTGATGAAAAGTTTGTCCAGGGCGTGTGCTTGTCAGCTAAAACTCCCTCAGGTTTAGAATCTATTTGACAAAAAGCTTGCCTAAGGTTCGTACTGGTCAGCTAGAATTTTTCAGGATTAGAATCTATCCAATGAAGAACTTGCCCAGAGCTTGTACTTGTTAGCTAGAATTTTTTCAGAACTAAAAACTATCTGACAAAAAACTTACCCAGGGCTTGTGCTTATCAGCTAGAACTCTTTTAAGATTAGAATCTATCTGATAAAAAAGTTGCCCAGGACTTGTGCTGGTTAGCTAGAATCTTTCAAATTTAGTATCTATCTAACAAAAAGCTTACACTGGACTCATATTGGTTAGCTAAGAATATTTGTTTAACCATTTCTATTGATCCATCTTCTTGAACTGTCGTTCAAGAAGCATCCCTCGCTCTAAAGAGCTCGGTCAATTCCGGTTTGTAAAGGAATATGCCGTGTTAGTTAATATAGCAGAAACATTTGAATTATTGTTCGATAAAAACGGCAGGGCCGTGCATGTAAGCAATGGCCCTGCCATTTTTATCTTATTTTACTAACTGCTCTATTTCTGCCTGCATCTTCTTTGGATTCCAAAGTGTCTCTGTTCCCCAGAGAGGCACCTTCATCTGTTGTGCCCGTTCCACAAAAGAGGCTCTGTTTTTCTCTGTATAATCCGATGAAACGGCCATAACACCTGCGGACTGGAAGTGATCCGACACGGCTTTGATCTCATAAACCCACTGCATACTGTCACTGTCGGATGTTTTACAGGATACCATAGCTGCAGTCATCCCTTTTAACGCAATGATATCAATCTCATTTTTAACAGACTGACCACTTTGAATTGCAGCGAGTCTCATCACTTCGCCTCTTGCCTGTATATAATTGCCATAGCCCCAATCACGGCCGCTGTTCTCATCTAATTTTTCTAATAACTTCTGTTCCTTGGGGATATCTTCCGCATCCCAGGCAATTTTCACTCCGGTCTCCACCTCATCGAACTGACCGGATTCGCGCATCAAATAATACACAATCAGCTCAAAAATCAGTCCCTGTGTCTTCATAAGACGCATGGTGGCATTGTCACGAAAGGCAAAGGACACCGTATCTTCCTTGTCATCTATGGACAGATTGCTAATATATCCTAACTTAGACAGATCCTGCAAAAAAGCCAATTTTACTTTTCTATGGGCATCGGTTTCCCCCGCTGTCAGTATGGGCGCCTGCTGCACAAAGCGATTGGAAACCTTCAGGCCTCCATTCACCGGAACGAATTTTAAGGATTTATAGGCATCTTCTGCTGTGATCGTGTCCTGTTCAAATTGCTTCAGCAAAAGCGCAATCTCCGGATCCACATATGCAAAGCTAACCGTAACTGCTTGTTCTCCTGTAACTTCCTGATATCCTTGAATAATGTGATAGGCCTGCAGCTGATCCAGGGTATCTCCAATCATGGAATCACAAAAAACACTTTCAGAAAAAGTTCCCGTATACTGCAGTACCTTTCCCTTCGGATGATTTTTTACTGTATCTTCGTAATTCGTGTCCTTTGCCGCATGCGCAAAGAATCTCGTCACAACCGCCCAGGTAGGAAAACTTCCCTGTTTTTTCCCATCCCCTTTTAGGTATCGGGTCGATACACAATATTTCTTGAACAACTCCATCAGCGACTCATATTCTCTGGTGTCATAAAGCCTTGCATATTCATTTTCCACTCTTCCGCCCATCAGCTGTATATATTCTGACAGTGAAAAGCTCTTATGCTCCAGGCCTGCGCCAATATTTTTATCTGCAGAAAAAGACAAGATCCCTTTCTTGGGAAGATATTGAACCACGTTCACGGCCCCCGGATACTTTTCCATCAGTCTTCCCACTGCAAGAATTGCATCATACCCTTTATTCGGTACGCAATTGATCAGCAGATCGTGATGGCCGTACTTTTCCATCTGTTCTTCCAGACAGGTATAAACCGTGCCCATATCCATAGAGGATAATGTGATAAACTGAGGCATTGTGTTGTTCCCGCGGCTTTTAAAATATGCAGAGATTACCTCCCGGTATTTTCTGCTGCCAACTGCCCTCCCCATAAACACAGCATTCTGAGCAGAGAATAAAGTGGGAATGATCACATCCTGCGTGGTTGTGGACATTCCGTCACTGATCGTAATAACGGTTCCGTATTGACTGCCGTACCATAGCGCAAATGGCAGCATTTCCACAAGCTGCTCATCCAGACTAAAAAAATCCATTCTGGCATTTCTGATTTTAACAGGCGAAAGCATTTCATCGGTCTCACACAGCCGCTGAACCTCCTCCCGGGAAATACTTTGGGCATATTCCTTTGCTGCTTCCAAAGATTTCTGATAGAGCACCAGAGAATTGTCCTCATCATTAAAAAGCTTTAAAATGGAATGTCTCAGATTCGCGTATTCGGTATTGTTTCCCACAATCTGTCTCAAAACTGCATCCGGATCCAACTGTTCAGATAATCTCACCGTGAGCTGGTGTGCTCTCAAGCTGGCTCTGTCAAGTTCAGAAGGATCCTCTGCCGGACATTTCTTTTTCAGCCATAACGCATACTGATGGTCAAATTCATGATGCAGGGCGGATTTCTCCCCGCAATCACACAAACACATATGCAGCAGTCTTTGTTTATCCTGATGCGTATTGCCATTTTGATATAACAGGGTTTCCTCTTCCTGCTGTGTCGGGGCACGGAACCCGCGCGTCACAGTATATGCATTCCAGCGCCTGTGTTCCAGTGCGACCAGTTTCCAATACAAGGTATTCTTTTTGCGAATGGCTTCTTTTAAGGTATCCAGAGGATCCATTTGGGGAGCTGCGGCCCTGCACATAGCCAGTTTTACCGGAATATGGACTGCGGATGCAAAGGAAGAATCCGCCGCATATTTTGCCCCGATAAAATTTGCGGCCACGCTCACATCTCCCACCTCATAATCCATGGGGGATTCTACAAACTCTGCTATACGGCTGGCTTCAGACTGCTCATCCGATTGTTTCTTATTCATGCGCTGATCATATTTCATGCCATAACTAAAATGAACATTGCGGGCAATACGGCTAAGCTCTGTCCCAGTGACCGATTCCTTTCCGAAGAAATGGACTTCAACGCCATTCTCTTCCCCATGTTCAACCAGCATGGCCTGTTCATCCTCCCCGATACGATGGGAAAATTCATGAAAAACATTCACAAGCACTCTGGATGTATTCGAGCCCTTTTCGCAGGATACTGCACCAAGCTGTGCGATCAGTTCGGATGCTGCCAGCCAGTTATGTTCTGCATCTCCAAGGGAAACTATGACATAATGATATGGGTTTTCAGCAAGTGCAAGCGGCGCCAATCCTGCCGCATCCAACCCTTCTTCTACATCTATATCCACAAATTTCAAATTCGCATAGTGCTTATGTTCGGCATACTTTTTCAGTGCCGGCATATAGGCGCCCGGCTTTGTGGACAGGACCTGCTCCTTATATGCTGCTGCATTCTGAGACGCAACCGTAATATTCAGCTCCATATCCAGCGCCTGCCCGGCCCAGAATGCCGCTTTAAACGCCTCATTGCCGATCCATCCGGTTCCAAGGATCAAAACATTGCTCTGTTTCTTTTTTCCTGTATTTTCCGCATAATCACAGATTGGTTTTTCATATAGCAGATCATAAATCTGCAGCCGGTATTCTCCAATCTTCGCCATGGTATTATCCTCCCTGTATATAACCGAATCCCACTGGCATCCGGCACTTTAAACAACACGGTATATTTTTTGAAACTCGCTGCGTTCCACAAAATTAAAATCCGCATCTATGATACAGCCATTTTTATCGTAGGAAATGCTATAAAAAATAATCACCGCATCTGCTGAGGCTGCTTCCTTTGTTCCCCAGAGTTCTGCCGAATAACGCTGTTCTTTTGAAGTCTCATCAATGATCAGACCCTTCTTCTCAACCAAAAATGCCACCTCCGGGCACATCTCACATTTTGCATCCCAGGCGGGAAGAGGCTTTGCAATCTGCTCATAGGTATCTCCTTTGATAGAAAGATGATTTTTCTCAAAAAAGTCCCGATCATTGGGGTAAGGACAGCCGCTGCTGTCAATTTTGATCCAGTCTCCCACCTTCGCGACTTCTCCGCCTACCTTTCCATTTACTGCTTCCTGGGAATAGACAGCATAGTTTCCATCTCCCAGATCTTTTATTTTTCCATCTGCCATGAATTCCTTTATGACTGCACTGTCACTTCCCAGCTGATAAGCTCGAACTACTTTCCCTTTCTTTTTCATTACATGAAACATATCCTGCTCTCCTTTATGAATTTGGAAGCCATATGATATTCTTATTTTATCATATTTCTGACTATAAAGTTATATTTCTTTCGCTCTATCGAAACAGAGATTTAAGCAGATATCCTATGGCAAACGCCATAATTACGATCGGCATAATCCCATTGATCCAAGCCCAGGTATTGTCTGCAAAAGTTGCCGCTATATACTCTTTATATTTTATACAGCTGACAACCACCAGCAAACCTCCTGCCACGACCCATCCGATTAAGAACCGCTTTATCACGGTCCACACGGTTAGTTCCTGATAATCCATCTTTTTCACCACCTCCAAAAGCTTCTGTACAGCCCCCATTTCAGCCGTACCAAAAAGTAAACTACTGCGATCACGGCCACTAAAATAAGCGCCCCGGAAGATAACATATCTGCCATGAATATGGCAATATGCGCTGTCACTGCACCAAAGTTTGCAATGATTCCGATGGCAGCCAGACCGGACAATACAGAACAGACAATCATAGCCAGCGTTACGCCTGAAATGCCCCTGATCCCTGCTCCCCTGCAGCTTTCCTGCTCAAAAATATTTCCCGCATGTCTCATCCTTTATCACCTCCTGAATATTTCTGTCTGTCTCATACAACCACGGGAACTTCCTCCACAGCAGACAGAAAGTCCGATGTATGGATCAGATAAATGTTGGCATTTGCTGTCGTCTTCACGGCCAGGTAATCCGACTGGCTGCCCAGGATGGTCGGACGTGCACAGAGATCCTGACTTCTCACTCTAAGCCGCTCCTCACTTTGCATCTGCCAATGTACTGCTTTTTTTATGGAAAAGAAAATATGCGGTGTATTGCCCGCTACAGGTACCGGCACATGATGCTGATAGGTTCCAAATAAGTTTCTGGAAATATCATCCGTCGCTGCAGAAGTTCCATGGGAAAACATAACCACATTTTCAAAATCCAGCTCCGTATTCCCATGCAGGGACTCCTTTATATTCTGTGACACCATGATCAGCTCGACTTTGCCCTGTCGTTTTGCCTGCATGAGATATTTCAGCAGTTCATCATTTTCATCCAGGAACACCATCTCATCCAGAATCACCCGAATTTGGGGCGCACATCTGAGGGTATAAAAGATTTCCTCCTTCAGATAGGAATTGAAAATATGCTGATTGCCGGAGCACGCATACACAGCCATTCCAAAAAGATTGTTCTTTGCTCCGCTCTGCACGTTATATCGTGTATCACTTCCCGCCGTGTAAATATCCTCAAACACTTCCTCCAGCCGTTCAAACAATCGCCTTAAGATAATTCCTGCCTCATGGTTCCCGCGAATGTTGTCTGCAGCCACATTGGAAAGGCCTGCCTGAAGAGCAAACTCTGAAATAAAATCGTCATCTTCATTCAGAAGCTTTCCTACGGCCGGCAGTGATACCGGATATTTCGCCGCAACTGCATTCAGCACTGCCGCTGCATAGATCATGACACGATCCGTCTGGGTACCATATCCCATTTCCTCTGCCGTCATACGAACGAAACGAAGAATCTGCTGTGCCGACATACCATAAAACGGATGGTAATTTTTATCATTGGGGCCGGAAACCATAACGCCTTTAATCTCCTGCGCCTTTTGTTTCTGCTGCAGGGCTGTCAGCACTGCCTCATGGCTGGTCAGGATAATCGTTGGCATATCCTGTTTTTCCAAACAGCTGCAGATCAGATCCAGAACCAGAGACCGATTTCCCGCCTCTTTTCCTGTCATCAGCAGATCTCCGCGAATGGTCCGGAAGAAACATGTGCTGTCTACACGTCCCTCCAATACCCGTCTGGCCGTATTCATACGTTCACACTCCCGAATGATCATTCCTTTATTACTCATGGTCTTTCTCCTCCATCCATTACCCATAAAGGGGCATCGTAAACAGGAACGGGGCTTCTCCCGCCAGCGCTACTACAGCCTCTCCGTTCTTCATCTTTAACAGGGTCCAGTCTTCCACTGTATGCCCTTCTCTCTGAATATGCAGGTTTTCCTGCTGTGCGGAAAAACTAATGCTCTGGTAGTTCTCCCCCAGACGATCCACCACGAACTGTCTGGTGCCAAAATCACTGGTTCTGAATGCAGCCATATTCTGAAAAGAAGAAAGAATGTTCTTTGCACCGGCCTCTCCATACTGTTCTTCCAATCCTGCCGTATTCTGAAGTCCGCACATCACTTTTACCCCCTGCGATCTTCCAAAATTCAGTGCTTCCCCAATCCTGACTTTGGGAAGAAGCAGCATCTCATCCAAAAGGAAATACTTATGGTTCTTCCTCTTCTGTCTTCCGCCCAGCGCATTAGCCAGCGCCCGATCGATGAGGATGCCGTACATCGGTGCCAGAAGATTGCCTTTTCTCAGATCATATTCAATAAAAATCACTTTTTTCTCTCCGCCATCCATCACTTCTCTCATGGAAAACTCCCGCGACGGATCCGCCTTGGCAAAAGGGCCTACAAACATCTTTTTCAGCACGGAGCCAATATAGCTGTTCACGCCCTGTGTCTGATTACTCTTGTTTGCGATATAATCTATGCAGCTTCGCTGATCCGCCATATAAGCAAGCTCCAATATCTTTTTCAGATCCTCATTTGTGCTGCGTGTAAAAAAAGAAAGGAATTCCTGATTGTTCAGTTTTGACTGATCCGAACGCCAATACGTTCTCATATAATAAATCAGGGCCGCCGCCGCAATCTGCTCTGCCATAGCAGGGAAAATCGGCTGTGTCTCGCTGTCCATCGTCTGAAATAACTGTTCACAGATTTCCAGGGCATCTTCATCAGACTCTGCTGTATAAATGAGTTTTCCATCAAGACCTCTGGGCATTATCTCGGCAAAAATGTTATGGTACGCAGTAACGCCGCAATACTTCTCCCCATTTCCGATGATAATTTTCTCCTTATCCGGTATTTTTTCACCGAAAAGTTCCAGATAATCTCCCTTCGTATCAAAAATAACAATCACATCCGTAGGTTCCATCAAAGCAAGTAGCCGATCCAGGGTAAAATTGAAAAAGTTAGTCTTTCCTGTACCTGGCGCTCCAATGGCCAAAAGGCCATACACCAGCATATCCTTACTCAAGCCGAAGAATTTCTTCGTTTTTGGATCCTGAAATACAACAAAAGGATTCTTTGAACGATCCGCAGTCCAGGAAGGAACCAAAGCTTCGTGGATGCTCTGCCCGAAAAGCGTCTTCGTATACATTCCCTTATTTCTCTCACGGTCACCTGCCTCCCCGATGCTTCTCTGTCCAAAATCATATGCCATCTATTCCTCTCCTCCTTTAAACATCCATACCGTCATCCACACCGTCTCCGTCATTATCTATGCCGCCGCTCCCGCCCTCGTCGGATACACCGGCTTCTGCAGTGTCTGTTTCTGCGGATACGGCCTCATTCCCCTGAACCTCAGCCGCAGTGTTTGTCATATCCTGTGCCTCCTGAAACTCCTGAACCGCTCCAAGATACTGTTCGCTTACTTCTGCCGTTGACTGGATTGCCTCTTCCTTAGACATGGACGGATCCCTCATTGCATGTTCATAATAAGCGTTCACCGTATCTCTAAGGCTCTGATTATATTCTTCTAATGAAACCGGCTTTGGGTCAAATGCCATTTTCGTGTCCTCCTTTATAGTGAAATGATTGGTCTGTGCCATCTGCTGCAGACTCTGATGAGTTGCAACCATCTCTGCCCTGACAGCCCTTTCTGTATTGGGATTCACCGGCACCTTTGTTCCAAAATACTGGTTCTGCAGTGTCTGGTTCAGATCCTTTACAAAATTCGGATTCTGAAATCGCTGTACTGCCTCCCGTTCCGTTGCCTGATAGCCTGTAGCGGCTATGGATCCGGCATATGCTTCAAAGGATGCCTCTGTGCCATACTTGTCGGAAAGATCATGCAGGATAGCGGCTGTCTTCTCCTCCGCCGCAAGATGGGCATCTCTTTCCGTTGCCTGAAAGTAATACATATAATACCCGTTAGCCGTCTCGCCTGTCAGGTACTGACTGCCCAGATGATAACTTCCGTTCTGAAGTACGGCACTGGAGGTAAAGCCATTTGCCTGATACGCATTGGTCAGCGCGGCATCCTCTATATGGATTGTTCCGTCAATCACCTGATCCTGGAAGCAATGCACATTTTCATGAAGCACCGTGTTCAGTGTCTGGCAGTTATAATCGCTCATGGTGTATTCCATCCTCTGCCCATGATAGGTAAAGGCCTGTACTCCCCTGACTGCCATATCATAGTTAACATTAATCACACCATTTGCCGCATTTCCGCTTTCATTTGCCGGCAGGTCAGCAAAACGCACCTCCGGCGCACCTATCTCTCCTCTCTCCAGCGCATCACGGTTCACGGTTTCCTGCAGAAGATCCAATTTCTCGTTTTCTCCAAGTTTACTGTAGGTTGATTCGCGGAACATGGAATAAAGCTGTTCATTACTCAGCCTGCCATATCGGGTAGGATGTACTCCGTATGCACCCATAGCAGACTACCTCCTCATATTCCAAATCTTCCTTTCCGCAATCTCAACCTTTCCCTCTGATAATTCAGCCATCACCTCCAATGCTCTTAAAAAATCTCTGCTGTTCCAGATTGCCAGGATCATAGGCAGGGAATACTTCCCCACATAAATATCAGTCAATGCCTGTTTTTCTGACCATTCCTGCACATTCTGGTACAATGCCGCAGGGCAATCCTTTAAAACCTGTATTGCTTTGCTATGTGCATCCTCCTTTGTAACTCCGTATTCCTGACGGATCCTGTCCGTCAATTTTGTTGCATCACACGCTTTCATAACGTTTTCTCCTTTCTGTTTTGCATCTTGTTCTTTGATCTGCTATCAGTATCCCATTCCCGGCAAGTTTCAGCACTCCTGATAGTTTTCTTATAAGGAAAGATTCTTTGAAACTTATATCCGGCTGTTTTCATACAAAAGAGCCGCAGACAATTGCTTTTAACAGCAACTATCTGCAGCTCTTTTCACTCAGATATCCATATTTACTTGTCCTAACATAACTGTAACAATATACTTCCTAATTGTATGATTCCTCCCCTGGGAATCACTGCCGTCTGCCCAAACTGAATTTTCTCGTTGGTTGCTGCGATAAAAGTACCATTGGTGGTATTCAGATCTTCTATCACATATTCATCCTCCGACTGTTTTCGCACCAGAACATGCCGACGGCTTAAAGATGGCTGCTTCAGCACCAGATCACAATCCGGCGCTCTGCCAATGATGATTTTTCCCTTTGAGGACTCCAGTATTTGTCCCGTTGAGCATATTCTTACTCTGATCACGGGAGTTTTTGTATCTATTTCATCGGTCAACTGTACGGTTGCCTCAAATCCAAATTTTTCTTCCAGGTTACCCTCACCGGCGTCCTTTTCGCTGCCCGTGAACATGCCATTCAAATTGGCCTTTCTTATACTCTCATATTCCTTTAGCTTTTCCTGACGCTTTCTGAGAAATAAAGCATCTCCCATAGTAAGTCTGCGAAGATGTAAATCCTGTAAGATTTCCCCAAAGGTATTGTACTTTATCTTATGTCCTTCCTTCGTACTCTTTTGCAGGATCAGATTCACCTTGTCCACAAAGCTTTTACTCAATGACTGGCTGCTGATCATATCAAACGGCAGGATCGGAATCCGGCCGGTACATAACTGATAAAGCAATACTGCGATCTCTTCCACTTCTTTCTCGAAATAATATTGCCTGTTTTCCATCTGCAGTTTCATGACGCCATAATAATGATTCTGAAGACGTGTGAATCCCAGTTTTCTATCCCGGGTAACAACCAGACTTCCCCTTGCAAAATCCCTGAATCCAAGATTCTGAAAAAACAGGTAATCCATTGCATTAATCACAGAAGAAATCCACTTTGTAATCTCCTCTTCCTGCAGCCTGTGATCCTTTAAATACTGATCCAGAAATATTTCACCCCGGTATTCCTGAAAGGTATACATTTTTCCGTTGTTGACCATAATATCATATATTTTCGGGAACATAGGATGTGACAGATTCACTGCCATTTTCGCCTGATTCAGCATCACATCCTTGCTGACGTTGATATTATGATCCACCTGCACCAGAATTTCATAGGCAAGCTTTTTATGAGTGCCCAGATAGGAAACGGTACCCTGTCTGTTGGCAATCTCATCGCCGATCTGAAAAAGCGGATGATGAATGCCGGCGGGATTTGCTTCCGGCTGCTGAAAATCAAACAGTTCATCCGGAAGGGACTCCGTCAGCCTTTGTTCATAACCGTTCTTCTTCTCTACCATCTGAATTCTGCCAAGCATCATTTCCACATCAATAGGCAGATCAAAACTTTCCAACAGCACAACATGTATAGGAATTCTGTGATTCATGGCAAAATTCAATTCATTTTTTACATAGTCAGAGGAAGCCGCTGCCCGTGATAAAAGCAGCAAACATACCGAAGATTTTTCCAAATGTGACGCAATCACCAAATTCCAGTCATCACCTGAATGTAATCCGTTGTCATACCAAAAACGCACTCCATTCTCTCTTAAAACATTGCAGATTTCTGTCATACTGTCCGTGTCCTGATGAGAGTAGCTGATGAACATATACGGGGCGCTTCCTTCATACATATCGACGGCTTCATTGCCTGCTTTCTTTTTGGAAATGATGTTTTCACTTTCCATTTGAATCACATACAACAATCTATCATTAAAATGCTTTTTACTGAGTTCGTTCGGCGGCGGACAATTGGACGGCGGTTCCAGCGGAATCGGCTCTATAGCCTCCACACCTTTGTGATCCAGGGCATAACGCCATTCCTTCTCTACCCACTGAGATTCCTTTGCATAATGCGACCAACACAAAAACAGCGTGTCGCGCCTGTCAATCTCCGTCCAGAGCGCATCCTCCCAGGATTCTCCGCTTCTTAAGCTCTCCACATCAAAAAAGATATCCATATCCGGCCGTGCTTTTTTCATTCCCTGGATAATCATTGCCACACGCTGCCGGTCCTGACTTGCATAGGATACAAAGGCTGACAGTACATCCTCCTGTGTAACCGTAATCTTCTGCTGCGCAAAAGACGAACATTTGGCAGTGAATTTCAACCGGCTCGCAATCACATCATTGATATAAACCACTGCTGTGAACAGCACCTGTTTTTTCGTAAATTCTTCGGGAAGCATAACTGCAAAACGAAAGATCAGATACTCCCTTTGCCATTCCTGTTCCTCTGTATCATCATCTATCATAAAATCCGGAGAAGAGAGCTGTATCCTGACTTTTGCGCCTTCTTTTACCTTTACCGTCCCGGATCGGGTCTCTTTTACAGGAACCTCTGCATCCCTTATCAGATCATCCACCACGGATCGAAAAGCATCCTCGAACATTACAATATCGATCAGAGAATACTCTTCTTTTTCCAGTGTTTTCGGCGCCACCGCCGAAAAATGGACTTTACTGATTTCCAATTGTGAGCAATCCGTTTCTGACGGCAGGTCAGCATCTATCCCCATCCTCCCATGTGTCATTTGCGGGGAAGGATTCTGGTAGGATAATGGAGGAACACGATAGCAATCTGTTCTCTGATTCATGCGTCTGAAAACCGCAAGCATTTCCTCCATGTTCTCATATCGGTCACCCGGATGATAAGCGGTTGCCTTTTTTATCATCTGATTTAACCATTCCGGAAAGGTGGAATCTTCCAGATAGACAGAATCTGCCCTGCGGGTCTCTGCCTCTCCGAACACATAGGGATAATTTCCCCCTGATACTATGTAATACATGGTAATTCCCAGGGAATACATATCCTCTTTGCCGCTGTATCCTGTCTGGTAAAACATCTCCGGAGCATAATACTTTGGCGTTCCTCTGCGGAAGGGCTTTTCCTGATACTGTGTGATCGTACAGGCCGAAGAGACATCCCCCAGCATCACATTTCCTTGATCATCGATCAAAATATTCGTCGGATTAATATTCAAATGTAAGAGATTCTTCCTATGAAGAGTTACCACGGCTTTCATTACCTCTTCCAGAATAGAAAGCACATCGGACATAGAAAGCTTCTTTTGCTTCCTGTATTCTGGCAGATCAACACCAAATACAGGAGCTGGTCCACAATGAGGACAGGCATCATATTTTTCAGCATCATAAAAATGCCCTGCTTTGCATTTTTCCAATCTCATACACTGTCCTCCTTAACACAATTCCAAATAATCACTCTCATTTTACATACAGCATACCACAATTCAACGGTATATTAAAAGCATATTCCGGAGATTGATCCCTGCTTCTTGAACTGTCGTTCAAGAAGCATCCCTCGCTCTAAAGAGCTCGGTCAATTTGAAATTAGTTCTAAATGGTTTATTCAAAAATCCTCGTAATATCCCGATACCGGTTCACCACCCGATAGATTTCCACATACTTCTCTCTCACTTTATAAATAATCACATAATTCTCCCAAACTGCATACTTGTAATCTGTTCGGAAACTAACTCTTTGGGAAAGATCTGCTCCTATCCCCGGAAACATTTGTATATTCTCAAATTTACCGTAAATTTCTTTAAGCGTTTCTGCCGCATATTCTGCATTATCCTCAGCAATATAATCCCGAATTTCTTTTAAATCCGTTACAACCAATGGGTTCATTCGTAAGTCTAACATAGCCTACTCCCCCACAAGTACCTTTAATTCGTCCAGGCTGAGCCAGCCTTCGCCGTCTTTGACTGCCTCCTCTGCTTCCTGCAGCTTCATTAATATCTTCTTCTCTGCACGATCACGCTCATAATCTTCTATATCGAGTACAACAAAACGCCCTCTGCCATTTTTAGTAAGATATACAGGTTCTCCTTTACGACAATTTTTCAGGACCTCATTATAATTTCTTAAATCAGATACCGGTAAAATATTTGCCATATTCTTTCAGCTCCTTCCTCGATTCTACATGATTTCTATATTTAGTATACGCAAAAGAGCTGTAAAATTCAACTTAAAATTTTACAGCTCTTTATCTGTTTCATTTGTATCTATGACTTCTTTTTTATCGGTTTTTTCTTCTTGCCCGAAGCATATGGCAGCATAATATTACCATTCCTGCAAACGAAAGAGCTGCGAATGCAAAATATTTTCCTGCCTGCATGGAATCTCCTGTGTTAACGCCTGACTTCGGCCCGTTATTGGAAGTTTTGTCCACATCCAAATCCACAGGCAGAATCGTTCCTTCCTCTACAAAAAGTACTTCTACCTTTGCATCCTCCTGGATATCCTTCCATGTAAACGAGCCTTCCGTTCCGGATACAAGATCCGGTCTCTCTGCTCCATTTACATATACCATACCAACTACGTATCCTGGATCTGCCTTCCATTCCACAACAACTTCTTCACCTTTTTCTGCAGTGAAGTTTCCGGTAATCTGGCCCAATCCCCCGGTCACACCGGTCGTCACATGTACAATTTTGTCCATGGGTACGATTGTGCCGTCTTCTCTCTCAAATACAACATTGATGGTATGTTCCGAAGCAATGTTTTTAAATATCACTTCCCTCTTATCCAGAAGTTCCGGACAGGAGACGCCGTCAATCTCTACACGGCCAACTCTATAACCTTTTGCGGGAGCCCAGCTGACTGTATACTGACTTTCCTTATTTACCCTGGCTGAAGGACTGATCGTACCTTTTCCTTCTCTGCTTGTCTGAATCTGGAAAGTTCCTTTTGTATTTTCATCTTCCGCTTTTTTCTGCTGGAACAGAACGGTAACGGTATGGTCTTCCCTGATATCTTTAAATTCGGTCCGGCCGGCATCCTTCAGGTCATCTCTTACCTGCCCGTCTACGATAACAGTCTGTACGGTCCAGCCGTCTGCTGCCTCCCATGTTACCGTATGGTCTGCACCATCCGGTACCTTCAATGTACCATCAACAAAACCTTCTCCGGAACCGATATTAGCCGTAATCGAATTCATATCTTTTATATTCGGCTTCTGTTCGCCTTCTTTTGCAAAAACGACAGCCACGTGATGATCCCGCCCTATATTTCGAAATTCTACAGATCCTTTGTCAAGCAGATCATCCCTCTTTGTACCGTCTACCTTCACAGATGCCACATAATATCCCGTATCCGCTTCCCAATGTACGGTATGGTCTGCATCTTTTTCCACAACCGCACTTTGGTCTATGGTTCCACCCTGGGTTCTTTCCGTTGAAATCACATATTTTTCTTTTATATCTCCACTCGGTGCATCCGGCGCGTCTTTCGCGATCAGAATAATTTCTACCGTATGATCTGCGGACAGATTTTCAAAATCTACTCGCTTTCGATTCAAATATCCGTCATTTGTCGCACCGTCTATACGCACTTCTTTTATCGTAAATAAACTCGTATCAAAATCCCATTCCACACGCCAGTTGCTTCCGTTTGCAAGCTCATGCTGTGTCGGGGTAATTTCTCCTTCTCCGTTGGTAATCATGGTAACTACGGACCATGTTGGCTGCGCTGGATCTTCATCCGGATCCGGGGTTGTTGATCCGCCTCCGCTCTTTTTCAACGTCACAGTAATATCATATTCATCCTGAATATCTGTAAGAGTAAGCGCTGTTCCCACGGGTACGATATCATTACGCTGTGCTCCGTTTACTTTCACGGTTACGGATGCCACTTCATATCCGGATGGAACTGTCCAAGCCAGGTCAGCCTGACCTCCAACCTCATATTCTCCGCTTCCCGTGAATTCTCCCGGACCACCTTCTACCCGTCCTGTTACCTTCCGCAATACTGCCGGATCCGTCGGGGTTCCATCTGCTCTGGTATATTCAACACGAACCTTGTGAGGCATGGTAATACTCCGTACATCGACCTAAACGGCCTGGTCGTTAACAACCGTTGTAACCTCACCGCCCGCTCTTGCCGGAGAACGTTTCATAAGCGGAACATTATTTTCAACATCGGCCTCCGCTTCTTCGTCGCTCACCATAACTGTTTCCGGTTTTTCATATTCCAAATTTCCGTCAACAGTAACTGATTGTAAGATCCATCCATCTATCGGAGCAGCTGTCACCAGATAATTCTGACCATCGTAAAGTGTTTTGGTCGGTGCAATAGAACCACCGCCGACAATCTCTGTCTCTACTTGATACAAAACAGGTTCCATAACCACCCGTACCGTCTGATCTTCTCTTATATTTGTCAAATTTGCAGATTCTGTATCCGCGTCCATCTGCTGATCATTTACAAGAACTTCTTTTACCTTATAAACCGCATAATCCGAATCTTCCACATCATCCGTCGTTCTCACCACAGAATCCCATTCTACGGTATAGTTATCTCCCACATTGACGGTTGCCGACTCTGTAATCTGTCCTGGAGACCCTACCAGTTCTGTTGTAACCTGTACCTTTTTCGGCTGCGGATCATCCGGGTTCTGTGCTGTATCCTGAAATGTCACATCAACCACATGGTTCGCCCTAACATCCGCAAAAGTATAACTGCCGGCGGCAATTTCATCTGCGGTCAGACACTTTTCTGCTGCCGTACCACGGTCAAGCACAATTCCGGACACTTCATAGGAGCCCTGCGCCATCCATGTAACTGTATGATCCGTTCCGGGCTGTACAACTCCATTTCCTGTTACTGCAGTATTCACTCTTCCGGCATCGCCATTCCAGGTATTGACTGTAATCGTATAATAGCCGTCCGTCGTCGGTCTCTCCGGCGTTTCTTTCATCTCATAGACCACTACCACATGATGATTACCCGCTAGTTTTTTGAACTCCACACTTCTCTTATCTGTCGGATAATCCTGTCCGTCTACGGTAATGCTCTGGATCACATCCATGCCGCCCGGCTGCCATTCTACGATATAATCACTACCTTCCGCCAGCGTTTTGGATTTGGATATAACGGCCTCTCCGCTTCCGCCTTTCTGCTCTGTCGTTACAGTGAAGTATTGCGGACGATCTTCTTCCTCTCCGTCATCATCATTATCTGCTTTTTTCTCGGCAAATTCTACTTTTACCACGTGACTTTCCTGAATATCCGCAAATCGGATCGTATTGCCTGCGCCTCCGTTCACCAGGTCGTCCCGCACATCGCCGTCTACCATAACGCTGGTTACTTTATAGCCTTCATCCGGCGTCCATGTAACTGTGCTTTCTTCTCCTTCTACAAATCGACCGCCGCCACTGATCGTACCATGGCCATACTTAACTGCCGTTACATCATAAGTCCGGGTTTCCCATTTCGCTGTCAGCTGCAAATTGCCTGTTTTTCTCGGTGCCAGCTTACTATAGAGATCTGCCGTATTGGTAAATACAGCATTCGCTCCCTCATTAACCCCTGTCAGTTTATTACCATCCTGATCATACCAGCCAAGGAATGTACAATGAGGCTTCACCGGCTCTTGAAACGTCACTCCGTGAAGTACTGTATAAGTCTGAGGATTTTCTTCCTCCAGTACACCGCCATCTAGATCATAAGTAAGGGTATATTCATATGGATAGTAATGATATGCAAAATCCATTGCATATCCCGGCTGATTTACTTTCGTACCAAAGTCATACTCCTGATATGCCCCGTCTTCCTGTTCCATCTGCCCCGTTCCAAATTTAGGCTCCAGATAGAATCCATTTGGCAGTGACAGCGCATAATCCGCATTAGGCAAAAACTCTGTTCCATATGTCTGGGAACGATACGTTGTCTGCAGCAGGAAGCTGCCGTCATCTCCGGCGCCTCCCTCATTTGCCTGAAAGCCGCCTGCATAATGCACATATTTATTATTATATCTGGCTGTCTCTACTGTAAAAAACTGGGTAAACACACCAGAAGCCATACCATTACTGTTGGTCACTTTCAGTGAGATGGAATAATTGCCCTCACCAAAAGCGGGATCATTATAATTGATATCCGGGAACTGCTTGCTGGTATACGTCTGCAGCACTGTTTCCCCTTTTTTTAAGGTCCATTCATAGCCTGTGAGCTCATAGCCCTGGGGATCGTAGGAAACATCCATAACCGAAAGCTTATCTGCTGTCGAAATCGCATTCGAGCTTAAGGTAAAGTTCGCCACCGGTGCTCCTATTCCCACATATTTGATCGCACTGGATGTGACACCCTGCTCATCTGTGACTTCCAGTTTAATCATATAAACTTTATTCGCCGTAAATTGGCTTAATTTTCCACTGGTCCAGGTATCCGCTGTTGCTTCTTTATAATACCAGGCTTCCTCTGCAATTCCCTCTCCATATCCAATATCCGTTTCCGAATCCAGATCATAAGAAGTAGAGGTCAGCGTCAAAGTGCCGCTCTGAATGTTTATATTAAAGTCTGCTACCGGTTTTCTGTGAGCATAGACTTCCTTTACCTTCTGATTATCGAAAGAAATCTCATATTTACCGGGCTTATCAAAAGAGCACATCAGATCTTTCTGAAACACTTCTGTAGCCGAAGATTTTCCTTCGCTGTTTGCAAAATAATTTTCATCATGATGTACCAGCCATCTTCCGGTTGGGAAAAGCTGCGATACAGCCCCATTCTTCAGGGATTCCGGTGAGACAACCAATTCTACGTTTTCACCGACAATTACATACTGCGCATTGGACTGCTGCAGCCGGTCTATTACTTTCTTTATGTAATCTGCCGTAGCATTGATCGCTGCCTGATAATTTCCATTATCAGTAAATATCCCGTTGTTATCATTCTTCGAAATAAACTCCTGCGCAGATGCTTTATTCTCATTTGTTCCCCACTGGATGAAATGAATCCCGTCCGCCAGAGTACGCGCCAATGCTTCTGCACTGTTCAGACTGTCATTTACCGGATCTTCTACGTTTACAACAAAGTGAGCAGCGCTATCTCTCCACGACGGCTCCAGAAGAACCTGGGCATAATCTTTGGAAACAATCTTCGTTGCTGTTATTTTCAGATTGGAAACATAACTGAAAGCATTCACTTCACAGTTATTTCCCCAGAATCCATAGGTTCCCTGAGGATAGGTGGCATCTGTCACATTGGCAACCACCTTACCGTTATCCTTTATTACGATTTTACCATCCTTACAGGTTACTTCATATGCAATATTGCTGCCGGAATCTGTCCACTGCGCCAGACAGGTATAGCTGTCAGCTCCGTAAGATCCTTTCCCTCCCGGAGACCATGACGCTGCATTTTTACTATAGCACCACATCACATTATTGATTCCGCTGTCGAAGCCCTGATCTAAGGTATAATGATCAAACCGGAATAACGCCCGTATAGTATTACTATGATTCGAATAGGAGATAAAATAACCGTTCAGGGAGCCATCCGCATTCTGCGTCACATTAAAACAAAATCCTTCGTTCAGATTTCCCCCGTTAACCAAAGTAAAGCTTGCCTGAAGATCATTGATCTCAAATCCGGTGGGATTGATCAGCGCTGTCCCCCACCAGGAAGGCTTATTCTTTCCTCCCGGAACCTTACTGAAAATCTGTCCCTGATCATTTGCCGACCAGGTATCCGCGCCAACAGTCTGCCAACTATTTACTACTGATGCAAAGTCCACACTGGTGGACTCCAGGCTTGCACTGGTTGTCTCAATGGCACTGATCTCTACCATGTCCGTGTTCTGCGTTCCGATTCCACGGGCTTCCAGGGCATCCAACAGATCCTCTTCAAAATTACTCAGATCTACATCACTGATCCCGGTGGTCAGCACCAGATCAATGTTGGGATTCATCACCACTGCCACAGCAACCTGCTGGGACGATCCGCTGGCATAAGCCGCTACACTTCCCATTCCCATTAAAAAAATGAGACACAAACACAATACCACTTTTTTTATCTGTTTGTGAAAACGCATACTCGCTCCCTCCATAATATTGAAATGATATAAACCGCACATTTTATTATAATTAATCAAATTATACTGCATCTTTTTTAATCATATCAATATTTCGCACCCCATTTCTTTGTCGTCTGTACTGCCGGAAATTAGAACTTATTGAAAATAAAAAAGAGTCATGGATTTTTCTTTTTAAAAGTTTCCATGACTCTTCTTCAAGGTTGTATCTCAAAACATTTTTTGTGCCGTACCATCTCCACTGTTTCTATAAAATCTTATTGTCAACGATTATCTACGATTAACATATTCAGTTTTTTCCATCTCTGCATTTCCTTTTTATTAAAAAGAAGGTGCTGTTTCAGTTCATCGGTATGTTCTCTCGGATTTAAAGTCACCAGGCATTTAAAAGCGCACGGCATAAAGTCTGCGCTGGAAATCCCGCACAGAAGTCCATCTGTAGAGTCGCGGATATCCAATGGGTTAAAGATATAAAGCAGGTCTTCCTCCAACGCATTGCATTGGTTTACAAAAGAAAACCGGATCAGCATATCACTGTATATCACTTTTCCGGTATAATAAACATCGCTGCTCCTTCCATTAGCTGTGGCCGACCGGATGGAAAGAGCCGCCTCATAGGTTCCCTCATTTGTTTTTGACTCACGAATATCAATAATCCCATCCTTTAATCTCTGATATCTTCCGTCATAGAAATAAAAGTACAGGCGTCTTGCCTGGAAAAAGGGACTCATTCCGCTGTAGGATGCAGGATTTTCTTCCGGTTCCTTTTCCATAGGATAAAAATCTGTAAACTGATTCAGGCTCACCTCGAGAACCTCTGCAATGTCTGCCAGAGTTTCAATGTCCAGCGTAATTTCTCCATTCTCATATTTACTGACGCTGGAACGGCTTTTATGTATTTTGTCCGCAAGCTGCTGCAGCGTCATTCCTCTCGACTTCCTGTACATGCGGATACGGCTGCCTACATGAGCATTAATACCCTTCATCTTAAAGTTCTCCCTTCGCTTTACATTTTCTGTTCATCCTTGAATTTCTTATTCTTCTATTCTGATTCTGTTATGATAAAAGTTTCATATAAATATACTTTTACCGATATTTCATATTTTTCCGGAAGATTATACCATATAGTCCCGCAAAAATCTATTATAAAGAAATTTTTATCGCGAAAAAATTTCTTTATAATAAACTTATGAGATTTGATTTTTTTGACTTTTTTTGTATAATACATTGTGCAAATCAACATGAAACGAGGCAATATATTATGGAAGCAAAAAGAAAAAGCAGCTTTACCGGTTCGTTAGGCTTTGTACTGGCGGCTGCAGGCAGCGCTGTTGGCGTAGGCAACATTTGGAGATTCCCCTATCTGGCAGCAAAAGACGGCGGCGGTTTATTTCTGCTCATCTACCTTATACTGGTTCTGACCTTCGGTTTCACTCTCCTGGTTACAGACGTCGCAATCGGAAGAAGGACAAAAACAAATGCACTGAAAGCCTTTGGCATAATGAACCCGAAATGGAAATTCCTGGGATATCTCACTTTCCTTGTCCCCATCCTGATCATGACCTACTACTCTGTCATTGGCGGATGGATCGTCAAATATATGACTGCATTTTTGACAGGTGCCGGAACAGAGGCTGCACAGGATGGATATTTTACAGATTTCATTACCTCTAAAGTATCTCCCCTTATATTTTTACTTTTATTCCTTGCAGTCACAGCATTCATTGTATACAGCGGCGTCGAAAAAGGCATTGAGCGTTTCGCACGTATCATTATGCCCGGCCTGCTTCTCATGATCATCGGAATTGCATTTTTTTCCCTGACACTGCACTATAAGGATGGAAACGGAAATATCCGGACTGGCCTTCAGGGGCTTGCTGTATATCTCCTTCCCAACTTTGACGGTCTCACCATGAAGCGCTTTCTGGAAATTCTTCTGGATGCCATGAGCCAGTTATTCTTCTCCTTAAGCGTTTCCATGGGAATCATGATCACATACGGATCCTATGTAAAAAAAGATGTCAACTTGAACCGTTCTCTCTCTCAGATTGAATTTTTTGACACCTTCGTTGCCTTTCTGGCAGGATTAATGATCATTCCGGCAGTGTATGTATTTTTCGGAACGGAAGGCATGACCTCCGGTCCCAGCCTGATGTTCATTTCCCTTCCAAAGGTTTTTGAAGCAATGGGATCCGCCGGCAATATCATCGGATGCGTATTTTTTATCATGGTACTGTTTGCAGCACTCAGTTCCTCCATTTCCATTATGGAGACATTGGTTGCAAACTTTATGGATATTTTCCACAGCTCCAGAAAAAAGACAAGTCTTGTTATCGGCATTATTTTCGCTGTGGCATCCGCAGTGATCTGCATGGGTTACAATATTTTCTACTTCGAATTGACACTTCCAAACGGAGCCACCGCGCAGCTCCTTGACCTGATGGATTACATCAGCAACAGCTTCCTGATGCCGTTCATCTCCCTTCTGACCTGTATCCTGGTGGGATGGGTAATCAAGCCGAAATGGATCTGTGAAGAAATGGAAGCCAGCGGTGACAAATTCACCAGAAAGAAGCTTTATGTTTTCATGATTCGCTACGTGACACCTGTAATGATGACGATCCTCTTTTTACAGTCCGCAGGAATCATCACCTTTATCAGCTCACTGTTTTCTTAATAGCGATGTAGAACAAAGTACCGGAAGAAATACGAATACAACAATAAGCAAGGGCCGCCGAATGGCGGCTCTTAATCTTCCCCTTCACTGTCAAATCATCCGGTCAAGCACTTTATGATCGGCAGCATTTTTTAAACGGATAACAATACCGCCAATAGCACCGGAAAGATAATTCAAAAGTTCCCTGTCACCTTCATAATAATTCTTTATAAAAAGTTCAAGTGCAGCTTCCAATCGTCTCTTTATATCCTCCAAAGCAGTTTGCGCAAACAGCTCCTGTATATACAAATAATCCACCTCTTCTAACTCAAATTCCGTCAAAGATTTTCCTGTCAGAATATGTCCCGTAACATAGATAAAAACCGTTTCACAAATATTATCCATGGATTCTTTCCAATTCTTGTCGATTTTTGACAATATATTTGTGACATAATCCACGGGAAATAATTTCAAATATTTCTGTTCCAGACCGATGGACCTGATAAATTCAAAAATCTTATCTATTCCTGTATATCCCGAAATATCTTTTAGCACATAATAATCAAGAGTTAGTATCGTATTTTGCGGATCAAAACGCATATCATACCACTTGAAAAATTCCGGTATTCCTATAACAAAAGTATCATACAGACATTGATTTTCATAATGACAGAACTCCGACATAATCCTGTTATACAAATTTAATGCTTTTTCTGTCTTTTCTTTAACATATGCCGCACCTATCTCATATGCTTTCTGCGCCGGAATTTTTTCATTCAAAGCCAGTAAATTACTATTCGTCTCTTTTAATTCATGAATACAATACAGGACAGCTTCCATTAACTGTTCTGCTTTTTCATAAGTGATAGATGTACTTTCATGGGCTGTATACTTTTCTGCTAATTTTCCTACAATCGGCACCAATTCTTCCATTTCATAATCCATCAACTTTACCTCCAGCAGAGTTCCTTTAAAGCTTCGAGATACAATTCAAAATCCCATCTCTTTACATCATCAAATTTTGAGTATTCCCCATAACCATCTGAACCTTTATATCCACCATATCCGGCTCGGATTGCTTCTGCAAAATGAACAAGACAGGTATTCTCCAAATAATCTAAATCTCCGAAACATAAGTTTTCAAACTGTTCTTTTATCAAGTGCAAAAGTTCATCATCTGTAATCTCATCTCGCATCTCATTCTTATAGAGATAAAATATTTCCTGCAGCCGAATGATTGTGTCTACATAATCATTTTGATGAATATAAGCAGAATCACAAAATTCATAGATGATTTTTGTTACAATGCCTTCCCCAAACTCGATTCGCTTTTGTTCTGCCAACGAATTCTTCTGTTCCTCTAAAATCAATTTTGCGTCTTGCTCCGTTAAAGAAAGTCCGAAACGTTCCGTTGATTCATTTGTTTTGATCACTTGGTTCAGTTGATTTTTTTCCTGTAAAAGAATCATCCAATCTTTGCTCAAAAGAATTTCCTCCCCATTTTCGTATTGGAAAATGATTATAGCACCGCCTTCGTGGTATTGGTAGTCTTGTTTTTCGAGCAGTTTTATGGTATTATAATAATGGAAAAAGGGAACGATTTTACTCGCTCCCTTTTCGTTTTATGAATATCTACTTTTTGATCATACACTTTTGGAAATAAACGTAGCATTATGAATAATTCCAGTCAAACTAATACCCTATCTCCTTTAACGCTTTAGCAATTTGATCTTGATTAAACCCATAATACTGCATCATTTCTGTTATTTTATTTTCCGATTCTCCAACTCCATTCTCTTTTGCATAAAGAATAGCCTGCTGATCCCAATCAACATCTATATGATCCACAGCAAACGCGGCATCTTCTATTGAATATCCATCAAATCCAACCAGCACATCATTAATTAAAAAATCACGCCCGCAATGCCAATTCTGCACTTCTTGATATGCTTTTAACACTGCATTTCTCTGACTCGTCGAAAGTTCTATCGTATATTCCTTCGATTCTAATTCTTCATCACAAACCGTACATTTTTTAACTTGCTCCCCAGGAGTTATAATTGCCTGTGCTGAGATACTATAATCTTCCGTTACCTCCCATTCTCCCAAAGTATGTGCTATTTTATCAACAGATTCCGTTATGGTCTTCTGACATCGTGAACAAACAGCTTCTTTATACCCTTCTTCACTACATGTAGCTTCCTTTACTACTGTGTAGTCTCCTAATTCATGCCCTAAAGCTTCCCCCTGGGTTTTGCCACAGATAGTACATGTTTCAGGAATTTCGCAAGTAGCCTTTTCCCATTTATGTCCTAATGCAGTTCCTTCTGTTTTACCACAAACACTACACGTCTGCGGTTCTTCACATGTTGCTGCTGTCCAATTATGCCCTAACGGCTTTCCTTCCGTTTTACCACAAATGCTGCATGTTTCAGCTGTAGTGCAAGTAGCATTATCCCATCTATGATAACATGTATAAAACAGAATACCCGCGATGCCGGCAACTATTATTACTAAAATGATAGGAATAATTATTTTCTTTTTATTCATTTCAATTCCCAATCTTTATTGAGCAGGAACATCAACCGTATAATTCGTAAACATCAAATCATAATTGTCACTATAAGCGTCCGGCAATATAAACTGGAATGCCACTCCCTGTTCGATTGCCGGGAATATAAGCGTTCCTGAAGAACTTGTTCCAGCCATAACTTCATAAGACAACTCTGAAAGTTCCGGACTGTTATAAAGTGTCTGACTCATAGTATTCTGATCTATCTGTTTTCCATCTATAAGCAGTTTGGCTGAATATGTTCCACACGAAAAATTATAATCTGTTCCATTATTTATAGTTACATATACTCTAGTTTCATTCTCTGCATATTCTACTTTATCTACTGTCACTACTATTCCATTTTGATCCTGACTAGCTGCAGGACTAATTTCCGCTATTGTAGGAACAACCATCTCCATATAGGATCCTTTTGTTACTGTTGCGTCTACAATAAACGGACACTCAACACTGCCGCCAAAAGCATTTTCTCCGGAAAATGTTCCATCAATTTTTCCGTCAACCCAAATATAATCCTGGTTCTCAATATCATCTGCTGCATCCGTATAGACAATGAAACTTTGTGCGTAATTTTCAATGTCATGCCATGCTTGAAGAGCTATGGTTTCACCATCTGTTTCTGGTGCAGCCAATAATTGCCCGCTCAATTTTACATATTTCCCCGCATATTCATCTGGATTTGTAAAAAGACTATTGATTTCTGACTCCTCAAGATACACGATTTCTTCAGGCCCTTCTTGTTTTTCTTCTCCGCCACAGCCAGACAATACACTAGCTCCCATCGCAAACAAAAGAACTGAAACTAACAACTTCTTTTTCATATACTACATCCTCCCTTTTCTATTTGCCTCTTCGCAAATAAATGTAAAAACTCCTATTATTATCTTACCATATCAAAAGCCTAATTCATAGTAACATTTATGCTTTTTCTTTTCTGATGTCAGCTTTACTCGTATAATCCAAGCATCATTGGATTATACGAGTAAAAAAAATTAGAATTCATGATATCTGCCATAGCCACTGCTTCCACCTACACCTGATACCACCACTGCAACACCAGCCGCAGAAGCAGACAAATATCGCAAGGTAATTCCAATGCCAATTCGTTCAGCGATTTAAACACACAAAAGCGTGATAATGCATCACCGAATAATCGGATTTAACACTATCACGCAATACATACCTGTTTATACTACTAAGAATGGAAAACTGGATCAATAACTTTTAGTAGCAGACGATTTTTAAAAGTCTCAGAAAACGCATAAGTACTGGCTTTTCAGGGCCGCGTCTACTATTCAAACTCCTTTGCGGACTGCGTTTCATGACACGCAAAGGCTGTTATTAGAGGTTTATATTTCGAACGTGCGTTCTGTTTTTGTGTTTTTCGCACCGCTTATGAAGAAATAAACTCCAAAA
>JBMNRU010000018.1:0-60182 GCA_050944855.1 Lachnospiraceae bacterium
TGCATTTGGATACCGGAACTTTGAAAATTTTAGGAATCGAATCTTTCTATCCTTAACATAAAGAGGCACAGGAACATCGTTCCTGTACCTCCAAAAATATTTTACCCCAACTCTTGACAAAGAGCCAAAAAAAGAGAGTATCTCTCAAGTCATTCATCACTTTTGAGATACTCTCCTGTGCCCTTTATCAGAATTCCGGCTCAATCAAGCCATAGGTATTATTTTTTCTCTTGTATACAACATTAACCTCTTCTGTCTCTGCATTCTGGAATACAAAGAAGTTATGTCCTAAAAGCTCCATCTGTACACAGGCATCTTCCGGATACATTGGTTTAAAGCCAAAACGCTTGGTACGAATAATCTTGACTTCTCCGTCATCTTCGAAATCTTTTTCAATAAATTCCTTCTGAAAATTACCTGCTTCCTGTTCCTTCTGAATAATCTTGTTCTTATATTTTCTAAGCTGTCTTTCAATGACTTCTTCTACAAGATCAATGGATACATACATATCGTTGCTGACTTGTTCGGAACGGATGATATTTCCCTTCACCGGAATCGTAACTTCTACTTTCTGTCTTTCTTTTTCTACACTCAAAGTTACGATAATCTCTGTGTCTGTAGTAAAATACCTTTCTAACTTCCCCAGCTTATCCTGAACTGCAGATCTAAGGCCTTCCGTTACATCAATATTTTTTCCGCTGATAATAAACTTCATGCTGTCCATCCCCTTTGACACATATATTTTACAGGCCCACAACCAGGACTTGTAATTAATTATATTATAACAATTTCGCCCTGATTCCGCAACTATTTTTAGAAAATTTTAACTTTTTAATACTTTTTGCCTGTTTTTTTATTGTTTTATTTTAAATTATTTCTACTTTGTTTCTGAAGTATTCTGATCGGCATTATCGTTTGTGATATTATCATGATTTTCATTTCCCGTCAAATCATCTGTAACATCTTCAATGCCGTCTCCCACAGCATTTACGCCGTCTCCTACTGCATCTCCCACGTCTTCTACCACGCCGCCATTATCATCTCTTCCATCATCCGCATTGGTATTATTGTTATCATTGTCGTTATTGTTATTGTCATCAACAGAATTGTCATTAACATTTGCGTCATCTTCCTGATTCCTGTCGTTTCCGTTATCTGCGGCATTATTATCATTGGATCCGCATCCGGTACAAATTCCCATGGTGAGCACAAAAAGTCCAATTACTATAAGATTTTTCATTTTTTTCATATGATTACATCTCCTTCTTATTTTTTCAAGTGATAGTAATATGTGCATTTCCCAGGGTTTTATACATCGCAAGCGGACTTGTCCGCACCATTTTTACAGAATTTTTTGGGCATAAAAAAGATGAGAACTCTTTTCACAAATTCTCATCTTTTGTCCTTAACCGTTAATTACATGGGACATATCATACATTCCTGCCGGTTTTCCAGCCAGATATTTTGCAGCTTCAATAGCACCTTTTCCAAAAACGCTCTTAGAATATGCCGAATGGCTGAACGTAATCACTTCATCCGGTCCTGCAAAAATAACATCATGTTCTCCCACAATCGTTCCGCCGCGCACAGCACTGACACCGATTTCTTTGGCATCCCGCTGCTCATGCTTCTGACTTCTGTCAAATACATAGTGATACTGATGATCCATCGCCTCGTTCAGACTGTCGGCCAATGCAAGTGCTGTACCACTTGGGGCATCACATTTTAATTTATGATGCTTTTCTACAATTTCCATATCGAATCCGGCCGTTGCCAGTACCTTCGCAGCCTCCTGGATCAGTTTCATCAATGTATTGATACCCAGCGACATATTCGCAGACTTAAGGATCGCCACCTCTTTGCTGGCCTCGCGCATGGCATCTAACTGTTCTTCTGTCAGACCTGTTGTACACAGTACTAACGGCAATTTTCTCTTTCTGCAGTATGCCAGCACGCCATCTGTTGCTTTAAAAGAAGAAAAGTCAATCATGGCATCCGCTTCTGTATGGCATGCTTCCAGGCTGGTATATACAGGATAAGAATTCAAACCATGATCCACCATATCAATTCCTGCCACAATCTCTGCATCGGGATCCTCTGCAATCAAGCCGGAAATCACCTGACCCATATGTCCATTACATCCATGCATAATAATCTTTATCATCTGTTTTTCCTCTTACTTTCCTAGACATTATCGCGCAAAGCGCGCACACCCGCAGGGCATATATTGGAGTACGCCCTGCGGACATGGAAGATAACTTACGCCAGTTTTACGCCAAAATCTTTCATCGCTTTTGCCAGCTGCTCTCTGTGCCCGTCTTCAATCTCACTCAGCGGCATTCTCAATGGGCCAACCTCCATGCCCATCATATTCACTGCTGCTTTTACCGGGATCGGATTTACTTCACAAAACAGTGCGTCAACCAGCGGAAGCGCCTTCAGCTGCAGTTCACAGCTTCCCTTTACATCGCCGGCAAGATACTTGGCTACGATATCATGTGTTTCCTTTGGTGCCACGTTAGATAATACGGAAATAACACCGAGACCGCCTAAGGATAACAGCGGAACGATCTGATCGTCGTTACCGGAATATAATTCAATTTCATCCCCACACAGATGCATGATCTTGGCAACCTGTGAAATATTGCCGCTGGCCTCTTTGATACCTACCACATTCTTTACATTTTTAACCAGATAAGCAGCTGTTTCCGGGGCAATGTTGCATCCGGTTCTGCTTGGTACATTATACATAATAATCGGAGTTTTTACCGCATTGGCAATTGCAGTATAATGTGCGATCAGACCCTTTTGTGTTGCTTTATTATAATATGGAGTAACCACCAGCAAAGCATCTGCCCCGTAGCTTTCTGCCTGTTTGGACATCATAATAGCCGTCTCTGTACAATTAGAGCCGGTTCCTGCAATTACAGGGATTCTCTTTGCCACTTTGTCGATGGTATACTTGATTGCTTCCATATGCTCTTCATGACTCAGAGTAGAGCCCTCTCCTGTTGTTCCACAGATAATGATCGCATCTGTTCCATTGGCAATCTGATATTCAATCAATTCACCCAGTTTTTCAAAATTTACACTTCCATCTTCATGCATTGGAGTGATGAGCGCAACTCCCGCACCTGTAAAAATAGCCATTTGTTTTTCCTCCTTATTTTCTATTATGTAATAATACTTTATGGTATCGGACCTTCTATGCCATAAAAAAGAGGCAAACCGTAAAGCCCGCCCCTAAAAAAATACATATCCGTATAAATTCAGATAGCGCACCATCTTCCGATGACAGTCATAGAGTTCTTCACCCTATGCCCAAGCGACGAAAGCCCAGATCTTTCATCCTTTCGGCGGTTTTTCCTTTCGCCCGCCTTCTTCTGTGTCTGGCACATCCGACAGGATACTAATAAAACCCGCGACCTCTATCAAACATTCTCTGTTAAAATTACTATAACACCAATAAAAATCAATGTCAACTATGGGTTTTCGTGCAAAACACGCCTGCCCACAGGACATCTGCTGCCATATGACCGAATTGGTATCGTATTGCCTTTGCAGTACACTTTTATGCTAGCTTTCCGTCTCATGCAATGTGGACGTTTCCAATGTAGTGATCACATCCACTGCATCTTTCAGATCCTCCGGCACAGAATATCCGGTCATCAGAATATCCATCTCCTTGTGACGGGCATCTAAGATCGCCTTCAGTTCTTCCACCGTGATAATATTCTGATTCACCACGCCCAGGATCTCATCCAGGATCAGCAGATCACACCCTTCTGTCGCCAGCACTTTTCGGGCAAAGTTCAAACCATTTTTGATATTCTGAATCTCTTCCTGCTTTTCTTCTTCCGAAAGGTCTTCATAATATCGTTCGAACTTCTCAAAACGAAACAGCTTGATCTCCGGCTCCAGACGATCCAGAAAACCTAACTCTGCTGTGTCTTTTCCTTTCAGAAACTGAATCACAATCACACTCTTTCCCTGTCCGACAGCCTGAATAGCCTGACCGATAGCAACTGCGCTTTTTCCTTTTCCCATGCCGCAGTATACCGCAATTATTCCTTTTTCCATTTCACACCTCTAGGAGACCTGTAAAACAGTCCGCCTGTGAACTCTGCTTCTTCATACGAAGAATCCGTAATTTGTAATCTTATATATATTACTACACCTCTTTTATAAATGCAACAAAAAGTACAAGCTCATTACTCCATATATTCCAGCTTGCTTACGGACACCTCATAGGCCGTTCTCTTTTCTGGCTCATTTTCCCCTACTTTTTTGATGTACTCACGGCTTTGTATCCTGCCCCAGATCAGCACGTGTCCTCCTACCTGAAAGGCAGAGGCATAGCGGGCATTTCGTCCCCAGCAAATACATGGTATGTAATCCGATTTTCCGTAAGGACGGTTGACGGCCAGCAAAAGATCCGCAATTTCTCTGCCCAGCGGAGTCTTTCGATATACCGGCGGCTTGCATATGTACCCATCCAGAAAAATTTGATTTGTTTTCAGCGAATCATCTTCCTCTTCCACAAAAAACAGTTCTCTCACAAATACAGATAAAACCAGACGGTTCTTTTTTTCTTCATGCCGGTTATATGAACGGAACTGTCCATGCACCTGGATATATTCTCCCTCATAATCCTGTGTCACATCAATCAGACGTTCCGAAACCATAAGCGGAATTCTGTCCTCTGAATCCGAAAGCCTTTTCACCAGAATCTCCAGTGTATAAAATCCTTCTCCAAAAACCTGATGACTGAATGTAAATCCGGATGCAATCTGCCCCATAATAGATACCTGGTTGTTTTCAATAATCTTATCTGCCATGAATAATAGTTCCCCTTCCTCTGTATAGCATCGCTAGTATTTTGTCTATATCATAACTATTCCTTTCTTCACCATTGTAGACCCTGGAAACGAAAAAATCTCCCAAAATCGTTCGACATCATTTCCCAAAATAAGCGTTTCCTTCGTTTTTTTACACGGAATTTCGTTCATCCCCTTGTATTCATGGAAAAATGTGATAAAATTTATAAGTTAAAAGCTACTTGAATCTAACGATATATGTGAGGTTTTTATATGAAGATAAAAAGAGAAGATATCCGTAACGTAGCAATCATTGCTCACGTTGACCACGGAAAAACGACTTTAGTAGACGAATTATTAAAACAAAGCGGTGTCTTTCGTGAAAATCAGGCCGTTCAGGAACGTGTCATGGACTCCAATGATATCGAGCGGGAACGAGGCATCACCATTCTTTCAAAAAACACAGCCGTTTATTATAAAAATACGAAAATTAATATTATTGACACCCCCGGACATGCAGACTTCGGCGGCGAGGTAGAACGTGTTTTAAAAATGGTGGACGGCGTGATCCTTTTGGTGGATGCGTTTGAAGGTGCCATGCCGCAGACCAAATTTGTCCTTCGCAAGGCACTGGAACTGGATCTGCATGTAATTGTCTGCATCAATAAAATCGACCGTCCGGAAGCGCGTCCGGACGAGGTGATCGATGAGGTCTTAGAACTTCTGATGGATTTGGATGCTTCCGATGAACAGCTGGACTGTCCTTTCTTATACGCTTCTGCCAAGAGAGGTCATGCTGTGCTGGATCTGAATGACGCTCCTGTAAACATGGAACCGTTATTTGAAACGATTCTAAAGTATATTCCGGCACCGGAAGGCGATCCGGATGCGGGCACGCAGGTATTGATCAGCACCATTGATTACAATGAATATGTCGGCCGCATCGGTGTAGGTAAAGTAGAAAACGGTACGATCGCCGTCAATCAGGAGGTCCTGATGATAAACCATCATGACCCGGATAAAAAGAAAAAAGTTAAAATCAGCAAATTATATGAATTTGACGGTCTCAACAAAATAGAGGTTAAGGAAGCCGGTATTGGTTCCATCGTAGCCATTTCCGGTATCGCAGATATTCACATCGGTGATACGCTGTGCGATCCGGAGCATCCGGAACCCATTCCTTTCCAGAAGATTTCCGAACCTACCATTTCCATGAATTTTCTGGTAAATGACAGCCCTCTGGCCGGACAGGAAGGAAAGTACATCACTTCCCGCCATATCCGTGACCGTCTCATGCGGGAGCTGAACACCGATGTCAGTCTTCGGGTGGAGGAAACGGAAAGTACCGAATGTTTTAAAGTATCGGGCCGTGGCGAACTGCATCTGTCTGTACTGATTGAAAATATGCGCCGTGAAGGCTATGAGTTTGCGGTGAGCAAAGCAGAAGTAATCTATCGCCGCGACGAGCGGGACAAATTACTGGAGCCTATGGAAATTGCCTACATTGATGTACCGGAGGAATTCTCCGGAACCATCATCCAGAAGCTCAGTGAACGAAAAGGAGAATTACAGGGGATGAGCCTGGCGAGCGACGGCTCTACCCGACTGGAGTTCCATATTCCTTCCAGAGGACTCATCGGATTCCGAGGTGATTTCATGACTTCCACAAAAGGAACCGGTATTATGAACACCGCATTTGACGGCTATGCTCCTTATAAGGGAGATCTTCAATACCGCAAACAGGGATCCCTCATTGCTTTTGAATCCGGAGAGGCAGTAACCTATGGTCTTTTCTCTGCCCAGGATCGGGGTACTTTATTCATCGGCCCCGGCGAAAAGGTTTATGCAGGCATGGTAATCGGAGAAAACGGCAAGGCCGAAGACATTGAACTAAATGTATGTAAGACCAAACATCTTACCAACACCCGTTCTTCTTCTGCCGATGAAGCCCTGAGACTGACGCCTCCAAAGGTATTAAGCCTGGAGCAGGCACTGGAATTCATTGATAATGATGAATTACTGGAAGTTACTCCTTCCAGCCTTCGTATCCGTAAGAAAACTCTGGATGCCAGAATGAGAAAACGTGAAAATATGAAATAAATGTCTATGCAAAAAATCGGCGTGCTCTGTGGTCACGCCGATTTTCTGGTTCTGTCATTAATAAGTATTCTGGTATACGCCCGTAAACCGCTCATTGATCTCCCGGATCACTTCCGGATCTACTTTACACTGACGGTCTTCATCCAGAATTCCGTTAATTTCCTGCTGTACATCCGTGATCTGTGTATAGCAGTAACCGCAGAAACCGGTTACATGCTTCGCTGCCGTAACAATAGCATCAAACCGGCGGCAATATTCTTCTTTGGAACCTGCCATATCTCCGTATCCCCATCCTTCGCTATCATTTTTCAAAGCAATACCGCCAAATTCACTGATCAGCACCGGCTGTCCTCTGTAGGAATAGCCCTGGGCAAAGGCATACTTAAATCCGTTGTGAGCCATCCTTCCTGAGAGAATATCATCCATATGATCCTGGAACATCTGATAAAACAGCTCCGGATCCATCTCATAGCTGTGCAGGGTAATGATATCGGATACCGTATGCTCCCATCCATCATTTACAATTACGGGACGCATAGAATCCAAAGTCTTCGTTAAATGATACACGCCCTCGGTAAAATGCTGCTGCTGCGCTTCTCTGCCCACATCCTGAATCCCCCAGGACTCATTAAACGGCACCCAGGTAATAATGGACGGATGGTTATAATTCTGCTGTACGATCTCTGTCCACTGAGCAGAAAAAGCCGCAGCACCTTCACCGCTGAACTCATAGGCGGCTCCCATCTCACTCCATACATACAATCCCAGGCGATCGCACCAATACAAAAATCTCTCGTCTTCTATTTTCTGATGCTTACGCACTCCATTATATCCCAATTCCTTTATCTTTCGAATATCTGTTTTTAATGCCTCTTCATCCGGAGGTGTCAGATGTGAATCCTTCCAGTAACCCTGATCCAGGATCAGACGCTGATAAATAGGCCTTCCATTCATCAGAACCTTCTGATCCCGTATGGAAATTTCACGCATACCGAAATAAGAATCCACCTGATCTACCACTTTTTTGTCCCTCAGAAGCCGGAAAGAAATATCATACAGATCCGGATGGACAGCGGACCAGGTTTTAATCCCCCACTCAAAAATTTTCTTGCAGTATACATCCATGGTTCCCTTCCAATAAGGGCGTTCCAAATCCATACGCATCCGGTTGATCTGTGTCCCCTCAAATTCTATGACTGCCTCTATCTCATACAGGCTGCCGTCCTGTTTCATATCGGCCTGCAGTTCCAGTTCCATATTCTTTTTTGTTACACTTGGAGTCATTTTCAAAGATACAATGTGAGATTCCGGAACCCATTCCATCCATACCGTCTTCCAGATACCCGTCGTCTGCACATACCAGCAGCCGTAGCTTTCCGGAATCCATCGCTGCTTTCCGCGAGGCTGACGCTCATCCAGGGAGTCCTCTGCTTTTACTGTGATCCGATTGCTGCCTGTATGCAGATGTTCTGTAATATCAAAAGAAAATCTGCTGTACGCACCGGTATGTTCCCCCACATAGTGCCCATTCACCCATACCCTGGTGATATAATCACTGCCCTCAAAATGGATCATCAGCCGTTTCTCTACGGGGATTTCATCGATCTGTATCATACGCTGGTACCATACCGTTTCGTGCACAGACTCATCCTGAATACCGCTGCTTTTTGTCTCATAGGTAAAGGGAACCCGGATTTCCTGCCCGTTGGGGAAATTCATAAACCACTGTTCCTTTTCTCCCTGCCGGTCATCATCGAAGGCAAACTGCCAGCTGCCGTTCAGACATTCCCACTGTTCTCTCACAAACTGAGGTCTTGGGTAATTCTCCTTATATGTTTTCATATTCTTTCCCTCTTTTATAATATATTTTTTGTTTTTATTCAGCTTATTTGTTTTTATTATATCAGCACCCACCGGGATGTCAAGCAATACCCTGAAAAAAAGAAAAAGAGTGCTGCCATAAACGACAACACTCTATCTTTTTTATTCTATCATCTGTTCGCCTTCGCCCAGGTAACTATATACAGTACCTGCATCCAGCGTAATACCTTTTTCTCTTGCCATTTCACTGACGGTTACCAGTTTATACCCCCGGTTCACTAATTCCGGTATCAGCTGACATGCCGCTTCCACCGTCGTTTCATGAATATCATGCAGTAAAACAATAGAACCATCGGTCACATTATTCAATGTAACATCTATCGTGTTCTGTACATTCTTGGTCTTCCAGTCTAAAGTATCAATGCTCCATAACACTACCGGAAGCTCCATCACTGACAGAACCGTATCATCATAAGCACCGCCCGGCGGACGCATAACTGTCGCCGACGATCCCGCCGCATTGGTCAGAATGTCCTGTGTCTGATTGATCTCTCCCACCATTTGCTCCGGATCAAGCCGGGTCAAAAGTGTATGGTCATATGTATGATTTCCCAGTTCCATGCCAAGATCATATTCCCGCTTCACGATCTCCGGATACTGCTGTGCATTCTGTCCCAGCATAAAAAAGGTTGCCTTTGAATTGTTTTCTTCCAGACAGTCCAGAAGTCTGTCTGTAAACTTACCGGGTCCATCATCAAAAGTCAGCGCGATCATTGGCTTCTTTACTGTCTCATCATACACGCCGTCTTCTGTAAAATAATAATCTTTATCTTCTAATTCCATCCAGCCGGTAACACGATAACCATTATCATCAAAATAATAAGTAGAACCATCTATCTCCTGCCAGCCACCAGCATAATAAGAACCGTCTGCGTTCTGATACCAGGTACCATTGGCATCTGTCTGCCAGCCCACAGCCTCCGCTTCCAGCTTTGACACATTATTCGCATCTACAATCGGCTGACGCAGCGCTTCATCAGGAACATCTGCCGTATTCGCAAACACTTCTTCTGTCGCTTTATCCGCCACTTCTTTCGTTTTACTCATAATAGTACGAACCAAAGTTGTCCCGCCAAAAGCAACAACTGCAACACAAATAGCCGCCGCTGCGAGCAGACGCATAATTCGTCTTCGCTGCAGCTGACGCTGTTTTTCCAGCTCTCTCCTGCGCATACGTTCCTTTCGCTTGCGCTCGTATTCGTAATCGTACTCTTCCTCTTCTTCTAACAAAAGATCTATATCGTTAAAATCCATGTTACTCACCCTTATCTAATCCACACATCTTCCTCGCACATCTTTATCATACCTTTTTTCGACAAAAGATGCAATGCAAAACCCCCCAATTCTTTAAATTTCCAACTGATAGATGCGCTTTGCATTTTCATAAAACACCGCATCCCAGACAGACTCCGGAAGCAGTTCTTTTACAAAGGCAATATACTCTGTCATATTCACCAGCGGCCAGTCGGTACCGTACATCATACGGTCATATTCATCAATAAACTGCATGGCAGCCTTTATGTAGTCTATAAATTGCCTGTTGGCATGGAAAAAGCCGGGAATTTCAATATGCTTCTCCAGAAATCCGGAAAGATCCAATGCTACATTCTCATTCTTATCCACTACTGCTGCCGCATCCATCAACCAGGGATTTCCAAAATGGCAGATCACAAACTGTACGGCAGGAAAGGTGGATGCCACCCCATCCACCGTAAGTGGATGACTGTATTTTAACAGCCCCTTATGTCCGGCCGTAATGCCCATATGAAAGGCCACCGGCTTTCCATAGGTCCTGGCCAGCTCATATGCCGGGGAATACACCGGGTCGCTGATATAGCAGCGACAATAGCCGGCGTAAATTTTAATCCCCACACAGGACTTTTTTCTCAAATGGGCTTCCAATTTCTGCAATGCATCCGGCTCCTGCAGCTTTTCCCGGTCAATTCCCACACAATAGCTGAGAAAATCTGGGAACTCCTGAGGATTTAAGCCCTCATTTCCCATAACAATCCCATGCACAATATTTTCTTTTTTAAAATAATCCCGTAAATGTTCCTGCGTATTCTCGTGTCCAACATTTATGGCCAGTTGATTAAAATTTGCATTATCATGCAGATGAAGATGTGCATCAATAATCCTCATAAGGCTTTATCCTCCCGTTTTTAACTCAGTTCAAACATACCTGTGTACAATTGATAGTACTTTCCTTTTTGGGCAAGCAGGTCATCATGGTCTCCCCGCTCAATGATCTTTCCGTTTTCCAATACCATAATCGCATTGGAATTGCGAACAGTAGACAAACGATGGGCAATTACAAATACTGTTCTTCCTTCCATCAGGGAGTCCATGCCCTTTTCAATCAGCGTCTCTGTTCGGGTATCAATAGAAGAAGTAGCCTCATCCAGAATCAGCACCGGCGGATCCGCCACTGCTGCCCGTGCTATGGCCAGCAGCTGTCTCTGTCCCTGAGACAGATTCGCTCCATCCGCTGTCAGCATGGTATGATACCCCTCCGGCAAATGCATGATAAAAGAATGGGCATTGGCCAATTTGGCTGCCGCCACAATTTCCTCCTCGGTGGCATCTAATTTACCATAGCGGATATTATCTTCCACCGTTCCTGTAAACAAGTGGGTATCCTGAAGCACCATAGACAGAGAACGACGCAGATCATTTTTCTTAATTTTATTAATATTGATACCATCATATCGGATCTTGCCGTCCGGCACATCATAAAAACGATTGATCAGATTGGTAATGGTGGTTTTCCCCGCTCCGGTAGAACCTACAAAAGCAATTTTCTGTCCCGGCTTTGCATACAGGCTGATATCATTCAGAACGATTTTATCCTCCTCATATCCAAACACCACATGGTCAAATTCCACCTTACCTTTGACCTCCGTATACGTAAGCGTGCCATCCTGATGCGGATGTTTCCATGCCCAGATTCCGGTTCTTTTCTGACTTTCTGTCAGATTCCCCTGGGCATCCTTCTTAGCGTATACCAGAGTAACATACCCCTGATTCTCCTCCGGAGTCTCATCTATCAGTTCAAAAATCCGTTCCGCACCGGCTAATGCTGTCAAAACCGTATTAAACTGCTGAGAAATCTGTGTAACGGGCTGCGAAAAACTTCGGGTATACTGTAAAAATGCAACAACCGTTCCCAGTGTCAGTACATGATAAATCGCCAACACGCCGCCTACCATAGCGGTAATGGCATATAATACATGGGACAGATTTCCCATAATAGGCATCAGGATATTAGCAAAAGTATGAGCGTTGGTGGAAGCTTCGCGCAGCTGCTCATTAATCTTGTCAAAGTCCGCTTTGGAGGCGTCTTCATGGCCAAATACTTTTACAACCTTCTGTCCCTCGATCATTTCTTCAATATAACCGTTTACCCGGCCCAGCGCTTTCTGCTGCTCCATAAAATAACCGCCGCTCTTTCCGGCAAGCTTTCCCAGAATAAACAGCATCAGGATCATCATGGCGATCACCAATATGGTCAGCTGCCAGCTGTAAACGACCATCATAATAAACACACCGGTTACCGTAATGGAAGATGAAATAAAGTTTGCCACGGTATTGCTCAGCATTTCTCTTACGGTATCCACATCATTAGTATAACGGCTCATCAGCTCTCCGTGGGTATGGGTATCAAAATACCGGATCGGCAGCGCTTCCATTTTTTCAAATAACTCAATCCGGATTTTATACAGCGTTTTCGTAGAGATCATAAGCATCAGACGTGCATAAAAATACGTGGCCGCCGCACCGCTTAAGTAAATAAAAAACATCTGCACAAGAGTATGGAGAAATCCTGTCATCAATTCTTTATGATAGGAATTGAGCATGGGCTCGAGATATACATCGATAATTTTTTTCAGATAGGATGTTCCGATAATCTGTACAATGGCACTGTAACAGATGGCAATAACAACAAAAAATAACAGCACTTTATATTCAGCCATATAAGAAAAGACCCGTTTGACAGTCTCTCCTATCTTTTTGGGCTTTGCCCCGGAATGGTTCATTCTTTTTCCTGGTCTCGGCATTTTTCTCACACTCCTTTCTGCTGGGATTCATATACTTCCTGATAAATTGCATTTTTTGCCAGCAATTCTTCATGCGTTCCAATCGCATCGACCCTTCCTTCATCCAGCACAAGGATTCTGTCCGCATCCTGTACGGAGGAAATTCTCTGCGCCACAATAATGGTGGTCGTCTCGCTTAAATTCTCCCGAAAAGCCTGACGGATCTTCGCATCGGTGGCCGTATCCACGGCACTGGTAGAATCATCCAGAATCATGATTTTCGGCCGCTTCAGCAAAGCGCGGGCAATACACAGACGCTGCTTCTGTCCGCCGGACACATTGACACCGCCCTGCCCCAGATCTGTCTCATATCCTTTAGGAAAAGACATGATAAAATCATGTGCCTCGGCAGATCGGCAGGCATCTTCGATCTCCTGCATGGTGGCATGCTCATTGCCCCACAACAGATTTTCTTTAATCGTACCGGAAAACAGTACATTTTTCTGCAGAACCATAGCCACTTCATTCCGCAGATGTTCTAAGGTATATTCTTTTACATTATGTCCGCCTACCAGCACTTCCCCCTTCTGCACATCATACAGCCGGGGGATCAGCTGCATCAGGCTGGATTTGGCCGATCCGGTTCCTCCTATGACACCGATTGTTTCTCCGGAACGTATGGTCAGATTCACAGCGTCCAAAATAGGCGTTTCCGCCTTTTCATCATAACTGAAAGATACGTTGCGAAACTCAATGGATCCGTCCTGTACACAAAGAGTCGGGTTGGCATCCTCCTCGGAAATATCCGGCATCTCGTTCAGCACTTCCGTAATACGCTTTAAGGATGCCCAGGAAACTACCGTAACAATAAAAATCATAGAAAGCATCATCAACGACATCAGAATCTGTGTGATGTAGCTGATAAAACTGGAAAGCTGACCTACTTCAAACTCGCCTCCTACTACCATATTGCCGCCGATCCAAAGAACTGCAACAATGGTACTGAACATGGCAAACTGCATCACCGGCTGGCCTAAAATAATCAGCTTTTCTGCAAATACCTGAGCCTTTCGTACCGTATCCGCAGATTCCTGAAATTTTTCATTTTCATAATCTTCTCTTACAAACGCTTTTACTACACGAATGTTAGTCAAATTCTCCTGTACCGAAGCATTCATCGCATCATAACGGCGCAGCATTTCCCCAAAACGGGGATAGGCCCGGGATACAATGAAATAAAGTGCCACCGCAAGGATCGGAATGACGAACAAAAATACCAATGACAGCCGTGCATTTAAGATAACTGCCATAATAACAGCTCCGATCAGCATAAATGGCGAACGCACCCCCATACGGAGCACCATCATAAATGCCATCTGAATATTCGTGACATCCGTGGTCATACGGGTAATCAGCGATGCCGTAGAAAAACGGTCAATATTAGAAAAGGAAAAATCCTGTATCTTATCGAACATTTTTTTACGCACATTTTTTGCCAGCCCCATGCCGGCTCTGGCCGCCATCATGCCGCCCAACGCGCCAAAACATAAAGACAGAAGAGCCATACCGATCATCAAAATGCCCATGGCGATCGTATAGTTTACTCCGCTGTCTCCCCGAATTCCGTTGTCAATAATCAATGCCATTACCATGGGAATCAATACTTCCATCAGTACCTCGCCCACCATGATCACAGGCGTCAATACTGCATATTTTTTATATTCTCCCAGGCAGGCTAATAATTGTCTTATCATTCTGCTGCCTCCTCTAATTCAATCGTCGTTCCCGTACAAAAATAGCTCATTTTATCTCCCAGCACTTCCTGCAAAACGGCAAATGCGGGATCTCCTGTGCAATGTCCTGTATAAATGTGACCCACACCTAATTCCAATAAACGCTCTCCCAAAGCAGCTACCTCTTTGTGACTGCCGCGCATACTGGCCACACCGTCGGTTCCCATCAAATGAAAACCGCCGACTACAGCCGCGATCGGCCTTCCCGGCAATACATCCATAACTTCTCTTATAATAATATCAATTCCTCCGTGGGAACAACTGTTTAAGATAACCAGACCTTTCTCTGTCTCAAAAACCAGACTCTGTTCGTGAGCAAAATCGTCCGGCAAAAGTCCGTTCTTCCCCCGGTAATACATATGCGCCTGCTTTCCTCTCTGCGCCAGACCCGGCGTATGATGCCCGATCAGCCATACTCCCTCTTCCAGACAGCAGTCTTCCTTCAAAAATACGAAACGCTCCCGATACCCATCCAGTACGCCTTCGGGAATCCCAATATACACTTCGCCATCCTTCATTTTATAGCACAGCTTTTTGGCAGCTTCCCGCAAATACACTTTTGCCCTGTCATTTTGGCGAAAAAAGCCTTCATAACCACCGGAGTGATCGTAATGGGCATGGGACAGCATGGCAGCATCTACCTGCGTCAGATCAATCTGCAAAGCTTTTGCATTTTCCAAAAACACATCACTGGCACCGGTATCCAATAAATAATTTTTACCTTTATAGGCAATATGCACGGCAAGACCATGTTCGCAACACAGTCCCGGCAGTGCCTTATTCTCTATCAACGCTGTTATTTTCATCTGCATCTCCTTTTTTGCTTTAAGGTTGTAAAATCTTACCATAAAAGTAAAAAAAATAACTCTAAAATACTTAGAGTTATTTTTCCATATGCCGGCGACCGGAATCGAACCGGTACGGGAGTATAAGTCCCGCAGGATTTTAAGTCCTGTGCGTCTGCCAGTTCCGCCACGCCGGCTGGCCTTAAGCACTGTGTGCTTAAATGGATGGAGGTGGATTCGAACCACCGAAAGCGTTGCTAACAGATTTACAGTCTGCCCCCTTTGGCCACTCGGGAACCCATCCATTTGTCTTTCTCTGACAAGATAAAATGATATCATAAACCTTTTAAAAAAGCAAGAAGTTTTTCAGCGCATTTTCACTCTTCCTGTACTTTTGTCTCCGGAATCTGCCGTATTACAACGGCACTGTGAGACGGCAGCGTAACCGTAATGATGCCAATGACAGACTCGTATATTTCCCGTTTGGTACTATATCCCTCTTCTGAGGTTAACATAATTCTCTCGAAAATATTTTTGCGCACGCGGGACACGCCCAGCTCCCACACCGGGATTTCCAGAGTCATCCCATCTTCTCTGTTATTGACTGCGATCACACATTGCTGATGGCGGGTAAAACGGCCATAGACTATCATTCCGTAATCATTCAGCAAAAACTTTAAAGATCCCCGCATCAGGGGTTTTTGTTCTTTATGGATACGGATCATCTCTTTATGAAATGCAATTAATTCCTGATCCTCCTGTCCCCAGGGATACGTTCTTCGACTATCCGGATCTGTAAATCCGCATACGCCGGCCTCATCTCCATAATAGAGCGTAGGAGCCCCCGGCCAGGTCATCTGCATGACCACAGCCTCCCGAAAGACCGCTTTGTTCACATTCTGTCCGGCCGCTTCGCTTCCCCGTTCTGCCACACGCCCCACCACATGATTTGTACGTGTCAGAAAACGGGAATGATCGTGATTAGAAAGCTCATTCATGGCAACATTCAACGACTGCGCATAAAAACTTGCCATATGATGCTGCATCGCATTCATAAACGCCTGGGAATTATTCAGCATACCTTCATTATACTCATCACTGTGTTTTTCCATACCGGTCAAAAACCATGTGATAGGTTCCATAAAGGCATCGTAATTCATGACAGTATCCCATTCATCGCCCTGCAGCCAGCCACTGGCATCTCCATAATGCTCCGCCAGGATAAGCGCTTCCGGATTAGCCTCCTTGATCGCCTTCCGAAACTCTTTCCAGAATTGATGATTGTATTCATTGCTGTGTCCCAGGTCGGCTGCCACATCCAGACGCCACCCATCCACACAATAAGGCTCTGACACCCATTTTCTCCCTATATCCATAATATACTGCTTCAGCATAGGAGAGTCTTCGTAATTTAATTTGGGCAAAGTATCATGACCCCACCAGCCGTCATAAGAATTGTTGTAAGGCCATTCCTGGGTATTATAAAACTGGAAAAAGCTTCTGTAGGGACTGTCTTCCGATACATAAGCCCCTTTCTGATAGCCATCCTGTCCCTCATAGATACGCTCTTTGTCCAGCCATTTATTAAAAGAACCGCAGTGATTAAACACTCCGTCCAGAATGACCCGCATACCCCTTCTATGTACTTCTTTTACAAAATCTACAAAAAAAGCATTGCTGGCTTCCAGATTCTCTTTCTCTGTTACACGGGTAATATACTTTTTGGCATGAATATTCTCACAATCCTCTTCCGGAAAATTCTCATCGGAATCCTTCACAATTTTGCCATAATGGGGATCGATATAATCATAATCCTGGATATCGTATTTATGATTCGAAGGTGATACAAAAATAGGATTAAAATAAATGACATCCACGCCAAGATCCTGCAGATAATCCAGTTTATCCCATACTCCCTGCAGATCTCCGCCGTAAAAAGCACGCACATCCATAGCCGAAGGAAAACGCGACCAGTCCTTCACCTGTTCCGTTTTTGCTCCAATATAGTAGTATTCTCCGTCGACTACATCATTGGAAGGATCTCCGTTACAAAAACGATCCACAAAAATCTGATACATCACTGCACCCTTCGCCCAAGCCGGGGTTTTGAATCCCGGTACGATCCCGAACTGATTCCGCAGCTGTATATCCTTTGTCACGCCCATCATCGTATAATAGCAGCGGATCTTGCCGCAGATAATCTCAAAATAATATCGGAAGGTTTCTTCTCCCACTACTACCTGAGTTTCATAATAATCAAAATTATGCCTGGTCTCTGCCTTTTCCATCTGCTGCTTCTCGTCCCCACTGACCAGATAAACGGCATCTACATTATTTCTTTTTGTACGAAACCGAATGGTAACGGTATCGCCGGCTACAGGCTCCGCCGGTATCCGATAATTCTCTGTTTCATCTGTAAATAAAGCCCGTTTATTAAATACCGGGCGCATATTTGTCACATATTGCTGCACTTTCTCGGCATCCCGTAAATTTTTATAATCCATAGATGTCCCCTTTAAATCCGATTTTTTTTATTATATTACCTTTTTCCCCTTTCCGTAAAGAAAAATTCCTAATAAAGCAAAGAAAAAAGACAGCATTCATAGCTGTCTTTTTTGAAGAAGGTATTCTTCTTTAGGGGGTGTAGCAAAAACTATATAATGTATTGGGGGGGTTTTTACGATATTTATTATATCGCCGGATCGTCTAAAAGTGTGCACAATATTATTATTTTTTTGAACTATTCTTTTGTTTATTTTACCACCACACCGTTAGGCTTCCCCAAATTTTGTCTGCAATCTGTACAAAATCACTACATTTTACTACAGCTACCTTCTATTCCTGTGCAAACAGCGCTTCAAACTCTTCTCTTCCGATCTTTTCTCTTTCCAACAATAAGTCTACGCATTTATGAAGCACATCTTCATGACTGGTAATCAAAGCTTTAGCCTGTTCATAGGCTTCATCAATAATTCGTTTTACCTCTTCATCAATAACAGAAGCAACCTGCTCTCCATAGTCCCTGGTGTGTGCCAGATCCCGACCGATAAATACTTCGTCTTCATCGCTGCCATAACGGATCAGTCCCACTCTCTCAGACATACCATACTGGGTCACCATAGCCCTGGCCAGCTTTGTCGCCTGCTTAATATCCTGAGAAGCTCCGGTTGTTACATCTTTAAAGATTAATTCTTCTGCCACACGGCCGCCCAAATCTACCACAATATGCTGCAGCATCTGATTTTTCGTATTAAACATCTCATCCTTTTCCGGCAAAGGCATGGTATAGCCGGCCGCACCCATACCGGTAGGAATAATAGATACTGTATGCACCGGTCCCACATCCGGAAGCAGATGGAATAAAATTGCATGGCCTGCTTCGTGATATGCCGTGATCCGTTTCTCTTTTTCGGAAATAATACGGCTCCTCTTCTCCGAACCGATTCCCACTCGCACAAAAGACTTGCGCAGGTCGTCCTGCCGAAGGAACTGACGTCCTTCCTTCGCCGCCAGAATGGCAGCCTCATTCACCAGATTCTCCAGATCCGCACCGGTAAATCCGGCTGTCGTCTGAGCTACTTCCTGTAAATCTACATCATCAGAAAGCGGTTTGCCCTTTGTATGGACACGAAGAATGGCTTCACGTCCTTTTACATCCGGCTTGCCTACTCCAATCTTCCGGTCAAAACGGCCCGGACGCAGGATTGCCGGATCCAGGATATCCACACGGTTGGTAGCAGCCATCACGATAATACCTTCATTGACACCAAATCCATCCATTTCTACCAGAAGCTGATTCAGCGTCTGTTCTCTTTCATCGTGACCGCCGCCCATGCCGGCTCCACGGCGTCTGGCAACCGCATCGATCTCATCAATAAATACAATACACGGCGCATTCTTTTTGCCCTCTTCAAATAAATCCCGGACACGGGACGCACCCACACCAACAAACATTTCTACGAAATCAGAACCGGAAATGCTGAAGAAAGGCACTCCTGCTTCACCTGCTACTGCCTTGGCAAGAAGCGTCTTACCGGTTCCCGGAGGGCCTACCAGCAAGACTCCTTTAGGTATTCTGGCACCCATGCGGGTATACTTCTGGGGATCTCTTAAAAAATCCACCAGCTCTTCCAAATCTTCTTTTTCCTCCTGCAGACCGGCTACATTTGCGAAGGTAACCTTTTTATCCTTATCCGTAGACATTTTGGCACGGCTCTTCCCGAAATTCATCATTTTTGCATTGCTGCCGCCTGACATCTGCCGGTTCATCATCACGATCATGAAAATCACAAGCCCTGCCGTCAGCATCAGAGGAAGAATGGAGGACATAAACAAATTATCTCCCGGCACATCGTACATGACGGGATCCACTCCCTGCTCCTGCAAAAAGGTTTCAATTCTCACCACATCACTGGTATTGAACTGCTTTTGCTCATCTGTCGTCATACGGACGATCACCTGGCCGGTGGGGACTTCTTTATTGGGGTGAATCTCCACCTTCGCCACCTCACCATCCATCACATCTTTCTGGAACTGTGTCTCACTGTAATCGTGATTTACAGTTAACTGGCTGGAGGTCAGCCAATATATTCCAAGCAGAAGAATAAGCAGGGCAAAATAAATTCCCCTTCCTTTTGTTTGTTTATTCAAAATGCTATTCTCCTTTCGTTTCTAACTCTACCACACCAATGTATGGCAAATTTCTGTATTTCTGCGCATAATCCAAACCGTAGCCCACCACAAATTCGTCCGGAATATTAAAGCAGACATAATCCACCTTCACATCCTTTACTCTTCGCTCCGGTTTATCCAACAGGGTACACAGACACAGACTGGCCGGTTTTCTCTGCTTCAGCACCTCTATCAGATAGCTTAATGTACGGCCGGAATCAATGATATCCTCTACAATAATGACATCCTTACCTTCCAGGGATTCATCCAGATCCTTGGCAATGCGCACAACACCACTGGATTTCGTATCATTTCCATAGCTGGATACTGACATAAAATCCAGACTCACCGGTACTGTAATTCTCTTTGCCAATTCACAGGTGAAAAACACTCCGCCTTTTAAAATACAGATTAAATGCACCGACTTTCCTTCATAATCCTTACTGATCTGATCTCCGATCTCCTGAATTTTAGCATCTACTTCTGCTTCACTTAGTAATACCCTAATCTTTTCACTCATGTATATTTCCTCCCACAATTCTGACTTCCAGAACCTGCTTTGTCTCTTCCGTTATTTTATAGTATTCACTGATCCGATAGCCCACAACCCATAAAATATGGGAACCGTCTGCTACCAGAAGAAGCGAATCTCTTTCTTCCTTTGGCACCTTGCAATCAATCAGATAGTCCTTTAACTTCTTTTTTCCTCCTGCTGCCGTCACAGTCAGATAATCACCCGGTTGTCTTGTCCGGATGGTAAGACTATTGTATATTCTATCATAATCAAACCATTTCGTATATGTTTTTTCCGGAATTCTCTGCCTTTTATAGGAAAATATCTCTGTAACTACCTGGTCTTTCGTGAAATACTTTCCCACTTCCTTCCAGGTAGCACCTGTCCTCATAAACCGTATTTTATGATACCCGCGCTGCACCAGAATTCCTCCGGGAAGCATAATCTCTTTCCCCACTTCTTTTTTCTCAAGCTGACAGATCCGCTCCAGATGTTCTCTGGTAACATCTTTTAGCTCACCCAGTGATTCCAGGCAAAGACGAAACACTCTCTTCACTAAAAGCATCGGACTTAAAAACAATTCCAGATCCAATTCATATCCTGCTTCCGTCTTCTGTACATATTGCTGATATAAGGCTTCTGCCTGTGCATTCAGGTATTCTTCTGCTTCCAGAATATCTGCTGCCGCATGGCAGATGTGTTCCACCGCACCGGAATTCAATTCCTCCCGGGCATAGGCCAGGATCTTATGCCGTATTTTATTACGGGCATAGCGCAGCTGTGTATTCGTACTGTCCGTCACAAAATGCAAATTCCTATCCTGTAAATACTGCTCAATTTCTTCCCGATTCATACATAAAAGAGGACGAATGATCGTATCTCGCACAGGCCGCATCCCGCATAATCCCGTCAGCCCGCTTCCACGGAACAGATGATACAAAACTGTCTCCGCCTGATCTCCCTGATGATGGGCCAAAGCTGTTTTTGTGCCATTCCACCGCTTCCTGCAGTCTGCAAATGCCTGGTAACGAAGGGCACGGCCTGCCTCCTCCTCAGACAGATGGGCTTTGCGGGCATAGGACTCTACATCATAAACATAGGGAAAGAACGCTAATCCTTCCCTCTTGCAGATTTCTTCTACAAACTGCTGATCCCGAAAAGCTTCTTCCCCCCGCAGTCCATGGTTTACATGTACCACCGCAATATCAAACGCCACCTGCTTTTTATATTCCAGCAAAATATATAAAAGACAGACAGAGTCTGCACCTCCGGATATCCCTGCCACAACCCGGTCTCCCGGCCGTATCATATGATATTTTCGGATCCATGCAAATACTCTGTCTTCCATCATTTCTCCTATTTCTTCCAAATTCCGGCCACCAACACGGTCATGTCATCCGCTGCCCGAAACTCACTGTATCCCAATACTCTCTGCAAAATCCCCCGTCCCAGCTCCTTCGGAGCACTGTCCGGCGTCTGCAGAATAATTTCTTTCATCACTTCTTCTGCCCGATCCTGCGGCAGGGCATCCAGCACACCATCGGTCACCATAATGAGAATATCCCCGTCGTATAACTTTCGCGTAGTAGACTCAAAATCAATCTGCTGTACCATGCCAAGGGCCAGACTGGTAGACGAAATGGCTTCTACCCAATCATTTCTCCTGATAAATGTGGTGGAGGCACCGGCTTTCAGAAAATGTCCTATACCCGAATAGAGATCCACCGCACAGATATCCACTGTAGAAAACCGTTCATTTTTCCCCTGTAAAACAAGGGCCGAATTCACCATTTTGGCAGCTGTCACATCAGAAAAGCCGGCTTCCATAAACTGTTCCATCAGTTCTACCACTGCCTCACTCTCCCGGCACGCCTCCAGCCCGGATCCCATACCATCCGACAGGCATAAAAAGAATTTACCGTTTTCTTCCATACTGCACCCGTAATTATCTCCGGATACGGTTTCCTTCTCTCTGACGACTTTTGCTACGCCGTGAAGCACTTTAAAATTTACGTCTTCCACAAAGCGAAACGTGGCAAATTCTCCGTTGATCACAGACTTTCCTTCTTTTTTAGCCACCATATTACAGCCGCACAAACCCGAAAGGGCAGCTGCTGCCTCACTGACGGGCAGGCACACCCCGCCTCTGGTACGAAGCATCATAAAAACCTGCTGCCTTCCATCCGGTTGTTCCAGCTTCCAGATATTTTTAAATACTACATGCTTCTTTCGCAATCGCTTTTTCATCTCCTCTTTAAAAGAAGGAGATGCTTCCTGCAGTTCAAACAGTTCCTTAGACAACAGGTCCATAATATGCGCCATCTCATTCAACTGTTCCGCCACTGCCAGCCGATTTTCAATTAATTTATTATTCCAGATCAGATTTTGCCGTTCTCTCGCTGTTAGCTGGGACAGTTCCTGTGTCAATCTCCCCATATTGATACAGTTTCCCGTAAAATCTACCCTGGCTCTTTCTACCTTCTGCGGTGTGCCCTCCTCTGCTGTGCGCAAATAATTGTAACATCTCTGATAGGTCTGCAAATACCGCTGCTGCCAACATTCCGTATACAATTTGCAGTTCACACAATGTTTTTTTCGCGCCTCTTCAATCAGTGCTTCCATCTCTCCATTGGTCAGATAATCTTTTCGGTAAGGCATTCCATAAAAAACATTGGCCAAATTTTGAAAAGAAGCCGCGTATTTCTCAATTCTTTCTTTTTGCGGATGCGTATCATACGCAAGGGTAGCTGCGCTTTTTCTGAAGACTGAAAAAACAGTTTTTGCCATGTCTCGGCAAATCAACAACACGCTGACTACGAGCATGGCAATCATACATTCCAGCATTTTTCTTTCCTCCCCTTATCAGTTTACCGGTACCTGTCCTGTACACGCTTTACTGTCAGAGGAATATTATAAATGCTGTATTACATAATCTTTGTCAAATTCTGGGAGATATCTGCTAAAATTTTTAGACAAATTCCGTAGACTACTCTTCCTTGAAAATAATTTCGTTTTCCTTTACCAGACCCAGCTTTTCCCGGGCGGTCTCTTCCGCATATTCGTCGGACTCCATATACTCCTTCAACGCTTCGATGTCTTCCGTCCGCTCATTCTCTGCTTCTATCTGCTGAGAAATGGTTTCCTTCTCTTTTTCATATCCATCAATCTTGCCCCGAAGAGAAGCTCCCTGCAGCATTAAGACGATAAAAATAGCGCATACTACCACAGTAATGCACAACATAGCAATCTTATTCTGCAGATTTCTTTTTTTTCTTCTTGACCTTCTTTTTCTGCTGTTTTGTTTCTCCATATTCTGCTTTCCTGACTTTCATTTGAGACCAATGATTATTTAGTAAAAGTGTAACTCGAATCCCCGCAAATTTCAACCTTTTTATCACCTTCGCAGCCCCTGCAAACGGAAGCCGCAAAATGCAAAGCATCTGATTCAGACAATATACAGCGCCCTTTACCAGCATATCACTTATACTGAAATGATACATAACTGCACCTGTCACAACTCCGATCAAAGCATAGAAACGGATCACACCGTCATTTTCCTGATACATCCCGGCAAACAGATACAATCCGCAAAAACACCAATACAGCAGATCTTCGGCATTAATCCAAAAGGAATTATGACGGTATATTCTCCTGGCGATCCGAAACAGATCATAGCAGGCTGTCAGCTGTACACCGGACCACACAGAGTAGATAAACAACCGTAATTCCTGATTCATATACTCGCTCATGAATTACCGGAACATCCTTTTTAACAATGATTGCCCTGCTTTTACTCCCTGGGGTTTCTCCTGGGTGTATACAATGGAATCAATCCTTCCATCCAGATCTACTTCCTGCTTTTCCAGATTCAGACGGCTCACATGCAGTTCTTCCCCTTTGATCGTCATCAGGCCCTGTCCGGTAGACAAAAGTACCTCCTTTGTATCAAAGGAAATCACATCCTGTACACCGGTCACGCTTCCCCTCTGCCGGTTCACAAACTGAAACCGGTGTATTCCTGCCGGCTGTTTCTCGTCCATACACTACCCCCATATATTCCGTCTCTTTTCTCATTATATGGGAGGGAAAATACCATTATTACAAATACTTGAAAAGGTTCTCTGCTTCTTCTTTTTTTATGGTTTCCTTCACATCCAGCACTTCCACCCGCACATTGCGGCTGCCAAACTGGATCTCCAGAATATCTCCTGCTTTCACCGAGGCCGACGCTTTTGCCGGCTTGTCATTTAACAATACACGACCGGCATCACAGGCCTCATTGGCCACTGTTCTTCTTTTTATCAATCGGGATACTTTTAAAAATTTATCTAATCTCATGTTGTTCCTTTCCACTGCGCATCGTATTTTTCCTATAGCGAAATAAACGGGAGATCAACTGATCTCCCGCACTTCTCTTTTTATTTGTTTACTAAATCCTTTAATGCCTTTCCAGCTTTAAATTTCGGAGACTTAGAAGCTGCGATTACCATTGTCTCGCCAGTCTGAGGATTTCTTCCTTCTCTTGCTGCTCTCTCAGAAACTTCAAATGTTCCGAATCCTACTAACTGTACTTTTTCACCTTTCTGTAATTCTGCAGATACGACATCAACAAATGCCTTTAAAGCTGCTTCCGCATCTTTTTTAGATAACTGCGTCTCCTGTGCAATGGCTGCTACTAATTCCGTTTTATTCATGGTATTTCCTCCTAATTGCTTTCTCTGCATACTTCACACTTTACATGGATTGTCACACATCCCGTGACCAGTTAATTCTCTTACAAATAACCTATTGATAGTTATACCCTGTTTTATATGGTTTGTCAAGGATTTTCCCCTGTGCTCACCACTTTCCTGCGCGCGGCTCTTTCTTCTTTCTCGCGGCGTTTTACTTCCTCCCAGGAAAGAAGCGCAGCTTCCGGGGACTGTGCGTCCGCATTTCCAAACACATGTGGATGACGGCGGATCATCTTTTCACTCAGCCCCTGAATCACATCGTCCAGAGTAAACAGGCCCTCTTCTTCTGCGATCTGGCTGTGAAGCAGCACCTGCAAAAGCACATCACCCAATTCTTCACACAGGTTTTCCCAATCTTTCGTTTCTGTCAGGATATGTATGCCCTGGACTACCTCATCTGCTTCCTCCAGCATACAAGGAATCAGACTTTCATGCGTCTGCGCACGATCCCAGGGACATCCGTTTTCACCGCGCAGTGTGCGAATGATGTCTTTTAATTCTTCAAATGTATATACCTTATCCTTATCCATCTAAAATAGTTCCTTTCCCATATTCACAGTATTTTCTGATATTCTTTATCTCTCTGCAAAGTATGCTATAGTGTATGCCCGAATGAATCCATTATATACGGTCGCTGTGAAAATAGCAAATATCTTCCTGCGTTTATCAGCTCATTGACATCCAGAATTGTGCCCATTTCTGTTTCTGCTCTATTATCGTTTCCAGTTTTTCCAAATCCTTTTGTGAAATCCATGCTTTTTTTCGGGTATAGTAATGATTTGCCAGCTTCCAGTACTTTTCCGGATAGGCAAATCGCAGTTGCAAGTTTTGATACTCTTCTGCCCGAAGAGGCGAATATTTATCATACTCGGCAATCATCTGCTGTCCCAACTGACTGTTCCAGTCATTTTTCTCCATAATTTTGCGCATGAACTGATATAAATCTGCCATTTGCACATCAAAATTCCATTTATCCAGATTGGTGACCGCCTCTTTGTCTTCCAACAGCAGAATATTATGCTGATTGTATTCTCCGTGACAAACATGCCCTTCCTTTCGGGCCTGTTCCCGCAGTGTCCCATAACCGGAGCTTTCCAGCTTACATACCACGTCTTCCCCTTTTTCCAAAAACCAGTCCACACTCTCCAGATAACGATTTTCAAAGGAATTTTTTTGCTGCTTCTTGCGGATAAACTTACGAATTTTTCTCATTTCACGATTATGACGGGTATATTCTTCCTGAAGGGGTTCCCGGACATAATTCTCCTCCCAGGGCATCCGCAGCACCTGATGCAGGCGGGCCAGCGCCCTTATGCTGCACATAATATCTTCCCGGGAACGGGTATCACATTCCCTTCCGGCGTACCATCGTTTCACATAATAGCCCACATTATCCTTATCAAAAGACAGATACTGTTCTTCCTGATTCCTGAGCAGGATATCCAGCTGCACTTGCCCTTTTTCCGCAGCCGCTTCCAGTAACTGTGCCTGTTTCTCCAGCTTTTGGGAAGAACCGGTAAATTCTTTGATCATCACCAACCCTTCCTGCGTATCACAGATAAGGGAGCCGCGTCCCCGATATGTAGTTCTGGCCTCCAGGCCATATTGTTCCAATACACTTAATCCTCTGTCATACAATATACTTCCCCCTTTTTTCTGTGTCCCTTTCATTGTATGTGTTATCAGAGGAAAAAATGAAAAAGAGCCAAGAAATTTCACTTTCCCGACTCTTCTGTCTTATTTGTTTTCTGCACGCAGCAGATGTAATAAATATTCTTTTGTATTACAGGATGGATCTTCCAATACCGCATCCAGCAAATAGTTTAATGTTTCGCCAATCTCCGGCCCCGGCTTCATTCCCTGCGCGATCAGATCGGAACCGGTCACGGCCAAAGTTTTCAGGGAAACACACTGGCCTTCTTTTTGAATATCTGCATAGATTTCCTCTACGTTTTGGATCCGTTCCAGCTTTTCTTCTCTCCTGTAAGTACTCTGTGCCATAGCGTCTGCTTTCTGTACCAGTAAAAGCATGGGAAATAAATCCTCGCCAATTTTGTTAACCGCTCTTCGCACCGCCTGATACGTGGGCTTACAGCGATAATCATGCCACTTCACCAGACGGGTAACTTTACTGATGGTATCATTATCTAATTTCAGACGGCGCAGAATTTTTTTCACCAGTTCCTCGCTGGTCACACTGTGACAGGGGAAACGGTCACGGCCATTCTCATCCGTAATTCTTGTCCTGGGCTTTCCCATATCATGCAGCAGCATAGTAAGACGCAGCACCTTATCCGCAGGAATCTCTGTCAGACTTTTTATCGTATGCTCACCTACGCTGTAACAATGATGGGGCGTGTTCTGCGGTGTCGCCATCATGTCGTCAAACTCCGGAAGGATTACTTTGGTAATCCCCAATTCCCAGGCCAGACGCATCGTGTCCGGATGAGGCGATACCAACAATTTTAATAACTCCACAGCGATACGCTCTGCACTGATCCGGGACAGAGACGGCGCCATCTGTGCAATAGATTCCTGGGTGTCCGGATGAATTGCAAATCCCAGCTGAGCTGAAAAACGCACCGCACGCAGAATACGCAAAGCATCTTCTGTAAACCGTTCATGAGGATCCCCCACACAGCGGATCATCTTCCTTTGAATATCCTCTACGCCTCCAAAAACATCCACCAGACCTGCTTCTTCGTTATAGGCCATGGCATTGATAGTAAAATCTCTTCGTTTCAGATCTTCTGTTAAATTGGATGTGAACCTAACCTCTTTGGGATGACGGCTGTCTTCATACTCTCCGTCAATCCGATAAGTAGTCACTTCAAAACCTTCACCCTTTAGCATGACAGTAACGGTGCCGTGCTGAATCCCTGTGTCTATCGTGTGAGGAAACAAAGCCTTCACTTCCATCGGCTGTGCGGAAGTTGTAATATCCCAGTCATCCGGCACACGTTCCAGCAGAGCATCGCGAACACAGCCGCCTACTGCATATGCTTCGTAGCCCGCCTGTATTAACGTATGAATAATCTGATTCACTTTTTCCGGAATCTGCATGTTCCTCATTTCTTCGCTCCGTTTCTGTCTTTTTATAGGAAAGGACATTTTAATAAGCTCTTCCCCAGTAAACCATCTTTTTAGCCGGTTTTCCGCAGCATACACATACATCGGACAGTTTTTCCTGTGCAAATGGAATACAGCGGGAAGTCGCCTGGGTATCTTCTTTGATCTTATCTTCACATTCCTGACAGCCGCACCACATAGCCTTTACAAAACCTGGCTTTTCTTCTACGGTTTTCTTGAATTCCTCATAATTAACAGCTGTATACGTATGTTCTTCTCTGTGTGCTCTGGCTCTCTCCAGCATGTCATGCTGCATCTGCTCTAAAATCGCAGGCACCTGCTCCGCCAATTCGTCGAAAGATACCACGATTTTTTCACGGGTATCACGTCTTACAACGACTGCCTGATGATTCTGGATATCCTTTGGACCACATTCGATACGGACCGGAATTCCTCTCATCTCCTGCTCAGAGAATTTCCAACCCGGGCTCTTATCCGAATCATCTACCTTCACACTGAGACCGGCTTTCTTTAATGCTGCTGCAATTTCGTCTGCCTTCTCCAGAACACCTTCCTTTTTCTGCTGAATCGGAATAACACATACCTGAATCGGTGCAATTCTCGGCGGCAGTACCAGACCGCTGTCATCTCCGTGTACCATAATGATCGCACCGATCATACGGGTGGTCATACCCCAGGAGGTCTGGTGTACATAAGATAATTTGTTGTCTTTATCGGTATACTGGATACCAAAAGCTTTTGCAAATCCATCGCCAAAGTTATGGCTGGTACCGGACTGCAGCGCTTTTCCGTCATGCATGAGAGATTCAATGGTATAAGTAGCCTCTGCACCTGCAAATTTTTCTTTATCTGTCTTTCTTCCTTTGACTACAGGAATAGCAAGAACATCTTCACAGAAGGATGCATAAGTATTCAGCATTAATATGGTTCTCTCTTCTGCCTCTTCCGCTGTAGCATGTGCCGTATGGCCTTCCTGCCACAAGAATTCTCTGGAACGTAAGAACGGTCTGGTTGTCTTTTCCCAGCGAACGACAGAACACCACTGATTATATACCTTCGGCAGATCTCTGTAAGACTGAATCGCATTGGAATAAAAATCACAGAATAATGTCTCCGATGTGGGACGTACACAGAGACGTTCCTGCAGCGGTTCCAGACCGCCATGCGTTACCCATGCAACTTCCGGTGCAAAACCTTCCACATGATCCTTTTCTTTCTGCAGCAGACTTTCCGGAATAAACATAGGAAGGTATACATTTTCTACCCCTGTTTCCTTAAATCTCCTGTCTAATTCTTTCTGGATATTTTCCCAGATAGCATAACCTGCCGGTTTGATTACCATACATCCCTTTACACTGGTATAATCAATCAATTCTGCTTTCTTCACAACATCCGTATACCACTGTGCAAAATCTTCCTCCATGGAAGTGATCGCTTCTACTAACTTCTTCTCCTTTGCCATGCTTTTTCTCCTTTTCTATCTTGATGTTATGGGACTTTCACTGCAGCCCTTTCATGCCATACAGAAATTTTCATACAACAAAAAAAGCCCCCAATCCCACAAGGGACCGAAAGACTTCGGCGGTACCACCCTAATTAACACCGGAAATCCGATGTTCTCTCAATGCTTCCGTTAACGCGGGAATCACGCTGTACTTTCATACAGAGCTCCGAGGCAGGTTCCATCTCTTACGCACAGGAACGTCCCACCAACCGTTCCCTCTCTGTGGATTGTGTAAGATGTACTAACCCTCTTCCATGCCGATTTCTAGAAACATTCTACGGGAAAAATAATATCTTGTCAAGACAGGAAGCGGGGAATCTTTCCCCGCTTCTGGCTCATACACGTATTAAAATCTCTTTATTCGCCGGCTTATACTGGTAATATCGAACCCCGGCAGCATCTAACATCCGTTTCGATGCAATAACAGATGGCGTATCTTTATACTTATCACATTTATAAACAATCGTTTTTATTCCCGCCTGTATGATCGCTTTCGCACATTCATTACACGGAAACAGAGACACGTACAGCTTCGCCCCTTCCAGACTTCCGCCCCGATAATTTAATATGGCATTCAGCTCGCTGTGTGTCACATAAAGATACTTCTTGTCCAGATCATCGCCTTCCCGTGCCCACGGAAACTCGTCATCGGAACATCCCTTGGGAAATCCGTTATAACCCATAGATAAAATTTTGTGATCCTCACTGACAATACAAGCCCCCACCTGTGAATTCGGATCTTTGGAGCGCATGCCGGACAACAGGCAGACTCCCATAAAATACTCATCCCAACTGATATAGTCTTTGCGTTTACTCGTCATATTTTTTTCTCTTATCCCTCAATTAAATCGATTCGCCTCTGGTGTCTTTCCGCGCCGGAAAATGGTGTGGTTAAAAATGTTTCTACGATTTTGACTGCCAGGCCCGGTCCTACTACCCTCGCGCCCAGCGCCAGGATATTGGCATCATTATGCTGTCTGGTGGCCTCTGCGCTGAAACAGTCGCCGCAAAGTGCAGCACGGATTCCCTTCATCTTGTTGGCCGCAATGGAAACTCCGATGCCGGTTCCGCAGATCAAAATGCCTTTTTCACAGGTACCGTCCAAAATAGCCTGTCCCACTTTTCTGGCATAAATCGGATAATCTACTGCCTCTGTGCTGTCGCACCCCATATCCTGATATGGAATATCTTTTTCTTTCAGATACTTAATAATCTCCAGTTTCAATTCGTAACCGCCATGATCACATCCCAATGCTATCATCCTACAATCTCCTCCTCGTTTAATTTTATCACCAGGCCATCCAATAAGGTGTCCAGTATTTCATAATATTGTCCGTACTCTATAAGAGGCGCGCCATACAGCGGCGGTACATCTCCTCTTGCTCCTACAAATTCCGTCAGGGTATGAAGATGTTTCAGATTGGAATACTCTTCCAGTACCTTTTCCTTCTGCCCACTGTCCATGGTAAGCAGCAAGACGCCTTCTCCGTCTCCTATATCTTCCTGGGTCAGCTGTGCAGCCTGATGCCGGTCCGCCTGATAACCGTTGCTGATCAATATGGCCTCTGCCTTTTGATTCAGAGGTTCCGGAAATAACACGACCAATCCTCTGGACTCAACGGCAAGAGGCGCCAGAAGAAATTTTTTCTTCATAAGGATCTTTGCCATAGGACCGCGGGTCGTATCGGTAGAATCCACAAAAATCAACTTTTTATATCGTTTCATATCACTAACAAACTCCTTCATTCAGATACTATACCTGTATCAGCCGATGTCCGGCTGCTTTCAGCAGTCGATTCATAATAGCCTGTCCCATCTGAGGAGTCCGAAATGATTCCGAAAAAATGCAGTCCACCTGCAGGTTATCAAATTCCCGCAAAATACCGAATAAATGCAGGGCAATGCTTTCTTCATCGGCCCTGGTTCCGATACACTTCACCACATCTGCCTCATAGGCCCTGATTGTTTCCTCTGTGCCGATAACTCCGACTCTTTTTCCTTCCTGTTTCAGCGTACTGCAATACTGATTGATCGTCTCAATCACATGCTGACTGTCTCCCTCTACAATGGTTAATTCTGCCTGTGGAGCATAATGCCGATACTTCATGCCCGGTGCTTTCGGTTTCACATTCTCATCCTGTATCAGTAATCCTTTATCCACTCGCACAGGACCGATCACGCGTGCGATCATTTCCTGATTAATATAGCCCGGACGCAAAATGACAGGGATTTCTTCTGTAAAATCCACGATGGTAGACTCCAGACCGATCCCTACCATGCCGCCATCCACGATCATCTCAACTCTTCCCAGAAGATCTTCAACCACATGCTGCGCACAGGTCGGGCTTGGGCGTCCGGAAGTATTGGCACTGGGTGCAGCCACATAGCCGCCGCCTTTGCGGATCAGTTGAAGCGCCACTGGATGATCCGGCATACGAACAGCAACACTGTCTAAACCGCCTGTTGTCTCTGCAGGAACCTGATCACTTTTAGGAAAAATCATGGTCAGAGGCCCCGGCCAGTACACTTCTGCCAGTTTTCTGGCAGCCTCCGGAACTCCTGTCACAATGCGATACAGGCTTTCCATGTCCGCAATATGCACGATCAGGGGATTATCGGAAGGACGCCCTTTCGCTCTATAAATTCTCTCCGATGCAGATGCGTCCAGCGCATTCCCGCCCAGTCCATACACGGTTTCCGTGGGAAAAGCCACCAAACCGCCATTTTGCAGTATATTCCCGGCTTCTTCCATAACAGCCTGATCCGGCATCTTAGAATCTACCTTTACAACTTTCGTTTCCATCTCTAACCTCAAATCACATTTTTTGATGTTTCGTCTTCTGTAAGTATACCACCAGAAACTGTAAAGTGGAATAGTTTTCACACTTTTCCTTCCAGATACACTTCAATCCCCTGACAGATTGCTTTCGCCACCTTCCTCTGATAGGCTTTTGTATCCAGCAGCTTTGCCTCTTTTGTATTCGTTAAAAACCCCGTTTCCACAATGGTAAGAACCCCTTCACTTCGTTTCAAAAGATAATATGTACTATTGGCTTTCTCTGTTCTGGGCTTCTCTATCTCTAACTGCACATTCAGCTCATCCTGAATACATTTTGCCAGCTTTGCCCCTTCCACAGAATGAGTGTAATAAAAAACCTGAGGACCGCACACACTTTCCTGCTGATAACTGTTTTGATGAATACTGACTGTCAAAACCGGCTGTGTATTTTTTATGATTTCACACCTCTTCTGTAAATCCTGCACTTTCTTATTTTTACTGTCCTTATCGTATAGCCCTTCATCTTTCTCCCGGGTCATAACAACCTGAAAATTCTTCTTTTCCAACTGTTTTTTTAATTCCTTCGCAATCTTCAGGTTGATATCCTTCTCTTTAAGCCCATCAATTCCTATGACACCCGGATCGATTCCCCCATGACCAATATCAATAAGAATCACCTTTTTATCAGCAGAAGCTGTCTGCACCAGGGAAGCGGCTTCCCTGGAAAGAGCCCAAACTCCCAGAAGCAGCATAATTGTCATAGATAATTCAAACCATTTTCTTTTTTTCAAACGCTCACCCGCATGATTCCTCCCTATACTATATGCTGACAACGGGAAAAATAAGAACAACACAGAGAAAAAAGGAAACTGCCGGCTATTTTATCTCACCGCAGTTTCCTTTGTCTCACTCTTCCTCTTCGTCTAAATATTTTTCAATCTTGCTGACTAACACATCCTCTGCTTCTTCTTCATCATCCTCATATTCATCCAGGTCTTCTATGGTTTTCAGAGAATCCAAAATTTCCAGTTCCTGGGTATCACCCAGATGTAATTCTTCCTTCTCATCTGCTTCCGGAATTTCTTCCCCTTCGATCTCCAGATCATGAAGAGAAGCCGGCATGGTACTGATGATCTGATGCACTTCTTTATAGGAGGCCATGAATCGGCGCTGTGCCTGATTGATCAACTCAACAATCTCGTTCATCTCTTCCTGAACGGCAATATACTTCTTTTTGCCTTCGGCCAGTTTTTCATCCACTTCTGACTGTACAGATTCTACCCGATGCTTCGCCTCTGCCTCTGCCTCTGCAATAATACGGTCCGCTCTTTCCTGGGCTTCCTTTACCATACCATCCGCTTTTAGCTGTGCCTCAAACACCAAACGGCTGATGCTTTCATAATTATCTACGTATTTCTGATATTTCTCATGAATTTCATTTTCCATGCGTTCCTGATAAGCGTCCTTCTTTTCCAGACGTCTCATGAGTTCCACAATTTTTTCATCTTTTTCCTCGATTTCCTTGCGCAGCTTGGCTTGCTTTGCCGTCGCTTCATCCTTCATCCGCTGCACCTGTTCATTTACATCGTCCTTATCATAACCGCGCATCAATGTTGTTTTAAACATTTCTACTTCATTCATGATACTCCACCTCTTTCCTTATTTATTGCAAATACTGGTTGATCACACTCCAAACAGAAGCATCTTCCAGTCCAAGCTTCCACTCTGCTACCCCGGCCAGATCATAATTCTGAATCAGCTGCATCTTAGCCTCTATCGACTGCGCGTCCTCCAGCCATATCTTATAAGTAATGCCATCCTGGTAATACTCTCCGTAGTTCTGACTCACATCCTTATTCCAGAATGTCTCTACCTGATTTTGTGTGATAAAAGCACTGGCCTCTCCCATGCTCATCACCTGACTGTCCATGGCACCGCTGTCTGATATTTTCCACAATCTGGTATAAAATGGAATTCCGTTAATCAGCTTTTCGGCCGGCACTTCTTCCAATGTTCTCTCAATGCCATCCTGCACGAACGGCAGAGACGCTACGGAACCGGCTTCTTCCGATCCATTGGTATGTTCATCATATCCCATAATGATAACGTAATCCGCCACAATACCCTGTTCCTCTCTGTCATAATAAGAGGTATACGTAGGTACATAATTATCTACGGACAATACCAGGCCATACCTGCGGCAGCTGATGGAAAGCTCCCGGATGAACTGTATAAAATGAGGGCCGGTTTCTTCACTTATCTGCTCAAAATCCACGTTAATGCCGTCCAGTCCGCCGTTTACCGCTTCATTTACCAGATTGGCAATCAGATTTGTACGGGCAGCTGTGTGGGAAAGCAATTCATAAGAACTGATCTCTGTACTGAAATTATCTACCAGACCCCATACTTCCATTCCCATCTGATGGGCTAATGCTACGTAATCTGTACTGACCAAAGAAGAAATATTCCCTGCATTATCCGTGACGGAAAACCAGGTAGGAGAAATTACATTAATCCCCTGCGAATTTGCCACCGTCTCTGAAAGAGTATCATTGGCCGCCATACTCGTCACCTGATGCCATGCCAGATGTATCTTATGGTCTCTTACCAGACTGGTATATTCCGGCTGCGTATAGGAACCGGAAGACACAAATTCCATCTCCTTCACCTCAGAAACATCCTTTTTTTCCACATATCCGATAAAGCCATCCGAAGATACGACTTCATACCAGTTATCCAGTTCTTCTAGTACAGTTAATGGGTCTTCTTTTTCCGCCAGGGTTAAGATCTCACTCTTAATACCGCCGCGATAACGGACAGCCGCTTCCTCTTTTGCCGTCACAACCGGCTGGGTACCCCACTTGTAGCGGATCACGACCCGATAAGGGTTCTCATAGCTTGTCACATCCATGTCCGTATACTGCTGCACAAAAGCCAAAGACAAATAAATCTGCTCTCCAACCTGCTTTACAATAGGACATTCTGCTTCATAAGTCTCTCCGGACACATCGTATTCAACAGCATCCGGCCACATGGTAATGATGTCCACAGGCGTTGTATAAAGCATCTTGCCTTCATTGGCATCCCAGTAAAAACGCTTATTCAGGGAAGTACTTACCTGCTCATAAGTCAAATACATATTCCCATCTATAATCTTTCCTTTTTGTTCACTGTTCACATCCTGCAGTACGACAGCCACTTCATCGTCTGCCGTAATCTGATAATATTCTCTGTGATCCATCTGTTCATCAGAGGGAGTATATTTCTTAATAACCATAGTAGCAATTCCCACAATTGCAACCACTATAATCAGAAGCGCCGCAACCAGAATGGGAACTATCGTTTTTTTCATGATGTCTAACCTCCTATATTTCTCTACAGCAAATTTATCCCTCATACATTGTAACATGAACTTTTACATGCGTCATCAGAGAAATCGACATTTTATGCTTTTTTAAGATAGCCCGCCCGGCACACTCTGCATATCGGGGGCCGCACTTTCCTGGTGCCGGGCAGTTTGTTACTGTTGTTTTAACTTAATGAGATCAAACTCCAGCCGCTCTACTTCTCCCTTCTGATTGTGAATATAGTCTCTCATGTAAACACTGTCCTCGGCGATCTTATGAGCCTTCACAATCTCTTTCGGAGTGCTTTCACGGCCATTCAGCCATAGAGACACACCCTGCTGCTGATAACGTTCCAGCTCGCTGCGCAGAATCTGCCCCTTTTTTTCTTTCTTTTTTCCCATCGAAACAATACGGGCATTATCGTGATATACTGAAAACCCCATCCTCCTTTCTTTTGTTTTTTTGCACTCAAAAACACCTGAATGGATCAGAAAAGGAAAGAATCTGCAATTTATCTTGTCTGGAAAATAGCAGGATCAGAAAAAATCCTGACTGAGACAGAAACGTCTCTTGAATAGAATCTTAAAAATCCAAGGTCGGAAAGCTACATATTTCACTTCCTTTCTGCATAAATTATACCCATAAGGCATGCGTTATATTATGCAGATTCCACCCTTTTCTTTTTTCATTATAATAGCAATATATGACAATAGCAAGCATTATTTCCATTATCGGAACGAATCACCAGGGAGATAACATCTTTACATCCCAGATGGTATTGTATATAATATAGAATAGATAGATGGGATGTGATAATATGAAAATCGAAAAAATCAATGACAATCAAATACGTTGTACACTGACTCGAGCAGATTTGGACAATCGTAAAATCCATCTGAGTGAACTGGCTTATGGTACAGAGAAAGCTCGTAATCTATTCCGTGACATGATGCAGCAGGCCAATTATGAATTCGGTTTTGAGGCGGAGAATACTCCGCTGATGGTTGAGGCCATTCCGGTTTCACCTGACAGCATCATCTTAATTATTACGAAAGTGGAAGATCCAGAGGAACTGGATACCCGATTCTCCCGTTTCGCTCCCGCTTCGGAAGCACCAGCTCCGGACAAAGAGATTTCTTTCGGCGGCGCGGACGACATTCTTGATATATTCCAGCGAATCTGCGATGCCAAAAGTAATGCTATGGCAGCCAAAAAGAACAGCAAGGCCGATGACGATGCTCCCGCTGTTGATGTTCCGGTAAATATTATCCGGGAATACCTTTTCCCGCAGCTGGACCCGGTAATTGATGCTGCGCACAGCCTGAACGGCTATTACAATGGCACGAATTCACTCTATAAAAACCTCCGCACGGACGAATATTCTCTGATCATTCATCAGTCGGGAAGTACCGCCGAAGAGTTCAATAAAATCTGCAATATTCTTTCTGAGTATGGACAGGGACAAAATTTCTCGTCAGCTGCAGAAGCGTACCTGCAAGAGCACGGAGAATGTATCATCGCTCAGGATGCTCTTCAAAAGTTAATGACGATATAAAACTTCCAAGTAAAAGGAGTATGCACAATCCGCATACTCCTTTTACTTTTCATTATTTATCAGCAAAGAAATCATTCAGCTGCTGTTCCAGCATCTCTGCATCCATTCCGTGAACTATGCAAGCTTCTGCCAGAGATTCTCCCTGTGCAGATGGACAACCAACACAGTGCATGCCTGCTCTCATAAGAATTGCAGCTACATTTACATCCATGCGAAGTAATTCGCCAATTGTCATATCTTTTGAAATTTTTGCCATCCGTATAACCTCCTTTGTCATTCTGCTTTCTCATTATAATACCATTTGACAAGATATTCAACCTTTTCAGCCAGAGGAATCCCACCTTATCTTATTATTGTGCTAATCTTTTATTTCTATTATAATAAATAAGATTACACGAAAAACGCAAAAATTCTTATATAAAAGTTCAGCCATGTTTCACAAAATGGGCGAATCATGCTCGCATAAATGAGCACATTCTGTGAAACATGAGGTGAGCGCCCGTATATGAGCAAAAATGAGCTGCGTCAGCAGCGGAGAGCGCTGTAGGCGCGGTTTTGCGAATGGCGCGGGCTGAACGGACGTTAACTTTTATGTTGAAAACGAAAAGAGGATTTTATGAAAAAAATAATCTATTCCAAAAAGATACTATGGAGCATTGCCGGTATTTTTACCTTATTTCGCCTGTTTCTTTTTACACGAATGCCCATCCATGCCCTGGCAAATGCCATGCACGATGATCAGCTGATGGTACAACTGGCCAATTATCTGCAAAATTTCCAATGGCTTGGGCCATACACAAACCGAACTCTGGTAAAAGGAATTGCCTTTCCGGTATTTCTGGCCGTATGTAATCTGATCCACATTCCTTATCTGCTGGCTTTGGGACTCCTGTATATCGGATCTGTTACAGCCTTTATCCAGGCAATTAAAGTTCGTATTCAAAAGCCTTGGATCCTTTTGGTTCTATATCTCTTTTTCTTATATTCACCGGCGATGCTCTCTTCCGGTAGCGGACAGCGGGTCTATAATATGGCGCTTCTGCCCTCCGCGGTACTGCTGGTAGCAGCAGGTTTTGTGGGAATGTATTTTCGACGGAAAGATTCTTTTGCAAAACTGCTGCCCTACGGCATAATCGCAGGAATAGGATTCCCTTTTTTCTGGTATTTAAGAGACGACTCCCTCTGGCTGCTGCCTTTCGCTGCCGGTGCGGCTGTGATTCTCATTATCTGCTTTCTCAAAGGGGAAGGCACACGAAAACAGAAGCTGACACGGATCCTGCTTCCTCTCCTTCCCTTTTTGATATGGACAGCTGCCCATTTTGGCATCTGCTCTTTGAATTATATGGTGTATGGTACGTTTACGACCAACGAAAGAACCCAGTCTTCCCAGACGGAAATGATGGCAAATCTGTTCCGAATTGAATCAAAAAAGCCAGCCGACAGTATCTGGCTTACACATGAAACCCTGAATCAGGCCATGGATGTCAGTCCGACTCTGGCTTCGATCCGAGAAGAACTTGATGCTATGTTCACCACTAACTGGGCTTCTGATCCTCGTGCCCCCGGAGAAATACCCGGCGACATCATCGTATGGGCAATCCGGGACGCCGTATACAGTGCCGGCTATTATTCCGACGGAGCTGTAGCAGAGGCTTTTTATGCACAGGTAAATGACGAACTAAAAGAAGCCTTTTCCAACGGTTCTCTCACGAAGAGCAAAGAGTTCTTTCCCTCCGCTATTTCCAATGGTATTGGCAGTGATGATATCTTGCCCCTGCTTACCTCCATGAAAGATAATTTGCTTCATCTGGTATGCTACGACTACAGCCAGGTGGTGTGCGAAGAAAGTACGGGAACCCAAAAGGAGGTCCGTTTTTTCGAATCCATGACAGGAAATCTGGCCATTCATCCCACTGAAGCACCCACTACGATCCGTGGATGGGCTCTTTCCAAGGTAAATGGAGAAGAGATATCCCTGGCGGTTTTAGACAGTACGGGGAACAAAATAGCAGATATCGTTTTTGAAGAAAGCCCGGATCTGGCCGGTCTTTATCCGGAATATCCGCAGTCTTCCAACGCCCGCTTCTGTCTGGAGCTGGACCGCACAGATGCTGACAGCCTGCTGATCCAGGTTTCTGTGGGAAATACTGTTTATTATACAGGATCTCTGGCAGAAGCATCCATGGATACAGACACCTATTCTCTCTGCCTGGACGAAGCCTCTGCTGTGGAAGATTCTCTGAAAGGGGAAGTACAGGGACTTGTAAATATTTCCAATAAGATTATCTTCTTTTATCAATTGTTGGGATTTCCGCTTTTCGTTATAGCCGTTTTCCGGTATATCCAGCTCTCTTACCTGGCGCTGCAGGGTGTTCGCCGCAAAACCTGGGCTTATGGAGATCTCTGGCTGGTAACCACAGCGCTTTTAGGCTCCTGTGCTTTATTACTGGCTGCGGTATGCTGGTTTACTGCCTTTTTGGCTGAGGGAAGCGCTACGATCTACTATTACAGTACCAGTGCTCTCACAATCATACAAATTTTCCAGTGCCTGACAATAGCTGTTATTCCTCGACGCAGCTGAGAATTGTTCATAAAATAATACTTGTATTCATGATATAAATAGTTTAAAATGTCCGTAGGAACTAAATCAAAGGATTTAGAGATTAAAGGAGGATTTTAGTTATGGCATACGTAATTACAGAGGATTGTGTAAGTTGTGGAACATGTATCAGTGAATGTCCAGTAGAAGCCATCAGCGAAGGCGAAGACAGATACCAGATCGATCCTGACACATGTGTAGACTGCGGAACTTGCGCTGGTTTATGTCCATCAGAAGCTATCAAAGAAGGTTAAATGCTTTAAGAGTCCGGTTATCCGGACTCTTTTTAATCATAGAAAACTTCATTCACCTATAATACAAAAAAATATCGGGAATAAAAAAACCGGCAGTTACACGTCTGCCGATTTCTTTTTATGAAAGAAACTCTTCTTTTCCCCGTTCTTTTTCTGCTTGCCCTGCTCCGCTGTCACAGCGATCAGCTTCCGTTCTTTTTGACGCGCCCGAATCACCGCATCCAGTTTCTTATAATGAGACTCTTCTGTTACATTTTCCTGCATCTGAGCCTTTACCAGCTTTTCCAATATTTTGTAAAACTGCTCCGGTATCACTGTCTTTTTGGGAGTCTTTTTTTCTTCCTCCTGCAAATGTGAATCCATCTCCTGATACAGAAGGGGCATCAACCGATCAATTTCTTTTAGCTGCAGCCCTCTTTTTTTCATCTCCTTAATGCTCAAAAATACCTGAATATCCTTCTGGGTATAATATCTGTGTCCCAGATCATTTCTGTGAATCGGCAGATGAAGTTCATCCTCCCAATATCGGAGTACGTGAGACTTTGCTTCTACCATCTTTGCCGCTTCCGAAACGGAATACTCCACTTGCTTCATATCCTAACCCCTTCCCTGTAAACTCTTTACTTGTAAGTATAAAACATTCACTTCAAGTTACAAGAAAATTCCATTGACAAAAAAAGCGGAATCCCGACAAGGGTTCCCGCTTCCTGTTCTTTTATTTCTGTAGATTTACAAATTTTGTATAATTCGGCATCCACACCAAATTCACGGTGCCGATCGGACCGTTTCTCTGTTTCGCTATGATAATTTCTGCAATATTTTTATTATCGGAGTCCTTATTATAATAATCATCCCTGTAAATAAACATAACCACGTCCGCATCCTGTTCAATGGCGCCGGATTCACGAAGGTCCGAAAGCATAGGATGATGATCCGGTCTCTGCTCCACCGCACGGCTTAGCTGAGACAAAGCCACTACCGGCACATTTAACTCACGGGCCAGAGCTTTCAAAGAACGGGAAATATCAGAAATTTCCTGCTGACGCGAATCCGTACGTCCGGAACCGGTCATAAGCTGCAAATAATCAATAAAAACAATACCCAGGTTATGTTCCAATTTATACTTACGGCACTTAGAGCGCAGTTCAGATATGGAAATACCGGGCGTATCATCAATAATAAGGTTAGAAGAACCAATAATACCGGCACTTTCAATTAAACGGCTCCAGTCTTCATCACCCAGATTACCGGTACGGATACTCTGGGAATCCACCTTTGACTCCAGTGAAAACAGACGGTTTACTAACTGTTCCCTTGACATCTCCAGACTGAAAATTGCCGCTGTCACGTTATTGCGAAAGGCCATATACTGGGCAATATTCAGGGTAAACGCCGTTTTTCCCATAGACGGGCGTGCAGCGATCAAAATCAGATCTGAAGGCTGAAAACCGGACATTTTATAATCCAGATCCACAAATCCTGTGGGTAATCCGGTTACACTGCCCTTCGTTTTCGAAGCTTTTTCAATCTTCTCCAAAGCCTGCAGCACTACCTGCTTAATCGGAACAAAATCCTCTCCGGTTCTGCGCTGCAGCAGCTGAAATATCTTTTTCTCCGTATCTTCCAGAATTGCCTCTGTGCTGTCCTGCCCCAGATAACATGCATTGGCAATTTCTTCGTTTGTTTTAATCAGACGACGCAGCATTGCTTTATCGCTGACGATTTCCGCATAAGACCTTACATTCGCCGAGGTCGGAACAATCGACATCAGATCCCGTACAAACTCCATGCTGCTGATCTCCGGCGGAACATTTTTCTCCTTCAGGCGCTCCTGCAGCGTAATCAGATCGACTGGTTTTCCTTCGTTGAAAAGTTCCACCATGGCCTCAAATATAATACCATACTGATGCTGGTAAAAATCTTCGCCAGTGAGAATCTCAGAAGCTGTCATAATGGCATCGCGGCTCATAATCATAGATCCGATCACGGACTGTTCAGCTTCTATGCTGTTGGGCAGTATTCTCTTTATGAGCGCTTCTTCCATTCGCCTTTCCTCCTTACGCTTCTCTTACGTTCACTTTCAGCTGTGCCGTTACCTTTGCATGCAAACGAATCGGAACCATTGTAGTACCCAATACCTTGATCGGACTCGGCAGCTGCATCTTCTTCTTGTCAATATCGTATCCCAGCTGGGTTTTTGCTGCTTCCGCGATCTCCTTTGTGGACACAGAACCAAAGATCTTTCCGCCTTCTCCCACTTTAATCTTTAACGTAACCTCTGCCGCTTCAATCTCTTTCGCAAAAGCCTGCGCTGCTTCTAACTGTTCCTGTGCTACTTTCTCCTCATGTGCCTTCTGCAGTTTCAGATCATTTAAATTTTTTGCATTTGCTTCCACACCCAGTTTCTTGGGGAACAGCATATTTCTTGCATAGCCATCGCTTACATTTACCGTTTCGCCCTTTTTTCCAAGTGATTTTACATCCTGTAATAATATAACTTTCATCAAATTTCTCCTTCTTCCAACATAGTATCTATGGTTTTTTTCAGCAAGTCTGTGGCCTGCGTCAAAGACATATCTTTCAGCTGTGCACCGGCTATACTGATATGACCGCCGCCGCCCAGACGTTCCATGATCAACTGTACATTGACTTCATCAATCGCACGGGCACTGATGTTAATCTGATCATTATACTCGATAAGGACAAAGGAAGCCTTTACCCCTATAATATTCAGCAATTCATTGGCAGCCTGCGCCGCCACTACAGTAGGACTGCCAAGATTCTGATTCGGACAAATAGAGATGGCAAAACAGCCTCTGTAATTCTCTGTGTGCCGTACCGCCTCTGCCTTGGCCTTATAAGCATCCATATCTTCCCTGAAAATCTTGCGCACACGAGTGACATCTGCACCGCATCGGCGCAAAAATGCCGCCGCTTCAAAAGTTCTCACACCGGTCTTGTTCAGGAAGTTGTTCGTATCAACCATAATTCCCGCATACAGACTGTCCGCTTCAATATTGCGCAGACGAATGTCCTCAGCAAAATACTGCAGAATTTCCGCTACCATTTCGCATGCAGAGGAAGCATACGGTTCAATATAGGAAAGAACCGCATTGGTGATCACTTCACTTCCCTGGCGATGATGATCCAGCACCACAATGGTTTTCGTCTTATGAAGCAGTTCTTCACATTCCGTATAATTGGGACGATTCGTATCTACTACTATCACTGCTGTATTCTGATCCACGATTTCCTTTGCCTTATGACTGTCTATAAACATATACTCGTCATAATCCGGATTAGACAAAAAGCTGTCCATCAATGGGCGAATGGATGTATTCGGGTCATTTACCACTATGTGTGCCCGCTTATTCAGATATTTTGCCGCACGGTAAATACCGATGGCTGCTCCCAGCGCGTCCGCATCCGTCGTTTTATGTCCCATAACTACAATCTTATCTTTGCTGCTCATAAACTCACGAAGAGCATGCGCCTTTACTCTTGCTTTTACACGGGTACTTTTACCCATCTGCTGAGACTTTCCTCCAAAATAGGAAATACCATTTTCCTCTTTAATCACTACCTGATCGCCGCCGCGGCCCAGAGCAAGATCAATCGCAATACGGGAATATTCGTAATTCTGTGCATAGCTGCCGGTATTCATACCAATACCAATACTGATCGTAACCGCCATGTCATTTCCAATATTCACTGTTTTTACATCTTCCAGAATATTAAAACGCATGGCCTGCAATTCTTTCAGCGAACGGTTCCGCATCACCAGAAAATACTTATCTTTTTCCAGTTTTTTAACCAATCCATCCAGTTCCCCGAAATATTTGCTGATCTTACGGTCGATCAATGCGGTCAGCAAAGATCTGCGCACTTCTTCTACGCTGTTAAGTGCCTCATCATAATTATCCAGATACAGCAGACCCACAACCAGCTTCTCATCTTCTATTTCCCGGATATACGTATGCATCTCGGTTTCGTCAAACATATACAGTGCAATGAGATAACTTTCTTCCACTTCTCCTACCAGACCGGTAGCAGACAAAATCTCGTCCATAGAAATCCGTTTCATCTGCACGCGATACTCTCTCTCCTGATAGGTCAGAGATACTTCACTTTCCTCCTGCTCCAATGGCAGTCTATCTTTGGTTACTTCTGATAAAACAGAGGTGACGGACCGATGATAACTTTTATTCTTGCCGGTTAACCGGCTAAATTCTTCATTCATCCATAACAGACATCCCTGATTATCCAGAAGTGCATAGGGAAGGCAAAATTCCCGTAAAAGACTTTTTTGTACCTGTCCGTATTGAGTAGCAAAAGAAATTAATTCATTTACAATGCCAGGTCTTTTATAAAAATACAAAATAGCTGCAATAAGAATATACAATAAAAGAAATCCACTGACTACAACTCCGGCCTTTACATTTACCAGATAAACGACGATATTCATCACCGCCAGTAAAATGCTCAGCATCAAAGGCCACTGAACATATAGCTGCAATTGTCCTTTTACTTTCATATCTTTACTCATATCTTTATCTCCCGGACTCTCATCTGCACCAGCAGATAAAATTCCCACATTCATACCTATGCCCGCAGTTATCTGCTAAGCTCGGGACGCCACGCCCCGCTGCCGTCTACATAATCGTTGCCTATCCAGGTATTTGCTGCCATGGCTCCGCTTCCGTTCAGATAATACCAGGTTCCTCCAACCTGTACCCAACCGGTCTGCATCGCTCCGCTTCCATTCAGATAATACCAGGTTCCTCCAACCTGTACCCAGCCGGTCTGCATCGCTCCGCTTCCGTTTAGATAATACCAAATTCCTCCAACCTGTACCCAGCCGGTCTGCATCGCTCCGCTTCCATTCAGATAATACCAGGTTCCTCCGACCGATACCCAGCCAGTCTGCATCGCCCCGATTCCGTTCAGATAATACCAGGTTCCTCCGACCTGTACCCAGCCGGTCTGCATCGCTCCGCTTCCATCCAGATAATACCAGGTATTTCCGCTTAAGAGCCAACCGGTTCTCATATAACCGGCAGCATTAAATGCATACCATTTTCCATCTATTTCTTTCCAACTATTAGCCGGCCAGGTTCCGTCGCTGTTCTGATACCACCAACCGCTGCTATTCAATACCCAATGGCCTTTTGGCACTGGTTTCGGTTCCGGTTTTGGTTCTGGTTTTGGTTCTGGTTTCGACTGTGGCTCTTTCAGCGTATTTCCGAATGCTTTGATACAGATATTACTGCCTCCGCCCAATTTTGCCACATCCTGCCAGCCGGAGCCATCGTCTATAAAACTTTCCCCTGCATGGATCACAGTCTTCCGGGAACTGATGCCGCTGCCTTCCGTGGGCAGAATATACTTTCCATCACATACCTGAGTCATTTCTACAGCAAACTTCTTGCCTGCCTCCACCGTCACCGGCTGGGACAGTTCTACTGTATGGTATCCTGCATAGCTTTCATTGCCGGTCATGGTCTGCACACAGGTTCCCGTATCCGGACTCTTCCCGGTCAGATCCGTATAGATCTTAATCGTATACTGTGTATTCGCCTCCATCGTATAAAAGCCGATTTCTCCAATGGATTCTCTTCTTAAAGCAGTAAACACATTAGCCCCCGGCAGCTTGTCAGAAGAATAATAATTCGTCAATCCCCCACCGACACCATCATACTGATAAATATTTGTGTACGCATGATTGCCGCTTACCGTGTCTTCGAATTCATAAAAGGTAGGATTATCCAGGGATTTATCATAATAAGATACCCAGAAATAACCTTCATCACCCATGTCTGTGCCCCAGCTGTTCTTAAACAGCCAGGCTCCCGGTTCTTCCGCAGGAGTTACATAAGCATCATCCCATCCTGCCAGGACAACCGCATGATCTGACGTACAATTATTCGTATCAGCGCAATAATAACTGTTCGTTGCTGCATCATATGTACCGCTGACGCGGAGCCCTATTTCCACTGCTCCCTGCTGCATAAGCATCTGTTTGACCAGGGTTCTGGCCGTCTCCTGATACCCCGTATGCACCTGTTTTCCGCCTTCTATAGAGTATAGGTTAAATTCCGGCAAAAAATACACCTGATCCAGATGTGATCTGGAATTTTTCCGACAGGCTGCTGTGGGATTATTTCCTATATTGCTTTCCAGTTCCGCTCCATACCATCTGGCAAGGGTTCCTGTACTATAGTATCGATTGCCGCCATTACTTCGCCAGTCTGCTCCGGATCCGGTCAAAAATGTTTCCTCACGGGTTGCATCGTTTGTGTCTGTATTCGTTCCATTATATGCTGTCCATCCCAGATGATATTCGGACAGATCAATGGTACTGTTCGCTGCCCGATCCTTTATAAGTCCGGATTCTGCAGATGCCATAGCGCTGTATGCCCAGCACAGGTTCGCACTGCCCTGATTCTTTACCGAGGTAAGGAGACCTTCGTCTCTAAGATCATACTTTGTGGGAATACTTCCCGCTCTCCGCAAAGAAGAGCTGCCGGTTCCAAACTGTGTTCCCTCGGTGTAAACCGGTATATAACCTGTTTCAGACGTCTCGCCTAATTCTAACGCTTCCGACTGTACATTCACAGCCAAACCTTCCGTCGGTTCTGCCCAAACCTGACATGGCACACACAGCATAACTGCCGCAGCGGCAAGCTTCCATCCGTTTATTCTCATGATTACTCTCCTTTATCACATACGTTATTACCCCATAATAGGTATATTATATCACATCTGCACCAAAGTTGCTATAAAAAAGAAAAGCCCCTAAATACTGATCCTCTCAGTACTTAGGGGGTATCTTACATTCTGCAGCTTATACAGTCAGAATTAATCCTGAACGTATGGCATAATTGCGATATGACGTGCTCTCTTAATTTCTACTGTGAGAGCTCTCTGATGTTTCGCACAGTTTCCTGTGATTCTTCTAGGAAGAATTTTACCTCTTTCAGACACATATCTTTTTAATTTATTTACATCTTTGTAGCTAATTTCGTTATTTTCTTTTCCACAGAATACACAAACTTTTTTTCTTCTGCGTCCGCCTCTTCTCTTCATTGGAGAATCTGGTCTTTCACTTTTATTGTAAGCCATCTGTCTTACCTCCATTTCCCGAAATCTATATTAGTTAAATGGCAGTTCTTCGTCGATTCCATCCGGAATGTTCATAAAACCGTCAGCAGATGCTAAATTCGGTGCAGGCGCCGGTGATGGAGCTGCTCCCATGCTGCGCATGTTATTCTCGCTGGCAGCTTTGCTCTCAGCAAATTCCTGCTCTTCTACAACAACATCTGTTGTGTATACTCTCTGGCCATCTCGATTGGTATAGCTTCCCGTCTGGATTCTTCCTGTAATTGCAATACGGATTCCCTGACGGAAATACTTCTCTGCAAATTCTGCCTGACGTCCGAATGCCACACAGCCGATAAAATCAGCGGTCGCATCTCCGTCTCTTTTAAATCTGCGGTCTACAGCCAGTGTATATCTGGCAACTGCCGTTTGATTCTCTCCTGCGGAATATCTAACCTCAGGATCTCTCGTTAAGCGTCCCATTAAAATTACTTTGTTCATCGCATTACCTCTTACTTTCCTAAAACACGGTTGACGGCAACATTTTGAACCATAATCAAAATGGTGCTTCCGGTGCAAAAAAGAATTAAGCCTCTTTTTTAACAACCAAATATCTTAATACATTGTCCATAATACGCACATGTCTTTCCACTTCTGCAGGACATGTTGTATCTGCCTCAAACTGGATGAAGTAGTAGTAGCCTTCTCTCATCTTCTGAACTTCGTAAGCTAATCTTTTCTTACCCCATTCTTCTACTTCTGAGATAACTCCGTTATAACGAGTGATGTAGCTTTTTGCTTTTTCTACTGTCGCTAAACGAACTTCCTCTTCCACTTTGGCATTCACAACTAATGCTAATTCATATTTGTTCATGCTGTTTTACCTCCTTTTGGACTTTCGGCCCCTTGTTTATACAAGGAACAAGGATACATATTTTCAATATATCACAATTAAACACTTTATCATAGAAACCCAGGATTCGCAAGTACTTTTTACATTTTTTTAGTCAGACCCCGTGTGTTTTTCTCCACCAGTTTTCTGGCAATCATAATCTGATGTCCGCACCCTTTACACTTCAGGCGAAAATCCGCACCCACACGCAAAATCTCCCATTCATTGCTGCCGCAGGGATGCTGCTTCTTTAATCGGACGATATCGCCCACTTCATATACATATGCCTTTTCTGCCATCCTGATATCCTTTCTCAGCGAACCCGAATCTGTGCAAACACCTCACCGATAGGCTGCTGGATCAGCAGATCTGCCTGCTTGTCTCTCGGCGTCGGCGCCTTGTTGATCACCACCAGATGCTCCCCATGAAAATAGTCGATCAGAGAAGCCGCCGGATATACTGCCAGAGAGGTTCCGCCAATGATCAGTACTTCTGCGTTGCGGATGGCGTCTACGGATCCCTGGATCACATCCTGGTCCAGCCCTTCCTCATAAAGTACTACATCCGGTTTGATCATGCCTCCGCATTCACAGCGAGGTACGCCTTTTGCTGCTTTCATATATGCAAAATCATAAGACTTATGGCATCGCATACAATAATTCCGATATACGGAACCATGCAGCTCAAATACTTGTTTACTTCCCGCTGCCTGATGCAGGTTATCAATATTCTGAGTAACAACAGCCTTTAACTTACCTGCCTGTTCCAGCTGTGCCAGCTTCTTATGTGCCGCATTGGGCAGAGCCGTATCACACAGCATCTTGTCCTGGTAAAACCGGTAAAATTCTTCGGGAAGCTTCATAAAAAAGGTGTGACTCAAAATCGTCTCGGGAGGATACTCGTAGACCTGATGATACAGCCCGTCCACGCTTCGAAAATCCGGAATACCGCTTTCTGTCGATACCCCCGCACCGCCGAAAAACACAATATTGTCACTGCCATCTATTATTTCCTGCAATTTTTCTATCTCATTCATATTAATATACCCCCGGCAATCTCTTGCCCTGTACCACGAAACGCACAGAGGAATTTCCGGTACAGGTGGACAGTGTAACCACCTTATCCTCCTGTGACACCTCTGTTGCGATCTCAATCTCAGACAATTTTTTCATATTCTGTACATAAGAATCAAATTCTTCTCCGGGTGCGGAAAACAACGTATACGTATCGCCTACCGCCTTTGTTTTATGCACGGAGAATATTTCATACAAATAACTGCCCTCCGGCGTACAGATCCAGAAATACGGACTTACTGCATAACCGGTATTCTCTTTCGTAATATCACTCAATGAGCCAAACATAGAATCATTTTTCATATTGTGCCCATAGATGATCGTATTGCAGTCATTGAAATCCGGAGAGTTTGACATATCCATAAAAACAGATCCCGCACTGTTTTGCTTTTTCTCAAAGGTATGCTTCAGATAATACGCATTATCTTCCCCCTGCATAATGGGATAATCGATACGCTCCAGTCCTTCTACCTTAAGCCACCCGATCACATCCGGATTTTTTTCCTGAAGCGCTGCGAAATCAATTTCAGGCGGTTGCAGCCCAGCCTCTCCATCCTCTACCGTGGCTGTTCCCGACTGCACCGCATACTGCCGGATCTCTTCATATTCGTCGGTTCCCGCTTTGTATTCTAAAAAAATGCTTACTAATTTCCCGACAGAAAAAAGAAAGACACCAATCGCTGCTACCAGAAGTACTTTACTGATCCAGGAACCTTTTTTCTTCTTTTTTCGTTTTTCCTTTTCTTTATTATCTGTCATCTCTTCGTCCTTTTCTACAGCATATGTCTGCGAAGTTCTTCTGCACTTAACGGGGAAAGGTACGCGGGGGCCACATCAAACACAGTTTTACATCCCACCACGCCTTCATCTTTCATGCGTTTTAAGGCTCTTGCATAAGTTACCAATACACTGGAAGTAAACTCCGGATTGGAGTCTAATTTCAGAGAATATTCAATCATCTGATGCGTTTTCTCTCCATCTCCGGTCAGCCCGCTTCTCATAACAAATCCGCCATGGGGCATCCGGGTATGTTCCGCTTCAAACTCTTCCTCTGAAATAAAAAATACAGTTGTATCATATTCATCAAAATAATTTTTCATCGTTTTGATCGCATGTTCGATCTGCTTCAGATCTGCACCTTCCTCAGCCACTACAAAAACTTCTCTCGTATGTTTCTCACGGGTGGTCAGTTCCGGCTGCTTTCCATCGCGAACCAGCTCCAGGGCTTCCTTTACCGGCAAGGTATACTGAATCGCACGTTTGACTCCCGGAATACGGCGCACCGCATCGGAATGTCCCTGGCTCACACCCTTACCCCAGAATGTATAGGTTTTTCCGTTTGGCAATACGGATTCCGCATAAACTCTGTTTAAAGAGAACAGGCCCGGATCCCAGCCCACGGAAATCAATGCTGCATTGCCATTTGCTTTGCAGACTTCGTCCACTGCGGCAAAGTGTTCCGGAATTCTCGCATGCGTATCGAAGCTGTCAATAACATTAAAATACTGTGCCAGTTCCGGGGTCAGTCTGGGAAGATCTGTGGCGCTTCCTCCGCAGATGATCATCACATCAATCTGCTCTTTTTTCTCCTTCGCCTCTTCTAATTTATAAACATGAGCCCCTGTTACGGTTTTTACTGTTTTAGGATCACGACGGGTAAATACGCCAACCAGTTCCATATCCTCATTCTGACGAACGGCCAGTTCCACGCCGCGGCCCAGGTTTCCGTAACCTGCTATTCCAATTCTGATCTTTTCCATCACAAAGTCCTCCTGACCTTTTTCTTTTTTCATCCTAGCACATTTCAAATTCCATTTCAACTTGAACAACAGAAACATAATTTACAAAACCATAAGCAGCGTTCCTATCCCGATCAAGCTGCATCCGATCAAAGATTTCGCAGTAAACTCCTCATGTAGAAATACGAATGCCAGAATCAGAGTAAACACCACGCTTAATTTATCAATGGGAACGACCTTTGACGCCTCCCCGATCTGCAGGGCCTTATAGTAGCATAGCCAGGAAGCCCCCGTTGCCAGGCCCGACAGAATTAAAAATGTCCAACTCTTTCTGCTGATTTCGGAAATACCACTCTGGGCATGTGTCAAAAACACCATCCCCCATGCCATAAGGATTACAACTACCGTTCGGATTGCCGTCGCCAGATTAGAATTAACGCCCTCGATTCCCACCTTTGCCAGGATCGATGTGAGCGCTGCAAAAATCGCAGACAGCAATGCAAATACAAACCACATATCCTTCCACCTCTGTTCTGTCACTAAAATTCCAATACGTCTCTGTCATCCGGAACAAATAGATTCCCGCTGAAATATGACTTTCCCTCCGCCGTATATAAGGCTTTTCGCGTTTCTATATGTGTATCTTCCGTATGATATAAAATTAAGTTTCGAATTCCCAACGTTTCCGCCATTTCACAGGCATCTTTCACTGTACTGTGATGCTTTTCATAAGGCTTGAAAATATCCTTTTCCGCATACAGGCAAAAAGCTTCATGCATAAGCCAGTCGCTGTTTTTCACCAGGGGAATTACTTTTTCATTCATAGTCTCGTCTCCGCAGCAGGCCAGCTTTACTCCCTCTTTGGTTGTGAGGACAAAACCAAACTGCTTCATCTTAACAGAACCCATATCAAAAAACCGAATCTCATCCCCCAGTATTCTCCGGCAGTCTCCATCGTTTAAAATGATAAACCGGATCCGGTCACCGAACAGCCGGAGCACCTTTTTTGCAAGCATCATCCCACAGATCCGTTCCAGATCCTGGGCCAGCTCCCTGTGACAATACAGATTCAGATTCCCCTCATATTGCCCTTTATTCATGGATTGTCCAACCATACGGATAATCCAGATAACACCCAGCACATGATCCGTATGGCAATGTGATACAAAAACATCATGAATGGAAGACAGAGGAATATTTTCTTCCTCTAAAATAGTCAGAATCCGGTTTCCGCCTCCTGCATCAACCAAAAAGTATTGCTCCTGCTCTGACAGGGCAAAACAAGTATTATAGCATTTTGTTACGTTGGCATTTCCTGTTCCCAGCATGGTTATTTTCATCGTTTTCATCCTCTGTAATACAGTTGACCTGTTTAAACCCTTTCCTGTATCGTGACAAACACCTTATCTCCCGGCTGCTTTCCGATTTTTTTGCGAATATCCTTGCGCAGCCCGATCAGATAACAGATATGCCCCTGTTCATCTTTGATCCCCATGTTCACAATACTGCCCTCATAGGGTTCTCCGTCAAATGCAGCATGCACCTTTACCCGGCCTTTGCCGAACTCTTCCCTTATATCATAAGGAAATACCACATAAGCGCCATCCTGATCCGGCACTTTTTGTATTTCCGCTTCAAATTCATATGTCTTCCTATTCATGCTGCTGCCTCTTACTTGAAATATTCTGCAATTTCTTTCATTCTTTTTGCCTGATCCACATGAAATGGACATCGGCTGTTACAATGACCACATGCAATGCAGTCATCCGCCTTTTTATGCAGCGTCAGATAATGCTCTTTTGCGAGCTCATCCCCAAGCAGTGCCAAATCATAATACTTGTTGATCAATGCAATATCCAGCCCTTCCGGACAGGGATGACAATGCTTGCAGTACACACATTTCCCCTTGGCATCATCCGGAGTAAACGAACTGATCACAGAGTAATCTTTTTCTTCCGCAGAAGCAGAAAAGAACTGCAGCACTTCCTTCAATTCCTTTTCGTTTGCATATCCGGGCAGAACCGATACTACTCCGGGCTTGTCCAACGCATACTGAATACACTGGTATTTGCTCAATTCCTTATGAAATGGTGACTGATTTACATCCAACAGCTGCCCGCCGCAGAACGCTTTCATAACCGTAATGCCAATTCCTTCTTTTTCGCATCTTCGATATAAGGCCTGCCTCTCGTCGCCGCTTCCGATTCCATAATCACCGTGCTGATAATCATAGGCCGGATTGATGCTAAACATCATAAGATCCACAATGCCAAGATCTAAAATGGCATTTGCCACAGACGGTGTATGAGAGGATAACCCGATATGACGAATCACACCCTGTTCTTTTAGCTCTAACATATACGCAAGCACGCCATTGCGCTGATAGGCTTCAAAATCACTGATCTCATCCATACAATGAATAAATCCAAAATCGATATAATCTGTCTGCAGTTCCTGCAGCCGTCTGGCAACCCCGGCTTTGATGGTATCCAGATCCAGTGTCCATCCATACTCACCGTTCTGGTAATCCGCTCCAAAATGGATCTGCAGATAAACCTGTTCTCTTTTTCCGGCAAAAGCCTTCCCGTATGCAGCAAAGGTGTTGCCATAGCCTGCCGCCAGATCGAAAATATTAATCCCCGCATCCATAGCAGACTGAACGGTACGTATAATTTCTTCCTCGTCTGCTTCTCCGATAACGGAAGAACCCATACCTATAATACTCAGCAACTCTTTTCCCCGCGGTAATTTACGATATTCCATCAACTTCTCTTTCCTTTCTGTCATGCCCAAATATCTACTTTATACAAAGATTGATACGGATCTACCGTTACATTTGCTTTACATCCGTAATATCTGGAAATAAGCTCTTTTAATCGTTTTGCTACTTTATCCAGCACTTCTTTTTCCGACGGACGAATACAGATAAATTTTTCAAGGGCACAGATACTTATTCCGTCTTCCAGGATATATGCCGAAGCATTGCACGGGGATTTCTCCATATTTCCCGAACTGTCTAAAATGGTGTTCCAATCGAAGTTCGCCGCAATTTCTGCATCCTTTAAATGGCAATAGATTTCCGTATTATCGTTCATTGCTATCTCTCCTTTTATCCTCTGTAATATAGTGCTAATACGATTCCGTTACCGTTCCCTTTCCTTGTAACATATTCAAAAGGAAGAAGTCTGCCCAACACGAGGCAAAACTTCTTCCTAAAATAGCGGGGATAGGATTTGAACCTATGACCTTCGGGTTATGAGCCCGACGAGCTTCCAGACTGCTCCACCCCGCGTCAATATATGATACGTCTACGTTCTCTATTATAGACAGTTCCCCAAACCTTGTCAAGGGACGGGAATACTGCCGCCGTTTTCGCTGACAGCAGCAACTCCCTCTTCTTTTTTATTCTATGCAGCTATTCGCAAATAAGAACCTATTTTATTTTAAAAATCCATTTACGATCTGCTCTTCTGCTTCCTGCTCTGTCAGTCCCAGAGTCATCAGCTTTGTCAACTGTTCTCCTGCAATCTTGCCGATCGCCGCCTCATGAATCAGGCTTGCTTCCAAATGATTGGCTGTAATCTCCGGAATGGCGCCTACACTTGCGGAATCCATAATGATCGCATCACACTCGGAATGACCCGCACAGGGAGCATTGCCATTGATCTTGGATAAAAATATCTGCTTAGACTCACCTTTTGCAACCGAACGGGAAATAATATTGGCACTGGAGCCTTCTCCATTCATATCTACCGTAAATTCTGTCTGTGCAAACTGTTTTCCATGAGTCATCAGCTTTTCTTTTACTGTAATAGAGGCATCCTTGTCCAAAACAGCCTTCGTATCACGTTTTGTAGAAGTAACACCTTTAATCTGCACCGTATCCATCTCCATACTGCCGCCTTCTTCAATATAGACATTCGTCACCGGATTCAAAATACGGCCGCCTTCTCCGTCGCCTTCTCCGTAATGCTTTTCAATGTATTTTACTTTTGCATTCTTACCGATATGGAAGGTATGGATGCCGTCATGCTGAGAGTCCTGATTGCCGCAATTGTGGATGCCGCATCCGGCTACAATGACTACATCAGAATCCTCTCCTATATAAAAATCGTTGTATACGACTTCTTTGATTCCGGCCAGGCTTAAAATAACCGGAATGTGTACGCTTTCATTTACAGTACCCGGTTTGATATGCACCTCAATACCGGTTCCATTTTCTTTTGGAATAATCTCTACATTTGCACTGGATTGTCTGGCAACACTTTCCCCATTGGAACGGATATTAAACGCACCGGTGGGAACCTCATGAATCCCTGCTACTTCTTCCAATATTCTCTGTTCTACTGTATCCATTACGCTTCCTCCCCATAAAATCTGCAACCGCTGCCTCCGTTTAAAAGCTCCGGTAATATTTCCTCTTTCTTGCCGATCTGCGCCACTTTTCCTCCGGCTACTACTACAATCTGATCTGCAATATTCAGGATTCTTTCCTGGTGAGAAATAATCACAATAGAACCACTGGTAGCATCGTGTAATTTTTCAAAAACTTTAATTAAGTTATGGAAGCTCCACAGGTCAATTCCTGCTTCCGGCTCATCAAATACAGTAAGCTTGGTACCTCTTACCATAACAGTAGCGATTTCGATACGCTTTAACTCACCGCCGGATAAACTGGCATTTACTTCTCTGTCAATATAATCCTTTGCGCAAAGACCTACCTCAGATAAATACTTGCACGCCTGAGCCGTGGACAGCTTCTCCTGCGCTGCAATATTTAACAGATCACGCACGGTGATCCCTTTAAAGCGCACCGGCTGCTGGAATGCAAAACTAATGCCTTTTTTTGCACGCTCGGTAATATTCAAATCGGTAATATCTTCTCCGTCCAGATAGATATGCCCGCTGGTGGGAGTCACAATTCCTGCAATAACTTTTGCCAAGGTTGTCTTGCCCCCTCCATTAGGACCAGTAATCACAACAAATTTATGATCATCCACTGTCAAATTCACATTCTTTAAAATGCCTTTGACCCCTGGTTCATTCTCATCTTCCACTTCAAAAGAAATATCTCTCAATTCAAGCATAACTTCACCTCGTATTGTGCCTTTTTACTTTCTCTTATGCTCTTCGCATAGTCTTTTTATATCATACTACTTTACTCAAGTTCCTTCAAGTAGAAGTATGCCTGAAAGATCATCATTTAATGCAATACTTTGTATGAAGCAGATGATGTGCAACAGGACTGTTGGGTTTCTCCAGAAACTCTTCATACAGCTTCTTAATGGATGGATTTTCATGAGATTTTCTGACGGGCAGCTCTCTGTCATGGGCAAAGGTAGCCGCTCTTCTCGCCGCGTATGCCTCTTCCCTGTCTGTGTCCATCAAAAGCTTTGGCTGTCCTCCGCCGCTTACACATCCTTCCGGACAGGTCATAACCTCGATAAAATGAAGATCCAACGTACCTGCCTTAACTGCTTCCAGCACCGGAATCACATGCTTTAAGCCGGTCACAATGCCAACCTTCAATTCTAAATCTCCTACTTTCACAACTGCCTTGCGGAAGCCCTCTGTTCCACGTACCGAAGTAACCTCGACCGAAGGAATCGACTGACCCGTAAGCAACTCATACCCGGTACGGATAGCAGCCTCCATTACGCCGCCGGTCACGCCAAAGATAGCTCCGGCACCTGTATACTGACCCATAGGATCATCAAATGCTTCCTCATCCAGCGTATTCCAGTCGATTTTCCGCTCTTTTAACAGCCATGCCAGATCTCTGGTAGTCACGGCTAAATCCACATCTCTGTATCCGCTGTCTTTCATCTCAGGACGTTCGCACTCAAACTCCTTACAGGTACAGGGCATCACCGAAACGCTGTACATACTGGCTGCCTCTACACCTTCTAACCGTGCGCCATAGGTTTTAAAAAGCGCACCGCCTATCTGCTGCGGACTTTTTGCTGTTGACAAATGGTCCTTCAGCTCGGGATAATGATTCTCCAGGAACTTCACCCATGCAGGACAACAGGACGTAAACATAGGAAGCACGCCTCCCTCCGTTACCCGATGAATCAATTCCGTGCCTTCTTCCATAATCGTAACATCGGCCGGGAAATTGGTATCGTAAACTCTGTCAAAGCCTAACTTTCTGAGCGCAGCGGCCAATTTGCCGGGGGCTAATGTTCCCAGTTCTTCGCCGAATTCCTCTCCGATGGCCACACGGACTGCAGGCGCAGACTGCACCACGGTAAACGTATTCGGATCGTCCAGTGCTGCTTTTAGCTTATCCAGATTGCATACTGCGTGGGCAGCAAACAAAGGTTCGGCAACACTCGCCGGTATCTTTCTTTCTTCTTTCACCTTCTCATAGGCATCTCTGCCATGTGTCAAAATTGACACATAAGATTTACATTTCTGTATACACTGACCGCACTTGACACAGCGGTCCTCATCAATCATCTGCGGTTTTCCCGGCTCGCCGACAATGGCATTTACAGGACAGACTTCCGCACATTCACGACATCCGGTACAAAGATTCTGATCAATTGCAACTATCATAAATTCGTCCTCCTATCTCCAAATCCGGGTAACCAGCTGTGCTTCAGCGGCTCTGATATTTTTCTCTTCCCGTTCTGCTTCGGGATCTACCAGAGTAAGGGCCTGATGCGGACAAACACGTACGCACGCAGGACCGCCTTCCACGCCCTGACACAAATCACATTTCGAAGCAAATACCCTCATCTCAGAAGTATCGGCCTGTGCAACAAGATGTCCGTCCTCTGCATATGGCAAAAGCATAATGGCGCCAAACGGACAGGCCTGCATACAATCCTTACAGCCAATACATTTCTCCGGATCTACGATCACCTGGTCATCTACGCGGCTGATGGCATCCTTCGTACATACCTCCAAACAGGGAGCATTCTCGCAGTGTTTACACTGCACCGGCACACACCCCTGCTGAAAATTCGTCAAATAAAGTCTGGGAGTTACCGGAATCGTCACGGTACCCACTGTTTTTCCCACATGATTTTTCTCCCGGTTATGTACAGCAAAACAGGCCACCTCACAAGCTTTACAGCCTGTACATTTCGTACTGTCACCTATCACATAAGAACCTAATTTTTTTCTCATATCCTATTCCTCCTTTCTTCTGCATCGTTTGATTTCTTCCACGCTTTCTCCAAAATTTCTATACAAGATGAAATATCATCCAGTCCTACGGTTAACATTCCTTCCGGTATGGTTTTCACATCGGTCACTACCGCCAGCAGTGTCTCCGCTTTGCACACCGGCATCTCTGAAATACCGGACCGGACAATCTCAAACTTAGGGTAATCTGACCCCTTAAATCCTTCCAGCAGAATAATATCCGCCTCGGGAAATGCTTCCATCAATTGGATTTCCGATACATGAGGTTCTTCTTTTATTACCATCCATTTCCCGGAAGAAAAAATTCCGCATCCATAGGCACCGGCCTCCCTCATTCGATAAGAATCGGTTCCTTCCACATCTGGCTGAAAATCATGACCGTCATGCTTGATAACTGCTACCCGATACCCTTTTTCTGTCAGAGCGGGAATCAGTTTTGTGAGAAATGTAGTCTTTCCTGAATTTTTTACACCGCTGACTGCCAGGATATAAGGTTTTTTTGTTTCCTGTTCACATCCACTGACTTCCAACAGCTTCCGGTATGCCTCGGGTGTATTAATATTATCTGTCCTCCAGGCATCTGTCGGTATCTCTGCTGTTTGATATCCCACTTCACGCAGCAGACCAAATACCGAATATTTCTTTCCGCTTAAATGATCTGCTATCTTCTTTTCCAAATTTGTGGGATAGATACCGATTAAAGGTTCCTCCCGTTCTTCATGCTTTAAGATTAAAACCTGGTCCTGAAGTTCCATTTCTCTCATAGAGCGATGTACTCTTAACAATTCCTTTAATACACTGACAGGAATCTGTGGAACATCTACGGGCGCGACAAGACAGTATGGTGTTTTCATCACCTTCATACAAGCCTGCAGACCACCCAAGGGGCCGCACTCTTTATACTCATCCGGGACTATTCTGACATCTTCCCGGCTGCAGGAATGACCCGAAAGAAAAAAAGTATGGAGTCCCGCCTGTTCTCCTTTACAAAGCAGCGTATCCACAAAAGATCTTCCTTTATAAAGCAGACTTCCCTTGTCCTGCCCCATACGTGAACTTTTCCCTCCTGCCAGCAGCAAAAAGGAATATTCCTGATTGATTTCTTTCATCCGAAAGCACCTCGCTTGTTATCTTATCTGATGCTTACACTATATCTCTTCACCATATATTTGTCGAATTAAAAAAAGCTTAGAAATTTTAATTTCTAGGCTTTTCTAAAAGTTAACCGCTTTCCATTACAATACCGAACTAAAACACCGACTTAATCTAATCTTGCGTCCGGTATTTTCCCTCCGGACAATAAAAAAAGTTCGAAAATTCTAATTTTCGAACTTTTTAAGAGGCGTCAGCCGGATTTGAACCGGCGATAAGGGTGTTGCAGACCCGTGCCTTACCACTTGGCTATGACGCCATACACCATATTATAATAACACATTTCAAAAAATATGCAAGTATTTTTTGAAAATGACTCCTACGGGAATCGAACCCGTGTTACCGCCGTGAAAGGGCGATGTCTTAACCGCTTGACCAAGGAGCCTTTTTCTGTTAAAAAAACTCCCCGAGTTGGGCTCGAACCAACAACCCCTCGGTTAACAGCCGAGTGCTCTACCATTGAGCTATCGAGGAATGTTTCTTCTTAGAAGGTCTGTACCTTCAAAACTACATATACGTCTCACATCTGAATGCAACCTTCTTCTTCGACCTTTCCTCTCGGTCAAGCCCTCGACCTATTAGTAACAGTCAGCTCCATACATTACTGCACTTCC
>JBMNRU010000019.1:0-60159 GCA_050944855.1 Lachnospiraceae bacterium
ATATTCATTTACATAGTATGTATCCGACTATGTAAAATAATACTACCACATCCCTGGCTCTTTTGCTACAAAAATTTTTATAAATTTCTGTAAACTAAATCACATTCATCTGACTGTCCATGTACTTCTCAAACTGCTCCCGTTTGATCAGTGCCCGGTTCCCATTCCAAAGGACAAAATCCTCATCTGAATGCTCCTGCACAAACAGCTTCAACTTCTTGTATCCGATTCCGAAATACTCCGATGCTTCATTTAATGTCAATGTGTACTTCTGCCACCAAGGCAGCTCTTTCTTTTTGTTACCGCTCATCTCAGGTGCGTCTCCTTTCCAATCCAGTTCCGTCCCGGAACCTTTCTATCTTCCTAAGCACCTTTTGACGAGATAATTCCGGTAAATGCTGGAAAAAGATCAAAAAATAACCTGCAGGTATTTCTACCCACAGGCCACAGATCAACCTTTATATTTCGCTTCAAACTGTTTAGAAAATTCACGTACAGCTGGCTGAAGCTCATATTCTATAAATCCAGCAACATTTCTCGAAATATTAAATAATATTCCGGCATACGCAGCATTCGCAGATTTATAAGCATTTTCTACACCTTCAAGGTCACAATCAATATCAAGAGCATCTGATCCCATCGCTTTTTTTCGCTCTTCATAAAGATACTTTCTTTCCACATCCTTCTGTACTGCTAAAAGAGCTTGTTCACCTGCCATATGCCAGTTCTCAATAATTCCGGTATATAAACTGCTTTCCAGAATTCTAGACCAACCATGATTGTAATGAATGGTCTTTTCACTGATATTGCATTGTACAAATCGTTCCACCGCCTTTTGAGACAATCCTGTTTTTTCACAGATTCCTCTTATATCAATATCAGAACTCTTCACATCAGTATATCCAAAGAGATAATCTGCAGAACAACCAAAGAATTTACAATAAGCATTAACGAATTCTCCTTGCAAACAAGTAGCGTCTTCTGAATGCAAGTGATTCCTTATTTTCTTTTCAATGCTTCCAATCGCGTTCTCCTTATTCTTAAACAGATTCTCTCCTCTTGTCTTAACAGTTACCAGTTTAGACGCCAGAAGTTTTATTGCCAATGCCTTAGGAGTATCGCATTCCTTTTCTAGCATGAGACACATCAATTTTTGACCAAATCCTGAAAGTCCATCATTATTTTTAATCGACATATAAGCCCCTCTTGATAAACTACTTTTTTATCTTTTATTGTATTTATTTTTCGTAAATAAGACTTGTAAAAAGACTTTATTTTCTTTTCTTTTTGTTAAAATCGATTATAATACAAATTAAGAGATCTCGCAAGAAAAAAGAATAGAAGTACTAACAAGGAGGTTCCAATGGTCGATAACAGATTAAAACTGATTTTTACAAGCGAATAAATTAACAAACTCACAATAAGCGAGTTTAACAAGGATAAAGTCCGTATTACCTTCCACCTAATAATTATTCACAGTTACAATCACGGAACCGCCATCAAAGACATGCTGGTAGAAAGCTTCAGTAACACACATATTACTGAACAGCATGCGGATCCTTATAACCAAGGAATCACACACATGTTAATCGCCGCGTAAATTACAAGCCCTATTATGAAAGGAGTCATCACCATGAATAACACCACAAGAATCAACAAAACCAATCCTGAAGACGTAAAATTGAGAAAGCTTATCGTAGAAGCACCAGAATTAAAAGAAGGACAGACAGATAGTTCTGGAGGTATTCGTAAAAACGGTAAAATCTACGTTCAGTATAAAAACCCTATTCCTTATGAGGAACCAAAGTTAGCGCCTGCTACACCACAGAAAGCCTATACACGGAAAGACATGCTAAAAGATCAGGCTAAAGATTTTGCCATTAATGTTGGAATAGATCTTATCTCTATGTTTTGGTATGAATACGGTAGGCCTTTTGTCCAGGCCAAATTACATCAGTTAGGTCAGAAGGCAATTACTAACTTGGAATCTCCCACAAAAGCCTCTAATATTATAGATGTTGAATATGTAGAAATCCCAGAAACGGATGACCTTGATAATAATTACGAAATCATCCGTTTCCCCAACAGGCGCATCAGCTAATGCGTTTACAATAATCAAGACTAATCCAGCCTGCTCCGGATTTCAATTTTCCCCATCCAAGTGTTGAGCCACTACCGCTCTTCACTTGGACAATAGTAAACACGCCAACTCCGGTAAACTTCCCGGTCTTCGCTGTATCCGTTCCCGCGCCTGTCCTGATATTCAGATCCGGAACACTAACCTTCACTGTAAATGGACAGTCTGCATTGCTCATTCCGCCTACAGTCCCCGATATTACTGCCGGATATATCTGCTTTCCATTCCAGTCATAAACTTTATAGCCCGGATGCTTGTCAGCCATCGCCTTCGCATTATCAAATACGGAATACGCACCAAGCTGTGAAGCCGCATCTCCCCAACTCTTTCTTACTCTGTAATACTTGATCACATCCGAATTCTTATCAGTCACATCATACTGCGTCAGTTTCCATTTTTCTATAATACTGCAGAGTTTTTCCACATAAGTAAGACTGGTAGCATAACCACCATCCTTAATGATCTGCACTGCCTTCTTATGATCTGAGCATCCTTTCAGCCCATCATATCGGAACTTCTCTCCATTCTTAGCGCCGAGCAGATAAGCACTATGATCCGCAATGGAATCATCCACATTCGGATATTTTCTGAATTCCGCTGTGACTGTCACATAGCTTCCATCTGCCTTCTGCTCCTGTGTCTTCTTTTTATAAATGCTCACACCATCCCAGACCGAACCACTCCAGGTATTACCGGAAAGTGACTTCTTCATTCCAAAACAGTTATTGGCACCCAACGCAAGCTCACTCTTTCCATAACCGCTCTCCAGAATAAACTGGGCCATAGACACCGAAGCAAGAATCCCTGATTTTTTCTGATCTGCAGTAAACAGGGGGCCAACCTTTGCAAGCACCTGTTCTTCTGTCAGCCCCTGAAATTCCTCTGCCTGCATTCCTGATGGAATCACTTCCACATTTCCGCTGCCAAGTCTTGAAGTAACCTTCGAAGCCAGATCTCCCAGTCTCGCATAAAGCCAGTCTCCAGGACAGCTCTTATTCGCAAACCACCGGTGTACGGTAATGAGCATTTCATCCGCCTTCGGCTGATAGTTCAGAGACTTATTTTTATCACCAAACCAGAGCAGTTTTTTCTTTCCATTTCTTCTGCAGATATCCTCACACAGATCAACCAGACGCTCATAAACCACCTGATGCATAGCATACGGCTCCGCCTTGTCAGAAGCGCACTCAATCGTCACAGCCCTCTGATCATTCGCATTACTGGAAGTACACCAGGAGCGATTCTTCTCTTCCACATACAATCCGATCCGGCCATTCTTATCAATTCCATAATTTGAAGAAGCCTGGGTAGAAGATTTATGAAACCAGTCTCCCAGACCTTCTGCTGTGCACTGACCTACTACACAGTGCGGTGATATTCTGTCAATCCGCTCCGTTCTCAGTCCGGAATGGTTCGGACTGAGCAACATGTACGCCACCAAAGAACTATTACTGTATCCCATAATCACTCACCTTCTTCCTCATCCTCTGATGCATCATCGGAGTCTCCTTCACTTTTATCATGCAGCTGTTCCAGCACATCCTTCATCTTCTGCGGGATCGGCAGTCCCAGATGTCCTGCATTCTCCAACAAGCTCACACCCTCATTGGAAATATAGAAAAAGATCACCGCTGTCCTCAGCACGGATCCGTTCCCGATCACGGACACATCTAGAATATTCGCCATTCCCACCAGCAAAAAGATCAGAACCTTCCTGCAGATCCCCCGGAATCCCACCTCACTGGAAAGCGTATGATCCGCAAAAGCACACATCACCCCGGTCAGGTAATCGATCACCACAAAAGCAATCAGGGCATACAGAAGCCCGTCACAGCCTCCCATAAACCAGCCCAGCCATCCGCCTACAGCCATAAAAACCATCTGAATAAAGTTCCAAAATTCCTTCATGCCAGAATCCTCCTCCCATGAAAAAAGCAGCCCCCATTTCTGAGAACTGCCGTAAATAAGTTTTCTATCCTCATGCCTTGCGGCAGAAAGACCTACATTGTTTCCTCCGTCAGCGTATATGTGATCTTCATCGTTTTGTCCGTATTCTTCACCACCGCTGATGAAAGATTATTGATACTTGCCAGATAAGGCGTCAGAAGATAAGCACACCTGTGCTCCTTCCCGTAACTGCCGCCCCACATAAACACAAAGTTCTTATACTGGAACAAAGGCGTTGCCATGGCTTCAAACCTTGCGCTCCCCTGTGTCTTGATCACCCTGTCATCCGCCGTGATCTGGAAATCCCCTGCCACGATCATGTCACCGAGAAGTGTCATATACACCTCACAGGAACCAGCCTCCCCAAGGGATTTCAGCTTGGAAGTAAAGTCCAGCGGGATCAGCGTCACATCCGCTGAATTTGCAGTATTAATCTTATAAACTCCCTTCTTATCATAAGAAGGCACATACAGATACCCCTTCCTCACACAGCATTTTACATTCCGTTCCGGATAGGAACCGTCCTTTGCCCTTGTGCCCACTTCCGAAAGCTTCGCCTTGGACAGTGTCCAGCTTCCCTCCGTAAAGGAATAATCCTTTTTGGAGATCCGGATCCATACCATCTTCGCATCCCCGGAAGAATTCGGCTCATTGGAAAATCCATACCAGTATCCGTCATGCCCGTCCATAAACTCCCCGTACTTTGTATAATCCCCTAGGAACGTAAAGCTTTCCGTTGTCAGTGTCTGCTCTTCCAGTACGGTATACGTGGTATCATCCAGCTTCTCATTCAGCCCGATGTTAAACACCGGGATCCGGATCTTCGTAATGGTCACACTGGAAGTCCCAAAGGTGATGGAATACAGCAGGTTCTTTTCAAAATCCAGCTCCACTGCCTCAAACAGTGTCATCTGCTTTGCCTTCGGGATATCCCCGATATCCACCTTTTTCAGAAGCAGGAACGTGCTGGCATCCCCTGCCGCACTGCCAAAAGCATTCTGCCCGCCCAGTGCACTGGTCAGTGCCACCGCTGCAATATTTCCATTCCCCTGGCTGGGAGTAAACTCCCACACAAACTTATATCCATTGTCCAGCTTCTTGCTCTCCGTCTGGTTCAGGCTTCCCCTCGCCACATTGGAACCGGAATTAACATTGTTGGAAGCATAAGCCACTGGCAGGTTCTTCCCCTGCTCGTAAATATGATCCGCCTTTTCTTCCAGCACTGCCGGAAACAGCAGGATCCCCCCGATCATATTCGGGCAGATGGGAAGCAGCGTCCCGTTCCACAGAACAGAATTGTCATACTCCCCGCTGGCTTTCAGATAAATCCCCATGGGATTCAGCCCCAGAATATTATTCACTGCCTCCGTGATCATGTTCGTCTCTTGCACGGTTTCCACCACACCCGTATTCGTATCGGTCAGTTCAATGACCATCTCACCTTTTAATCTCATCACACACCCTCCATTTCTACCGGCCTGCAGAAACCGCTGATTCCCGCTCTCTCAGCAAAATACACCTCAAAGCCTCTGTTCACCGTTTCCTTCATCTGCATGGACAGTTCTTCCCGGAATCCATTTACATCCAGACCTCCGCCAATGGCAAATCTCGTGGTATAATCTTCCACCTCAAGCTTTCCGTCCCAGGCTTCCCCTGCAGCCATAGCCTGCCCGCTGACAGAAGCAATGCAGTCTCCCACATCAACCGTCCCACTGCCATTCTCCATCCAGAGATACACATTGAACGTATTCGTATAATTGGCAACAATCTTCTCAATGGGATAATACAGCGACAAAATATGTTTCCCGGAATGCCAAGCCTCCACCGGACAATGCTCCACGATCTCTTCATTGTTAAATTCAAAGACCACATGGCAGACTGCCTGTCCGTCCTCCTGCCACTTCACCGGCAAACTCACATCCACTGAAACCTCCGAACCACTCCCTGATCCTGCATCTGCTCCGCCGGAAGTATCATCCGTACTCCCTGTATTCTCGTTACCGGAAGTGTTTCCAGCCCCATTCCCTGCCGCATCATTTTCAGTTTTACTACTCTCAGAAGTTCCATCAGAACCACCTGTACCACTTCCAGTTCCACTGCCGTTTCCGCCCAAAAAGGGAATCACCACAGTCCCAGAAGCCTCCGCAGACCGTTCCACCGGATCCGCAGCCACATCCACTACAACCTGTGCAAAAAACTGCATATGGTTTTCCTCAGAAGAAGCAAACTGGATACTGATCAGCTTCACCTTCGTCTGCCCGATCTCATGCGCAGAAGCATTGGTAAACGTATGGATCCCGATCTTCCCGGTCTTCGCATTGTCTTCAATCTGGTTCAGCAGTCCCGAAATATTCTTGTCATTCCTTGACTTTGCCTGAGCCAGCCTCGGGTTCTTCCCCACACATTTCAGACTCTGCTTTCCCCCGATCTTCTGTCTGATGGAAGTGATGCAGGTGATCTGTCCCTCATCCGCCTGTCCTCCTGCAAACGTCAGCACATCCCCCGGATCCAGAGCAGGGTTCCCGATGGTATCCGAATCGAAAGGCACATACCGGATCACGGACAGATCTGCCAAGATATTCCTGCACAGCATCTCCCTGGTCTCCTTTAACCCAAACTGCAGAAGCGGATTCACCCCCAGATTCATAGTCAGCCCATTATCCGGATCCAGCGCATAATACTCCGCGATCTGCGTCTGCTTATTGGTAGAACTCACTGCCGTATACCTGGTGATAAAATCCGAAAAACTGGAAGAAAATCGGTGTCTCTGCTCCACCTTCATCACAGGATCCTTCCCGTACTTTCTCAGTTCCAGCATTCCCTCCCTGTTGATAATAAAGAAACCTCCCAGAACCTGTGCCACATAAAACAGCACGTCCCGGCAGGTCTCAATATCATTTTCAGTATAAACAGAAAGCGTCACCCCGCCATTCGGCATGGCATCAATCTCCGCCCTCTTATTCGCAAACTCCACCTTGCATCTCTTACAGCACAAAGCAATAAAATCATAAGCAGTCCCCACAGTCTCAAATCCGTTGAAACTCTTATCAAACCGCAGCATAAAATCATACGCTTTCAGTTCCAGGCACTTTGCCAGCCGGTTTGCCTCACTGACCTCAAAAACCCCCATCGGCACATCTTCCACCGAACCATCCGCCAGCACCAGATGAAACGCCAGCGTCACCTGCGCATCCTCCAGTGTATACCTGTCAATGTCACTCAGAAGCGTGATCCCCATCTCCGCCGCATACACCATCCCCAGCTCAATCTCGGTACTTCCGCAGCACTGCCTAGAAATATACCCGGAGCCCTTCACAATCTCCTTCGCCCCGAACTCATACGTCATTCCGCCCTTGGTAACGATCGTACCCGTCCAGAAATATTTTCTTGTATTACTCCTGACTGCCCTCAGAAAAACATCCGACACAGGATACATCCCGCCACCTCCATTTCCCCACGAAAAAAGCACCAGCCAACTAAATGACTGATGCTCAATAATTATAAAATTTTATTTCTTTTCATTTAATATTTCATATGCTTCTTTTCTCAACGGTCCTCTTTCATCTCCATAAGGAAATGAAGCTGTTTTAAAAAAAGATCGTACCTTGAACATAGGAAAGTTTCTATTTTCATAAACTCCTCTATTGGATATTCGTTGTAAATACCCAGTTTGTGGATTTCCGATATTCCAAGCATCTCCTTCGATTGCTTTCTTATCATGTACTATTTGATTAAGCTTTTCATGCATTGCTTTTTCATAATAAATTTCTTTATATGAATTTTCCACAAACAATCTATTAAATTCCATTATTGTCTCATTGTCGTATATTCTAATTCTATCTTTTTTGCTATATTTATTCTGATACACAATATCATCATATAAGCAAAAACATATTTTCGGAGATAACGGAATAAAGCACTGTGCTCCCATGTGACCAAATCCACAAGGATGCTTGTAATTACGCTCTATAAACCATTTATTGTATTTTGTAACAGGAACATCTGACGTTATAAAATCAACTTTACTTTCATTGATTATTAAAAGAGGAGTAAGCCCTGAAATTATTCTAATCATTTTGGGCATTCCCTGAATATACACCAAGTTTGGTCTGTCAATTTCAAGTGTTAAATTATCAATAAAATCTTCTGATAAGTTCAATTTACCTTGTTCTTTTAATATTCTCGCTGCATTTTTTCCTTCTTGAAGTTTAAAATCATGGTACTTGTCTGCTACCTCTGCGACCCTAACATCGCTTAAATACACAAACATTAATAAATATGTATACTGGGTTGAATCCTGTGGTATTTTTTCTGTTCGTAATATATCATTTACTACAATACTCCAATGCCCTTCCAAATTTTGAAACCAATCTTCCAAACATTGATCTTTTCCGTATAAATGATCTTTTCCACCGACTTTTCTTATTGCAGCTTCATCAATGAATTTATTTCTCTCAAAATTATACACTCCAATGCTATTATTTCCTGAAAAATTTTTTAGATAAAACTGTGGTACATAATGATTATACGTTTTAGGTTCCTTTTTAGATATATATAACACCTCCCATTTTTGTAAAAAACTATTTATATTATAGCAATTCATCTTACTAACGTCATCCTATATTTTTACATTTCTTTCAACGTAAAACTCACCGTCCAAAGCCCTTTATAACTGGTATCTTTCCTCAGCTTCGCCTTATACCCTGTCACATACATCTCTGCCAGTTTCAGTTCCGCTGTCTCCACATCAAAATACTGCACACTGATCTTATCCAGCTTCGCATACCCTGCCAGCTTCTTAAGCCACTTCGCCGTAACAGAAAACGACACCGGGATCCGCACAACACCATGCCGCACCACATCCCTCTGTGTCGTCCCTGCCTCTGTCTCACCGCCGGAATCCGCTTCCACATCCTCCAGCTCCACCTCATAAGAATCCGGAAACGGCAGGTTCTCCCCGTCAAACACAAGATACTGAAAAAAAGCCATCCTATCTACCTCCGCTCCTCAGGCTCATTCTCTGCTGTGCTGTCACGATCACCTCATCCAGCAGCTGGTTCCCCAGATAAACCGGAATCACCAGATCCCCCTGCTGTCCCTTCTGATCTCCCAACACATCCTTCAGCGCCGCCACAATACCGGCTGTCAGATCTGCACCACCGGACGTTCCCGTACCGGTCATCACACCACTGTCTGCCACAGCCATCTGCGGCGAAATCACCATATCCGCAGCCACACTGTTCACAGCCGCCTTCACCATTCCCCGGCTCTTCTCAATGCCCTCAGCCAGACCATTCATAAAGTCAGGCATCCAGCTCTCAAAATCCGTCAGAGGCCCTTCATCCGGCACAGAGAAATGCAGATGGGAACGAATAGTATTTGCCACATCCGTCACCGCATTGGCAACTGCACCAATACAGCTCCGGATACCATTTACAATGCCATTGATGATATCCGCACCCCACCGCCATCCGGCAGATGCAAGACCTGTAATATAATTCACCGCATTTCCCAGTCCATCCCGGATCGTATTATAAATACCGGAAATCGTACTCCGGATTCCGGACCACATGGCATTAAACGCACCGGAAACCGTATTCTTAATCCCATTCACCACAGAAGAAATCGTATTTCGGATTCCATTCCACACGGAATTGACAGTACCCCTGATTCCATTCAGCACGGTAGAAATAATTGTCCGGATCCCATTCCAGACCGTAGAGATCACCGTCCGGATCGCATTCATCACCGTAGTAATGACTGTGCGGATCCCGTTCCATGCACTCTGCAAAAACGTCCGGATCCCGTTCACCACATTTGTAATGACAGACTTAATCCCATTCCAGACAGAACCAAAAAATGCTGAAATCGCATTCCACACCGCCATAACCGTTGCCCGGATTCCATTCCACGCTCCCACAAGGAAAGTAGAAATTGCAGTGACAACCGTTGTGAACAGCGTCTTAATCCCAGCCCACAGACCGGAAAAGAAATCCCTGATGCCATTCCATACAGCCACCGCCGTATTCCGGATCCCGTTCCATGCAGAAACCAGAAACTGGGAAACCGCCGTCCATACCTGGACAGCAACTTCCTTAATCTCATTCCACAGCCTGATCCAGAACTGCCGGAACTCTTCATTGGTATTCCAGAGATAAATAAAAGCCGCCACTAAAGCTGCAATGGCAGCGATCACAATGGCGATCGGATTTGCCATCATCGTGGCACTCAGCGCCGCAAAAGCACCCTTCACCGCACTGATCGCACCGGCAAGCTTCGGTGCACATGTCATAATCGTTCCAATGGCCGAAAGGGTCTTGCCTATGATGATCAGCACAGGTCCCAGAGCCGCAGCCAGAAGTGCAACGATCATGATCACACGTTTCACCCCGTCCGGCATGGCATTCAGCACATCCACCATCCCCTGCAGTCCGGAAACAATACTCCGCACCGCAGGCATCAGCAGATCCCCGAAAGAGATCGCCAGCTCCTGAAGCTGTGACTTCAGAATAGTCAGCTGTCCTTCCAGATTATCCTGCATGGTATCCGCCATGTTCTTTGCCGCATCCTTACAGTTATTCACTGCCCCGGACACCTTTTCAATATCCTCCGGAGCCGCATTCATCAGCGCAAGAAACCCTGACATGGCATTCTTTCCAACCAGAGCTTCCGCATTATTTGCCTTCTCAGCTTCCGTCATTCCTGCAAAAGCTCCCCTGCAGTCGGCCAGAATTGCAGACAGTCTCCTCATGGATCCGTCCGCATTCGTGGTAGCAATGGTCACATCTCCGATCGCTGCACCCGACAGCTTCACATCCCCGGTCAGGTTCGTCATGATGGAACGCATGGAAGTACCTGCCTGGGAAGCCTTGATACCTGCATTACCCATCAGACCAATGGCTTCCGCAGTATCCTCAACCGAGAATCCCAGTGCCCCCGCAACCGGCGCACAATACTTGAACGTCTCGCCCATCATGGACACATTCGTATTGGCATTACTGGAAGCAGCCGCCAGCACATCCGCAAAATGTCCCGAATCCGCTGCTGTCAGCCCAAAAGCCGTCAGCGCATCTGTCACAATATCAGAAGTCGTTGCCAGGTCTTCCCCGGATGCCGCAGCCAGATACATAACACCCTCAATACCGGACAGCATATCCTCCGTCTTCCATCCGGCCATTGCCATATAGTTCATGGCATCTGCCGCCTCAGTCGCAGAGAACTTCGTTTTGGCACCCATCTCCCTGGCCTTATCCCGGAGGCTATCAAAATTCGATCCCGTTGCCCCAGACACAGCCGCCACCTTACTCATCGCAGAGTCAAAATCAGCGGCAGTTTTCACCGCCGCCGTTCCAAGCCCTGTCACCACTCCCGTCACTGGAAGCAGCTTCTGTCCCACGGAAGAAATCTTGTTTCCAACTGTCTGCAGCTTCTCACCGGTCGCCCCGATTTTCTGCAAAGCAGTCGCAGACTGGTTCGCCTGCTCTTCCAGACTCCGTAGTCTCTGTTCCGTCTCAACGATTTCCCTCTGCAGGGCATCATACTGATCCTGGGAAATCGTTCCGTTCCGCAGTGCCTCATCCGCCTGCTGCTGTGCAGTCTTCAAAGTTTCCAGCTTCTCCCTGGTCTCAGAAATCGCCTGTGCCAGCAGCCTGTGCTTCTGTGCGATCAGCTCCGTATTCCCCGGATCCAGTTTCAGAAGCTTCTCCACATCCTTCAGCTGGCTCTGCGTATTCCTGATCTCCGTATTAACCCCTTTCAGGGCAGTCTGCAATTTCGTGGTATCGCCGCCAATCTCGACAGTGATCCCCTTGATTCTGTTCCCTGCCATACGGCTCACCCCCTAAATCCCATAAAAAAGGCACAAAAATACCCGGATCACTCCGGGCACAAAAAAAGCACCTGCCATCCTGACAAATGCTTTTTACATTATCCTAAAATTATAAATCAATTTATCCCAGTATTATCAATTTTGGAATTAACCTCAAGCAACTGATATAAATTTGTATTCAGATCTTCAAAATACTGAATCATAGAATCAAGATTTTTTATTGCATCACGTATTGTTTGTTCCGCTTCTTCAATAAGTTCTTCTTTTTCATCTAAAGCTTCACTCATTGCTTTTTCTGCATAATAATCAAGATCCTCATCAACAGCTACCATTCCATAGTCATTAACAATTTTTCTACACGCCTCATCAGATGCATCATACCGTGCCATTTTTTCAAGATCCCAAAATAGTGATGAAATTCTCTCATTAAAATCATCATATGTTTTATTATATTTTTCAAGTAATTCCTGTAATATCTTGACTGGTCGCGGCATTTCATCAAATTCACAGTATTCGTCTATTACATCATCAATCACACTTAATGCATCCTCAAACTGTGAAAAAAATTCCATAAATCCTTTTAAAAATTCATTTGTTACCCCATTTTCATACCTACGATACACCCAAATTTCTTCAAAATTTGTATCATAATCCGCCCATGATTCAAATGCGGCTTCAAATAAAGTATCTCTTGCATCTTTACACGTTGGAATTAAATCCTCCATATTAGCAATAGCCACAGCAATGTTATACTTGTAATAAGAAACTGATTTAGCTTTTATCTCTGGAAAAAAGGAACCTTTCAAGTATTTAATCAAATTTCTATCCGTAGAAATGGTGCCACATTCAATATTTCCACTACTTTCATCAGAAAAGTTTCCTGACCCCCAATAAACAATATTTTCTGTCATAACTACTTTTGCATGATTAGAAAAAGTAAAGTATGGACTTAAACGCATCCCATAATTTTCTGGATTCAATTTCTCCTTATACTTATTAATCATTTCTTTAGCTGTTTTTGCATGATAAGGCTTAAAATATGACGGAAATCTTTTTGGAATGTTTGTAATTATGATTGCATCTGTACCGTTAAGACAAGCATTTTTCAAGGCTTTCAACAAATGGCTCTGTTCTTTTGTAGATATGTTGAACGTCATTATTCCTATAAACTTTGCTTTCGGGAAATCATCTAAAACACTTTGATATGTACATTCTTTTTCTCCAAATACCGCATGACAATTTTCAACTGACACGTTCTTTATCAATTCATTTCCTCCAGTATCATGTTCATTTTATGATATTATACTCTTTTTCTGGCATGCTGTCATCATGTACAATCAGGTTAGAACCTGTCAAAATCCTCCTGTGTGGCAACCTGTCTCCATCCCTTATACTCATCATTCCTGCTTTCCACAAACATATCATTCACCATCCCGATAGTCAGCAGATCCAGATCCCGGATGGAAATCCCCAGCTGCACACACCTGAGAAGAAACAGGGGAGTTGTCATTTCACGGTCTGTTGCATGAAGTTTTTTTTAGCCTCAACATCCGTCCTGATGTTCATCCCCCACAGCTCGATCAGCTTCGGCAGAACCTGATAAATACTGAACGTATTGAACTCATCCAGCCAGTCCTCCGGATTATCCGGAATAGACGGATCTGCATGCTTCGCCATCACATACGCAATGTTCTCAAACATCTCAAGGGAAAACAGATCCAGGGAAGACTTTTCCGGATCCCCGTCCCCAATACTCTTTTCCAGAACAGATAAATCCTTGTAGATATCCCTCTGAAATTTAATCCTGTAAATACGCGGAATGGCGGCAGATGCCTTAAAAGCAACCGCCTTCCCGTCAATCTCAATCTTCTTCATCATGCTCATATCCGAATCCCCCTCAGCTCAGTGCTTTTCCATTTCCTGCAGCATCCACAACAGACTTTCCACCATCAGCTGCCTGCAAGGAAGCCGGATCCGCAGCCGGCAGATACACCGCCTTGTACCAGTCTGCATAAACAGTTGCATCCGTAGTATTCCCTGTCTTTGCCTTTACCTTTCCATCCGACAATGGTGTGGCCTTGATAGTCAGTGTTTCCGTCTGCACTTCCTTCTTCTCCTCGTTGGTCTTGCCCTCAATCTTCGGACGTGAAGCCGAACAGTTATACATCACGTGGCGGATATGGCGCACATCCCCGTCGAACTCAAAAAGCAGGGCAAACAGTGCCAGTTCTGCATCCGAGTTTTCAATCAGAACGCCCTTGGAATCCAGTTTTTCTCTCAGCACATCTGTCCTGAAACTCTCCGGAATCAGTGCAAGCTCCAGATCCCCGTCATAGCCCATATTGTTGTTGATCACATAGTACGCAATACCGTCCGCATAAAAATTCTCTGGTTCCCCGTTTGCATCCAGGGAGAGTGATACAGATCCCTGAAGCGGCACCGGTGCTGCATAGGACACCGCCCCGTCCTCCCCGACCGTCAGTAAAGCGTAATGCGCATTTTTCAGGTTATACTTCACCTTGTTATTCTTATCAGACATAATATTCCTCCATCATTAAACAAATCATTACAGTTCCATGCTGTACAGCACCTCATACAGCTTTTCGCTCTGGATCCAGACCTCCGACCTATTATAAAAAATCCCGGCACCATCCAGAACTGTTTCCACCAGTGCTTCTGCCCCGGGGTCCTTCCGGTCCGTGTAAAGCTCTATCCTTACTTCACTGATTCGGAAGTATACCCGCCCGTCTGCCGAAAAATTATCACTGCCGGGAAGCAGATAACAGATAAACGGCGGATCCGGGCTCTCCCCTTCCGCAAAATGGTCATAGCAAAAGGAAAACCAGTCTCTTCCAGCATCCCAGCCAGTTCTTCCAGTGTCATATGCTTTCACCTCCCTCCATCACCTCAGTGCCTTCTCTACTTCCCGTTCCAGAGTCTGTGCAGCCCTTTCCTCAGCAGGCGCAATATGGGGAAAAACCCTTGTCCTGCCGCCTTTTCTCAGCGCATGACCAAACTCCAGCAGATGTGCTAGCTGGTACCTGTTTCTGGAATACACCACGATCTCCATTGCATTGGCAGTTTCCTTCGTGGTCTTCGCCGCCCAGCTCTTTGCATAGGCACCGGTCTTCACAGGGGCATTCTCCTGGATGTCCTTCCTTGCCTGTGTCCCTGCCTTCTTCACTGCTTTTTTCATATCATCCGCAGCAAGCTGTGCATACTCTTCCAGTCCTTCCATGATCACATCTGCCATCTGGCTGACTGTACATCTGTCCCCTGCCATGCTCTCACCTCCGGACCTTCCTGCACGTGAATTTCAGACACTTCTTCCTATAATTCAGATGATCCACACTCACAATGTCATACACCTGATCCCGAAACAAAATCCTGTGGGTAACAGACCGGATGCCTGCAGTTTTTTTACAGTACCGCACCGTCACAGTCATTCCCACATCTTCCACTACAGTCCCTGCAGTTTCCGCTTCCCTGGAACTGGCAAGCCCCTCACCGCCTATCGTAGCAAAACAGCAGTAATCCTCTGTCCACTCATTCCTGTGATTTCCGATCCCGTCCTTCACAACAGAACACTTCTGAAAAATCACCTTTTCATTCATCAATCCAACATCCATGACACCCACCAATTCCATCATTCATAACAATATTCACCAGAACCATTTCCTGCATCCGGTTTTCATTTCCATTTCACGGATATTTTCTCAGAATCCCGGTTTCCTCACTCCAAACAGCAGGCTCCGCAGATCCATCACCAGCTGATGGTGATCGGCTTCCTCCCTGTGCTCATACAGATAGGCAGCCGCATACTGCACGGCAATCTTTGTCCCCTGCAGATCTTCAAACTCATCCTCATCCGTGATCCTTGCCACGTCCATGCAGATCTGCTGCCCCTGCTCGATCAGATCAGAAAGCAGCACATCATCATCGTCAAAATCCACCCGCAGGTAATTCTTCATTTCCTTTACTGTCACAATCACGGAACATCACCTTCCATTTCCACCATATAAGAAGCATAGCTGCTCCAGCTTTCCGCAGTCTGGTAAACATCCAGCCTTCCCTTCGGGACATAGAACTTACAGTCCTTTGGAAGCCCAAGAAAAGTACCTGTCGTTGTAAGCTCCGGCGGCGAATCTGGAAGGAAATAATATCTTTTCATGCACTGGCAGTTCTCAAAACAATATCTGGAAACCGTCGTCACACTTTTGGGAATTACAATTTCTGTTAATGTATAACAGCCTGAAAACAAGGAATCCACAACCTCATCAATTCCATCCGGAAGCACTGCTTTCTCCAGCATCCGGAAGCACTGAAAAGCCCCGTTCCCGATCTTTCTGAGTCCTTTCGGAGGAATCATTTCTGTTATACAGCAGCAGGACTCGAACACATGCCTTCCGATATCTGTTACACCATCCGGCAGAGTCACTTCCTGTAAGGTAGTGCATTTATCAAAAACATAGTCCCAAAGCCGGGTAATTGTATTCGGAACAGATATATGTTCCAGCTGTACGCATCCATCACAAAAATAGCCGGGCAGCATCCCTTTTCCTTCCGGAAGCCCGAGAAATTTCAGACTGCAGCATTCTTTTACAACACCATTTCCCCATTCGACGGCATTTCCCATCGTAATGCTTTCCAGCCTGAAAAAGCTGCAGAAACAATAATCGCCCAGTTCCCTGACCTGGCTTCCCACTTCTATTTTCCGCACAGCTGACAGGTATTTCATATTTTCCCGCACACTGCTTTTCCCTGCTGTAAAAGTATATGAACCGGCATTATAGTTTCCAAAAAAACAGACCTGGTTTTCCCCCTGGGGCAGGAAACGTATCACATACTCTCCCGGTTCCCTGTATCTGTGTGTCAGCGTGATCTTCGTGTAATTCCATCCTTCTGCTGTCTCCGGTTCACTTCCGTCACCCCAGTCCACCTTTACGCCATGATCCTCACTCTGACCAAAAGAAACCTGTGGCTCCAGCATATCCTTATCCAGGCTTACATAAATTCTCGTTGCCCCGTCATCCGTGACATACTGGGCAGCCACATTCATTTCCCTGTTTATCTTTTTCAGATCCTTCAGTGCCCAGTTCCATCCCGTACACACCAGTCCTTCGTGAAACGGAAGATCCGGCAAGCGTTCCAGCCCAGCAAACTCCTCAAGGGAAAAGCTGTATAGCAGGGTTCCCTCATAATCAAAGAACCGAACCGGCAGGGACATATCCGCACCACTTCCGCCTGACGGGATCCTGCTCACTGCATCCGGGATCTCCCCCGGTTTCATCAAGGCAGAAGTACCGCCCCGGGCACGCACCGCATCTGCAATAGCTTTCAGTGTTTTCTCATTTACAAGCACATTTGCCATCAGTACGCCACCTCATTTCCATCCGTCAGTTCATCCATCCGCCTGCCCAATTCCTCCACAGTCTTTCTTATCTCCTGTACCTGTTCCTCGGTCTGGAATTTACTGTCATTTTCCAGTTCACTTACCTTTGACGGTACCGGCACATTCTTCTGGGCACCTTCCTCAATACCCTCCAGCTTAGATTTTTCACTGTTCCCAAAATCATTACTGGAAAGGCCTTTCCCAGTTTCCTTATCCACCTTATTCCTTAAGGCATCTTCCAGTTCCTGCCTGGTAACATCACCGCCGCCAAGCCCCAGCTCTTCCGAAGTTTTATTTCCAGTCAGCTCAACACCATTGATCTGCGGCTTATGGCTCATATTTTCATAATTATTTGAATTAGGAACACTGCTCATGGTCCCTGTCAGCTGCTCCATCACGCCACCTCCACCGTCAGTTTCAAAACCTTATTTGCAATAAAAGTACACCTGTAACCATTTGCCTTATTCAAAGACAGTTCCCAGATATACCTTCCCAGTTCCAGATGCTTTGTATCTTCCTCTGAAAATCTGATCACCTTTTCCTTCACATCAGCCTCGATCCGTACCGCAGGCTCCAGATCCGCCTTGTTCCGCTTCGCCGCAAATACTACAGAATCGCCTTCCTCAAACTCATACTCCGAGCCGTCCGGCAGAAATGCCTGGAACGCAAAAGAAGGCGTATCCCCCTTTGTCATCTCAATCTTCATATCCTCATGAACCACCCAGGACATCCCGTCACCTCCTGCAGATTTTCCTGTTTCCATTCCGTTCATCATTCTTCATGCTCACCGCCTGGCTGATCTGATTTTCAAACCGGCGAACATTCTTGAAACTTTCCCTGATTCGGTTAAAGCAGGGGACAGCCTATGCCATCCCCTGTCATCCCTGCACATTAGTCAACTTTCAGTTTCATAATCTGCACGGCTTCCTGAAGAACCAGTTTTCCGTCCACACGTTCCTTTGCAACAAAACCGATCATTCCATTTCCTGCAAACAGTTCATTCAGCTGCTTAAAGGATCTGTTTCCGCGGTCCCCAATGTTGTAATAGCTGTAATCTCCAAAAGCGATGCCGTCCTTCGGTGCATAGGCAGAAGTCTCCACCTTATATCCCAGAATCCTGTCCGGTTCCCCTGCCTGGTAAGCCGGCTGCCAGATATAAGCACCGTTATTGTCCTTCAGCTTTCTAAGGGAAGGCAGTGTTGCATCATTCATGATAAAGGATGCATTTTTACGGTACGGACGTTTCAGGCTATACACCAGATCCAGCATGTCATCTGATTTCAAAGCCGCAGCCAGTGTATTCAGCAGATGCCCTCCGCCTGTTCCGTCAAAAATACCGGTCGGTTTCCCTGTTCCGTTTCCGTTCAGGAAAGCATCCTCTTCCGCATTGGCAAGTGCTTTTCCAAACTGGACAATAATGTAATTTTCCAGATTAAAGGCATTGTCATAAAGCAGTTCCTCCGTTACCTTAATCGCCACATGAAGCTTATGTGCATCCAGGATCTTCTGGTCAAAAGTCGCATCCCCGAAAGTCAGCGCCCCGCCTTCCTCAATCCAGCTTGCCGCCGGCTTGGTGGCCGCAATATTGATCTTATGCTCCCCGGAAGTCACGATTCTTGTGGCAAGACGGCGCATGATATTCTCTTCATTCAGAACATCAATCAGTCTTCTGTCATACTCTTCCGGAACCAGATAACCGCCGTCGGCATCCACGCCCTCCTGAAGGGTATTGGAAACCTGGCGGAAGTTGCTTCTCAGTGCATTCAGCATTGCCCTGCGGTATTCATCAGAAGCACGTCCTGTCTTTGGCTCCCCCTGGCCGCCTGCATAAGGCTTCCCAGTCAGCGGCTGGTTTACCGGCTGGTTCAGGTTCTTTTCCATTTCCTCTGTCTTGCGGTGGCGGTCAATCGCCTTTGTCAGATCCTCAATCTCCGCTTCCATTCTCTCATAAGTTGCACTGTCCTCCGCAGACAGAACACCATTTTCATTCTCATGGGTATCCACAAAATTCTTTGCAGCTTCCCAAACCTTAGCTCTTTTCTCCATTAATTCCTGAATCGTCATAATCCGTATCCTCCTCAGATATATTTTTTGATAAAATTTAAGCGTTCACGCAGATCATCCGCAGAACGCCCTGTGTCAACACTATTTACTTTTGGTGCGGCAATTCCCGCCTGGTCTTTCACGGATTTTCCGGTCTTTCCATAATGCCTTTCCAGCTTATTCATCAGTGCATTATTCACTGCCCGTCTGGAAAACATTACGGAATCAGACGTCCCGTTTTCAGTACGGTCAGCACCTGGATCTCCATTTTCGCCTTCGCTACCCTGTTCCTCTTTCTGGAACAGAATGTCATCCGCAAAGCCAAGCTCCACAGCCTTATTCGCATCCATCCATGTTTCCGCATCCATCAGATGTGACAGCTTCGCCCTGCTCTGTCCCGTTTTCCGTACATAAGCATTGATGATGGATTCCTTCACTGCATCCAGAAGTTCCATAGCCTTCTTCATCTCTGCATGATCGCCCCACGCAACCGTGGCCGGATTATGGATCATCATCATGCTCACCGGACTCATCCACACCTCGGTTCCGGCCATTGCAATGACAGATGCCGCAGATGCCGCAAGCCCGTCAATCTTCACCGTAACCTTCCCTGGGTATTCCGACAGCATGTTAAAAATCTGCGCTGCGGCAACACAGTCCCCGCCAGGACTGTTGATCCACAGGGTAATGTCCCCTGTCCCGGCATTCAGTTCATCCTTAAAAAGAGCCGGCGTGACATCATCGTCAAACCAGCTGTCCTCAGCAATAACTCCGTTCATGAACAGGATCCGTTCCTCAGCTTCCTGTCCGCTTTCCAGATTTACTACTTTCTTTTTCCAGTTCCAAAACTTCTTCACCAGTATCCTTCCCCTTTCCAGATCCGGCAAAGATACCGGCATCCTGTAATTTTGTCATATTTCCATTGATCAGATACAGATCACCGCCAAGCTCTTCCGGGATTCGGTCCATGTTTTCCAGCTCCCGGATATCATTGGCACTCATCCACCCGTTCTGTCTCGCTGTAGCATAACCATTCATCCTTGACTGGTAATCTCCCCTGAGCAGCCCGTCCACGTTAAACTTAAAGAAATACTTCTTCTTTTCCTCCGCAGACAGCAGAGCCCTGACCATTGCCTGTTCCCAGCGGCTCACCCAGGGATCCAGTGTATACTTCACAAACTCCAGGGACTGCTGCTCAATGTTGCTGAAACTGGACTTGTCCAGATCCCCGACCATATGCGGCGGCACCCTGAAAATCCTGGCAATCTCATCAATCTGAAACTTCCTTGTTTCCAGAAACTGTGCTTCATTCGGTGCAATGGAAATCGGCGTATACTTCATTCCCTCTTCCAGGACAGCAACCTTATTTGCATTGCTGCTTCCCCCGAAAGTGGACTGCCAGCTCTCCCGCACCCTGCCCGGATCCTTCAAAATTCCCGGATGCTCCAGCACTCCTGACGGAGCGGCACCATTGGCATAAAACTTGCTTCCATACTCCTCCGCAGCAATGGCAAGCCCGATCGCATTCTTCGCCATGGCAATAGGTGAATATCCGACCAGCCCGTCAAACCCAAGCCCCGGAATATGCAGCACATCTGCAGGATGCAGACGTACAATCTTTCCACTCGCTTTCGGATCCGTCCCGGTCCTGCCATCCACATCATCCCCGTCATACACCAGGTACTCATAATAAAGCCTGCCGTGCTCATCCCTGTCCACCGTCATCCTGTCAGGCATCAGCGGATAAAGAGCCATAATTTCACCCTTTCCGTTCCGGATGATCTGACTGTACGCATTCCCCCACAAAAGCAGGTGCGTCATCAGAGTCTCCCGGAACACAAAAGAAGTCATCTCCGGATTCGGCTCATCATGTAGCAAAAAATAAAGCGGATGATCCACCGCCTTTTCCTTACCTCCATTATCGTTATACCTGTAAAACTGCAGCGGCAGACCCGCCACCGCCTCAGAAAGAATCCTCACACAGGAATACACCGCAGTCATCTGCATAGCACTCCGTGCGTTCACTCTCTTCCCAGAGACCGTACTCCCCATAAAAAATCCATACCCACTGCCAGCTGTACTGTTAGAAGGAGCATCCCTCCCCCGAAACAGCTTCCCAAACAACTTCATTTCCATCATCCTTTCAAAAAAAGAGCATAAGAAAAGCACCCACCATTTCTGATAGATGCCATTCCTAATATAGTTTATTTATTTTCTGCACAATGCCCGGATTACCTTATCTGCAAACACTGCTGTTCCTTCTCCCCCGACTTTGTCAATATTAGTTGTAAACTCCCCGCCGCCTGCGTACATAGAACCAAGTCCCAGCAGAATCTCATCTGTACATTTATAAAAATGTTCTGTAATAAAATCCTGCAGTTTCTTAGCAAGTTCAACTGCTTCCGCACTTTCCGGATCCTGATTTCTGATTTTTCCAAATTCAGCAAAAATTTCCATCAATCTGGCATTGATTGACTGCTGTTCTTCCATACTCCGTTTCGCCGCCTTCTGTTCATATTCCTTATAGGCATCTGTTTTCCCCCAGGATGCCTTTGCCTGTTCTGCATACTCATCAATCTTTCTTGTATCAAAAGCCTCAAAACTCATCTCTTTCACTCCAATCATCTTTATTCCACGGGCAAGATCAATCAGATTTTCTATGTGTTCTTTCCGAAGTTCCAGCAGATGAATCTGCTGTTCCAGAGCCTTATCCCTGTCAAAATCCGGACTGTCCAGAATATCCTTAATCTCTTTCAGTGAAAATTCCAATTCCTTGAACAGCAAAATATGCTGAAGCCTTTCCAATGCCGTATCATCATACAGCCGGTATCCTGCACTGGTAACTTCCGTGGCCGGCAGAAGTCCAATCTTATCATAATGATGCATGGCACGTATGCTCACTCCCGATATCTTACTAACCTCATGTACTGTCATCATCTTTGATCACCTCTTTCCCTGTGGTAATCATAGCATAAGCTATTACATAGCGTCAGAGTCAATATCTTTTTTAATATTTTCGGAATTTTTCTCATCATCTTTCTTCTGCATCATACAAACTCTGTCATCTGCTTCAGATCCTGCCCTCAATAAACACAGACACACTCCGAACAGAATCAAAAATCCAATACCTGCAAATACCAAAACACCAATCATCACATTCACCCGTTTCAAACAAACTGACCTTTTGCATCACAACCTTTTCTTCTGAAAACTCCTGCACACAATCTCCACATTATAACCTTTCCTGTCAGAACTCTTGCTACATACTCTTCATCCTCAGAACACTAACAGTCCTCTCTCATCATACACACTGCCCTGCGTTTCTCCCTGATTCCTAATGCACCTATCCAGAGCCATAATAGAAGCTACAATTCCATTAATCTTCTCCTTAGACTTTGCCTTCGTCACCTTAATATTCTCCGCGGCATCTGTCTCGATCACCACATTCCCTGCCATCCACCGAAGAACCGGATGCCCGGCATGAATAATCTGTCCTTCCATCAGAAGTCTGTAAAACTCCTTCGTCGGTGTACTCATACTTGCAAAGCCCTGTCCAAAAGGTACCATCGTAAATCCTACGCCCTCCAGGTGCTGGATCATCTGCGTTGCATTCCATCTGTCCACCGCAATTTCCAGGATATGGTACTTCTCCCCAAGATCACAAATGAATTTCTCAATGAAATCATAGTGGATCACATTTCCTTCCGTTGCCAGCAGATGTCCCTGATTCTCCCATACATCATAAGGAACTGAATTTGCTTTTACTCTCTGCGGAATCGTTTCTTCCGGCACCCAAAAGTAAGGAACCAGAATATATTTTTCATCTGAATTTCTCGGCGGAAATATTAAAACCAGTGCTGTAATATCTCCCGTACTGGAAAGGTCCAGCCCTGCATAACAGTCTCTTCCCTCCAGCAATCTCATGTCTATTGGCTCATCACCCTTCATAAAAATTGCATCCGGGATCCATGACGTTGTGCTAGATACCCACATGTTCATACGAAGCCATTTAAACGTAATCTCATCTGCAGGATTCTGTTTTGCCTCACGGTAAGCGTCCCTAAGCCTTTCAATATCAACCGTATATCCCAAGGAAGGATTTACCTTGTACCAGTTTGCCTCATCTTCCCAGTCCTCATCATCCTTTAATCCATAAACTACAGGATAAAAGGTCGGATCCACACGCCGTCCTTCCAGAATATCTACTGCTTTGGTATGCAGTTCAAACGCAATCGAATGCCTGTCATTTCCAGCAGTCGTAATAATAAAGTGCAGTGGATTCTGCCGGGCATCTGAACTGTACTTCGTCAAAACATCATATAACTGACGATTCGGCTGTGTATGAATTTCATCGAACACAAGTCCCGAAATCGAAAAACCATGCTTACTTCCAACCTCTGCTGAAAGCACCTGATAAAAACCGGCATTTCCGTAATTGACAATTCGCTTTGTAGCTGACATCAGCTTGCTTCTCTTCATCAGTGCCGGTGACATCTCAACCATCTGTCTTGCAACATCAAAAACAATGGATGCCTGCTGCCGGTCCGCCGCTGCACCATAAACCTCCGCAGATGGTTCATTATCCGCATAAAGTAAATAAAGAGCGATGGCAGCTGCCAATTCACTCTTTCCAACCTTTTTACAGATTTCTACAAAAGCTGTACGGAATTGTCTGTTCCCATCAGGCTTGACAATCCCAAATATATCTCTTATTAGCTGCTCCTGCCAGGGCAACAGCCAGAATCTCTTGCCTGCCCACTTACCTTTGGTGTGACAAAGATTCTCAATAAAAGCAACTGCTCTGTCTGCCTTTGCCTTATCGTAATAAGAAGTCGGAAGCATAAACCTTGTCGGCTGATAATTTTTCAGCTTTGGATAGTCTTTGGGTCTTGTTTCACGCGCCATCTCCCATCATACCTCCTTGATTTTTTCCAACTGTCTATCCAAACACACCACTATCCCCAAGTAATGCCTCCATCTCATCCTCTGTTTCTTTCGCTTTACCATTACCGGCCACAATCCTGCTCCGCGAAGATGGCGTGAGCCCAAACTCTGATGCCGCCTGCAGCATCAACTTCTGATTCGTATTTGCAATTCCAACCCAAGGTGTCTGCTGCTGATATCCTTTATCCGTTTCAAATGTCGAGCCGCCAGAAGTAATATGCTCCTGAGCTTCCCTCCATCTTGCATATGACTGACAATATGCAGCAAACGCCGCCATATCTACTTCAGTAAGAACACCCATCTGATTCATCAACTTCGCCAAGCGTTCCCATTCCTTCTTAGCTTCCGGCATCAGCCATTCAGGACAGGCAGGCATTCCTTTTGCTGGAACTGGCTCTTTCGTATTCAATTTTCTTTTTCCCGGATTACCTTCCAGCTTCTTCACAGCTGTAGGCTTTGGCTTTCTTCCCGCCATCGGAATTCCTCCTTTCTCAAGTTCCAATATTTTCTATTGTCAAAACCATTATTTCTACATATAATAATTAAGAACACGAAGCAAATAGTGTTCCTCAAAAACTCGTTTTCTGTTGACTACGAGTATTTTTGTGATATAATGAAGTTAGAGGATAGCGGCGTTGACCAGCTATCGTGGTGTTGAAGCAATTGACTGTGTCGGTATGCAGCCGGTTGTGGAGCCTGACCTTGGGTTATGCGATAACCTCAAACCGAATAGGTTCTTCGGAACTGAATGAAAACGCTTTTTAAGGGCCTTGCATTGGCAGGGTCCTTTATTTTTTGCAAAGGACAAGGTATAATATGGATCTATTACAACAGTCTGCACAAGCCTGGAAAGAAATAACTGAATATAGATATTTGTTTACATATGGCTATAAGAAACAGCTGTATCCAATTAATCTCACCTTTTCTCTGGAAGATTATCCGCATTTAGCTGGCTTCCAGTATATGAAAGATATCTCTCTTCCAAATTATTCTTCTGCCAAAATTGCTGATAGAATTCTTGAGGGTAAAATACTATTTGAAAAAGTTCAAAAAGCAGCCCAGTACGAGGAGATGATAAAACCTCGACTTGAAGCTTTAGTTCACTTGAAAGAATCCCTTGATAACAAATTTAATTTATATTCATACATGCCACGCATGTATCCTTTCATCACAGGCATTAAAGCGGATTATTTAATATCCAGCCATTTTAGTGTTGATAATTTCATCTTTATCATCAAGGCAAATGCGCAAGGTGAATTAAAATGTGATTTTCTTTGTTGCTCCATTTTCGAAAAAGGTAATCGCGATTATGAAACAAATCAAAAAGCTCGAACACTGATGAAGAAAGAACGAATACATATTCCTTCTAACACCACCGATATTCTATTGGATCGCTTATCAGCTCAAACAAGGCCAGAAGACAAAACTACTGATCCTTCAGATAATACAGAAGCAAAATCCGATATTTCACAATAGTACCACTTTCTTTGGGAGGTGGTTTTTTTCTGCTATCCCCCCTATTCAATTTTGCGACTGCACACGCAAGACCCACCCGCCGTTCTATGGTGAGCTGGTCTACAGAGATTTTGATACCCCCTACCGGTCATGCCAACGATCCCCACGTTTCGCATGAATCTGTGAATGACACGACTTACACAACGCAATCAGATTACTCCGATCATGTGTGCCGCCTTCACTCAAAGGAAGCTTGTGATGAATCTCCTCCACTGGAACCAGAACTCCTCGCTCGTAGCACTTCTCACAGAACGGATGCTCTGCAGCATACTTATCACGAATCCTTTTCCATGCACGACCATATCTTCTCTTCGCATTTTTATCTCTTCCGTATTTCTCATAATCACTATTCACTTTTTTCGCATGCTCTGCACAGTACCGCCCTGTCACTAACGCAGGACAGCTTGGATAAGCACACGGTTTCTTCGGCTTGCTAGGCACAGTTACACTTCCTTCCATGCATTCGAAACAAGTTTTCTCATTGTCGCGACATTCGTCAAATGTCTGCTCATGCAAGCATGGCAGCTACTTTCCTCATTACTCGCGCAAAAAAAGCCCCGGGGAAATTTCTTCTCTCAAGGCCTTGCTCTGTTATATACTTTCGACACTATCATAATAGCATATATACTTCTGCCACGTTGTGACAAGGTGTGCCAACCTTATTCCGGTACGACAAAATTATTTAATGCTGATGCATGGATACGATGTACTGTTCTATAAGAAACATTCAGCTCATAGGAAATATCTTCCCAGCTTTCATTTTTAAGATAACGATATTTAAGAAGAAGCCTTTCCTCTGAATTCTCCATCTTTTCAATCGCTGTATTGATTTCTGAGCGAAGATCTACCAATCTATTAATCTTACCATCAATCTTCTTCTCATACTCCCATATCTTCTCAATAGTTTTAATAAATGGAGCCTCCAGATTTATGTTAGGATTCATACCAATCTTTTCCCCATAGCTGCATCCCTGAATGGTGCCACGCATCTCCCGAAGCTGTTCCAGTTCCTTAACCTCAACTTGTATCTGCTTATCCAAAAGATACGCCTGCTTCAAATACTCTTTTGCTGTCATATGCTACCTCCGATAAAATAAAAATTTCCCTCGGATTTACTCTGATTGTCTTATTTCATCCTGAAGCCTTCTTATCAAAAACTCTCCATCCACTGAAGTCAGTTGCTGATACCACGGACTTCTGAAGAATTTCTCTATCCGCAAAGCCTCATCCATTGCTATCTTGCTTCCCTGATTACGCTTTACCCTTTTGAGTGCGGCTCTATAATCAGAAACCGCACTAAGAATAATAGCATTGGCAAGATGTTCATATGGATCTTCTGCTAAATTCTTACCTACCATGCGTTACCCTCGCTTTTACAGCAGCAATCAATCTGTTTTGTGTCATATCCTTATTGGCCAATGCTTTCATGACATCTTCATCTATCGTTCCTGCAGTAATAATATGCTGGACCACAACAGTCTCAGCCGACTGTCCCTGCCTCCACAATCTAGCCACTGTCTGCTGATACAGTTCCAGGCTCCAGGTAAGTCCAAACCAGATTAAGATATTTCCGCCTGACTGCAGATTGAGACCATGCCCTGCTGATGCAGGATGAATCAGAGCCACCGGCAGTTCTCCTCTATTCCATTTACGTATACTTTCCTCAGAATCCAGCTTTTCAAAAGAAATCTTCCTCTCTGAAAGCCTCCTCCTAATTCTTGTCAGGTCATGCTTAAACCAATAAGCCACCATCACCGGCTTCCCGTTAGCAGCTTCTATCAAATCCTCCAGCGCATCTAACTTTTGATCGTGGATCTGAATCTCATCGCCGTCATCAGAATAAACAGCACCATTTGCCATCTGTAACAGCTTTCCTGAAAGAGCCGCCGCATTAGCTGCAGTAATCTCACCGGTTCTAAGTGGAAGGAACATTTCTGCTTCCATGTCATCATATAAAGAAGCTTCATGCTCACTCATATAAACCGGATATTCATTACTGATAAGCTCCGGCATTTTCAAATGGTCAAGTGCCTTCATAGAAATCGTGATATCCGATATCTTGTTATAAATCTGTTCCTCGGCACCTTTTCTTAATCTGTAAGAATAAACAATCTGGCCATTAGTCTGATCTGGCACGAAATAATTCACTCTGTACTGACTGATAAATCTGCCAAGTCTCTCTCCCATATCCAGACACTTGAATTCTGCAAAGAGATCCATCAACCCATTAGAAGAAGGTGTACTGGTGAGACCGATTACTCTCTTTACCTTTGGTCTCACCTTCATAAAAGCCTTAAAGCGTTTGCTATTCCAGTTCTTAAAGGATGAAAGCTCATCTAGAACCACCATATCAAAATCAAAGGGAACACCACTCTGCTCAACCAGCCATTGCAGATTTTCACGATTGATTACATAAATATCTGCATCTGCTGCCAGAGCCTTCTTCCTGTCTGCTGCCGTACCAAGAACAATCGAATACCTCAGATGCTTCAAATGCTCCCATTTGTGAATCTCATCACTCCAGGTGTTTCTTGCTACTCGAAGTGGAGCCACCACCAGGACCTTACTTACCTCAAAGCTGTCATACATAAGCTGCTCGATGGCTGTCAACGTAATACTGGTCTTGCCAAGTCCCATCCCAAGTATTACGGCTGCTATCGGATGTTCCAATATATAATTGATTGCATACTGCTGATAATCATGCGGTTTGTATTGCATCTATAATTCCTCCAATCTGTCCCATATCATCCAGGACAAATACTTTATAACCAAGAGCACGAAGCTGTTCATGTCTGTGCACCTGAAGCTTTCTTGGCTTCTCACCGGGAGCCTTCACCTCCACGAACCCGATTTTCCCATCAGGTAATAAAACAATTCGGTCGGGCCAGCCTGAAGAACCGGAATTCCATTTTTCACACAAGCCACCTCGCTTCTTTACTTCTCGAACTAATTTCTGTTCAATATATTTTTCACGCATCGCACGTCTCCATCATTCTTAACAGGTGTGCAGGTCGAGTACCTCGTTCCGTAAAACTCCCTATAGCAGATTTTTTATAAATTCTCTCTAAAGGGACTTTTATGTAGAGAGGTTAACGACCTACACAAAAAGGATTAATTTAAAAAATCCTGTCCTTCTTTAAGCTTCAATCCCACGACCTGCACTCCCGTATTCTTGCGGATACGGTTAAAACCAGCTTTATCCATCGAAGAATAGAAATCTGTAGTACTGCGGATATATTCGCCATTCTGCATGCAATGCGCCCGATAAGCCTGATACAGCTCTCCCGATTTTTCTTTATATGACGGATCCATCTCACAACACTCCTCTAAAAACTGACCAAGCCAATCATTATCCTCGCGGTAAGCCTTAATCGCCGCCTCTACCACATCCGGAAGGTCTGTATGGAAATCCTTGTCGATAGCCTTCTTGGCACCTTCGATAATCCAACTCATAATGGCAGGCCCAGCATGTTCGAAAAGGTAATCTGCATAATTCTTAATGTCACTCTTACCGGTAATCTTCGCATTAAAAGGAATCACGATCAGCCTTCGCCAAATACCATCATCATTAGCTCCAACCTTCGGCAGATGGTTTGTATAAAGCACCAGCGTATGTGATGGAACAAAAGAAAACGGATCCTTGTACTTCTTCTCAGCCTGAATCTCATCTGTAGAGCAAAGCTGCTTCACAACTGCCGTATTAAGCCTCATCCCTTCCTCCATCTCCGAAGAAATGATGAGTCTCTTACCCTTAAGCTCAGCCATCTCCGGCTTCACATTTCTCTTACAGTTCATAGTGAGCGCTTCTGCTGAAAGCTTACCTGCGTAATTACCAAGCACCCGAAAAATCGTATTCCAAAAGGTACTCTTTCCATTGGCACCGCCACCGTAAGCAATAATCATATGCTCCTGATAAACCTTACCGATTGCAGCCATACCAACTGTCTCCTGCACATAATCGATGAGCTTCTGATCCTTGCAAAAGAAAAGCTTCAAAGCATCCAACCATATCTGCTTTCCTTCTTCACCCGGCGAACATGCCGTAATCTTAGTAATCAAATCCCCAGGAGCATGAGGCTGTTCTCCTGCCAGTCCCTTCCTTAAATCAAAGGTGGCATAAGGTGTATTGATGAGATTCTCATCCTTATCAAGGTCACTGACTGAAATCGCTATCATCGGCTTTGCAGTATTTGCTGCGGATACGATGTACTTATAATCACGTCTCTTCTGCACAAACTTCAGATATGTCTGCGCACCCATGAGCATATACACCAGCGGTAACAGCTGACCATCCACTTCCTTAAGAAGCTCCTTCGGTCCAGCCTGTATGGAAGCCTTCGGAACACCAGTATCCTCTAATGCCTTTTCTACTCTGGCAACCTCATCCATAGCATCCTGAAGCTGCAAATCCAAGAATTCCTCAACTGCACCAATTGCCAACTGCTTATCCTCACGCCAGCAGTCACCATCAAATCTAAGAAAGTCTGTTGCACTGGTATACTTCAGCTCTTCGCCATACTCACGCACAAGAACCTTTGCCTGTCCGATATCGGAATAATCATCAGGCTTCAAAGTGGCACCTTCGAAATCCGCATTATATTCCTCCGGCGGTACATATCCGTCCTGTGTCACAATACTCTTCCTGTAAAACTTCACTGCACTGTTCCAGATAGACTTAAGCTCAGAATCAGGAAGCGGCGGATCACATTTTCTTGCATGCTCCAAAAAAGCTTCATGCGCCTTCTCTGTATCGCCATACTTCTTAAGAATACGTCCCGCAAATCGGCTCATGGTGTTGTTGCGGCTTCCTTCTAAGATAGGACCGGTACTCTTACCACCTGACATCTCAGAATCAAAATCCTCTTCTTCGATATCAGAGATATCTACCTCTTCATCCACCGTCATCCAACCATCGTGATAAATCACCTCATCACATTCCGCACCGAATATGAATCTGGCAGCATCCAGCGCATTTCCATCAAAGAAGGAATAAACACTCTGAATTGCTTTCTTCAGATTTGCGTACCTGCCGGCATCCGTTATCTCTGAAATAGGAAAATACATGTGATACCTCGGTCTCGCCGACTTGCCTTCCTTATCTAAAAGATGGTGGCGGCTCGGTGCCAGCAAGTACTCCACATTCGGAAACAGCTCTTCCAGCTTCTCAGGCGTGATCCATTCCGTAGGTTCGTCCGTGTGGTCATTATCGATATCCATGACAATCACATCTGATCTGATGAAATTCTCAACGCTTCGATAATTCCCTTTAAACTCTGCACAAACATGATCCTTCTTCACCGCTTCCTGCAGCTGCTCCGGCGTAACCACTGTCACCCTATTGGGATAGCTACAGTTCCCGGCTTGACCGACGCAGTTTGCTGCACAAATCGTTACCTGCATATTTCAAACCTCGCTTCTGTAAAAGTAAGAACCTACAAGTTCTCCTAACTTTCTAAGCGGGTTTGCCCTACACTTTTCCGGTCAGATTCAAAAATAATTTGCAAAAATCAGCCAGAGCAACATCGCTTCCTTATATAAAGCGAAATTTGCCCTGGCTATTTTCAAAACTTTTTTCAAAAATTCTTCATTCCGACCGGAAAAACCCTCCCTGGATGCGCTTAGGAAGATAGAAAGGAAACAAGGCCATTCGGAAAGTGAGGTGCTGCAGATGCAGACAGAAACGATTGATAAAAGCCAGCAGGCCACACCACAGATTGAGGAAGAGCTCATTGATACTCTCATTGCAATCAGCGTTGTAGCAAAACGACTGGCAGCCAATCTAAGACAACAGAATAAAGAAAACGGAGGAACCAAAAATGAGCAAAATGAGTGAATTATCTCAGGTACTGGATAAAATGATTGCCTGCGGTGAAGGAATGATCAAAGCCGCAAATACATTAAAGGATATCTTCTCTTCTACAGAAGAAGCTCCGGCAAAGACTGAGCCCGCTCCTACCTATACAAAGGAAGATGTCCGCGGAGTACTCGCTGCAAAATCAGCTGCAGGCTTTAAGAAGGAAGTAAAAGACCTTCTGGAAAAATTCGGAGCTCAGCAGTTAAAGCAGATTGATCCGAAAGATTACGCAGCCCTTCTTAAGGAAGCAGAGGTGATTGGAAATGCCTAAGCACGCATACCTTTCCGCTTCTGCCAGCCACAGATGGTTAGCCTGTCCACCAAGCGCAAAGCTCTGTGCCAATATCCTGGATCAGGCTTCCGAATATGCACAGCAGGGAACAGATTGCCATGAGCTTTGTGCTTATCTGGTAGAAAAAGCACTTGGCAAAGATGTAATCGATCCGACTGAAAATCTCACCTACTACGATGCCGAAATGCAAAACTGTGCTGAAGAATACAGAAATTACATATTAGAGCAGATTGAAGCAGCAAAGGAATTCTGTAAGGATCCGCAGGTCATGATTGAGCAGAGGCTTGACTTCTCCCGCTGGGTAGAAAATGGCTTCGGAACCGGCGACTGTGTCATCGTAGCCGATGAAGTATTGCAAATCATCGATTACAAGCACGGTCTCGGAATCCTCGTAAGTGCCGGCGACGATGAGTATGGCGGCAACAGCCAAATGATGTGCTATGCCTTAGGAGCTTTAGAAGTATTCGGTGACATCTACGACATCAACCAAATTAAAATGACCATCTTCCAGCCAAGACGCAACAACATCAGCACCTACACCATCAGCAAGGAAGATCTTCTGAAATGGGCAGACGAAGTCCTGGCACCAACTGCACAGCTTGCATACGTCGGCAAAGGCGAATTCAACGCCGGCGACCATTGTACCTTCTGCAAGGTAAAGGCAACCTGCCGCAAGCGTGCAGAATACAATCTGGAGCTTGCCAAATATGATTTCAAGATGCCCGCCACACTGGATGATACAGAAATCGCAGCCATCCTCGAAAAAGTAGATGAAATGATCTCATGGGGCAACGACATCAAAGACTATGCACTGCAACAGGCACAATCAGGTGTTCACTTCGAAGGCTGGAAAATTGTAGAAAGAAGATCCAACAGAAAATATACAGACGAAAATGCTGTAGCAGATACAGTAAAAGACGCAGGCTTTGATCCGTATGAGAAAAAGCTACTCGGCATAACATCCATGAGCACACTGCTCGGAAAAAAGAAATTCGAAGAGCTTTTAGGTGGGCTTATTTACAAACCACCTGGCAAACCCACATTGGTACCGGAATCAGATAAGAGACCGGCAATGAACACAGCAAAAGATGATTTTAAAGAGTAAAGGAGACAACAATTATGTCAAAGATTTCTAATCCTACAAAGGTAATCACAGGAGTAAACACACGTTGGAGCTATGCGAATGTATGGGATGCCAAGAGCATCAACGGAGGCACGCCTAAGTACAGCGTTTCCCTCATCATTCCCAAATCCGACACTGTAACCGTAAACAAGCTCAAAGCCGCAATCGCAGCCGCTTATGAAGAAGGTCAGAGCAAGCTCAAGGGTAATGGCAAGACCGTTCCTGCTCTCTCCGTACTCAAAACACCTCTCCGCGATGGTGATCTGGAGAGACCTGATGATCCTGCTTACGCAGACGCATACTTCATTAACGCCAACAGCGCTACAGCACCTGGCATCGTAGATGCAGACCGTCAGCCTATCCTTGAGAGATCCGAAGTGTATTCCGGCGTATACGGCAGAGCCAGCATTAACCTTTATGCCTTCAACAGCAATGGAAACAAGGGAATTGCCTGCGGTCTCAACAATCTCCAGAAGATTCGTGACGGCGAACCTCTCGGCGGCAAATCTCGTGCAGAAGATGATTTCGCAACTGATGATGAGGACGATTTCCTCAACTAAAAATCACACGACAATTACGGCGGCAGGACAAACCTGCCGCCAATTCGAAGAAAGGTATGGTGACAACCTATGACAAAAGAATTATTAATGGTTCCAGCCTAAGACCGAAGATACTGATAAAAACTAATACACAGGCGGCGGTACCCACAAAGTGCCGCTGCCATTTTTGCAAAGGAATAATTTATGATGAAAGAATTGTCAATCGATTTAGAAACTTACAGTGATATTGATATCTCTAAATGCGGAGCCTACAAATACGCCGAGTCTGATAATTTTGAGATACTGCTCTTCGGTGTTTCTGTTGATAATGGGCCTGTTGTTGTCTATGACCTTGCATCAGGTGATGAGATTCCAGCAGAAATCTTAGCAGCACTATCTGATGAAAATATAACCAAATGGGCTTTCAATGCTTCCTTTGAAAGAGTCTGCTTATCCAACTGGCTCAGGAAGCATCACCCGAAATACTTTAAACCCTATAATACTCAAGGCGATCCGGTACAAAACTTCTTGGATCCAGCCTCATGGAAATGTACAATGATATGGTCCGCCTATATGGGACTGCCACTTTCACTTGAAGGTGTCGGAGCTGTCCTCAAACTTCAGGACCAGAAAATGAAAGAAGGCAAGGACTTAATCAAATACTTCTGCAGTCCCTGTAAGCCAACAAAGGTAAATGGCGGAAGAACCAGAAACCTCCCTGAACATGCACCTGATAAATGGGAAACCTTTAAGACCTATAATCGCAAAGATGTTGATGTGGAGCTTGCCATCAAGCAGAGATTATCGAAATTTCCGGTACCTGACTCAGTGTGGCATGAATATCATATTGATCAGGAAATCAACGACAGAGGCATAATGCTGGATATGGATGTTGTAGAAAATGCTATTGCCTTCGATACAAGATCCAAATCAGCTCTTATGACAGCTATGAAGAATATCACTAACCTGGATAATCCAAACAGCGTGGTTCAGATGAAGCAATGGCTCTCTGATAACGGTGTCGAAACAGAATCACTAGGTAAAAAGGATGTTGCCGGTCTTATTAAAGAGACCGATGGTGATATCAGCAAAGCACTTAAGCTGAGACTCCAGCTTGCCAAATCCTCTGTAAAGAAATACCAGGCAATGCAGAATGCTGTTTGTAAAGACGGCAGAGCTCACGGTATGTTCCAGTTCTATGGAGCCAACCGCTCAGGAAGATGGGCCGGGCGCTTGATCCAGCTGCAAAACCTTCCGCAAAATCATATGTCCGACTTAGCTGAAGCTCGTGAGCTGGTTCGTACTGGTGATTATGATACTCTGATGACATCCCTGATACTTTAAGCCAGCTGATCCGTACAGCCTTCATCGCAAGACCAGGATATAAATTCATCGTAAGTGACTACTCTGCCATCGAAGCCAGGGGCCTTGCACATCTTGCCGGTGAAACCTGGCGTTCCAAAGTATTCGCTGAAGGCAAAGACATCTATTGTGCTTCTGCCAGTCAGATGTTTGGAGTTCCGGTTGAAAAGCACGGTGTAAACTCCCACCTCAGACAGAAGGGTAAAATCGCAGAACTTGCCCTTGGCTACGGCGGATCTGTAGGCGCTCTGAAATCTATGGGAGCTTTGGAAATGGGACTTAACGAAGAAGAGCTCCAGCCACTCGTAGATTCCTGGCGTAATTCCAACCCTATGATTACAGCCTTCTGGTGGAATGTAGATAATGCAATAAAGACTGCCATTAAGATGCACATCCCTACTGAAGTAAATGGAATTCATTTCTGCTATAAAAGCGGAATGCTCTTAATCAAGCTCCCTTCCGGCAGAGTACTCAGCTATGTGAAGCCAAAGATTGGTGAAAACAGATTCGGCGGTGAATCCGTCACCTACGAGGGCATCGGTTCCACCAAGAAATGGGAACGTATAGAATCCTACGGTCCGAAATTCGTAGAAAATATTGTACAGGCTGTATCCAGAGATCTACTGTGCTACGCTATGCAGAATCTTTCTGATCAACAGATCTGCGGCCATGTCCATGACGAGCTTATCATTGAATGCCCGGAGGATATCGATGTCAGCAGCATCACTTCCATTATGGGACAGTCTCCTGCCTGGATGCCGGACATCCTGATCCGAGGCGACGGTTACGAGACCAAATTTTATAAAAAAGATTAAAAATTTAGCGGCTTCCGGTTCATTACCAGAGGCCGCAGTGTATTTAAATCATTTATTACCATTTCTCCTAAACTCTTCCAACATTCTCCTAAGAATCTGCATGTTTTTATACTCTTCACGAAACGCATCCATATTATAACCGGGTAGTTGTTCCATATAAGGAATCCAAATATTATTTGCAAATTCATCTTTTCTATCCCAGTTTTTTTGTACATAAATTCTGAATTTCTGATGTTCTTTTTCATCTTCAAAAATTAAAATGCATCCTTCATACTCATTGTGTGCATGCCGTGCTTCATCACCATCATCAACATAATAAAATTCATGAACCAAATAATTTAAATTTCCTTTTACCATATATCGATACGGTACATCCCAGTTATGATATTCTGTAAGTGATATTCCATCCCTATCTGGGATCGCCGTAAAATACCTACCCCCATCAAGAATCACGCCCCCAAGTTCTGCCAAAACGGTTTGGTGATAACATATTCTGATTTCACTCCAATGTGGTCTTGAATCAGTCTGTGCAAACAGGTAATACTCATAGCCGTCCCTGCCATCCTCCGGTTCATAAGTATGATCAATCGTAAATTCCGGAGCATACTTATGGTATTTCTTATCTTCGTTGGATGGACTGTTTTCCCAATGTTCAGGATGCTTTAAATACAGCTTTACTTTTTCTATTGGCGAAAGCAGCATTCCAAATCTCTTCTTCCAAAGATACTCAACATGATGAAAATCTGCCGATTTATCTGATGGGGTATTACTATCTGATAGTCTTATATAAATATTATTAGCAAATATTCCCTTATACTTCTCTTTTAAATAATACGGTGTATTGGTACTATTATGAATCACAATAACATCTACTAATCCTCCATCTAAATACACCGGTTCTACAGTCACCACTGGCCGAAAATCACCAGCAAATTTCTTACCTCGAATAAAATCCGTAAGCATCTGCGTATTTCTACGATTTGTATCCTGCGAAACATCACGAATAGCATAATTGCTCTCTTCATCGACACCTATTATGATATAGGCATCTCTATTTACTAGATTATTGGCCATACAAATTATATCAATTAACATATCACCGTCTTTATTATGACCATACCATTCTCTTTTAAAATCCCAGTATGAGCCCTCCTGATGCATACCAACTAGCGCTTCTATTTCATCTATTAACTCCAAAGAAAACACCTACTTTCACCTATCCCAAAAGGTATCGCTTTTAAAGAAATGTACTTTATACTTCCTTGAAATACCTGTGATCCCGAAAACACTTTTCAAACGCTTAAAATCTTCTTCACTATGATAGTGAACTATCCATGTTGTTTCCGGACGAACTTCATACTGAATTCTATCAAGGTAAGGGACATCGACATCTCCAAATGATATTCCTAAACATATAACCTGGTTAACATCCCACAAAGCTGAAAAAAACTCATCATTCTCACTTATTATCGCATCCGTGTCTTTATACAACGACTCACAAAAATCGGCAGTTGCATTACATATGCTTTCATACCATTCAACATATTCCTCTTGTGCCTCTTTTGCTTTCCTACGGTATGAATCAATTATGTATTTATTTCCATGTCCCATAATAGGCATTTTCTCACAACATGATGGAACTCCTCCATGCGGGTGAAATACATAATTGATACCATACACTTTTTCGAGAGTATCTGTGTAATTAAAACTCATAAACAAATCATTTCTGTTATTAATAAGACTATCCTTTTTACACATAGCTTTGGAAGTATCGATGGTTTGCAGCCATTCTAAAACGTACTTTTGAAGTTTGTCAACAAATCCGTATTGTTCTCTCCAATATACATTCATAGTATCGATTATGCCATCTGTTGGCATTGTATCTACCATTGAATAAGCAGAATCATACATTCCCTCAACATCAGGATGTCCAATCTTCTCTTCAAAACTCCACCATAAATCATCTATAACTGCCTTATCCCATTTTTCTTGGGTTTCTTTTGTGTACCATGGTTCCGTATCATCTAACGGTAAAATGTTATACATACTTTCGAAAGTCGTTAAAAAGATCTCATAATTCTCTTTTAGAAATTCTCTAAAAGCAGAATATGGAGTTTTAATTCCATGAGCTATGTCAAAACCATTCCCAAATATATAAAGCGTTTGTGACAATATAATTTCTCCTTTTAGTCTCTGATTTTTCTCATTTTCATATGGGTCTGTGCGGCAAACACTGTTGCATCGCCCTTTGAATCTGCAATTTCAAAGTTATTAATAACCTTTTCCTGCGTTTCAGGACTCCAGTAAATCGTTAAATCTTTTTTAGATCGAGTAATAGCAGTATAGAAAATATTATGGGTAATCATATGATCCACTTCCTCCGTAATGATTATCTTTACAGAATCATACTCCAAGCCTTGTGCTTTATGGATAGACACTGCATATGCAATCTGAAAAGGTACATCTGTTTCATCAGCAAAATCCGTCTCATCATTATCAGAATCTTTTTTCTTCAATGCATAAAACTTAATCACAGATTTCCCTGGCGTAATTGAATCCAACAGCTCAATTTCCCAATCCATAACATCAAGTTCTGTAATTGCCTTATCTATTTCCAATGTAAACCATATTTTTTCTTCCGATTCTTTTTCTATCCCTACAATAGTTCCTTTTAAATTGTTGTAGAGTAACGGTGCAAACCTTTCTGATTCATTAAAAAGAATTGGATCCCCAACTTTATATGTCCATAAACCCCATCTGATTGCCGGATTCGGATTATTCTCTTGAAGAAATTTGTTAATATTATTTATTCCATATAACCCATCATAGTTCAGACAAAGAATAATTTCATCTTCTGATTTTCTATCAAAAACTGATGGTCCAAGATTTGATGCATATCTATTTGCAACAATATGCTCTGTCATATCATCAGCCAACTCTCTCACCTTTTTCCAGAAAGTAAGTAAAGCTTCATCCTTAGTTCTGTAAGGCGTTTCAAGCTCATGCCACGCATATCTCGGAATAAAGTACTTTGTCATTGAAAACCAATTTCCAAAGCTAATAGATTCTATCTGATATGTATCTCCAACTAAAAGCATGATTTTGCACTTTACCTTACTCAATACTGCAGCCATATCAGAATTGCTGACCATACTGCACTCATCCATTATCAAAACATCGACATTAATAGGCGCATTCCTAGTCATAACGTACTTACGAATAGTCATGAAATCACAATTCTGCGATTTGACCTTACGACGAAGATTTTCAACTGCTGGATTTGTGTTGGCAAGAAATAATTTAGAATGCGAATCAAGAAACTGTGACACATGATTAATCAAATATGTTTTTCCAGTTCCTGCTGCTCCATAAATTATTGCTGCGTGTGTTTTTTCAAACAACTTCTGAAGAATTTCCCTTTTTTCATTACTATCAACATTCTTCTTTTCATCCATCCACGCTGAAATAGCATCTGCATATCCCTGTAGTCCTGAACCAGATTCTGCAATCAACCTATCCATAATGAACTTAGTATTATCAAAAGCCTCTTTCACATAAATATTCTGTCCAAACTTTGCTAATTTACGACCTTTATGCTTAAAATAAATATTGTTATTGAATGCAGCCATATTGGAATCTACATCATCTATAAATTCTTCCAGTTCTTTTATAGGAGTAAAAAGTCTGGCATTAGTACTCATATTGCTTTGAATATACCTAGTCATCAACTCATGTTCTCTTCCTGTAGAATCAATACTCTCAAATAAGTCCACTGCTTCGGGATTATGCTGAATCAGTGATGTTGCAAATGGCATTGTATCAAACGGAATACATCCCCATTTCATCCTAAGTCCTGATAGCAACCTATTGTCATCGTCGCCTCTCTGCAACTTAAGTACTTTATTATTCATAGTATGAAGCAGATATCTGATAGTATTACTTCCAGGCGCACCTGATAAAATCAATTGACGTGCTCTATCTAATACAGGCTCGAAATGTTTTGCCTGACTACGTCCAAAAATCATCTGCTTATATCTTGCATAATTGTGATCTGATGATAAAACTACATCTAGTAAACTCGAACCCGAATTTGACAAATAGTTCATCATTCCAATATACTCGGCACTACCTGCCTGCATTTTTATTTTCACACCAAACAATCTTGCAAAATTATTAAATTCACAAGGCCTAATAGAGACAGAATATTCAGTCAGAATATTCACGGGCATCTTTTTGCCTTCCACTTCAATATCATCATAGAATATTGCCGCCTTTATTGCATAATGCGCCGGTATCATATATTTTGAATAAACAATGAATCTATCGAATTTACTGGTAGCATCATAAGCAGGTGTAAGTACCATTTCATAATACGAAACGCCATCAACAATAAATGGAATTACCTTATGCACATACATTCTCTCATTTCTGCTGTATTCAACCGAAGGTCTATTTTCCTTTAATCTCTCAGCAATCTTTTCATGGAACTCTGCAACTGTTCTATCAGTGTTAACCGGAAACTTTTCCAAATTAGCTAGCAAATTCATTCCATATTCCTGTTTTGCAAAATTTCTAATCATCACAAAAAACTGATAATACTTTATCATCAATCTCTCTGCGCCCTCATTATCCGGTGTATAATGCGATTTTGATTCCTGCAGGAAAGAATGAAATTTTCTCAAGAAAAGGTACTTATTATCTTCTTTGAGATATGCCAATGCATTTGGTACTGTCTCCCGATTCAGTGCAATTTCTTCCCCTTTACCATAGGCTCTTACAGCAATATGTTCCACCAAATTTCTGGATTGGCTTAGTAAATTTTGAGATATAAGAGCTCTGGTAGCCATGGGCCAATCCATCATATCTAAGTTTCCACATATCACCCTATCAATATCATATATTTTTTGCTCAATTCTTAGCATAAAAGCTATATCTTCACCCCTCAGTCTTTCTTCCCATATTTTACAGGGTTCTCTGCAACCATAGACATAGGCTGTTGCGTAAAGTCATATGTAACAACTTTATCCTCTTCCTGTTTTGCTTTAAATGTAGCCATCCCAAGTCCAGAATATTTCTCAAAAAATGCCCTCAGCAAATCAATAACTTTCTTTTTCTTCTTTGCTCTGGCGCCACTGCCACCAAACCTACTCACCGGTGGCATCAGTTTATCAATATCCGTACCTGTGGTCTTTACCTCTCCTTCGCGGAAACAATTCTCTAAAAATTTTCGAGCCTCATTCGGTTTTAGCTTCTCCTGTTCAATAATGTTCTCCAAATCACGCTCTCGTTGAACGACAACATATTCCTTCCATTCAAGCATCACATCATCCATATCGTTAATACCGGAAATAAAGTTTTCAATAAGTGCCTTTTTACTTCTCAACTCAGGACTGGCATCAATAGCTTTTCTTATTGTAATCAAAACTTCCTTGTCTTCCCCATGCGTGTCATGATACTTTTTCACCAGCATTAATATGTAATCGATATTAATCTCAATCTGCTTAATCAATTCCACCTCAAAGACAATGTCATCGATTATATCAACGCTTTCTCCATTTTCTCTCTTGCATTTCCACTCATCTCTCAGGTCCTGATATCTTCCAAGATAATCCTGCAGATCTCTTTCTGTAATACCTTCTTTACCCGCAAATTCATCGAATGACAAAAGAAGATTTCTCATTCTAAGTATTGCACCAAATAACGCAATAAAGTCCTTCTGGTTCTGTTCTCCGATTATCTGCGGTTCTGTAAGTGGAAATTTATCACTTAATTCTTCAATCATATCCACATATCCCGGTATTGGCTTACCGTCTATAGACTCGCATCCATAGTAATAATCTTTAAAACTCTTCATAAGAACTATGCCACCAGCATTCTTATCTCCAAATAATGAAATGGCTGCATCCACTCGCTTCTGCAAATTTCTAAAGCAAACAATATTACCAAATGTCTTAATACTATTCAGAATACGATTTGTTCGAGAAAATGCCTGGATTAATCCATGCATTTTCAAATTCTTATCTACCCACAATGTATTCAGTGTAGTAGCATCAAAACCGGTAAGGAACATGTTTACTACTATCAGAAGATCCAATTCCTTGTTCTTCATACGAAGCGATACATCCTTGTAATAGTTCTGGAACTTATCGCTAGACGTATCATAGTTCGTATGGAACATCTGGTTATAATCAAAAATTGCAGAATCAAGAAAATCTCTTGCTGTTTGGTCAAGTGCAGATGTATCTTCTGGATTCTCTTCATCCAAAATTCCATCAGCTTCTTCCTCATTTGCTCCGTAACTGTAAATAACAGCAATTTTTAGATTCTTTGTTGGATCTGCTTTTATCTGTCTTCTAAACTCATCATAATACAACTTTGCCATTGGCACCGATGAAACTGCAAAGATAGAATTAAATCCACTTATTCTCTGCTTCTGCTTTATCTCCTCAACTTTTCCTCTGTCTGCAGATGCCACCTCTGCAATATTGATCAGCGCATTATAAACATAGGTTTTGTCTCCGCGATAGGTTTTCTGGTCAAAATGTTCCAATATATATTTAGCAATTAAGGTTATACGTTCCGGTGCCTCAAATGCTTTTTTGCGGTCAATATCCCATACCTGTTCATCATCAATATCTGCATCCGTGTCCATAGTCTTTATATAATCAACGCGGAAAGGCAATACATTTTTATCGTTGATTGCGTCTACAATCGTGTAGGTATGTAACTGATCACCAAACGTTTGCTCCGTTGTGAAAAACTTAGGATTTCTTACCGCACCGGAATTTTCTGGAAATATTGGCGTACCAGTAAATCCAAACATATAATACTTTTTAAAGTTACGAACAATTTCCGCATGCATATCACCAAACTGACTACGATGACATTCATCAAAAATAATAACAACCTGCTTATTATAAACTGCATGTTCTTTATATTTCTTTATGAATGATGACAGCTTTTGAATGGTTGTGATAATAATATGGGATTTACTGTCTCTAAGCTGCCTCTCCAAAATCACCGTAGAAGAATTACTATTGGCAGCACCCTTTTCAAATCTGTCATATTCCTTCATCGTCTGGTAATCCAAATCCTTACGGTCTACAACAAATAAAACCTTATCAACAAATTTTAGATTTGATGCAAGTCTTGCTGTCTTAAAGGAAGTTAGAGTTTTACCCGATCCAGTCGTATGCCAGATATATCCACCGCCAGCGATATCACCATACTTCTTATAGTTATGAGCAATCTCGATTCGATTAAGAATTCTCTCAGTAGCTGTAATCTGATATGGCCTCATAACCATTAACATATTCTCAGATGTGAATACGCAATACCTTGTGAGGATATTCAAGATAGTATGCTTTGCAAAGAATGTCTTTGTAAAGTCAATAAGGTCTGGAATCACTTTGTTATTTGCATCAGCCCAAAAGGATGTAAATTCAAAGCTATTACTTGTCTTTTCCTTTTTTGTTTTTCCAGAATTAGCATCTTTTATCGCATTGAAACGAGTGCTGTTGGAATAATACTTTGTGTTTGTTCCGTTAGATATTACAAATATCTGAGCATACTCAAATAGGCCACTTCCAGCCCAAAAAGAATCCCTCTGATATCTGTTAATCTGATTAAATGCCTCGCGGATAGCGACACCTCTGCGTTTCAGTTCCACATGAACCAAAGGAAGACCATTTACCAAAATTGTTACATCATATCTGTTATCATGCTTTGCCCCTTGCTCTGTTCCTATAACGTACTGATTAATAACCTGCAGTCTGTTATTATGAATATTCTTTCTATCAATCAACAGAATATTCTTAGTAAGTGCATCATCACGTTTTAATACTTGGACAAAATCTTCCTGTATTTTTCTAGTTTTATCTTCTATCTTATCATTCGGATTAGCAATCGCCTCATTGAAAAACCTGTCCCATTCAGCATCTGAAAACTTATAATTATTCAGTTCTCCCAGTCTTTCACGCAGATTCGTAATCAGATCTTTTTCTGTATGTATAGGCAAATATGTGTATCCCTGCTCACAAAGGAGGCGTATGAATTCCTTTTCTAATTCAGCTTCTGACTGATAAGAATCAGAACGTGACTTCACAGGCTCATACTCTGTTACAACAGTATTTTCATTCGTTGCTGCAACTATATTAAAATATGGCATGTCCTACACCTCCATAATTACAATTTCTTTAGTATTTCTTACAAACATAACAGCTGTCCTTGTGGTTCCAATCACTTCATTAACCTTCTTTTCTGACTTTGCCATTACCAGCTCTTCCGCTGTAGCTTCATCTATCTCGGTAATCAAATCCAACTTAAACCACTGGGATATTGCATTTCCTTCAAAATACTCACTCTCGTCATCATCAATAATCTCTTGGTAGTAATCCGGATATCCCATATCCTCAGGTTCTTCTTCTGAAAAAGCAATATATCTAGCTACAAAAGATTTACTACCTTCTGATTTTGGCGCTCTTAAAACCAACCATCCGCCTTCATCCAATATATTGCAAAGTTTTTCTGTACTTGTTCGTTTTCCGCGCTTCAACATCCAAACATATTTCTTGTCTTCAAGTATTTGCTTATGAGATTCAATAAAATTATTCTTCCCATAGCTTCTGAATCGAAAAAGAAGCATATTGGTATCTTTTGCAATTTTCATCACATCTGACTCCTCTCCGGAAAGCAAAGCAATTTCTCTCTGTAGTATTCATACTGCATTTTCCTAAGTTTGATTTCTGCAGGCAATCCTTCTTTAATATCTCCATTTAATTTAGCAAAAACATCTAATTTATCAATTATATATAGTTGCGTCTTTTTGTCAGGTACCTGGAATTTCAACTTTCTCAAATCTGAAATATTGAAATTGCTCACGGTAGCTCCTTTACCTTCAACAGAAGATATCTGATTTCTTACAATTTCGCCTTGTAAAATATGCATCAAATATCTTGGATAAATAATATCTTGATCAGGTCTAAGAAGAACAACTCTTTGCCCCTGGCAACATTTGAAATTAGCTGGAATGATTCCAACATTTCCTATAGGTGCTTCTCGCGAAAATAAAATATCATCTTCTTGTGGTTCAATTCTTTTTATCCTAGTCAAATATTCCGCCTCATCCACATACGAAAGATTACTGGTATCTATCAGGCCATTCACCAGATTATAATTTCTAATAACTGGCACTCCACTTTCCTTCCATTTTGGCGAAGTATGGGGACAATCAACAATCTGACATACATCTTCAAGGGTCACCATTTCTACTTCATCTGAAAAAGTCAGCAATTGTGTTCTGTAATACTCAAACTGTTTATTTCTCGCTGTAAGCTCCGCTGTAAGCTCCGCTGTAAGCTCCGTGAAATTGTCCAAAATCCGGACAATTTCACTCTGCACCTCAAGAGGTGGCAATGCAATTTCTATATTCCCTATCTTTTGAGTATTTACAGTTGGTACTGACCCAGTACTCTTTAAAGACATGATATATACTTCAAGATTCTTTAATGAGTAATACAAATACTTAGGTAAAATCTCCTTCTTAACTGGGATTACAGAAAAACACTTGTCATTTAAATAAAATTTAGTTTTTATAAAATTGACATATCCGGCTGATCCTGCTCTTGCAATTGTAACTGTATTCTCGTCTCTATTGAACTGATTATAATATCCCATAGGTTCAATTCCACCACTTATTACAGGATACTCTCCATCATCTACAGTTTCCTTATTTGTTACACCTTTGCCAGTTGAAATATCGCAGAAACTCTTTAATGTAACTTTTTCTATTCCTTTTGGACACATTTTTTCGATCAATTCATCCAATTTACTCACTACCATCACCCCTCAATCTCAGCAATGATTTTTTCAATCTCGTCTCTCAGTAATTGTTCTCTTTCTACGATTTCAGAAATTTCAGCATTCAGTTTTTTAATATCAATCTTCTCACGATTATCTGCAGCCTCCACATAAGTACTTACTGACAGATTATAATTCTTACGCACTATCTCATCATAACTTGCCAAATGTACAGTATGCTCTACCTCTCCACGCTCAACAAACCACTTAACAATATTTTCAATATTATTATCTGTAAGCTTATTGTTATTGGTAACCTTGATACACTCATTTGTAGCATCAATAAAAAGAATATTATTATCCTTCTTTCCCTTTTTCATTACCATGATACATGTAGCAATAGATGTACCAAAAAATAGATTACTTGGAAGTTGAATAATACAATCAATGTAGTTATTATCTACCATGTACTGACGGATTTTCTTCTCAGCTCCGCCACGATACATAATTCCTGGGAAACATACGATAGCTGCAGTTCCGTTAGGGGCCAACCATGAAAGCGAATGCATGATAAATGCCATGTCTGCCTTACTCTTAGGTGCCAACACTCCTGCAGGCGCAAACCTTGGATCGTTAATCAAAAGCGGGTTATCATCTCCCGCCCATTTGATAGAGTAAGGTGGATTTGAAACAATCAATTCAAACGGTTCATCGTCCCAATGCTGAGGATTTGTTAACGTATCCTCACACTCAATATCAAATTTATCAAAACCAATATCATGTAAAAACATATTGATACGGCAAAGGTTGTAAGTAGTAATGTTGATTTCCTGCCCATAGAACCCACTCGTAACAGCCTCTTTTCCAAGAAGTTTTTCTGCCTTCAAAAGCAGCGAACCTGAACCGCACGCAGGGTCATATACCTTATTTATAGTAGTTTTTCCTACGGTTCCAAGTCTTGTAAGAAGTACAGACACATCCGCCGGTGTAAAGAATTCACCACCAGATTTGCCCGCATTAGAAGCGTACATTGTCATCAGATACTCATATGCATCTCCAAAGGCATCGATATCATGATCCTTAACCGAACCAAGATTCATTGTAGCTATACCATCCAATAATTTTACAAGTCTCTCGTTTCGCTTGGCTACAGTACTTCCAAGCTTATTACTATTTACATCATAATCATCAAACAACCCAGCAAAACTATTTTCAGATTGAGTTCCCTGAGCTGATTCCTCGATATGGCGGAATACTTGTTCCAAAGTTTCATTAAGATTTTCATCCAAACTTGCTCTCGCCTTTACATTGCAGAACAGTTCACTTGGAAGTATAAAAAAACCTTTTTCCTGAACCAAACCTTCACGAGCTTCTTCTGCTTCTTCATCAGTCATCTTCGCATAATCAAAATCTATATTTCCGGCCTCAATCTCACCACTATTTATATACGCAGTAATATTCTCAGAAATATATCTGTAAAACATGGTGCCAAGAACATAGTTCTTGAAATCCCACCCATCTACTGCTCCACGAAGTTCATCAGCAATCGCCCAAATCGCACGATGCAGTTCTTCTCTTTCCTGCTCTTTTTTAGTATCAATCATTTTGATTGTCCTCCATTTTCTCTAATCATTTGTCTGCATCAGCACTCTGTCCGCTTTCAATCCATGCATCCACTTCTGATATTCTGAATTTATACATTCTTCCCACTTTGTGATATGGAATTGTTCCTTTCTTTATCCAAGCACGAATTGTATCTTTGCTACATCCTACATGCTTAGCGATCTCTTCTAAACTAAGCCATCTTTCCACATCATTAAGATTACTCATATTAATGTCCAATAAAGTACCCTCCGCTAAAATTCACTGTTTCTATGTTTCTCTACTAACTCATCATAATATGTTTTGAGCCGCTCATATTTTTTCTTGATGACCTCATCACTCTTGACAAGGGTTAACAACGTCATATATCTTTCCAGTCTCTTTTCCAGCTGTCCCATATCGGCTTTATATTCATAACCAAAAGTAATAACTTTTCCTGCATCATCCGTAAGAACAAAATCTCTGCCCTTCAGTTTTTCCACCTTATCTCTTTCCACTTTTCTAAAATTCAGAAAATACTTCTGAGTACTTTGATCAAAGATTCTCTCTCCGATAATTGCCTTGCTTTCAGCCTCCGGGTACAAAGACTCCATATCTATCAAAGGAGCTATCATAGCCGATGGGTCATCCATATCCATATTCAACCGTTTTAACATCATGGACAAGATCACTGACTTCGGTTCGCTCTTGCTTGCAATGGCATATTTTCCTATAATTCCACTTTTCTCTTCACATTCTGCAATAGCAGTTCTGTCAATCAATGCACTCTTTATTTCCCGGAATCCATGTACTAGAAATGCATTGAAGGATTCCTCTTCTGTCTTGTCCTTGAATATCATATCGAGATAAGGGAGGTCCAAACACACCTCGACCTTTTCATCTGAAAGCTCATACAGCATTTCGAAAGCTATACCACCGTTAAATTCTGATTCTGGCACAGTCCACAGTTTTTTCCCCATAGCTTCTACTTCTGCCGGCTCCGCAAAATAATTGTATTCAGCAAACAAAAACTGTTGAAATCCCGGATCAATGTATAAAATATCAGACTTCGCCTCATACATCATACACGCAGTAGCACATGCATCATGAAGGAAATTTGTCTTATTCATGATTCTGGGATTGGCTACTTGCTTTGTTGATTTCAGTTTTTTGAAGATGGCTTCAAAAGTCATTTTATTAAACTGAAACTTTCTTTCTACGTATGATACTGCACAGAACTCCCTGAACACATCCGTGAAATCATCCCGGCTATCTGCACTTCGAAATACTCTATCTAATGGACTTTTTTCTAAGTCATGATCAGATAGGATGGTATCATATGCAGAGCGATAAAACTCATGCGGTCTGTCGTAAAAAGACTGATATGATGGATAATTCATAATACAGAAAGTGAGTAGCATAGGATTAGAGGCAAATTCGCCGTGTTTATTCAGATATCCCTCATTAAGATTTCTGGTAATTTCTGCCTTTACGCTATCATCACTGACAAGTTTATCTATTAAATCTCCTGTCTGCTTTTCGTCAAATGGCATCAGATATAGTCTGCTTCTAAACCCAATCGATTTTGCCACATCACATTCCCTGGATGTTATGACATATTGATTTAATGGATAAGTTTTTATCATGTCTCTCAATTTGTGTTGAAATCCTATGATATCCGAAGGATCTATCTCATCCAATCCGTCTAGTAATATTTGACATTTACCTGCCCTTAATACCTTTTCTGCAGCTCTCTCATCAAATGAGGCATCAAACAAATTAACGGATTTCACAATACTGTTAAACAGATCACATCCAGCAAACCTGTAATCTCTTAATTCAACTAATATAGGCATTACACCCGTCTCAGAGTATTTTTTCATTGAGTCAACAAACAAGTGCCTCAACATCATGGATTTACCCATACCACCATTAGCTATGAGTGCCACCATATTGGATTGTTCCGCTATTTTATCGAGCGTCGCATCTTGTATTACCGTTCCTCTGGCTGGCAAACCTCTTCTTGAATATGCACTATCAACCGTGCTAAGTGTATTACAGATGAACACTTTTTCCATATCACACAGTTCATCCGAAAAATTAGTCTTTACCTTTGAATACTCCGCCAGTGCTTTTTGCCCATACACTGGGAATAATTCTTTACTCTTTGTATTTTCATAAATGTTCTTAACAATGTTATCAGCACTTCCTGATCCTTTTGCTATTTCATGAAATTGATGTCCGATAGCTACTATAAAAAGCTCCTTATCAATTTCATTGACAGTCGCAACTTTTATTCCGAATCTGTCCATTACTGTTACCAAAACACTGTCATTTAGCTCCTTGATCACCATTTCCAAAAATCTATCTTCTTTGTATTTCTCTGTGATTTCTTGCCACACTGCAGGGTCAAACGTTCTGGTACCATTCAACCATTTTTCATAGCTACTATCTGATGTAGGAAGTATTCCCCAGCTTTCTTCCGGAATTGCTGCCATTATCAAAAATTCTACTATCTTCTTTTTTGCTCTGTGGTTAGTTAATCCGCCAGAGGATCTTGATATATAAAAATTCAAGAAAAACTCATCGAATTTCAGTCTCAATTATCACTCCCTCTTTTCTCTGTCTGTATTGTCCGTGAAATGTCCGTAAACTTTCGTGAAATGTCCATATCACTGTCAGGGAACTTTTCCCCCGCCTGTTCTAAAATATTAAATATAAAGGCAATGCCCGTAAAATACAAACGAAGGAATTTGAACTCATTACTATATCAGTTCAATCCGACTTAATCCTACTTATCCATACTTAACTATACATCATATGAGCTCTTTTTTCAAGATAAGTACGCCTTTATATAACAAACAATCCGTCCAGAGTATGACCCTAAACTACTCCATCACCAAGCAACTGCCGGACGCGGCGTCTTCTTAGAGTTGTGGCGTGATGAACCCTATAATCAGCATCAGGGGCTAAGAAGCCTGGTTGCTTATTTTACGGAACGGAGACGTGCCATGAATAAGACAATCGATGCTTATCTGAATTTCATATCGAAACCTTCGTTCCGCTTTCAGCGGGCACAGGAGGCCGCACGATATGGAAATCAATGTAAATGTACCGACAAATACTGATAATCGGCAGTCAACTAATGACAACCACAACTACGACAACCGTCGCAGTTACAACAATTTCCCTCTTCTTGATGGAGAATGTCTTGTACCGATCCGTGTGGACTGGGAAATGATCAAGCACTTCAATATGTGCAGAGATAACCTCGAGACCTGGCATATCGGACCTAATAAAGTCCTGGTAGCCTTTGCACCAGTGGCAATTGAATCCAAAGCTGCTGCCATCAAGACTTTCTATCGTGATGTAAGAGAATATTTTGCATCCTTCCACACTGACGATACACTTTCTTTGGATCGATTTCTGGAAGAGGCCGAATCAGAAGAAAGTAAAGGCTTCGAGCTTGCATCATCTGAGAATCTGGAGGAAAACGTGATGCTCCGCATAATCATCCGCGACCTGATCAAACAGGTACATAATATCAACCCGAAATATGGACGCATCCTGGATCTCATCTGCAAGGATTTCACAAAAGGCGAGATTCTTGCAGAACTGAACCTTTGCAAATCTCAGGGATATGCAGACATCAAAGCTGCACAGACACTCGCAAGAAATCTTTATTTCGAAAATTAAAAATTTATGCCTTAACCAAACAGCAGCGGTATCCTCATCTCGAAGATACCGCTGCCGATTTTTATGTTATACGCACTTTCTCACTTCCAGCTGGAACTTATCATGTTCCTTGATACTTCTTACCGCCTGGTTCAGTGTATTCGCTTTTCCATGCTGATGATACGGGCATCTGAAAAAGTGCTTATGAAATATGGTAAGAGATTGCTCTTCCGGATACCCTGTACAGTGCAGATACCAATAATGACCGGTATTCCTGCTCTGAAGCGTAATATCCTTATTATCAAGCAAAATAATGTTAAAATACTTCGCATCAATCTTTTTAAGACTGATTTCATCAAACATCCGCATTCTCCTTTCCAAACCATGCAGCCAGTGCCTGCTCCACAATACTATCAACTGTATTTGGATCCATTCCCTCAAAGTACTTCTCCACGATTCGTGCCGGAACCTTATAGCATTTCTTTTTTATCGGATTCTTGCTCAGATATCTTTTAATCTTTGCTTCTGTAAGAGAACCGGAATGACTGCGAAGATTTGCTACCATCTCCGATGTGATTTTCGTCTTCTCCTTATTCATCACACGAAAAACCATATCCTGCTCTTCTTCTGGAAGAAATGCCAGCTGCAAAGCAACCTTTGTATAAAGTGCTCCTCTGTCTACCATATCTTTAAATGGCTTGATGAGGTCATTCAATTTCAGTAATCTCCCAACCGAGCTACCAGATAATTCATATTCCTTACCAATCATATCTCTTGTATTCAACCTTTGGTCACCGTGACCACAGGTAGCTGGAAGTTCTTTTCCTTCCATACGAGCAATCTCTTCAATAATGTCATTTCTTCTTCCCTGACAGGATTCCTTCTCGTATCTCGCCTTCAGTACCGCTGCCTTCTCTGATATCAGCAAGTCGGAAAATGATCTCTGCATCAGATTCGTCTCAATCACATATACATAAGCCTCTTCCTCTGACAGATTTGTTTTCACGATTGCCGGTATGTCCTTCAATCCGACAAGCTTAGCTGCATTCATCCGATTATGTCCGGAAAGCATTTCATATCCACCGTCAATCTCCTGCACAATTACCGGATTAAGAATTCCATGCTCCCTTACACTGGCAACCATATCTTCCAGGCGATCTCCTTCGTACAGATGAAATGGATGATCATGGAAAGGCCGGATTTTCTTTATCGGAAGCATCCGCAATCCGCCAGGTGCTGTTTTTTCCTCAATATCATCCATTAACAGGTCCACTGCGTCACCAAATACTTTTCTTCTATTATTAGCCTTCATAATCGATCAACTCCTTTGCAAATTTTCTATAAGCGATTCCTGCTGATGCCTTTTTACTGTACAAAGCAATCGGCATGGAATAATAAATGCTCTCTCCAACCTTTACGGTAGATGGAATCCTATTCTTAAATATTTTAATCTGTCCCTGGAAGCTTCCGGTCACTTCTTCGGTTAATACCTTACAGAGAGTCGTTCTTCCATCGCACATCGTAAGCAAAATACCGGCAATCGTTAATTTCGGATTGATGCGTTTCTTGATCTTACCGACTGTTCTCAGAAAATCCTGCAATCCCATCATCGCCAGAAGCTGCGGATTCACAGTAATGACCACCTCATCTGCTGTCGCCAACGCATTGACAGTGAGCATCCCAAGTGAAGGTGCCGTATCCACCAGCACATAATCATATCTGTCTCTGATTGGCGCCAATACCTCTGCCAGCATCCGCTCTGCTCCCATTTCTGTTCTAAGCTTCGCCTCCACAGCAGATAGATAAATAGAAGAAGGAATAAAATCCACACCATCCTTGCTCTGAATATAATGCTCCAGCTCTTCTGGTTCCTCTTCCTCGATCTGTGCCATCAGCAGATGACCAATCGTATATTCCAGGTCCTTTGTATTCTCAATGCCATAACAGGTGCTGAGATTTGCCTGACTGTCGAGATCAATGGCAAGAACCTTCTTTCCCATACTGCAAAGAGAATATGCCAGATTCAGCGTGGTCGTGGTTTTACCCACGCCACCCTTCTGTGATCCGATTACAATAACCATACTCATAATTACTGCTCCTCCTTCTCTTCCATGTACTGTACCTTTTTCTCAGCTACAAACTGCGCATACAGCTCTTCCTTTTCTCTTTGGAATCGCTTCTGCAGCTTCTTAGTTTCCTTTTCCATAAAATCAGCCTTCATCTGCTCCAGCTCCGCTCTTTCAGTATCTGGCGTAATCACCAGTTTCCCATTCTCACAGCTGACGGAAATATAATCTCCGATTGCAAATCCCATCTCTTCCAACCACTGGCCCTTCAGGATAATTGTTGGTGTCGCTTTATAATTTCTTCCATTCTGGGAATATACCTTCATACTTCTGTTTTTCTGATTCTTCATAAGCTCCGTCTCCTTTTCAATTTTGAATTTTACATGGTCTCATGTACCATTTTGTGTTATACTCTTCTTAGATCTGCAACAACACATAGTCGGAGGAAATACCATGAGTGAAGAAAAAGCCACCCATTCAAAGCTTTCAGAGGCTCGCAGACGAGCAAATAAGAAATACAATGATCGATTCGTTGAAATAAAAGTTCGTGTAACCCCAGAGAAACGTTCCATCATCAAGGAACACGCTGAAGCTATGGGAGAAAGTGCAACTGCCTTTATCAACCGAGCCATCGACGAAGCCATGAAACGGGATCTTTCCGAATAGCGACATATAGCGGTATATTCGCATTTCGCTTCCGGAAAACAAAAAAATCCGGTGACGTATGGATACAATTCCACACATCACCGGACGATTTTTATCCTCATAAATTTTCTCATGAGCAATCTCCAATGTGTACTTTTCTACATAAATAATATCATGTACAAGGCTTCCCATTTGATAATTTTTGTCTCATTTTTTACACATTTCAAATGGTCTAAACCTGGTCTAAACTTGACCTTTCCCCTTTATCGAACAGCCGAAAAATCCAGTAAAATCAAGCGTTCCAAGCACTTCATCAAATCATTGCCAGTATATTGCCGTGGCAAAGAAAAATTACCTTTATCATGCACTTTTACCTCTTTATAAGTCTTTATACCTCTATTTTTTGTTTATTCTGCACAAATTTTCAAGGGTGAACATTCATAAATCTACGCCCCTCTACATAGGTTTTTAGGCTATTGGCGTACTAAATGGGGTACTTTGGCAGGGATTTTCGCCCTGCCAAGACCTATTTTAACCTTAAAAACTATCCAAAACGTCTTACCTTATTTTCCTCCGATTGTCTCCCACTGAAAGACACGATCTGTGCCATAGATTCTTCAGCTTTCTCGTAGCTGTTGTGGGTGTAGACGTTCAAGGTGACACTGGCATCGGAATGCCCCATCAGATACTGCAGGCTCTTTAAGTCCATACCTGCATTGGCCATGTTTGTACAAAATGTGTGTCGAAATACATGCGGTGTGATGCGTGGAAGCGGAATGATATTTTCTTCATTGTACTTCTGGCACAGTCTCTGTACTACCTTCTGAATGTGCATGGCAACCTTAGGATTGCCGTTCTTGTCCAGCAGGATAAATCCTGCATAGCCGTCAATCATCGCTTCTTTTTTCTGCTTCTTTCGGTTGGAAAGAATGTTGTAGAAGCTCTCATAGACTTCATCGCTCATTGGAATGTAGCGGCAGCCGCATTCTGTTTTTGTTTTCTCAATATAGCGTTTTCCATCTCTGGTCCTTACCAGGTGATGATCCACACGGATTCTTCTGCGGTCAAAATCCAAGTCCGAAATCGTCAATCCGCAAAACTCGCTAATTCTCATACCTGTTCCCAGAAGGATCTTGATTTCATCTAGGTATCTGCAGAAATGAGCATCGTTTTTGATATATTCCAAAAACTGCTCCTGCTGTTTTGGAGTCAAGGCAACCCTTTTCTGGGTATTGTTGGGAATAATATCCAGTCGGAACTCAAAAGGATTCCTGCGGATAATATCTTCGGTGTAAGCCATCTGAAATGCCGGTTTTACCACACCACGAATACTTGCGATGGTGCTGTAGGAATACCCGTCATCATAAAGCTTAATAAACCACAGCTTTGCATCTGACATTTTGATGTCACGAATGATTCTCTGACCGAAAGCTTCTTTCTGTACAACACTCATCACAAATCGGTAACCTGTGGTGGTATTGTAGCGGACACCTCGTTTCAGGCTGATATAACGCTCCAGCAGCTGAATAACGGTAATTTCACCTCCGGCATAGTCAATTCCTTCGTGACGCATCAATTTGATTTCGTCCTCTTTCTTACGAAGCTTCATCAAATCCATATCATAGATGGAACGACGCTTTTTATTGACATCTGTGTAACGGAATTCATACATTCCGTTCTTTCTTTGGCTTTCTCCTGTACGTAAAATACGTCCTTTGTTATCTCTTCTTTTATCAGACATATTTAAAACTCCTTTCCTTGTGAAAAGAGCCCCGATATGACGTACATGCAACGAATGAACCAACTTCGCCGCATCCTTATTTTATCATATCGAGGCGTCTTTTTCTATGGGAATCTTCAGATGTTAATTGTGGTTAAATGGAGTAACACTGCTCGGTGAATTTATCCAGCTGTTTTCTCTTAATCAATCTTTTGGTTCCAACCCACAGCACAAAATCGCATCTGTCGTTGTTGGTGATTTCTCTTAATTTATTGATACCAATTCCGGAATAAGCAGCTGCCTCTTCCAAGGTTAAATTTGTTTTTTCCCAGATAGGAACTTCTTTCATATACTTACTACCTCCTATTTCAATACTGAACCGGCAAAGCGGCAAGCATTCTGCTTATAGGGCGTTTGCCGTTTCGTCCTGCCGTTTCAGCCAGATCCACCAGTCTTTGCCTCGTCTTTCACTTTCCAATTTATCTTTCATGGAATTTCTCGCCAAACGAACTGTCCTTTCGGATATGCCTCGTTCCATGGCTTCTTTATTGATTTCAGCCACCGAAGCTTCCTTGTCGTCAGAAAGAAATTCATAAATCAGTTTTACTGCCTGCTCCTGCTTCAGCTCTGTTTTTGTTCCCTGTCCTCCGGCAAGCAAATCTTCTGCAGAAATATCATAAGCACCAATCCAACGGAAGCCTTTCTGGTCTCCCAGGGAAAAAGCTAACGCCTGTCCGGGTGGCGCCAGGGAACTTTTTTCGTGAACAATCACTCGTGTAGTTGGGTCATCTTTCACTTTACCAACAAAGAGAATACTTCTAACCACTGCGGCAATATCGATAGAACCAAGACCACGATAAGCACTTTGGGTTCCCGATGCCTTATTCAGATGGCCGATCATTACAATGGCACAGCTGGTAGCTTGTGCAATGTCTGCCAGTTTGCGAAAAATCGGTCTTACTTCGTTGGCTCTGTTCATATCCACATTTGCTCCAAGAAATGCCTGTAAGGGATCAATAACCATCAGCTTTGCATTGTTTTCTCTGATTGCCTTTTCTATTCGGTCATCCGCAAGGGATAATGGATTTTCCGCATCATCAATGACCAATACTCTTTTTAAATCTGCACCTGAAGAAACAAGTCTCGGCTTTACCGTATCGCCCAGTCCGTCCTCAGCAGTTTGAAAAATCATATTAAATGGTTCAAATGGCTCCATATCCGGCAGAAATTTTTGATTGGTACAAGCCGCCGCAAGCTGCATGGCAAAGAAAGTTTTACCTTCTCCCGGATTACCTTGCACGATGGTTAATTTTCCAAACGGAATATAGGGATACCAGAGCCAGTCCACTTCCGTCTGCTCCACATCGTTCATGCAAATCATGGAAACAGATTTCGGAATTTCCTTTTGTTTTCTGATTCCGATTGTTACATGGTCTCCATATGATATTCCGCTTCTTTCGTTGACCAGTTCTTCATTCCAGTCTTTTGCATTTGGAAGAAATCTGTAGACGGAGATTTCCTGCGGAACCAGTTCTGCCAATTTCTCTGCAGCATAGTTTCCTGCTTCGTCATTGTCGGTGGCGATAAAAACGCTCTCAATATCTCTGCGTTCAGAAAGAAAACGCTCCAATGCTTTCGGCGAAACACCGCCTAAGGACAGATAACTGTGTTCTTCCCAGCCTGCCGGAAATAAAGCAATATGGGATAACAAATCAATCGGTGCTTCAAACACATACAATTCTGTTCCTTTTCCCTTGTAACAGAATCCGTAGGATTTGTCCGAACCGGTCACATCCATACGAAACTTATCTGTAATTCCTCTGCAATGAGCATATCGGGGAACGCCGTTTATATCTGTCCCCACAAACACTGCGTTATGATATTTTGCATCTTCGTAAATTAAACCATCTGCAATAAATCGCTCTATCAAATCCCGAGGAAGTTTTCTTTCTTCCGTCAGATACTGTATGATTCTTGTGTTGGATTCACAGCGAGGCGGAAGACAAAATTTCTTAGGTTCATCCACTGCTTTACTCACTGCCACAGATTCTTCTTCAATCAGCATCTGCACCGCCTCCGGAAACGGCTTATCAAAAAATTCCATTACAAATTCAATAGGATAACCGCCTTTGCTTTGACTGTGACGAAACCACTTATTTCCTTTGATTGTCAGGCTGTCATGTCTTTTCCAGCGATACTCATTTCCGCTTTTAAACAGCTGCTCCCCCTGAGAACGAAGAAACTGTTCCAAATTCACCTAATTTGCTCTGTCAATCTGTTCCTGTGTATATCCCATACATACCTCCTGTTATAATGTCTGTTCTGCTTCCGTTTTCTGCAATTGTGGATGAATCTCACGAATGACCTGTTCGATGTCACTTTTGATCTTGAATAAGGTCATACACTCGTTTTTCATCTGCTTATATTTCTGATATTCTGTTTCCCTTTCTGAGGAAAGTTCTGCAAATTCTTTTTTCCATGCATCCAGAGGAAACGGCTGCTGTTCAAATCCTTTTTCCTTCAATCTGCGCTTTACCATATAGAAACGGCGAAGCTCACTTTCATGGTCTTCTTGATATGCCTCTTTCGCTTTTGCAAAACGATATTTTCCTTTTTTCATTTCATCATAAACCGGCTTTAGGTTCGAATAGAGCTTTGCATCTTCCATCAGCTGCTGAAGTTCCTTCAAACGCTGCTGTTTCTGATTCATGGATGCTTTACCTTCCTCCAGTTTTTCTTCAACAGAAGAAAGATAATTTTCAAAATCACTCAGCGTCTGCACTCCTTGCTGCCGAAGGTACTTGCACTCTTCCATAAAGCGTTTCGTGTTATTGTGCTTTGCCTTTGTTCTTCCTCTGGCATAAGTCATGGCAACTGTGTCACGCATACGCAGGGAATCTCGGAGCAAATCTGCCAAATACACCTCCTGCGGTTCTTTCAGAATTTCTTTTGCTTCCTCAATCCATTCTTTCAGTGCTGCAATGGTAGCTCGCATACTACGAATCATACAATTCGTGGCTTTAATCCAGCGATTCAGCTCACCTTTTTCTGTTCGGATTCCTTTCTTCTCCATTTTGCGAACCAGCGGACCTTCGTGAACAGTGGGAATCAGATCCAATCCCTGATCTACAAAAGAGCGATGGTCGATTCGGCAATCCAGCCCTTTTTCTTCAAATCTGGCATTAACCATATCTGCCCAGGCTCTGCGCCATAAATCCAATGTTTCCGGTCTGCCCCAATTTGTGGTTGGAACAGCATCAAACTCCCACTGTCCATTTTCTTTTTTGATACGGTTGCCATCCTCGTCCAAATGATAAACTCGGTGCTGCTTAGCTCCCCATGTTCCGTCATCGTTCAGAGGACGAATAGGAATCAAAACATGAAAATGCGGATTGGGGATACCGCCTTCTTCTCGATCCGGCTGATGCACTGCCAAATCGCAAATCATTCCGTCAGAAACAAAGTATTTCTGAACAAATTCTCTCGCCAGTTCGATGTTCTCCTCTAAAGAAAATTCATTTTGCAGCGCCATATCAAAGCTATAGGCAAGCTGTGCCTTGTAATGCTTTTCGATTTGCTCCACCTCATTCCATAGCGTTGACCTGTCATAAAATCTTTTCGGTGCGTGTTCCGGCAAAATGATTTCTGTCAGAATGACACCGCCCTTTCTGGTGTAATCATGGGTTTCACCATCCCAGAGATTATGCAGCTTTTCACCGGCACGATAGGCGGCACTGGCAACAGCTGTTCGTCCCTCACTTCGTTTAATCTGCTCCACATGAAAGTGATACAGTGCCATCAGCTGTCACCTCCCACTTCATGCTGTTCCATTGCCTTCCTAACCAATTCCTGTACCGCAGGTAAAGCAAAAACCTGTTCCATCAGAGAATAAAACTCTGTCCTTGTCAGGGAATCCGCTTCTTTAGAAATACTCTGAATCGCACCGCCCATGTTGCAAAGATGGTGAGTTCGCTGGCGGTCAGCTTCCTTTTCCAGATGCTGCTTGCGATTTTCCAGAAGATTGATTTTGTTTTCATACTGCTTCACCTTGAATTCGGCCTCTTCTTTTTGCTTTAAAATGGATTCTCTTTTACATTCCATTTTCTTATCCTCCTGTGAATATTCATCCTTGCCAAAAACAAGGTATGTAAAATGAGATAGGCGTCAGCCGCAAGAGTTTACTCTTGTCCGGAATGCAATTCCGCAATATGTGAATGTGTTCAGACACAGGAGCATTTACCTTCGGAGAACGCACATACCGGAATGGAATAACCGGTATAGAAGTGCGCCCTTAGTTCCTAAGGGAAATTTCTTGTTTCAGTTTCTGAGAAAATTGTAATTTCTATCTAAACTTAGTTTTCATGGATTTATAGCGATATTTAACTGGTTCAAAACCCGCACTTTTCTGTGACCTCTATTCTTTATACTTAAAATTTTAATTAGAAAAAAAATCTATGGACTTGTACGCCGGGTCATGCGCCCTCTGAGTCCATAGACATAAAGAAAACCACAAAAGTTTTCACTCCAGTGGTTTCAAAATCGCTAATTCAGTTCACTCTTCATTTTGAGAAGCTCTTCTTTCTTTTCCAATAGTTTTTCAATCGTTTGATCTATCTTTTCAATTGTTTCATCAAGATCTTTTTTTAATTTTTTATCCTCAACAGCTTCAGCATGAACACCGAACACAAGATAATTTGTTGATACATTGAAAAACTCCGAAATTTCAAGCAGAAAATCAATAGATGGTCTGCGCAGCCCAGATTCAATTTTAGCAATTGTGTTCTGACTGACATTTAATTTCTCTGCAAGTTGTTCCTGTGTAAGTTCTCGTTCTTTGCGAAGTTTCTGGATACGCTTTCCGCATTCTTTTAGATCGTGTCTCA
>JBMNRU010000020.1:0-58611 GCA_050944855.1 Lachnospiraceae bacterium
ATGCATTTGGATACCGGAACTTTGAAAATTTTAGGAATCGAATCTTTCTATCCTTAACATAAAGAGGCACAGGAACATCGTTCCTGTACCTCCAAAAATATTTTACCCCAACTCTTGACAAAGAGCCTAAAAAGCGGCAGACCCTTTCGAGTCTGCCGCTTAAAATTGCATAATATTTTCTAATCTTAATAGTTATCGCCCGCCGGATCATGATGCACAGCACTTGAGATCTTTGGTACATACGGTTTATCAAATGGTGTTGCTTCATGATCGCTGATGGTAACTCTGGTTCCCAGCGCACAATTATCATAGATCCATTTTGCATCGCCTACTGTCATACGGACACATCCGCCTGATGCCGGCTGGCCTAACAGATTGTACTTTTCCGGAACAATCGTATAAGGACTGGATACCGGTGACGGCATAGAGTGGAACAGATAACCGCCCACAATTCGAGTACACCACTTGCCCCAGGTTGGTCCATTTAACTGCTTGTAAGAATACTTCGCCTGTGTATAGAACGTTCCGGTAACCGTCGGTGACCACGGACAGCCAACAGAACAGATAAATGCTTTTACAGGAACATTATAATCACCGGTCTGCGGATCCCTTGCAAAAATAGTAATGATACACTTTGCTCTGTTTACACGGATCGCGTAAGGTCCGCCTACACGTCCTCTCATATCCTGACACAGTTTACCGTTGGATTCAAAATAATACTTTAATCCATCAATATAGTTCCAACCGGTAACCATGTATCCTTCATTATTCAGATAGTACCATTCTCCATCCAGCAATACCCATGCATTATACGCATAATTGCCAGCCGGATACTGGAAGTACCATCCTTTTGCATTCTGCTTCCAAAATCCCGGAGTCGTTACTCCTTTATTCGGTACCCATTTTCCGGATCCGTCTACATAGTAAGAGCCGATCCAGGCATCTGTAGCCATGGCTCCATTGCCATATACATAGTAATTTCCGATCCAGCGATTCGTTGCCATGGCGCCGCTTCCGTCACAGTAATACCAGGTGCCATTATGTAAGATCCAGCCAGTCTGCATCGCTCCACTGGAATTGCAAAAATACCAGGTTCCTCCGACTAACACCCACTCGGTCAGCATGGCTCCGCTGCCATTACAGTAATACCAGGTTCCTCTGTCTAAAATCCAGCCAGTCTGCATCGCTCCGTTGCCTTTGCAATAGTACCAGGTGCCTTTTACTTCCACCCAGCCGGTCTGCATCGCTCCGCTCTTATTGCAATAATACCAGGTGCCTCCATCTAACACCCAGCCAGTCTGCATCGCTCCTGTACCCGGTTTCAGATAATACCAGGCACTGCCAACATAAGCCCAGCCAGTGCGTACATAGCCCTTTGCATCAAACAGATACCAGGTTCCGTCAATTTCTTCCCATTTATTCCGTGGATAGCTTCCATCCTTGTATTCGTACCAGCGGCCAATACCGTTGGCTTTCCATTTGCCTGTAATCACTTCCGGATAGGATTTTACCAGAACACCCTCTGCATTAAAATCATAACTGGTTCCACTTATAGTAATCGTCGTATTTTTAGCCGGCACGCCTGCATCATCCAGATAGTATTTCTTTCCTTCAATCTCCTGGAATCCCGCTTTTGTTTCCGGTGCGATCCGCTTGCCTTCTCCTAATGCCGGAGTTGCTGATACCGTGCCAAACAAATACCACTTTCCATCAACTTTTTTCCAGCCGCTCTGGGGAACACCGTCCTTCAGATAATAGCTGTTCTCTTTGCCGTCAGATTCTGCGCCGATCACAAAGTATCCGCTTGGAGTTTCTGTCTTTGCACTTCCATCCCCGTTTTCACGATCGACAAACATACCATTAGACCAGGTCCATTTTTCCTGCAGCTGATTTTCCTCATAGCGCAGCAAATAATAGGTATCAGGCTCTACCTCGTTCATCACCTGTTCCCATCCATTGGATACTGTTCTGTGTATCGTCTCATCTTGTTCTTCCACGGATACTTGCTGCTCGTTCAAAGCTGCAGCTGTTTCATTTTGCATATCCGTATCTGCTGTCTCTGCAGCCATAACAGGACTCATAGATGTCAACACCACAGATGTGCACAATAACGCCGCAAGAAATTTCTTCCTCATCTTCAATTACTTCTCCTCCTCCATTACATTTTTCTGAATAACCATTGACTATTCAGAAACTATCTATACTTTACCACGTTTACTTTTAGAATACAATTCCTTTTCTTGACTTTTACATGGGATTCCTCTACAATTCCATTTGTTAGAAGAATCCCTTTGACAGGGAAATTTACAAAAACAGGAGGACCCTTTCTTGAAAGATAGCACCGTAACAAACGCGATCATTATGGCGGCCGGATTTTCTTCTCGATTCTCCCCTCTGTCTCAGATCTGTCCCAAGGGGCTGCTGCCTGTAAAGGGTGAGGTACTGATCGAACGACAGATCCGTCAGCTGCAGGAAGCCAATATTCATGATATCTATCTGGTGGTTGGATATAAAAAAGAACTTTTTTACTATTTAAAAGACAAGTTCCAGATACACATTATCGAAAATACAGAATATACAGAAAGAAACAACAATTCATCTATCTATGCTGCACGTGATTACCTGGACAACAGTTATATCTGCTCCGCAGATAATTATTTTCTTGAAAATGTTTTTTCTTCCACAGAGCCACATGCCTACTATTCTGCACGGTATGCCTGCGGATCCACTCCCGAATACTGTCTGCAGACCGATGAAAACGGCAGGATCACAGACGTGACGATCGGGGGCGCAAATTCCTGGTATATGTTCGGACACGTATACTTTGACCGAAATTTCTCCCGCCAGTATCGAACTTTTCTGGAAGAAGAATACAACTGGCCGGAGACAAAACAGGCCTACTGGGAACATATTTTCATGCATCATCTGCATGAACTCTCCATGTATATCAAAAAATTTGACGACTCCATCATCCAGGAATTCGACACTTTAGAAGATCTGAAAGCTTTCGATCCCTTCTACCGGGAACATACCACAGAAGAATTAATAACTTATCTAAAACAGAAATATGTATAAAATTTGAAGCCCCTCACTCCTGAGGGGCTTCAAATTTCTCACCGCGGATTACTCACCTAACCCGTTTTCAACTGCTTCAATCAGAGATTTCAGAGCTTCCTGTTCGTCTTCTCCTTCACAAACCAGTTCGATCTCATCACCACATTTTACACATGCACCCAGTACACTCAATACACTTTTTGCATTTGCTGTGCCGTCCTGAAACGTAAAAGTAATTAATGACTTAAACTTCATCGCTTCTTTACAAAGGATTCCCGCCGGGCGCAGATGTAATCCTGTGGGATTTTTAATTATTACTTTCTGACTTACCATATCTTATCTCCCTGTTAATTAATTTCTGTCCACTATTTCGGGAACTTTCGTCAACGTTATCTTAACTTTAAGTTCCTCAGCTTCTTTAAATCCATCCGGTGTTGTAACAACAACCGGCACTTCATGTTCCCCTTCTTCCAGTTTGGATACATCGATACTTAGCTGAATATCCTCTTCCTGCAGAGCAGTAAATGCTTCATCACTTCGCCCCTGTATACGCAGGGTCACTTTCTCGCTGTCATAAACCAGATTCATGTCCTGCGGCTTATTCTCTACCATAATACTGGTGGTCGGTATACTGTATTCTTTCGTGCGCAGCGGCAGGATGGCAACCTTTACACTGAATGTTTCATTTTCGCTGACCAGTTTAATACCCTCCGGCAGCAGTTCGATCACATCTTCTCTCTCGATGGTTGTTTCAAAATCTGCATGTTTGCCCTCTACGGATATCATACTCTCATCCAGCTGAATAACACTGCCGGCCTTTTCAAACTCCTCCAACGCTTCATCTGTTCCCGCAATGGTAACCGACGACGGTGTTAAGGTAATATTTCCTACATAATACCCACTTCTCGGCTCACCGGTATAACCCGGTTCAATTTTTATATCTGTCCGCAGTTCCCATAAATCCACGGCAACATCTGCGTTCGTATCAGACACGGTCAACGCTTTAATCTGATTTTCAGAAAGCGCATCTCCATTTTTATCATAGATAACCAACTCTGAAGGCAGTGTAACATCTTTAACCAAATTGTTTACATTGACTTCGGCGGACACTTTATCAATGGTTTTCACAATGGAATGAGGACCACGAATGGTAACGACTTCCGGATTGCTCTTCATTTTCCCTACTGAGTATCCCTTTCCGGGTTTACTGTCACCGCTGGTGGGAACGACAATACATTCCACACTGTCCAGATCATCAATAATCACTTCCAGATTGTTGTAACCGGTGGAAATCTTGTCTTCTGAAATGCCTGCGCAGGTTGCTGTTACAGGAACCATGATCGGATCCGATTCCAAATCCACGATTTGCTGCAGATCTGCAATGGCAGTAATATCTTCTGCTTTTAGTTTCCCTACCACAGATGTTTTTCCTGTTACATAAACAGTCACGGTATTTCCTTTTTCCGGCATCATGGCAACCTTTCCGGTACTCTTAATATAATCTTCATTCACCAAAGTTACCGGAACACCTGTAATTTTTTGTACCATAACAGGATCTTCTATGGTCATTACCAAAAGCCAGATAAAAAAAGCAACTACAACAGATATGATTTTCAGGGTGAACTTATTCATCAGACTTTTCTTCATTCTTCACCCTTCCTTTCCATATCTTAAATTTGGAACTGTCTGTATTCACTTTTTGCAGGCCGGACAGAATTTTTCTCAAAGCTTCCGCATCCAGCCCTGTCTGCAGTTCCCCGTTATTGGCAACGGATACTCCGCCGGTTTCTTCCGACACAATAATGGTAAGCGAATCGGTCACCTCACTGATGCCTACACCGGCCCGGTGCCTGGTCCCCAGTTTTTTGCTGAGATCCAAATTATCTGACAGCGGCAAATAGCAGGTCGCCGCCAGAATCCTGTCTCCCCGGATGATCACCGCACCATCATGAAGCGGCGTATTATGTTCGAAAATATTCAAAAGCAATTGACTGGTTACCAGAGAATCCAGTTCAATTCCTGTTTTTGCATATTCATTCAAGCCAATTTTTCTCTCGATAACGATCAAAGCCCCTGTCCTGGCTTCTCCCATTTCAAAGCAGGCTCTCACAATTTCATTAATGAACCTGTTGGAAAAAACTTCTTCCTCCTGTCGTGAACTGTCAAAAGGAAGCAAAGAACTAAGAAAATTCTTATGTCCTAACTGCTCTAATATCTTTCGCAGTTCCGGATGGAAAATAATAACAATTGCCGTAACGGCAACGCCAAAACTGTTTTCTGCAATCCACAGGATCGTGTGCATTTCAAACAGATATGCAATAAATACGACAGCAAGGATTACTAAAATACCCTTCAAAAGGGAGTAAGCACGGGTGTGTTTTATCCACAGCATAAACTCATATATTACAACTGCAAGAAGCAATATTTCTACAATATCCACCCAGCGAATCGGCGGGAAACTGTCTGTCAGATTCATCCAATACCTGCTGACCATTTCCTGCAGATTATCCATACAATACTCACTCCTTTCTCATGATATCTATTTCTTTTTCTATCTCTACAGATCTTTTAGTGAATTTTCTAATTGTTGTTCAAAATCCACATCATCTACATTTACCTTTTCAACCGGCATATCCTGGTCATTGTCCAGATATTTTTTCCATTTATCCATATCCTCGTCTAAATCGTCGTCCAGATATTCCTGTGGTTTTGCCTTCTTCTTAGAGATATCTTTTTTCTTCCTGTTTCTTTCCTTTGGTTCCTCTGCTGCTACAAAAGATTTGGGAACCGCTTTTACATAATATACATATTCATCATCTTCAAACTGCAGATTCTGACTTCCGGAATAATCCACGCCCATCACAAAGAACTCCAGTATAAAGCCAACAACCAGTGACGCGATCGTGGCAATCAACGTAGACAACAGATTCAGCTTTATTTCCAGTACCATACTGCCGGCTGCCATAATAACCAGATAAGCAATACATCCCACCACGATGGCAATATGCCAGGAATACTTCATAAACATCTTACGAATCACGAATACGACCAGACACACTACCACAAAAGCCATGAGAGAAAGCCACATATCCTGATTCTTCAGCAAACCATCCAAAAGAGTCTGAAGCTTGGCGATGGCATCGCCGTCCGGATCTCCCAACAGGCTTTCCTGCTCTTTCAGCATTTTCATAAAATGATATAATATCACACCGCATCCTGCCGGTACTGCAGCAGAAGGACCGCTGAGCAGGCCGCATCCGATAGGAAGTACAGCCGGTATATGCAGCTGAAAGGCTATCGGTGTTAAAATAAACGCCACATTGTTCCGGCCTGAAAAACGCAGGAACAAAATCAGCAGTACGATCATCAGGATCAGCGCAAATCCTGCCGTTTCCACTCCTAACGCATAACAATGTCCAAGTATCAGTACAAATCCCAGGAATACCATCATATTCATGGGCAGTACCGAACACAAAATGGACAGGATCAAAACAATAAATATATTACTCAGTTTTTCCATAAATCCCAATGAGGAATTAATAATCTGGAATGTTACAAAAGCCAGGATAAATTTTAATGCAGGAAGGATAAAGGTATCATACTTCCCATAGAATTCTTTCATATTTTGTTTCATTCCATGCAACGCCGTCATGATACACGCCTCCCACTGTTTTTCTTTCTATTTCCGCGCTCATCCTGCTTTTCATACATTTTTGTAAGCTTATTCAATTCCGAATAATAACCGCGGACATTCTTTTTTGCTTTCGCATATTTCACTGAATAATATATGTATGTGATCACCGAATATAATACAATTATGGCTACATATCCGGCAATCAGCCAAACGGCAAGAGAAACAAGATCCATTCTATGTATATTATCCAGCAGATATTCCGTCTCATACCCTACTATAACAGCAACAATCAAAAAGTATGCAATACTGACAGAAAAGAAATTCCTGATCAATGCCAATCCCAGATAATCACTGCGGTAATATCTGCTGATCTTTATCTCTTCCCTTCCTTTTTCTGCTTCATAGGAGGCTAATTTAATCATATGTCTGATTCTTTCTTCGTCTAACATGTGCTACTCCTTTATAATCATACTTTATTTATTATACCATACAAGCAGCCGTATGAAAAGGTCTTTTTAGAATCCGCCGCCGACACAAAGGGACAGGAAATAGACCCTCTTTACGCCATGTTTCTTTAAAAGAACAGCCAGCGCATCGATCGTACTCCCCGTTGTAAAAATATCGTCTACGATCAGAACGCTCTCATAAAAAACGGCTTCTGAAGGGATAGAAAATGCTTCTTTCAAATTCTGCCTTCTCTGCTTTCTGGACAGTTCTTTCTGAGGCACTGTATGACTCTTTCTTTTTACAAGTTTAGGATCTACCGGAATGTTACACCGGTATCCTACCCATTTGGCGATTTCAAAAGCCTGATTATACCCTCTTTTTTTCAGACGGCTTTTATGTATGGGTACAGGAATAATCACCTGAGGCTTCCATCTTGCCAAAAAGGACCGCCCGTAAAACGCCATAATTGTCCCATAAAATTTCCCATATTCTTTTCTTCCGTAATATTTAAACTTCATAATGGAAAGCTGCCAGAGCGGACTGTAGGGAAAAATTCCCATGCCCTGATCAAAATGATGTGTTGTATGAAGGCAGTCGTAACAATACTCTGCCGCAGAATTGTCTATCGGTTTGCTGCATTTCTTGCAGCGGGGTTCCTGAATCGGCTGTATCCGTTCTGCACAGGACGGACATACCAGATACCCCTTAGGCATGATGATCTCATGACATATAGGACATCTGGGCGGGTACAGCCAATCCAACATCTTATTCCCTATTTTCACAAAATTTTTCAAATATATTCTCCCGTTTACGCCTCCCGGATTCTTAAATCCAGCGTTGTATAACGATTCTGTTCCGTCTGATTCTTTATCATCTCTGCAAAGGTATTTTCATCTCCTACAAGAGTTACACATTTTCGGGCTCTGGTCACCGCAGTATACAGCAAGTTTCGGTTCATCAGCATACGCGGACCGGAAAGCAGAGGGATCACCACAGCAGGATATTCGCTTCCCTGGGATTTATGTATGGTAATCGCATAAGCCAATTCCAGTTCATCCAGCTGCTGATACGTATACTCCGCAAACCTGCACTCTTCAAATTCCACCGTAATGGTCTCTGCAAAGGTGTTAATCTCACGGATAATGCCCATATCACCATTAAAAACGCCCACACCTTTCTCTACCGGTATGCCGTAACGCCCCCGGACTTCCCATTCCATTTGGTAATTATTTTTAATCTGCATTACCTTATCCCCTTCCCGATACAGGGTCTGTCCGTGCTCCTTTTCTTTTTTTGACGGATCCCGGGGATTTAAAAACTGCTGTAAAATAACATTCAGGCGTTCCACGCCCAGCAGGCCTTTACGCATGGGAGTCAGTACCTGCACGTCAAAGGGACTTGCCTTCACATACTTAGGCAGTTTTTGCTGTACCAGCGCAATTACCACACGAATGATCACATCCGCATCATATCGTTTCAGAAAAAAGAAATCCATACTTTTATTATCTAATGCAACAGCGTCTCCATGGTTGATCTTATGTGCATTGATGACAATATCGCTTTGGGTCGCCTGACGAAAGATTTTGGTCAATTCTACCACAGGAAAGGCCCTGGAATGAATCATATCCTTCAACACGCTTCCCGGCCCCACACTTGGCAGCTGATTCACATCCCCCACCAGCAAAAGCCGTGTTCCAATAGAAACAGCCGATAAAAGAGCATGCATCAGATAAATATCCACCATAGACATCTCATCAATAATTACCACGTCTGCTTCCAGGGGATTCTCCTGATTCCGCTGAAACTGTATCTGCGCAGAAGATTCCTCCGGCATGCCGTTCAGTTCTAATAGGCGATGTATGGTCTGCGCCTCATACCCTGTGGCCTCCGTCATACGCTTGGCCGCTCTTCCTGTGGGAGCTGCCAGACGGATCTCCAGGCCTTCCATCTCAAAATAGCGGATCACGGCATTGATCGTAGTGGTTTTACCTGTGCCCGGACCTCCGGTAAGAATCAAAAGCCCGTTTTGAGCTGCTTCTTTCACCGCCAGACGCTGCTTCTCATCCAGTTCCATCTCGCCCAGACGCTCAACCTGCCTCAGTTTTGCTTCTATCTGGTCTTCCTCCAGCTCTTCCCGTATATTCAATTCTTTCAGCATCTGTGCCGTATGCAGTTCCAAATGATAGTACTGCGTGGCATAAACAGCTTCCTCCTCTGTCCCATCCGGTTTTACGATACGCTTTACCACTACTTTTCGATCTATAGCCAGATCCATCACGTGTTTTTCCATGTAAGCCGCTTCTACCTGCAGCAAATGTTCTGTCCTGGCAAGGAGGATCTGCTTTGGCAGATAGACATGTCCCTCTGCTGTTGCCTGCAGCAGCACATACAGAAGGCCGCTGCGTATTCGATAGTCAGAATCTGTGTGAATCCCAATCCTGCCGGCAATCTCATCTGCGATCTTAAAACCAACTCCTGCGATGTCTTCCGCCATCTGATAAGGGTTTTCTTTTAGAACTCCATACAGCCGGGATCCGTACTGCTGATAGATTTTCACGCCTAATGTAAGCGAAATCCCATATTGCTGCAAAAACATCATAGCCTTGCGCATATCTGACTTTTCTTCTATCTGCACAGCGATTTCTCTGGCTTTTTTTTCACTGATGCCCTTCACTTCGGCGAGACGTTCCGGCTCTTCTTCTATAATACGGAGGGTATCTCCTCCGAATCGCCGCACGATCCTGGAAGCTAATGCCGCTCCGATTCCTTTGATGGCACCACTTCCCAGATATCGTTCCATAGCCAGTGCGTCCTGTGGAACCACGGTCTCATAAGTACTTACGCAAAACTGTTCTCCATAGGACGGATGGGAGGTGTACCTGCCCTCTGCTTTTATGGTTTCCCCTTCACCTATATACTGAAAAGTTCCCACACAGGTGATCTCATCTCCCTCTGTCACCAGACTCAATACCGTATAGCCATTATCCTCATTCCGAAATATAATATGATCCACATATCCTTCTAACGTATCTGTCATGAACCTATTGTCCTTTATCCATTTTGTTCATAATTTCAAAATATTTTCCTGTTCCCACGGCCACTGCCATCATAGGATCTTCCGCCACAACAGTATTAATGCCTGTCTCCTTTTCGATCAAAGTTTCCAGACCGCCCAGCAGGGAACCTCCTCCCGTAAGAACGATGCCCCGGTCTGCCACATCGGCAGCCAGTTCCGGCGGTGTCTTCTCTAACACACTATGTATCAGTTCCATAATCTGGGCTACCGGTTCTCTCAGCGCTTCCCGTATTTCTTCCGAAGTAATGCTCACTACTTTTGGCAGCCCCGTAATGGTATTTCTCCCCTTAATTTCCATTACTTTTGGCTGTGGTGTGGGATAAACATTCCCGATCTTTACCTTAATTTCTTCTGCCGTAGGCTCTCCGATCATAAGATTATGCTGTCTTCTCACATAGCGCATGATCGCCTGGTCAAAATTATCCCCCGCCACTTTTATAGAAGAGGACACTACTGTGCCTCCCAGAGAAACAATGGCTGCATCGGAAGTTCCTCCGCCGATATCTACCAGCATATTTCCAAAAGGACGTGTCACGTCAATCCCCACGCCGATAGCTGCTGCAACCGGTTCTTCTACAATCAGGACTTCCCTGGCACCAGCCAGATAAGTAGCTTCCTGCACTGCCTTTTTTTCTACTTCTGTCACACCGCTTGGCACACACACACTGATCTTTGGTTTACGGAAAGCCCGTCTTCCCATTCCTTTCGAGATAAAATACTTCAGCATCTTCTCTGTGATCTCATAATCAGAGATGGCCCCCTGGCGAATGGGACGGACTGCCATAATATTCCCCGGTGTTCTTCCTATCATCATCCGTGCTTCCTCTCCTATCGCCCGGATTTTTTTCGCTTCTTTATCATATGCAACTACAGACGGTTCCTTCAAAACCACGCCTTTTCCTTTCGCATATACCAAAATACTGGTTGTCCCCAGATCAATACCAATATCTGCTGCTGTCATTTTCTACCCCTTTCTACTGCCATCTAATACTTTGACTGTTGGTATTCATTATATACCCATTATCTTAAAATTGAAAAGAATAACTATAGACCTTATTGTAAATATTTTGCCACATACTGACCGGTATAAGACTGCGGACACTGTGCCACCTCTTCCGGAGTCCCCTGGGCAATGATCCGGCCGCCTTTGTCTCCTCCTTCCGGCCCTACATCCAAAATATAATCTGCCGTTTTGATCACATCCAGATTGTGTTCGATCACAATAACCGTATTGCCGCCCTCTGCCAGACGTTTGAGGATCTCAATCAGTTTATGCACATCGGCAAAATGCAGGCCCGTTGTAGGTTCATCCAGAATATATATCGTTTTTCCGGTACTACGTTTGCTCAATTCTGTTGCCAGCTTAATACGCTGTGCCTCTCCTCCGGACAGCGTCGTAGACGGCTGGCCCAGACGAATATAGCCCAATCCCACATCATATAAAGTCTGAATCTTGCGCTTAATAGACGGCAGGGCATCAAAAAATGTCAGCGCTTCTTCCACCGTCATATCCAGCACATCATAAATACTCTTTCCCTTGTATTTTACTTCCAGAGTCTCACGATTATACCGTTTGCCGTGACATACTTCACAGGGTACATAGACATCCGGAAGGAAATGCATCTCTATCTTGATAATGCCGTCTCCACTGCAGGCCTCACACCGGCCGCCCTTTACATTAAAACTGAAGCGGCCTTTTTTGTATCCCTTCGCCTTGGCGTCTGCTGTTGCCGCAAACAGATCCCGGATCTGGTCAAATACGCCCGTATAAGTAGCCGGATTCGAACGCGGTGTCCTGCCGATGGGGGACTGATCAATGGAAATCACCTTATCTAACTGCTCCATGCCTTCTATTTTGTCATGTTCTCCCGGAATACAGCGGGCACGATTGAGTTTTTTCGCTAACCCTTTGTATAAAATCTCATTTACCAGAGAACTCTTTCCTGATCCGGACACACCGGTAACACAGGTCATAACCCCCAACGGAAATGATACATCTATATTCTTCAGATTATTCTGCCTTGCCCCCTTCACCGTCAGAAAACCGGTGGGAATTTTTCTCGTCTCCGGCACGGGTATCTTCATTCTTCCGCTTAAGTAAGCCCCAGTGATGGAATTCTCATTCTTCATGATCTCCTCTGCCGTTCCGATGGCTACCAGTTCTCCTCCATGTTCACCCGCTCCCGGTCCGATATCCACCACACAATCTGCGGCGCGCATGGTATCTTCATCGTGTTCTACTACGATCAGGGTATTGCCCAAATCCCTCAGATGACACAGGGTATTTAAAAGCTTATCATTGTCCCGCTGATGCAGGCCGATACTGGGCTCATCCAGAATATAAGCCACGCCCACCAGGCCGGAGCCGATCTGCGTAGCCAAACGGATGCGCTGCGCCTCTCCCCCTGACAAAGATGCCGTAGCCCTTGCAAGGGTCAGATATTCCAGTCCTACATTCATCAGAAAGCCCACACGGGCACGGATTTCCTTCAACACCTGCTCCCCGATAAACTGCTGGGTCTCGGTCAGATCCAAATGTTCCAGATACTCGTAAAGCTCCGCAATGGACATGGATGTTATTTCATAGATATTTTTTCCGCTGACGGTAACCGCCAGGGATTCTTTTTTCAAACGCTGTCCATGACATTCCTGACAGGGAGTAATGCGCATAAAGGTTTCATATTCCTGTTTGGAAATTTCAGAAGAAGTTTCCCGGTAGCGGCGTTCCACATTCCTTACGATCCCTTCAAAGGCGATATCGTAGACGCCTTCTCCCCTTTGTCCTTTGTAATGTACTTTGACCTCTTTTCCGTTTGTTCCGTGGATCAGAATATCCTTAATCCTCTGCGGATAATCCTGAAAAGGAGTGTCCAGGCGAAAATCATATGCCTCTGCCAGTGCATTCAGAATGGCTCTGGTAAAGCTGCCCTTGTCGGTACAGGACTGCCAGCCCATGACAGCAATGGCTCCCTGATCGATACTCAAAGTCTGATCCGGGATGATCAGATCCACATCAAATTCCATCCGGTAGCCCAGACCAAAACAGGAAGGACAGGCACCAAACGGATTGTTAAAAGAAAAGCTTCTGGGTTCAATCTCATCAATGCTGATACCGCAGTCCGGACAGGAAAAACTCTGACTGAAATTCATCTGGTTTCCATCCATGAGATCCACGATCATCAGGCCTTCCGACAGATTCAATACTGTTTCAATGGAATCCGTCAGTCGTTTTTGGATTCCCGGTTTTACAATAAGCCGGTCTACTACAATCTCAATATTATGCTTCACATTTTTGTCCAGCTGAATCTCTTCTGACAATTCATACATATTGCCATCCACCTGGACACGGACATATCCGCTCTTCTTCGCACGTTCCAATAATTTTGCATGCGTGCCTTTTCTTCCCCGCACTACAGGAGACAGCAGCTGGATCTTGCTTCGCTCGGGCAGTTCCATGATCTGATCCACCATCTGATCCACTGTCTGCTTCTTAATCTCTCTTCCGCATTTCGGACAATGGGGAATTCCGATCCTGGCATACAGCAAACGGAAATAATCATAAATTTCCGTCACCGTTCCCACCGTAGAACGCGGGTTCCGGTTCGTTGACTTCTGATCGATGGAAATAGCCGGAGACAACCCCTCAATACTTTCAACGTTCGGTTTTTCCATCTGGCCCAAAAACTGTCTTGCATAAGAAGACAGAGATTCCATATATCGTCTCTGTCCTTCTGCATATATTGTATCAAACGCCAGAGAAGATTTACCGGATCCGCTCAAACCAGTCAGTACTACCAGCTCATTTCTCGGAATGTCTACATTTAAGTTTTTTAAATTATTTTCATTCGCGCCGCGAATTTTAATAAACTGTTTTTTCTCTGCCATATATTCTCCTCATGTTGCTCACCTATTCTCTCTTACCGCAATCAGTGTACCATACCGTGCTTATTTTTGCAAACATTTGTTCGCATAAAGAAAAGGAATGAGGTACACCCCAGAGGCATACCTTATTCCTTTTTTGTCTTTTCATAACAGTACTGTATAATATCTTTTCGAGTGATCAATCCAATAAACTTCTTTTGATCATCTACCACCGGAACAAAATTCTGGCTCATGGCCCGATCAATGAGATCCTCCATTTTCGCCCCGATCTGCACCGGCTTATAATCCACTTTTCTATTAACTTTACAAACGCCGATATTCTCCATATCTTTTAAGGTAACCGGCCCCATTTCTTTCAGACCCCAGAGTATATCTCCTTCTGTAATCGTTCCTACGTACTTACCTCGCCGATTGATGATAGGAATACAAGAATAACGATGGTGCTCCATCTTCTCAAATGTCTGGCGCAGAGTATCATCATCATAAATATACGCCACTTCCTCCTTCGGTGTCAAAAAGAATAAAATGTTCATATTTTGTACCTCTTTTCCGCGTATGCCCCCACAACATGCGTGGTTCATCACTATCTATAGTGTAACGGAAACCACCGGGAAATGCTATGTTTTAAATCTAAAATTTGCATAAAGATTTATACCAGAATATCTGGAATAAAAGAAAGGTCGGAAAAACAATAATTCTCCTGTCCGGTTTCCTTTCTATGCACCAGGATCGTGGTCATGCTCATTTGATTGCCGCCTGCAATATCAGCCCTGAGATTATCTCCTACCATATAGCAGACAGAGGGATATCCCGCCATTTCCAGCCCTATGCGAAAAAACTCTTCCCGCGGCTTATCATATCCCACCACTGCAGATATTACCAGACCGTCAAAATACGGCATCAGTCCAAGTTCTTTTACAATTACTTCCAATTCCGGATAATTATTGGACAGCAGATAATTTTCATATCCCTTTTCTCTGCAGGCTGAAAGGGTATCACAGGCATCCTGATATAACCGATAATTTTCTACTTTTAAAATCTCGCTCCGCATATCCTGACTGGCGCGAAGGGCAATCTCCTGCGGCACGCCTGCCAGGCGGTAAGCCTGCCAAAAACGCTCTTCTGTATAAGCCCACCAGGCGTCTCCCACAAGCTTCCTATTATCCTTTTCCGGCTCATCCCATGTATATAAAACAATCCCTGTACTTCTCAGATCCTCGATCCGAAGAGGCGTATCCGGCCAGTATCGCTTTAGGATCCGATACATACAATTGCTCCACATATGTTCCGAATACACCAGGGTTCCATCAAAATCCCAAAATATTGCTTTCTTCATCCGTCTCTCCACTCACAGCAAAAATTCAGAAAGGATCACATTACTGACGGAAATGCCTGCTCTGCTCAGGAAAATTCTATCTCCTGCCCTTCCCAGAAATCCCATAGTCTCATATTTATCAATAACCGGCCCGTAAACTTCCTCTACTGTTTTTCCATACAGTTGATAAAATCTGCTTCCGGAAATCCCATCCGTCATACGAAGTCCCAGAAACATAAACTCTTCCATCTGCTCCTGCACACTTAATACTTCTTCCTCTTCCCGCATACGAACCGGATGGCCGCTGTTTTCCATATAAACAGTCCAGTCCCTGGTATTGTGAAATCTTCTGTTCTCCAAAAGTGAGGCACTCCCCAGTCCGAGACCCAGATAGTTTTTTCTCTTCCAGTAACTGCAGTTATGACGACATTCCATTCCCGGCTTGGCATAATTCGAGATTTCATACTGCTGATAGCCTGCCTCCTGCAGCATCGTACCCGTATCTTCATACATCTGCCGCTCTTCCTCTTCATCCGGCAAAGATAATACTCCTTTTTCCTGCATTTCATAAAAAGGAGTCCCTTCCTCCACGATCAGACTGTAGGCAGAGATATGTTCCGGCTCCAGAGCAGTTACCTTCTCCAGATTTTTTCTCCAGGCTTCTGCACTCTGTCCTGGAATTGCCGATATCAAATCCACATTCATATTGGAAAATCCCGTATTTCTGGCCATTTCATAGCTTTCCAAAAATGTTTCCCAGGAATGGATACGCCCCAGCATTTTCAAATCTGCTTCCTCTGCAGACTGCAGACCAAAGCTGATCCTGTTCATGCCGCAGGAACGATAAGTGCAAAGTTTTTCTTTATCCACTGTGCCCGGATTAGCTTCCGTAGTAATCTCTGCATCCTGCTCAATGGAAAACACCTCATGCAGTGCCTCCATAATACGGGCAGTCTGCTCCGAAGCCAGAATAGACGGAGTCCCTCCGCCCAAAAAGACGGTAGGGACCCGATAATTTTCCGCCATTTCTTTATATGACTGTATTTCTTTCACAAGAGCCTGTACATACATTTCCTGTTTTTGAGGCGAATCCGCCCATGACAGGAAATCACAGTATGCACATTTCTGCATACAAAATGGAATATGCAGATACAGACCCATTTCCTGTTTTTCCATACTGTCCTCTCTAAATATCAATATAAATGAAAGAGAAACGTTTTCCTTTTACTTGTCATCCAGCTTTAACACACTCATAAAGGCTTTCTGCGGAATCTCCACATTGCCTACCTGGCGCATCCGCTTCTTACCTTCTTTCTGCTTCTCTAACAGTTTCTTCTTTCGGGAAATATCACCGCCGTAACATTTTGCCAATACATCCTTTCGCATGGCTTTAACGGTTTCTCTCGCAATAATCTTGCTTCCGATCGCTGCCTGGATCGGAATCTCAAAAAGCTGTCTCGGAATCTCCTCTTTCAGCTTTTCACACATTTTTCTGCCGCGATCATAGGCAGAACCGGCAAAGACAATGAACGACAGCGCATCCACTTCCTCTTTGTTTACCAGAATATCCAGCTTCACAAGTTCACTGCGCTCATAACCCAGCATTTCATAGTCAAAGGAAGCATAGCCTCTGGAACGGGATTTTAAAGCATCAAAGAAATCATAAATAATCTCATTCAACGGCAAATGATAATGGAGCAGTGCCCGGGTAGTTTCCATATATTCCATACCCTGATACTGGCCCCGGCGTTCCTGGCACAAGTCCATGATGGGACCAATAAATTCCGTGGTCACCATAATCTCCGCTTTTACCATTGGCTCTTCCATATAATCAATTTCGGAAGGATCCGGCAGGTTAGAAGGGTTGGTCAGATCAATCACTTCTCCGTTGCACTTATGCACCTTATAAATAACACTGGGAGCGGTTGTAACCAGATCCAGATTATACTCTCTCTCCAGACGCTCCTGGATAATTTCCAGATGCAAAAGTCCCAAAAATCCGCAGCGGAAACCAAATCCCAACGCCACAGAAGTTTCCGGTTCATAATACAAAGCCGCATCATTCAGCTGCAGCTTTTCTAAAGCATCTCTCAGATCCTGATACTTTGCTCCGTCTGCCGGATACAGACCGCAATAAACCATCGGATTTACCTTCTTATATCCGGGAAGCGGTTTGGCACAGGGATGATCCTTATCCGTAATGGTATCGCCCACACGGGTATCTTTTACATTTTTTATGCTGGCTGTAATATAACCAACCATGCCCGCACTTAACTCATCACAGGGAATAAACTGTCCTGCTCCGAAATAGCCTACTTCCACCACCTCTTCACAGGCGCCTGTAGCCATCATCTGGATACACGTTCCCTTTTTTACAGTACCTTCCTTAATACGGCAAAATACAATAACACCTTTGTACGGATCATACAGAGAGTCAAAGATCAGCGCCTGCAGCGGCGCATCCGGATCTCCGCCCGGAGCCGGAATCTTCTCTACTACCTGTTCCAGCACCCCTTCGATATTAATTCCCTGTTTTGCAGAAATCTGCGGTGCATCCTGGGCCTCAATACCGATCACATCTTCAATTTCATTTATAACGCGCTCCGGATCTGCACTTGGAAGATCAATTTTATTAATAACGGGAAATACATCCAAATCGTGATCCAATGCCAGATATACATTCGCCAGGGTCTGCGCTTCAATCCCCTGTGCAGCATCTACGATCAGGATGGCACCGTCACAGGCTGCCAGGCTTCTGGACACTTCATAGTTAAAGTCCACATGTCCCGGTGTGTCGATTAAGTTGAAAATATATTCTTCCCCATCTTTTGCTTTATAAATAATACGGACAGCCTGAGATTTAATTGTGATCCCTCTCTCACGCTCCAGATCCATATTATCCAGCACCTGAGACTGCATCTCCCGTTCGGTGAGCAGACCCGTCTTTTCGATAATACGGTCTGCCAGGGTAGATTTTCCATGATCTATATGCGCAATAATACAAAAATTCCTGATTTTACTCTGGTCAATTCTTGCCACGTATATTCCTCCTGCTTTTGTTCATATTCCTTTTACATGCCCTTCGGGCGGGCGGGCTTCGCACGATAAAGTATACCATACAGGGCGTGAATTTGTCATTCTCCTTTTAAAACTTTATCTAAAATATCTGCCAGCGGCTCCATGGCATTTCTTTCTTCCTCCACGGTATTGGTCTGCGCACCGCATTCCACAAGAAGAGACTTCGGTCTCAAATGCAGATTGTAACGGTAGCCCTTCAGATAAATTGTCCTGGCCAGGCCCGGATAATATTTATCTGCCATCAGATGCAGCTGCAGAGAAAAGGCCAGATTATCTTCTATGTAGGGATTGGGCAGAGAAGAAATGTCCCCGTTCTTAGTGGTCCGGCTGAGGCCGTTAAAAAACATAATCTGAGCAGTTGGTTTTCCATTCAGATCTGTGACCAGATGTCTGTTTTCCGCCACACCGTCCCGATGCAGATCTATGACCACCTCAATGCTGGGATTCTCCTCAAGAATCCGGGATATTTTTTCCCTGGCGATAGAATACGCCTTGCTTCTGTCCAGACTGCCGTCCACCACATCAAACACATCCGTCACGTGAATCACCTGGTAACCGTAAGTGTCCTGCAAAAGACTGGTCAAATACTCCCCCACACCTACCACCGTATCTGCTGTCTCCCCATCTCTGGAATCCGCAAATGCCTCCTGCGAATGGGTATGATAGATCAGGATCTGGGGCTGATCGGCTGTGGTTGTCATACGAAGGTCTTTTGTCACCAGCGCCGTCCCGTTCAACTGTTCGCTGCTGATGGTAGTTGTCTGATCTACGGTAAAATAACTGTTTATGACAAAATCATAGTCCTGGAACTTTTCAAGAGGAATATCTTCCATTACCGGCTGCGCTTCTGTCTGAACATTTACTTCTGCCGACACATCCGCTTCCGCCGGCACATCGGCTTCTCCCTGCGCATCGGCTTCTGCCTGCATAGATTCCATATCTCCTGTATTTTCCAGGTTTTCTTCCGCCGGGCCTGCTTCCAGATTTTCTTCCCGGATCTTCTCCTGCAGATAACGGGAATTTTCTCCTGCTATTTTTTCATACATCCCCGGACTTTCCACACTGGCCATAGCAGCAGCGCTGTCCTCTTCTAACAGAAAAAAAGGAATCTGTTCTGTCACCCGTTCCCAGATCCAATCCAGTCCGGTGACATGGTCTGTATCCTGCTTATGCAGCAAACCGGGCATATAATATTCCAATGCCCACTCCTGCACACTCAGATACATTTGCTCCCAGATTCCTTCTTTTTTATCCAAAACCTTTTCTTTTACCAGCGCATAGCCGGCACAGAGAAGGTACACGCCCATCATCACTGCCGCTATCCACAAAAAAACTGTTATTGTCCTGTCTAATACCCGTCTTTTTCCCACCGAATCACCTCATATCTATATATGAGTGAATCGGACAAATTATACCTTATCGCGCCAGGTGCATCCGCCCAAAGGGCATGGGCAAAGCAAGTCCTGTGCCTAGTTTCTTGCAAAAGCAATATTCAGGCCCTCAGAAATGGTATAAGATAATCGTTTTACTGTTTCATCCACGTCTTTGGGAGTTACAAACATACTGTACAGATGCGGAGTGATCATCTCATCCAAGAATTCCTTTTTCTCTGCTTCCTCCAGCGTATCCAGAAGATGTGCCATAGCGTCATGGACAATGGTTGCCGCATCCACTACGGTAGGCACGCCAATGCCTATCACCTTCACGCCAAGGGTCTTCTGTGTCAGCCCATCCCGGTTATTCCTCACACCGGCGCCCGGGTGAATCCCTGTATCCGTAATCTGAATGGTACGGTTCAACCTTCGTGTACTTCTGGCTGCCAGCGCATCAATGGCAATCACCAGATCCGGCTTGGTTTCCGTTACCACACCCTGAATAATCTCCAAAGTTTCCATACCGGTCTGAGCCATAACCCCCGGGACAAGCCCGCTCACACTGTAGGCTCTTTCTTCTCCCATACTTTCCACGCCATACTCCCGTATCACATGACGGGTGATCCGCAAATTACGGATCACATCCGGCCCCAGCGCATCCGGTGTAATATCCTGATTCCCCAGCCCCACGATCAAAACGGACATATCGTCCCGGAATTCTACCAGTTTTCGGATATGCTTTGCCAGTTCCACAGAAATCTCTCTGTGGTACGCTTCGTCCGGCACCGAAAGATTAGGAGCCTCCAGCGTAATATAAGTTCCCTGTGGTCTCCCCATGGCTTTTGCTCCATTTTCCGTCTCGATCTTCACCGTTGTCGTACGAATATCTTTTTCTTCATTATAATCCTCTTCGATCACAACACCTCGAATCTCCACATGATCTTCTTCATACTTTTCCTTTGCTTCCACCGCCAGATCTGTACGTATCCTCTGCATACTCATAATCATTTCTCCCTTTCCTACAAGCTCTCCAATTTACCGCTTTCCGGTCCTTTATTTCGTAAGACGAAAGACTTTGTTCCTACGTGGTTTCACGGCATATTTTTTACAAATTCTCTTATTTTATGTATTGACAACCAGAAACTTATGGAATAAAATATATGAGTATGTTCGTATTGGAGCGCCCGTGTCTGTTCCAATACTTCTGATAACAAAAAAGCATAAATTGGAGGTGAACGGTTTGGCAAACATTAAATCCGCTAAAAAAAGAGTTTTAGTAACAAGAACAAAAACAGAGAGAAATAAAGCAATCAAGTCTGCAGTAAAGACATCTGTAAAGAAAGTTGAGGCTGCAGTAAAGGCAAACGATAAAGAGGCTGCAAAGGCAGAATTATCTGCAACAGTATCTATGATCGACAAAGCTGCTTCTAAAGGTGTATACCACAAAAATACAGCAGCCAGAAAAGTGGCTCGTTTATCAAAAGCCGTTGATTCAATCGCTTAAGATTATATAAGATAAAAAGAACTATCGTACCGTCAGCGATAGTTCTTTTTTTATTCTTAGCGCAAAAACACTCTGCGAAGAAATACACACGATGCACAGAGAAAAACTGCTTTGTCTATGCACTGTACCGGATCAATAATAATTCTACACTGAGGACGTCCTGCACTTTGCCGGTCTTTACATCCTCCTCTGCCTGTACACAATCCTGTACTGCCTGCCGCAGTATCTGCGTACTGTACCGGTTCGCATAACTCTGATAATTCCGTACCACAAAACTCTGCAGCCCTGTTTTCTGAGCAATCATTTTTCCATCAAATCCAAGGGCGGACAATTCTTTTACCTGCAAAATCAGATGAAACTGCCGGGCCAGCAGAAATAAAATTCGCATAGGCGGTTCTTTTAATGCCAGCAGATCATAATACAGATCCAGAGCCTTCTTCTGATTCTTATCCGCAACAGCCCGGATCATATCAAAAATTTTATTTGTCATCTGGGTAGTCCCCACTGCCTGAATATCCTGCGTCGTGATCACATCCCGGCCCATGGTATAGCACAATAATTTTTCTAATTCCCTCTCAATATTCCCCATATCGGTCCCGGTCATAGTCAGAAACAATTCCATGTCCTTCCGGGTAATCTGTCTGCCTTCCCGCTTTAAAATTCCCAAAACCCATTTCATCAGAGTCTGGCTGTCCTGGAAGGCGAATTCTACCACTCTGCCGGCCTTTTTTACAGCTTTGAACATACGGCTTCTTTTGTCGACCTCATCCTCCACAAAAAGCAGGCAGAGATAATTCGGCAGCTGTTCCATGTAGTCCGCCAGCTCATCACATTTATTTTTAAAAAATCCGGTGTCCTGGCAGATAATCAGACGTTTCTCTGCAAAAAAAGGCATCGTCTCCGCCAGATCGATAATCTCTTTCGGATCGGTCTTTTTCCCCTCAAACCCACTGCAATTCATGGTATCTTCTTCCGGAAACAGTGCTTTTTTCAGTCTCCCTTTATACTGTTGTTTTAAATAGCCTTCCGGTCCGTAAAAAAGATACACCGGGCGAAACGTATTATTTTTTATATCTTCCAGAACACTTTTCATAAGTCTCTCCTTCACGTCTCTCTATTTAGGGATAGTATACACTGTTTTGCATCTTCTGAAAAGTCACAATCGGCTTTTCTCCGTCGCAGCGTATGGTAATCGCACCGGTATCCGGGGTCTTAAATATAACGCTTCCGCTCTTTCTCAATCGATCTAATACTTCCGGATGAGGATGCCCATAGCTATTATTTTCTCCACAGGATATAACGGCGATTTTCGGCATGGTTTTTTGTAAAAATGCTTCTGTAGTAGAACTGTTGGAACCGTGATGCGCCACCTTCAGAAAATCCATCTGCCCTGCTTCCAAAGTTTCCAGTAATTTTGTTTCGCCTTCCCCTTCCACGTCCCCGGTAAATAATGCCTGTATCTTTCCATATTCCAGTTTCCAAACCTGCGAACCCTCATTCGTCTGATTCACATAATCTATGCCATCCTTTTCTCCCGGATGCAAACAGGTCAGCTGCATATCCTTTTCCCGGATACAATCCCCTCTCTTCACATATATAACTCTGCATCCTGCCTGCTCTCCTGCTTCTCTCAGATTTCTCATGTCCTCTGAGTTTTCTGCTCCTTCCCAATCCGGAAGCAAAAGATATTTTACCTTCAGCGAGGTCTGGTTTGCAGCTATCATCCGCAAAATTTCTTCTAAACCACCGGTATGATCCGCATCTGTGTGGGACACCAGCATATAATCTACCTGACGGATTCCCTGACATTTCAAGTAGGGCAATATCCGATACTGGCCCACCTTTTTCTCGCTGCTGCTTCCTCCATCCAACAAATAGGTATGCCCCTGCGGGCTGGTTACCACAACACTGTCCCCCTGTCCCACATCCAGAAACGCAGCCTCAAGTTCACTTCGAGGATGCCACACAAACAGGAAAAGAAATACCATACCTAATATTCCATACATTCCCTTTCTCCAAAAAGGGGGACTTTTTTCACTGCGCCAGACCTGACATGCCAGAAACAGCACCGCATAATAGAACAGAATTTTCCAGATTTTGGGCCGCCCCAGAATACAGATGCCGGCAGGCAGTTGTGTCATGCAGCGGCAGCACAAATAATACACATCCAGAAGAATACTGCCCGGCAGGATTGCTAATTTCCCAAGCAGCAAAGAAAAAATCCCCACCCCACTGCCCAGTAAACCGGATACCAGCACGATCCCTGCGGTAGGCAGCACCAGTAAATTTAACACAATGCCATAAAGGGAAAGCTCAAAAAAATAATACAAGATTATCGGGCAAGTCATCAGAAATATTGCCGTACCGCTTTTTAATCCAACCGTCAGATATCTCCTGATGCTTAAAATTCCCGACTGCTTTCCCTCGATTTTATCCCTCATCCATACGGGAAACAAAACTCCAATTCCCAGCACCGCACTATAAGATAACAGAAAACTGCAGTCAAAAGCACGGGCAGGGCATAAGAGAACAAGGACAATGGCGGACAGCGACAGCGCAGAGAGCATATCATAGGTCCTGCCCAGCACTTTTGCAAAAATCGCTGCCAAAAACATAAACAATGCCCGCAGTGTGGATATACTTCCTCCTGTCAGCAAACTATATCCGCCCAGCAAAATTCCTGACAGGACAGCTGCTGCCGGAATCGGCGTTCCCAGTTTACATAACGCAAGAAATATCCCTGTGCCCAAAAAGGATATATGCAAACCGGAAATTGCCGTAATATGAGAAATGCCTCCCATTTGAAAACGCATTTTCCATTCCGGATCCATGCTGTCGATTTTCCCCAGCAGCATGGCCGCAAATATACCGGCTTTTTCCGGAGAAACCAATCGCGAAAGACTTTCCTGCAGATAACATCGAATATCATACCCTATTTCCGCAAACCAATTTTGTGAACCTGTAATCTGCATGATTTCCTCTGCGTAGATCTGATATCTGACATTACGGGCAGCATAATAAGACCTGGCATCAAACTGCCCGGGATTATCCGCTTTTTCCATCATCCCTAATTTACCTTTGATCTGCAAATACGATCCCATGGGATAACGGGGGGCTTCGGCTTTCCATATAACTTTTACATTTTTCAGGGAATTACTTTGATCCGATTGAACCAAAAAAGAATGTTTTACATAGTAAACAATATAAGATTCTTTCTCTTCTAATTGATAAACCTGACCGGTCAATGTCAGAGAAGTTTCCTTCTTAAGAAGTTTTTCCACTTCCGGATCCGGCCGGGGATCCCGAAAATGGGTAATCCCCAGCGCTTCTCCCAGCCATATGCAAAAAATCAGGCTTATTCCAAACAGACATAATGGCCTTTTATTCATTTTCTTCCTCCACAACCAGGTTGCGATTTCTGGTAAAAAACTGATCCAGCGTAATACTATTCCGAAAAGTAACGTCACTCTCACCGTCAAGAGAAATCTGTACCTTTGTCACATCACAGGCGTCCATAATAGAATTCACAATAGAATAAATCACCACTTCCGGATCCGCATTTCCCACTACCTGGGGCGCATTAAAGGAGCTGTCCAAATTGACATAACACACCCCTTCCAAAACCGAAACGCTCAATATTTTTGTCTCCGAGGAAATGGGGCTCTGATGTCCCACAATTTTCGATCCCTTTTTCAGTTGTTCTACCACAACCTGTTCCAGCGGCACATTACTGCTGTAGTAAACACTCACTGGCTCTTTCACCAGGTTTTTCCCGGACGCATCCACAAAATACAGATTCAGAGTCGTGTACTGATAAGAATTGATATTCTTTCCATCACTTTCCACAAAAGTCTCCGCCGTCATCACAGGATAGACATTTCCTTCACTGTCCAGCATGGAGCCTCCATTCACCTGAAACTGTACCTCTGCCACACCGGGAATCTGTATCAGGGATTTTACAAATCCTGCACGCACCAGAATTTCTCTGGTGTTTTTCATATCCGAATAGGTATCGCTGAAATTAACGATCACCCGATCCTGATCCAGCTGATATCCTAATACAATCACCTCTTTTGGAAGCAAAGACCTATACTCTTCCTCATCTGTGGCTGCCTGCAAAAGCTGCATGACTTCTTCTACCATGGCCCCTGTATCGCTCTTTGTGGGCTCATACTCCACCGGATACAATTCCAGGCCGTTTTGATCCAGGTAATAAAGCTGATATTCTGTTTTCTGATCCTGGCTCTTGCTGCATCCAACAAGCGAAAAAATCAAAAGCAGGCAGAACACAGCCGCAAAATACCGTCTGCCGTTTCTTTTCATTTCGTCCACCTCCCAGTCTGCCTGCACTATTCCATGTAATAAAGAGGAATGCGAACAGAAAATGTCGTTCCTTCCTTTTCTTTGCTGTAAACTTTAATCGCGCCCCGGTGCATCACAATAACACTTCTGGTAATGGCTAGTCCCAGTCCTGTTCCGCCAATTTCCCGGGAATGTGACTTGTCTACCCGATAAAAACGCTCAAAAATTCTCTCAATCGAATCTTCCGGGATTCCAACACCGGAATCGGCTACCGTAATATAAACATACTTATGGTCCGCATTGATAGAAATCCGCACCCATCCGTTTTCCACATTATATTTAATCGCATTTTCTACCAGATTCGAAAGCGCCAGCGTCAGCTTCACTTCATCAATCTCCGCCTCAACCGGCCGAAAACTGTCAAGGATCAACTCTACGTGATTCTGTGCGGCAATGGGGCGCAGTCTCTTCACGATCAGCTCCAGAAGTTGATTGATATTGACTTCCTGAATATTCAGATCTACCGCCTTTTTGTCCAGTCTTACCAGAGAAAGCAGGTCTGTGATGATCTTATTCTCACGATCAATCTCCAATGCAATATCCTGCATAAATTCCTCATAAAGCTCAATGGGCACATTCTCCTGTCCTACCAGAGAATCCGCCAGTACCTTCATCGAAGCCAACGGTGTTTTCAGTTCATGGGACACATTGGAAACGAATTCCTGACGGGACTCATCCAAAATCCTCATGCGGGAAAGCAGCTTATTGAACGCATTGGTGATCAATTCCGTTTCCGCATAGTCCGTTACCGAAATCTCTTCGTCCAGATACCCGTCCGTCAATGCTTCTATGGAACGGGACACCCGGACAAAGGGCCGCACCAGGATCCCTGACAAAATATAGCCCAGCACCAATACAAGGAAAATAATAACAGACAGAAGCATATTGCCTTTTTGACCTAAAATCTCAATACTGTCCCGGATTTCCTGCGTGGAAAAGCTCATCAGCACAACACCCTGTATATTTTTCGATCCCGGATTTGCAATGGGAGAAGTAATCTCGATATAATCATTTTCCCCATCGTAACTGGTGATGCTGTTCCCGTTAAAACAATCCACAACCTCCTGGGACAGGGCATACTTTCCTGCATCCAGATTGTATGTATCTTTTACTATCTTGAAATCACGATTGATGATCAGAATACGCCCTCCGTAAAAGGTGGACAGCATCGTCAGCTCACCGTTGATCACTTCTGAATCTATATTATTCAAATAATTCTCACTTACCAGCTGATTACACAAAATATCGCACTGATTCCTCACATTGCTCTGACGTAACGAAACAGCACGATCTTCGTAGCTGTTTACGATTCCTCTCTCAATGACAATACTGGGTATGATCCCTACGATAACCAGCAAAGACATGATCCAGAATCGTAAACTTTTAAAAAATGGTAATTTTTCTCTTATGCTAAACCTGGAAATAATAACCCACTCCCCACTTTGTATGCACATACTTCGGAGCGCTCGGCTTCTCTTCAATTTTCTCACGAAGCCGGCGGATATGTACGTCTACTGTCCTTACATCTCCCGGATACTCATAGCCCCATACGATATTCAGCAAATTTTCACGGCTGTATACTTTATTGGGATTATGCACTAAAAGCTCCAGAACATCAAACTCTTTTGCTGTCAGATTAACCTCTTTTCCCGAAATGAACAAACGTCTTCCCTCACAGTCTAACCGCAGCTCTCCCACCTCTACAATGGCTGGCTTTTCCTGTGGCTTTTCCTGCTTCTGCGTACGGCGCATGATTGCTTTGATCCTGGCTTTTACTTCCAGAATATTAAAAGGTTTCGTAATATAATCATCTGCTCCGTATTCCAGACCCAGGATCTTATCCATATCTTCTCCCTTTGCAGTCAGCATCACAATGGGAACGCTGGAAAACTCACGGATCTGCTGGCACACTTCCAAACCGGTCAGTTTGGGCAGCATAATATCCAGCAGAATTATATCATATTCTGTGGCCTTCACCTTTTCCAACGCTTCTTCCCCGTCATAGGCAGCATCTACTTCCATGCCATCCTGCTCCAGACTAAAGCGAATTCCCTTCACAATTAACTTTTCATCATCTACAACCAACACCTTTTTGCTCATTTCTGCACTCCTGTTTAAACCATAATCTGTTCTTTTATTTTCTCATATATTTTCTCGCTGATACCGTCTACCTGTTGTATTTCTTCAATACTGGCAAACTGGCCATGTTCCTCTCTATAGGCAACAATGGCGGCGGCCTTAACCTGACCGATCCCCGTTAATGTCTGTAATTCCTGCAGGGACGCCCGATTCAGATTGATCTTACCCGGCTCCGCTGTCACAGCAGAAAAGTTCTGCCCATTTCCTGCTGTCTCCCCTTTGGCGGGCACTGTAATCTGCATACCGTCTGTCAAAAGCTGCGCCTGGTTAACATAATACTCATCTGCTTCTTCTGTCAGCCCTCCTGCTGCTGCAATGGCTTCATATACCCTGCTTCCTTCTGCCAAAGTATAGACCCCGCTGCTATGCACGGCGCCGCATACATAAACACAAAGTACGTGTTCTGTCTGACTTTGCAGTTCCTCACCCTGCCTTGCGTCCGTTTCTTCCTCTGCTTCCTCCTGGCTTGTCTCTGTATGGGAAGTATTTACCAATACAGGCGCCTCCTTTTGGCATCCGCATAGAAACAGCACATTCCAAAATATCAGCCCCAAATATAGAATTCTTTTTCTCTGTTTCATTTGTCTGCATATCTCCTTTACTGCATTTTGCTGTAAGGCCCCCGATATGCAATGCTTTCTTGTGCGAAGCACGTTTGCCCAAAGGCATAATTATGGTATACCCGTAAGTATACAACCTCATTTTATCGAATTTTGCTTCTGATTACAATAACAATTTCTCAATTCTCCCACTTAAACAAAACAATCCCGGCAACAGCAATGGCCATCCCCAGCGCTTTTCTCCATGCAAAAGGCTGCTGTTCCACACCAAACAGCCCGAAAAGTTCAATCAAATAAGCAACTGCCAACTGGGAGATTACAATAAGCATGGCAGCCTTTGCCGGCCCCAGCACATTCATGCTCTGAATCACTGTGACAGTAATAAACGCACCGATCACGCCGCCTAACAAAAAATATTTATGATCCACCTGTGCCAACGCAGTAATTTTATCCCGGCCCGTAAAAAGCCAGGCTGCCACACACACCAGAAATGCCGTCAGCTGCACCCAGCCGGTGGACACCCAAAGACTGGTCTGCTTAGTCACTTCTGTATTAAAAACACCCTGTACACTCATTAATGCACCTGAAATCAATGCAATCATAATTCCCCACATAATAAAACAACCTCCAGTAACTCTTTTCTGATTTTCCGGGGCGCCGCACACACGAAGAGCCTGTATGACGGTATCCCTGTGAAATAGTATTTCCTGGGAAAAGGAAATTATGAGTGTACCGCAAATGTCAGGATTCCAGCATACACAAATTATAAAATATTGCGAAAAATGAATCGTAATTTCTCGAAAATTTTATCTTTTTGGGTAAAACTACCCTTTTGTGTGGGGTTTTTCCACAAAATCTCTGATAAAATATTCTAAAAAGAAACCTAAAAGGAGGTAAATAATATGCGTACAGTATTAAAAAGCAAACGTGTCAGCTACGGATTGGTAGAACTTATAGACGGAGGTACCTCATATGCAAGATATCGAATTGAGGTGAACGGAAATATCAAAGAAGTTTCCGATGACTTATCTTACCTGAGTCAGCTTTTTGAACGGAATTATTTCTAAAATATTTCCGGGATAACAAAATATATCCCCAAATGTTACAAGGAGGATTTTACAAATGGGATTATTGGATGAAAAAATCAATGTAATTGCGATCAACTCAACAAAGATGGTCCACGCAATGGAGAATTATTTAGGAGACAGTCTTAGCTGCACTTTTGAAGAAGATCCGGAACAGCTCTACCGGTTACTTTTTCAACTGGCTCACCATCCCTGGTCCAGCAGACTTTTGCTGGCCAAAAGAGTTACCGAACATCATCCCGAGTTCATGGACACTTACCTGCATATGCAAAAGAATTACGATGAAGAAAAACTACTCATGGATACCCTGGGAGATGAGTGTGACGAATTGACGAACTATTATTCATCATGCGATGATAATCTTGACTACTTAACCCTGATGACCTGCTATGCCTGGGCATGCTATCTCTATAATGAAGATACAGCCGAGGTTCTCGATACTCTGCTCAATAGAATTGATGAAAGAACCGGAGAAGATTTCAGCGCAATAGCCAGCGTTCTTATGGGAGGTGTCCTTTGGAAGGCCAATTACAAAAACTTTCATACATTAGCTATGGAAGCTTATCGGAAAAATAAAGCAGAGGCAGAGGCAGAGGCTGCGGCTTCCGCAAAAATAAAAGCGGAAGAAGAAGCCCAGGCCAGAGCAAAAGCAGAAAGGGAACAACAGATCAGAAACTGGAAGCAGGCCGGTAAGTGTTCCTACTGCGGCGGAAATTTTAAAGGATTATTTAAAAAAGTATGCACTGCCTGCGGAAGAGAGAAGAACTATTAAACCGTTCGTACACTTCATATCGTATTAACGAGCACAGGGGCTGTCGGGAATTAAAAAATTCCCGACAGCCCCTTGTCAATCGTATTCTGCTCTGATCCATCAGACAATCGGCTCGAAATCCGCTGCACCATGTTTGCACAGCGGGCAGACAATATCTTCCGGCAGTACATCGCCTTCATATACATATCCGCACACTTTACATACAAAACCTTTTTTGCCCTCTGTCTCCGGTTTTGGTTTTACATTTTTCTGATAGTACGTATAAGTCATGGTATCCAAATTGGAAATCACTCTGGCCTCCGTTACCGTACAGATAAACATGCCGTGTGTATCCAGATCCACATACTGTTCCACTTTCAATGACATAAATGCATTGATATATCTGGACAAAAATACCAGACCATTATCCGCACGCAGCAAAGTCTCTCCGGCAAACTTGTCCACACTGCGTCCGCTTTGGAAACCAAAATTTTCAAACACACTAAACGGTGCATCGGTAGACAGACAGTTCAGATTCATCATACCGGTCTGTTTGATCACGTGATGAGAATAATTTGCCTTATTAATGGTCACAGCAATGCGGTTTGGAGTACTGGTCACCTGAGAAACGGTATTCACGATCAGTCCATTGTCTTTTTTCCCATCATTGGATGTCACCACATACAGGCCATAACCGATTTTAAACAGGGCCGACATATCTTCTTTATTGGCAGTGGTATTCTGCTGTGCCAGATATTCTTTGCATAATTCATCTGCCATATCTTCCAGCTGCTGACTGCTTGTCTCATTCAGCGCTGATTTTACAGTAACGGTAGTATCTGTAAAAGTAAGTTTTTTGCTGCCTTCCAGCATCTGTCTCATGATTTTCGCTGCCAGAGGAGCCCAGGAACCATTTTCTATCAGACCAACCACGCGATTCTGGTAATTACGCTCTGTCAGGTGGTCAATAAATGTGTGCATAAACGGGAAAATTCCTGCATTATAAGTAGTCGTGGCCAGAACCAGCTTACCATAACGGAACGCATCCTCTACTGCTTCTGCCATATCGCCTCTCGCCAGATCATGTACCACCACTTCCGGGCAGCCTTTGCTGCGAAGCTTTTCAGCCAGTAAATCTACGGCCTTTTTCGTATTGCCGTAAACAGAAGTATACGCAATGACAACACCTTCTGTTTCTGCTTCATAGGAAGACCAGGTCTGGTACAGATTCAAATAATATCCCAGATTTTCTGTTAATACAGGGCCGTGAAGCGGACAGATCTTCTGAATATCCAAACCTGCGGCTTTTTTCAATAAACGCTGTACCTGTGCGCCGTATTTGCCCACAATGCCGATATAATAACGGCGGGCTTCACACGCCCAGTCTTCTTCCACATCTAATGCACCAAATTTACCGAAACCGTCTGCGGAAAACAGAACCTTATCACAGGTGTCATAAGTAACAAAAACTTCCGGCCAGTGAACCATGGGAGCCTCTACAAATGCCAGTGTATGCTTACCCAGGGAAAGGGTATCGCCTTCCTTTACTATAATGCGGCGATCTGCAAAATCAGTGCCAAAAAACTGCTGCATCATAGTAAATGCCTTATTGGAAGAAACAACGATCGCATCCTGATACAGATTCAAAAAATTTGCAATATTTGCAGAATGATCCGGTTCCATATGCTGCACAATGAGGTAATCCGGTTTACGCTGTCCTAACACCGCCTGAAGATTATCCAGCCATTCATGAGTAAAATTCGCATCTACCGTATCCATCACGGCAATCTTTTCATCCACGATTACATAAGAATTATAAGCCATGCCATTGGGCACATCGTACTGCCCCTCGAACAAGTCTACCTGATGGTCATTCACACCTACGTAACGAATATCATCGGTAATATACATAACAAATTCCTCCTCAACGATTATTTTTTCCATTTTATCTCTTCTTCATTCTACGTTACTAATTTAACATACTTTCCGGCTCGTGTCACGAATAATTCCTGTTCTTGTTTTACTTTTTCATAAATATCTGCAGGACATGCCGCCGGCATCTCCCTTCGGATGCCTGGAAACGGAGAAAAACCAGCCATGCCATCATTCCTGACATAACCGGCTTTTCTGCTATTATATGCTGGCTTCCAGCTTTTCTATCATTTCATCAATATGTTCTTCTGTGATTACCAACGGCGGTACCAGCCGCAGCACATTGCCGCCTGCGGAGATCACCAGCAGTCCCTTTTCCAGCGCTTTATTTACGATCTCGCCCACCGGACGTCCTTCTACTACAAGCCCCTGGATAAATCCTTTTCCGCGTCTTGCCGCAAAACAGTCATATTTTTCTACTAATTCGTCCAGTTTTTTCTCCAGATAAGGCGCTGTTTTCTTCACATGCTCTACAATATTTTCTTTTTCATAGATATCAAACACAGCAGAAATCGCTGCACATGCCAACGGATTGCCTCCGTATGTGGTACCGTGATCGCCGGGAACCAGAGACGCCTGTGCCGTTTTTTCATTTAAAATAAATGCCCCTACCGGAACACCGCAGCCCAATGCCTTTGCCGATGTCAGTACATCCGGAAGAATTCCGTATTCCTGATAGGCAAAAAGATTTCCCGTTCTGCCCATACCGCACTGAATCTCATCCAGGATGAACAGGATATCCTTTTCGTCGCACAGCTGACGAATGCCTTTGATAAAACTTTCCTCGGCTAAATGAATACCGCCTTCCCCCTGTACTGTCTCCATGATAATTGCACATGTCTTTTCATTTACCAGTGCTTTGACGCCTTCCAAATCATTGAAATCCGCAAATTTAACTCCGCCGATCATAGGTTTGAATGCTTCCTGGTAATGGGGATTACCGGTTACAGACAAGGCTCCCATACTTCTTCCATGAAAGGAATGATTCATGGCAATAATTTCATGATCATTGGAGCCGTCCTTTGCATAGGCATATTTTCTCGCTACCTTGATCGCACCTTCAATGGCTTCTGTACCACTGTTGGTAAAGAACACTTTACTCATTCCGGTTGCTTTTACAATTTTTTCTGCCGCTTCGATGGAGGGCCGGTTATAATACAGATTGGAAGTGTGCATTAACAGATCAATCTGTGCTTTTAAAGCATCTGTATATTCTTTATTGCCATATCCCAGTGCCGATACGGCAATGCCGGATGCAAAATCCAGATACGCTTTCCCTTCTGTATCGTACAAATAAACGCCTTCACCCCGTTCCAGCACAACCGGAAAACGGTTATATACATGAAGAATATTTTCCTCTCCCTGCGCCATAAATTCTGTCATTTTCATAAGGCTCACCTGCTTTCTTAATCTGTTGTGATCGCTGTTCCGATTCCATTGTCTGTGAAGAACTCCAGTAAAAGACAATGTTCAATTCTTCCGTCCAGAATATGTACTCTGGAAACTCCATTTTTCACTGCATCAATACAGTTCTGCAGTTTCGGAAGCATACCGCCTCCCACATGGCCGGACTGCAAGAATTCTTCTGCTTCTGTAATTGTCATTCTGGAAATCAGAGAATCCGGATCCAGCTGATCCCGATATACTCCCTCGATATCCGTTAAAAATACCAGTTTTTCTGCCTGCATCGCTCTCGCAATGGCACAGGCCGCATCGTCTGCATTAATATTATAAACTTCGTAATTTTCATCCATACCGATCGGACAAATAACCGGCACAAAATCATTTTCCAGCAAGGTATCGATCAGCGTCGTATTTACTTCCGTTACTTCTCCTACATAACCAATATCCTTGCCGCCTGACAGTTTTTTCTCCACTTTCAGCATGCTGCCGTCCTTGCCGCTGACACCTGCCGCCTGTACGCCCACGCTTTCCATATACTGCACCAGGCCTTTGTTTACTTTATTTAAAACCATCTCGGCAATTTCCATGGTTTTGGCATCGGTAACACGCAGACCATTGACAAACTCCGGTGTCATGCCGGATACTTTTACCCATTTGCTGATTTCTTTTCCGCCGCCATGGACAATGATCGGTTTAAATCCTACTAATTTCAGCAAAGCCACATCCTTGATCACGTTTTTCTTCAGTTCAGCGTCTGTCATGGCACTCCCGCCGTATTTTACAACAATTTTCTTCCCGTTGAAATGCTGAATATACGGCAATGCCTCTATCAAAATCTGTGCTTTACGCAGCCACAGTTCCATATCCTCCATTTTTATGTCTCCTCCTTAAGAACGATAATCTGCATTAATTCTCACATAATCATAGGTCAGGTCACAGCCCCATGCCGTAGCGGAAGCATCTCCCATTTTTACGTCGGCAATGGCAGTTACTGTCTTCTCCGATAAGATCTTAGTAGCTTCTTCTTCACTGTAATCCAGGGCTACCCCATTTTCAATAATCTGAATCTTGCCTGCATCGCTGACAAAATACAGATCTACTTTTTCCGGATCAAAGGAAGCTCCGGAATATCCCATGGCACAGAGGATTCTTCCCCAGTTGGCATCATGACCGAAAATTGCTGCCTTCGTCAGATTAGAGGTGATGATCGATTTGCTCAATGTCACTGCCTGTTCCTTGCTCTCAGCGCCGACAACCTGGACTTCAAACAGGGCACTTGCCCCTTCCCCGTCTGCCGCAATGCTTTTTGCAAGGGTAACATTCACATAATGCAGTGCTTCCACAAATTTATTATAATCTTCATTTTTCTCTTTGATTTCCGGATTGCATGCCAGACCGTTTGCCAGCAGCAGCACCGTATCATTGGTAGAGGTATCTCCGTCCACGGAAATCATATTGTAAGAATCCTGCACACTATCACTTAATGCTTCCTGTAATAACTCTTTGCTGATTTCCACATCTGTAGTCACAAAGCTTAACATGGTACACATATTGGGATGGATCATTCCGGCGCCCTTGCACATGCCGCCAACCGTTACTTTCTTCCCCTGAATTTCCACGACTGCGGCAGCCTCTTTCTTTCTGGTATCCGTGGTCAGGATACATTCTGCTGCCAGTGTTCCCGCCTTTTTGCTCGGTGACAAATCCAAAGCCATAGCCTCTACGCCTTTTTCGATCAGATCAATCGGAAGCTGCTTTCCGATCACGCCGGTAGAAGCCACCAGAACCGAGTCCATGGGAATATCCAGCGCTGCAGCTGCAGCTTCTGCCGTCTGCCGGCAATATCCAAATCCTTCTTCTCCGGTACATGCATTGGCAATACCGCTGTTGATCACTACAGCCTGAGCCGTGGGATGATGATATACGATATCCTGATCCCATTTGACACATGCAGCCTTTACCACGTTCGTCGTAAAGGTTCCGGCTGCTTTGCATGGCACTACGCTATACAACATGGCCATATCCTTCACATTCGCCTTTTTAATGCCCGCTGCCGTTCCTGCTGCCTGAAAACCCTGGGCTGCGGTAACGCCTCCGTCTATGATTCTCATAACTTATCCTCCTCACTGCCTTACGGGAACATAGGAACTAATTCCAGTCCTTCGCTCTCTTTTTCGCCAAACATCAGATTCATATTCTGTACTGCCTGTCCGGCTGCACCCTTTACCAGATTATCCATAGCACCCATCATGATGATCCGGTGGGTTCTCGGATCAATTTTGAAATTCACATCTACGTAATTGCTGCCCTCTACCCATTTTGTTTCCGGACAAACATCCCGATCCAGTACACGGACAAACTGCTCATGGGCATAATACCGGTCATAAATCGCTTTTACTTCTTCATAGGATACCTCTTTTTTCAAAGAAGCATAGGCAGTTACTAAAATTCCCCGGTTCATCGGCACCAGATGCGGTGTAAAGTTCAGCAGTACCGGTTCTCCTGCCGCATAACTTAACTGTTCCTCGATCTCCGGCGTATGTCTGTGTCCTGCCACACCGTAGGCTTTTATGTTCTCATTCACTTCACAGTACAAATTCGGCACCTTGGCACCGCGGCCTGCACCGGAAGTACCGGATTTTGCATCAATAATCAGCGTAGACGGATCAATAAGACCTTCTTTTACTAACGGATACACCGACAAGGTACTGCAGGTTGGATAGCAGCCCGGATTGGCGATCAGTCTTGCCTTTTTAATCTGCTCACGATTGATCTCACAGAGACCATACACCGCTTCCTCAATAAACTGGGGTGACGGATGCTGTATCTGATACCATTTTTCATAAGTAGCAACATCCTTGATACGAAAATCAGCACTTAAATCCACAATTTTGGTTCTGGATAAAATACCCTCATTGACCAGAGACGCACACAGTCCCTGTGGGGTTGCTGTAAAGATCACATCCACCTGATTCGCCAGTTCTTCCATATTATCATCCAGACATACCGCATCTACAATCTGAAACATATTCTGAAAAACCTGATAATACTTTTTATCTATATAGCTTCTGGAGCCATACCACTTAATCTCTGCATTTTTATGTCCGGTCAGCAATCTGACCAGTTCCCCTCCTGCATAACCTGTTGATCCGATAATTCCCGCTTTAATCATAACTTCACTTCCTCATTTCCTTCTTTATCTCATGCACAAATTTCTTCATTACGCTTTATCATATACCACTTTTTTCTTGAAGTAAATATATAAAATTTGTTTTTCTCTTTGATTTGCATAATTATACATCATGCTTGTATATTATGCAAGCCTTTTTACGAAAACTTTTCGTTCCTGCATTTTAATAGGAAATCCCTTGTTCTTTCGCTGCTTTTTTTACATATTTTAGTTCCGTTTATTAATATTTTTCTATTTTTTCAACTTTACTATTGCATAATTATAACAAATGCTGTATATTATCCATGGATATCCGATGCAAAGATATGCATCAGGAATAAAAGAGGAGGATATAAAAATGAAAGAAAAAGTAATTTTAGCCTATTCCGGCGGACTTGATACAACTGCTATTATCCCTTGGTTAAAGGAGAATTTTGATTATGAAGTTATCTGCTGCTGCATCGACTGCGGACAGGGAGAAGAATTAGACGGACTGGAAGAAAGAGCCAAATTATCCGGTGCTTCTAAATTATATATTGAAAATATCATTGATGAGTTCTGTGAAGAATACATTCTTCCCTGTGTGCAGGCAAACGCCGTATACGAACACAAATATCTGTTAGGAACTTCTATGGCCCGTCCGGTAATTGCCAAACGTCTGGTAGAAATTGCAAGAAAAGAAGGCGCTACCGCTATCTGTCACGGTGCCACCGGCAAAGGAAATGACCAGATTCGTTTCGAGCTGGGAATCAAGGCCCTGGCTCCGGATCTGAAGATCATCGCTCCATGGCGTATGACAGATGTATGGACCATGCAGTCCCGTGAAGATGAAATCGAATACTGCAAACAGCACGGCATCGACCTTCCATTTGACGCAAAACACAGCTACAGCCGTGACCGTAACTTATGGCACATCAGCCATGAAGGCCTGGAATTAGAAGACCCGTCTGTAGAACCAAACTATGATCAGCTGTTAGTACTGGGAGTTTCTCCTGAAAAAGCACCGGATGAAGGCGAATACGTGACGATGACCTTTGAAGCCGGTGTACCTAAGAGCGTAAACGGCAAAGAAATGAAGCTTGCTGATATCATCAAAGAATTAAACCGTCTGGGCGGCAAGCATGGCATTGGTATTGTAGATATCGTAGAAAACCGTGTCGTAGGCATGAAATCCCGTGGCGTATATGAGACACCAGGCGGAACGATCCTGATGGAAGCACATCAGCAGCTGGAAGAATTGGTTCTGGACCGTGCAACTATGGAAGTTAAAAAGGATATGGGCAATAAAATGGCTCAGATCGTATACGAAGGAAAATGGTTCACACCTCTTCGCGAAGCCGTTCAGGCATTTGTACAGTCCACAGAGAAATACATCACCGGTGAAGTAAAATTCAAACTGTACAAAGGCAATATCATCAAAGCCGGAACTACTTCTCCTTACAGCTTATACAGTGAATCTCTGGCATCCTTTACCACAGGAGAATTATATGATCACCACGATGCAAGCGGATTTATCACATTATTCGGACTTCCTTTAAAGGTTCGTGCAATGAGAATGGCGGAAGTGGAAAACAAACAGAAATAAGCAAAACAAGATAGAAAAAAGTCACCGTTTTGGTGACTTTTTTTCTATCTTGTTTACTCTTCCAGCCTTTTCTCCATCATAAAACGATCCAGACCCCCATATTTCTTCAGCCTTGCTACTTTCCGATAACCGGATCGGATAAAATTCCGATAGCTGTACTGATTATCCGGATGTACCGTACCTAATAAAATCGTCTTCCCTGCTTTTTTGCACAGTTCTTCCATTTTCTGCTCCAATATATGCTGCAGACCATTTCCCTGATAATCCGGATGCACAAAGGTATCTGAATAATCGGCACATTTCTCAATGTCCTCTGTCGCCTCATAGATATCGTGACTGTAATCCGTCTCCTCTAAAAGGCACATACAGACGGCTGCGATCTGATCCCCAACCATACAAAGCAGCCCAAAACCATGCTGCAGTGTATGTTCATACTCTTCTCTGTCCACAGCAGAGAACCAGCTCTGCTCCGGCATCTGATTCCAGATATCCCTTCTTAACTGCAGCACCTCATCCAAAACATCCTCTGTCATATAACAGATCGTTCCATATTCCTGATTTCTTTTTAAAAATATTGTTTCCTTCATTCCATTATATTAACTTCTCAGTTCATCCACATATCTCTGAATATTGGAGGCATTTACATACGTTTCTGCTGTATCTCCATGGAAAACAACCAGGGTCGGCGCCTGCATAATTCCATACTGTGTAACCAGATCCGGATTCTTTTCTGCATCGATCAGCTGATACTCCTGACCGGCAAGCATTTCCTTTGCGATCATACAGTTCGGACAGGTGCTTGTGGTAAACAACAGACGGGAAGTTACTTCCCCTTCCTGCACCGGCATCTCTTCCTGTGTTTCTTCTGCCGGAAGTGCCGTTTTTTTCAACGTAGATTTCTCAATATTGTATACGGTACGATTCTTGTATTCCTGACTCTTGCCGTCATTCCAGTTTTGTACCGGACGATAGTATCCGGTGATACGGCTGTAAACCTCTGCAGGTTCTTTACAAATAGGACAGATACTATGCTCACCTGCGATATAACCGTGATTCTTACATACGGAATACGTCGGCGATAAAGTATAATAAGGCAGTTTATAATTTTCTGCGATCTTACGCACCAGAGACGCTGCTGCTTTCCAATCCGGCAGTTTTTCACCTAAAAACGCATGGAATACGGTTCCGGATGTATACAGTGTCTGTAATTCGTCCTGAATATCCAATGCCTCAAAAATATCCTCTGTATATTCCACCGGCAGATGGGAACTGTTGGTGTAATATGGGGTATCGCCCTTACTTCCCGCCGTACGGATATCCGGCCACCGTTCCCGGTCATGTTTTGCCAGACGATAGGTGGTGGATTCTGCCGGAGTCGCTTCCAGATTATAGAGATCACCGTACATTTCCTGATAATCGGACAGTCTCTCTCTCATATGATTCAGTACATCTTTTGTAAATTTCTGAGTAGCCGGATCAGACATATCTCTTCCCAGCCAGCAGGCATTCAGACCTACTTCATTCATACCGATCAGGCCAATGGTAGAGAAGTGGTTCTCAAAAGTTCCCAGATAACGCTTGGTATACGGATACAGGCCTTCATTCAGCAATTTTGTAATAATTTCTCTCTTCACCTTCAAAGAACGTGCAGAAATATCCATTAAATGATCCAGACGTTTGTAAAACTCTTCCGGAGTCTTGGACAGATAAGCGATCCGTGGCATATTGATCGTAACCACTCCTACAGAGCCTGTACTCTCACCGGAACCGAAGAAACCGCCGGTTTTTTTACGCAGCTCACGCAGATCCAGACGCAAACGGCAGCACATGCTGCGCACATCACTGGGCTGCATATCACTGTTAATATAATTAGAAAAATACGGTGTCCCATATTTGGCTGTCATCTCAAATAACAGACGATTGTTCTCTGTGTCAGACCAGTCAAAATCTGAGGTGATGGAATAGGTGGGAATAGGGTACTGGAAGCCACGCCCATTGGCGTCTCCTTCTACCATAATCTCAATAAAGGCCTTGTTCACCATATCCATCTCTTTTTTACAGTCTTTGTACTTGAAATCCATCTCCTTGCCGCCTACAATAGCAGGAAGCTCAGCCAGATCGTTTGGCACAGTCCAATCCAGCGTAATATTAGAAAATGGCGCCTGGGTTCCCCAACGGCTCGGCGTATTGACTCCGTAAATGAAAGACTCAATACACTTCTTTACCTCCGGATAACTTAAATGATCCGCCTTTACAAAAGGCGCCAGATACGTATCAAAGGAAGAAAAGGCCTGTGCACCAGCCCATTCATTCTGCATGATACCCAGGAAATTCACCATCTGGTTGCAAAGAACACTCAGATGCTTCGCCGGAGAAGAGGTGATCTTGCCCGGAATTCCTCCCAAACCTTCTTTAATCAGCTGTTTCAAAGACCATCCGGCACAGTAGCCGGTAAGCATAGATAAATCATGGATATGAATATCCGCATTTCTGTGTGCCTGTGCGATCTCATCATCATAAATCTCAGACAGCCAGTAGTTTGCTGTAACTGCACCGGAATTGCTGAGAATCAATCCACCGACAGAATAGGTAACGGTAGAATTCTCCTTCACCCGCCAGTCTTCCACTTTCACATAACTGTTTACAATCTCTTTGTAATCCAAAATAGTGGATTTCATATTACGGACTTTTTCTCTCTGTTTCCGGTAAAGGATATATGCCTTGGCAACATCGGCATATCCGGTCTGAATCAATACATTCTCTACACTGTCCTGAATGTCCTCCACATTGATCTTGCCGTCTGCAATCTTTTCCTGAAAATCTGCGGTTACACGAAGTCCCAGCAGATTCAGCATATCGTCACTGTACTCCTTTTCACTGGCATCGAATGCCTTCCCAATTGCGTCTGTAATCTTAGACAGCTGAAAATCAGCAATCTCCCCATCTCGTTTCTCAACACGAAACATCCTGTATTTCCTCCTACTTTCTCAACAATACTTTCGGTCACTGCATTTATTGTATCAGAGAATAGATAGTGGGTCAACATGTAATAGTGCCATATATTGTGGTGTTTTTTCGTTTTTTTCATATATATAGTGCTATTATAGCGTTTTTCTTGTTTTACTAAATTTCTGCAGACTACACCTTCGGATAAATTTCCTGAGGCACATAAGCCTTTACAGAAATCCCTTCCGGGAGATATTCTTCTTCCAGCAATTCTCCGTATTTACGGATCTGCTGAATGACGCCTGCCTTTTCATAAGGGTAAAGCCGTTCCACATAAATCTTCTGATCCCGCAGAATTTCCTCCAATGCTGCTTTTACTTCCTCCATGCCTTCCCCAGTTTTTGCAGAGGCCAAAATAGAATAATCAGCTTTAAAATCACGGAAATTTTTTCTTTCTGTCAGTTTATCCTGCTTATTGAATATAGTAATGATAGGCTTATTCTGAATTCCCAACTGACGCAGTGTCTCGTAAACCACATGCATCTGCATTTCCATCTGAGGATTGGAAGCATCTACTACATGGATCAAAATATCTGCATACTTAGCCTCCTCCAGGGTTCCTTTGAATGCTTCAACCAGATGGTGGGGCAATTTTCGAATAAATCCTACGGTGTCTGTAAGAAGAATCTCCTGCTTTCCGGACAGTTTTAACACTCTGGTGGTGGTATCCAGAGTGGAGAATACCATATCATCTTCCAACACCTCTGCCTGGGTCAGATAATTCTCACAGGTACTTTTTCCGGCGCAGGTATAGGCAACCAGTGCAGCCACTTTGATATGATTTTTTCTTCTTTTTTCACGAACCAGATCCCGATGTCTTTGTACCTCTTCCAATTCCCGTTTCAAATGACTGATGCGCGCACGGATCAGCCGACGGTCAACTTCCAGTTTTTTCTCTCCGGGGCCCCTGGTACCGATACCGCCGCCCAGCCGGGACAGGGAATGTCCCAGACCGGTGAGTCTGGCAGACCGGTATCTCAGCTGGGCCAGTTCCACCTGCAGTTTACCTTCCCGGGTTGTCGCTCTTCTGGCGAAAATATCTAAAATAACCAGGGTTCTGTCCATAACTTTACAATCCAGTTCCTGCTGCAGATTGTTCATCTGTGCCGGAGAGAGTTCATCATCACAGATAATTCCGGTGGCATCTGTGGCAAATAGCAGCATCCGTACTTCCTCTATCTTACCCTTGCCAATATAGGTACCCGGATGGATCGTTTCCCTGTTTTGCATAACAGAGCCTACCACCTGCGCTCCCGCTGTACGTGCTAATTCTCCCAATTCTATCATAGAGTCTTCTGCATCATCATCGAGAGCCTGCTGCACACCCACCAGAATGACTCGCTCTTCTATTTCCTTCATATCATACAATGACATATATAATCTCCTATTTCCTTAATCAAAATACGCTCACAACATTATACAATAAGAAAGAGAGCTTGTGAAGATGCGGGCTTATCTCTGCACACGGCCGGATCCGTCGCCGCCGGCCAGCTTCAGCACTTCCTCCATAGATACCATATTGAAATCACCTTCAACGGAATGTTTCAGGCAGGATGCGGCTACGGCAAATTCAATAGAGGCCTGTGCATCGTATCCATTTAAGCAGGCACAGATCAGACCGCCTCCAAAAGAGTCACCGCCGCCCACACGATCTACAATGTGCATTTTATACTTTTTACTAAAATAATAATCATTGCCGTCATACAGCATAGCAGACCAATTGTTATCATTTGCAGAAAGAGATTCACGAAGCGTGATCGCCACCTTCTGGAAACCGAAACGGTCAGCCAGCTGTTTTGCAACGTCTTTGTACCCCTCATGATTGACTGCACCTGATACAACATCTGTATCGGCAGCCTTGATGCCGAATACATCGGCAGCGTCTTCCTCATTTGCAATACATACATCTACATACTTACAGATCTCACCCATCACCCGTCCGGCTTTTTCTTTGGACCACAGTTTATTTCTGTAATTTAAGTCACAGGAGATCGTAAGTCCCGCCTCGTTTGCAGCCTTACATGCTGCCAGGCAAATTTCAGCCACCTGATCATTAAGCGCCGGTGTGATTCCTGTAAAATGGAACCAGTCCGCACCGTCAAAAATACGCTTCCAGTCAAAATCGTCTGGCGCTGCCGTCGCAATGGAAGAGCCTGCACGGTCATAGATCACTTTGGAAGGTCTCTGGGAAGCTCCTTTTTCCAGAAAATAAATGCCCACCCGGTCACCGCCGCGTACGATCTCTGTGGTATCTACACCATATTTTCTCAAGGAATTGACAGCTGCCTGACCAATCTCATGCTTGGGAAGCTTGGTAACAAATTGTACATCAAACCCATAGTTAGCCAAGGATACCGCAACGTTCGCTTCTCCGCCTCCATAAGTTGCTCCGAAAGTATCTGCCTGTACAAAACGATAATATCCTTCGGGAGCCAGTCTTAACATAATTTCACCAAAAGTAATTACTTTTTTTGCCATGATTATTCTCCTTATCCTATATAAATCTTTTTATGCTTCCTTCTTATTTTCTGATTTCTGCCACTAATTTTACCGCTTCCGCTGTCATTTCCTGAATTTTATCAAATTCTCCTGCTTTTACCAGATCGCCTTTTACCATCCAGCTTCCACCGCATGCCGCGATCTTATCACAGCTTAAATAATCTGCCAGATTCTTAGCGTTAATGCCGCCTGTAGGCATAAATTTCATTCCAACATAAGGAGCCGCCAAAGCTTTGATCGTCGCTACGCCGCCAAACTGTTCCGCCGGGAAAAATTTGACCGTTTTTAATCCTCTTTTTACTGCCTGCGCCACTTCAGACGGTGTGATACAGCCTGGAAAAACCGGAATCTTTTTGCTGATACAGTAATCTACGATCTCCGGATCAAAACCGGGACTTACAATGAACCTGGCGCCTGCAGCGACTGCCTTGTCCACCTGTTCTACGGTAAGAACGGTACCTGCACCTACTAACATCTCCGGAAACTCAGCCGTCATAATTCGGATGGATTCTTCTGCCGCTTTGGTGCGGAAGGTTACCTCCGCACAGGGAAGTCCCCCATCTGTCAATGCCTTTGCCAATGGCGCAGCATCTTTCGCATCATTTAATACGACTACGGGAACAACTCCTAATTCTGTGATTTTTTCAGTGATCGCACACATCTCTAATTCCTCCTAATTCTAATATGATAACTGACTTAAATTTTTCTTGCATTTCATATTATGAAATGATATTCTATATTATGAAATATCTGAAACCAATTATACTCTGGAAAGAATAATTGTCAATATCTTTTAAGAATAATGTACCCTGCCAAAGGTAAAATATTCCCATAGGGCATATTGCCGCCACAATCACAGAAAGGAACATACAGCTATCATCATGGAAGAAAAAACGAAAAATCCGATCCAGGTCGCAGACCGTCTTTTCCTCACCCTGGAAACCCTGGCCGAAACCGGTCCTATCGCACTGGCGGATCTGCAAAGCCGGCTTCAATTAAATAAAAGTACCGTACATCGCCTGCTCACTTCACTCATCTATCTGGGATATGTGCGGCAGGACGCAGAAACGGGACTTTACAGCCTTTCCTTTAAAATCCTCTCCCTTTCCAACCGACTGCTGGAAAAACTGGATATCATTGATACCATACGGCCACACCTGAAAAAGCTGGCAGAAGAAACCGGCGAAACGGTTCATTTTGTCCAGCTTGACGGCACAGAAGCCGTATATATTGAAAAAGAAGAATCCTATCAGAATTCTGTGCGAATGGTATCTAAAATAGGCAGCCGCGTCCCTCTGTACTGTTCCGGCGTAGGCAAAGCCATCCTGGCAGATCTGCCGGAAGACAAAATCAGAAGCATCTGGAACGCCAGCGATATTCGGGCACTGACAAAATACACGATTACCGAATTTCCTCAATTCATGAAACATCTGGAACAGGTCCGGGCAAATGGGTATGCGCTGGATTGGGAAGAAAATGAGCTTGGCGTACGCTGTATCGCCGTTTCTATTCCCCGTTATGACAAAATGCCCAGGTACGCATTGAGCATCTCTGCTCCGGCTGCCCGTATGTCAGAGGAAGACATACAAAAATGGATACCGGTCATGTTAAATATAAAAAAACAGCTTCTGTCCATCCTGACATAAAAAATGAGCCGCTGCACTATGATATTTCTATTCATAGTACAGTGACTCATTTTCTTTATCTTGACTGTAAAAATTCATATTCTTTCTGTGCAGCCGTATCCTCCGGATAACTTGCCAGATATTGCTCCGCCTTTGTCCGGGCCGTTTCAAAATCCAGCTTTCCTTCGTAAGCTACAATTTCATTAAAAAGCAAAGACTGCCGATCATCGCCCTCTGCCATAGTCAGCCCCAGAATAATATTATTCAGTGCATCATCATAATTCCCTTCCACAATATCGCAGTAGGCCAGACCATTATAACTTTTGGCCGACTCCCCGTTATCTGTCATATATTGCTGATACATGGCTCGTGCATTCCCGATATCATCCAATCCTGCATAAACCTTTCCCAGAAACAGGGCAGCTTCTTTGTTGCCGTCATTCATGGCTGTGACCAGGGCTTCCTTCGCATGTTCATAATCTTCCAGGTAATAATAAATACGGCCGCGTTCAAAATAATCATCCGCATCTTTATAGGAAATTTCCAGGGCCTTTTCCAGAAAAGCATCGCCATCCCCGGTCATATCCTTCTTTTCATATACCCGGTATACATTCAAATAGTCCCTGTATTCTTTGGAACCATCCAACATTCTGGCAAAATCTTTCTGTGCATTCTCATAATCGTCCTGCTCCAGATAAATACTGCCTCTTATAAAACAGGCCTCTTTATGGAATCCCAACTCTAATATCTGATCGCAGCATGCTTTTGAGCCTTCCAGATCCTGCGCCTTATATAGGGCCGAAGCCTGATAGAAAAGAATATCCGTTTCTAAAGCACGATCCTTCTTCTTTCCTTCCATAGCGGAAAGGGCCTTTTCAAAAGACGCAGAGGCCTCCTCATAATTTCCCAGACGCAAATAGGCAATCCCTTCTCCCCGGTAAGATTCCACCAGATTTTCCTCTTCGGCAACCGACAGTTCAAAATCTCCGATGGCTTCTTCATAGGAACCTGCCTCCAGTGCCTCCGCTCCGCTTTCGTAATGAGAAACTTCGTCATTCTTTCCGCATCCGGCAAAACATAACATGGCACCGGTCAGCAACAGACTTATATTTCGTATCGTTTTCTTCCTTATTATCATCATTCATACCTACTTTTACTGCTCACGGTTATTGAGACAACTGCTATTTTACCACCAGCTGTTCTCTTACCATAACACGAAGTACTTTATCGACCTGCTCTTCACAGATCTCATCAGTGGCAGCTTCCACCATGACACGTACAACCGGTTCTGTACCGCTTTCTCTCACCAGGATTCTTCCTTCGTCTCCCAAATATGCAGCTACTTCTTCTACTACTTTTACCACTTCCGGATTTTCTCTGGCTTCTTTTTTATCATATACGCGAACATTTTTCAGCAGCTGCGGATAAATCTTCACTTCATCTGCCAGCGTACCCAGAGGCTGTTTCTTTTCAATCATGGTTTCCATTACTTTCAGTGATGTAAGGATACCGTCACCTGTAGAGGCATGACGGGAAAAAATAATATGTCCGGACTGTTCACCGCCCAGGCTGTGGCCGTTTTCCATCATGTTTTCACATACATATTTATCGCCTACTGCCGTTTTTTCATAACGCATGCCTTCCCTGTCACAGGCTTTGTACAGACCCAGATTAGACATAACGGTAGTTACGATCGTATTATTATTCAGCTGACCTTTTTCCATCATATACTTGCCACAGACATACATGATACGGTCGCCGTCAATGACTCTGCCGTTTTCATCTACCGCAATACAGCGGTCGGCATCTCCGTCGTAGGCAAAGCCCACATCCAAACCGTTTTCCTTTACAAACTCCTGCAGCACTTCAATATGAGTAGAACCACAGTTTGTGTTAATGTTTGTTCCATCCGGTTCATTATTGATTACGTAAGTTTTGGCTCCCAATGCATCAAATACACTCTTTGCAACAGAGGATGCACTGCCGTTGGCACAATCTAAGCCCACACGGAATTTTTTAAAAGAGCGGCTTGGAATGGAGATCAGATATCCAATATAACGGTTTCTTCCCGCTGAGAAATCGATCGTACGCCCGATCTTTTCTCTTGTTGCCAGAGGCAATTCCGGAATCTTGCCGTCAATATACTGCTCGATCTGCTCTTCCACAGAAGCTTCCATCTTCTGTCCATTGCCGTTGATAATCTTAATACCATTATCATAGAAAGGATTATGACTGGCGGAGATCATAATACCGCAATCAAATCCTTCTGTTCTGATTACATAAGAAACACTCGGAGTTGTTGTTACATGGAGCAGATATGCATCCGCTCCGGAAGCGGTCAAACCGGCAACCAGGGCATATTCAAACATATAGCTGCTTCTTCTGGTATCTTTTCCGATAACAATCTGTGCTTTATGATCCTGTCCATAGTACCAGCCCAGAAAGCGGCCCACTTTAAACGCATGTTCCACAGTCAAATTCACATTAGCCTCGCCTCTAAAACCATCTGTTCCAAAATACTTTCCCATTTCTATCACTCCTCACTTTTAAAATAATGCTTCCTGATAAACACCTTTGGCAATTAATTCCCGAAAAGCGTCTACTACTGTTTTTTTATCTTCCTGATAAGTGACACCAAACCAGCTGTCCTGTGTTTCCAGCACAGTCACACTGGCTTTGCCTTCCTTCATCAGTTCATCAATGATCGTAGGCAAAAGATACTCTTTTTTGCTGACATCTTCTCCTAACTGAGCCAGAAACTTCACAAACTTCTCTTCCAGACAGTCCATAAATCTGGGTGTCAGCCCCCACATATTCATGGATACCAGATTATCTGCATTCAATGGAATCACGGTGCCGTCCTCATGTTCCACCACGGCTCCATGCGGAGTTTTTACAATATTATGGGTTTCCGTGATGCCGATCAGGCGCCCTGTTTCGTCCAGGGAACAAACCCCTCTGGTCACGCCCCCATTATCGCTTAACGTATTCTTTAAGACAAATCCTGCCATACAGATATCTAATACATCATCATCTTCTTCTGCTTTCTGCACCAGATAATCATGTACTTTTACAAATGCTTCTTTTCCATAATAATCATCGGCATTAATGACAACAAACGGCTCATGGAGCACAGATCTGGCGCTTAAAACTGCCTGCCCGGTTCCCCACGGTTTCGTTCTGTTCTCCGGTCTGATAAATCCTGACGGAAGGTCATCCAGTTCCTGATATGCATACTCTACTTCAGTGATTTTCTCAATACGCCGTCCAATAATCTCCTTAAAATCCTTTTCCAGATCTCTGCGGATAATAAAAACTACTTTATTAAATCCGGCTTCCAGAGCATCATATATAGAATAATCCATAATAATCTCTCCGTTGGGACCCACCGGCTCCAACTGCTTAATACCCTTTCCAAAACGGCTCCCAATCCCAGCCGCCATAATAACCAATGCTGTTTTTCTCATGATGATACCAGTATTTCCTTTCTCTTCTCCCCACCGGTTTCAAGAACCTTGTCATTAGAAAAAATATTCTAATTGTCATTCATCTTTGCCAGCTTTGCAGCCTGATCCGCTGCAATTAAACTGTCAATAATCTCATCCAGGTCTCCGTTTAGAATACCGTCCAAACGATGTAATGTCAATTTAATTCTGTGATCGGTCACACGACCCTGAGGGAAATTGTAAGTGCGGATTTTCTCAGAACGGTCTCCGGTTCCGACCTGACTTCTCCTGGCCTCCGCTTCTGCATCATGCTGTTTCTGCAGTTCCATCTCATATAAACGGGAACGCAGTACCTTTAACGCTTTATCTTTATTCTTTAACTGTGACTTTTCATCCTGGCAGGAGATTACAATACCTGTAGGAATATGAGTCAGACGTACTGCAGAGTCTGTAGTATTTACGCACTGACCGCCATTGCCGGATGCCCTAAATACGTCAAACTTACAATCATTCATATCCAGATGGAAGTCGATTTCTTCCGCTTCGGGCATGATTGCCACTGTACAGGTGGAAGTATGAATTCTTCCACTGGACTCCGTCTCCGGCACACGCTGTACACGATGCACACCGCTTTCATACTTCAGGCGGGAATAGGCCCCCTGTCCGGTAATCATAAAGGTAACCTCTTTAAAACCACCGTTTCCATTTTCATTTAAACTCATCATCTCGGTTTTCCAACGGCGGGACTCCGCATATTTTACATACATACGGTATACATCTGCAGCAAACAGCGCTGCTTCATCACCGCCGGCACCACCGCGAATCTCTACGATAACGTTCTTATCATCGTTGGGATCCTTTGGGAGAAGAAGGATCTTTAATTCTGTCTCCAGCTCCTCGATTCTTTTCTTTGCATCCGAAAGCTCTTCTTTGAGCATTTCACGCATCTCTTCATCAGACTCTTCCTCCAGCATAGAAAGACTGTCCTCTACGGTCTGATTGCAGGCCTTGTATTCCCGATAAGCATCTACAATAGGCTGCAGATCGCTCTGTTCCTTCATTAATTTCTGAAATCTCGCCTGATCATTTGTCACATCGGGCTCATTCAATTCATTTAATATTTCTTCAAAATGGATCAGTATATCCTCCAATTTATCAAACACAGGTATTCCTCCTTATATTTTCCGGCCGATCACCACTCTGTCCAGTCCGGCCAGATCCTTTCGGACGGCCGTCTGCTCATAACCGGCATCCTCTAATAAACCTTTTACCGCCTCACCCTGATCGTATCCGATCTCAAAGCAAAGCCAGCCGCCAGCCTTCAGATAACTGCCGGCCTGCTTTACAATCTCTCTGTAAAAATAAAGTCCGTCTTCCTTTCCGTCCAAAGCCAGATGCGGCTCATGGTCACGGACTTCTTCCATCAGTCTGGGAATCTCATCCGAAGCGATATAAGGGGGATTCGATACGATTATATCATATACCCCATCTATGCAGTCAAATAAATTACTCTCTGTCAGCCGGGCTTTTATTCCCAGCAATTCCATATTGGTTCGTGCCACTTTTAATGCGGATGGGGAAATATCTGCACCCGTCCCTTCATATCCCGGCCGTTCATGAAGCAGGGTAAGCAAAATACATCCGCTTCCGGTGCACATATCCAGCAGCTTTCCTTCCCTTCCCATATGCTTCAGCACTTCTTCCACCAGACATTCCGTATCCTGCCGGGGAATCAGCACCTGGTCATTTACATAAAAGCACAATCCATAAAAATAGGCTTTCTGTGTCAGCTGCTGCAGAGGTATGTGTTTCTTTCTTTCCCGTATCAGTTTTAAGTAAGCCTCTTCTTTTTCTTCCGGTACGATTTCCTCTTCCTTTAGAAAATATTCATGTCTTGAAATTTCAAACACATCTTCCATCAACAGCCACGCGTCCTGCACGCCGTTTTCAATCTGCGCAAGCTGCGCTTTTCCCTCCTGCAATAACGTTCTCAATGATTGCATGGGTCACATTCCTCTTTCTCATTCTCTTCCAGATAGGAACGCCAGTCGAATACTGCCTCTACTGCTGCAATGGCCACCTCTGCCATATCCGGCTCCGGCTCTCTTGTGGTCAGCTTCTGCAGCGCCAGTCCCGGCTTGCTGAGCAAAGATACCACCGGATGATCACTGTTTCCCGCAAGGCGTATGATCTCATAAGACACACCAGCGATAAGAGGCACCAGCAGCACACGGATCAACACGCGCAGCCACAGCTGGGAAACCGGAAACACAGCAAAAAATCCAATAAAAAAAATAATACTGACGATAATCACAAAAAACAAAAAGCTGGTACCGCACCGCTTGTGCAGCCGAGAACTTTTCATCACATTTTCTACCGTCAAGGGCATGCCGTGTTCGATACAGTTGATACACTTGTGCTCTGCACCGTGATACATAAAAACTCTCTGAATATCTTTCATCCGGGAAATCAACAGCAGATAACCCATAAAAATAAGAATACGGATCAGTGCTTCCACTATGGTAATACCGGATTCTGCGGCGCCTGCCTTTCGCAAAATGCTGGCAAGCAAATAGGGCAGGATCATAAAAAGTCCCACAGATAATACTACCGAGAATGCCACTGTCCCGTACATCATCCAATCCATGATTTTCTTTTGTTTCAGCTCATATTTTTTTCGTTCATCCTGTGACATCGCTGCAAGACGAGCTTCTTCTTTTTCCTTCTCTTCTTCCTCATCTTCAAAAAATGAAGCCGAATACATCAGGCAGCTGACGCCCACGACCATGGAATCTATAAAATTGAACACGCCTCTCAGAAAGGGGACATTCAGAAAACGCTTGAATGGAAAAACACTTTTATATTCTTCTACTTTTATTTCAATTCCGCCGTCCGGCCTTCTTACGCCAACCGAATATTGGTCCTTATGCCGCATCATAATGCCTTCCATGACGGCCTGACCACCAATATTGCATGATTTCATATAGTTACCTCTTATAGCAAGACAGGCTGAGATTATGCAACCTCAGCCTGTTCATACTTTTTATTATTTTGTGATACCGTATTTCTTGTTGAACTTATCGATACGTCCACGAGCCTGTGCTGCCTTCTGCTGTCCTGTGTAGAACGGATGACATTTGGAACATATTTCTACGTGAATCTCTGGTTTTGTAGATCCTGTTACGAATGTATTTCCACAGTTGCAGGTTACAGTTGCCTGATGGTATTCTGGATGCAATCCTTCTTTCATGTTATTTCACCTCTTCTATCTATTTGTTCTATTTTCTATTAGCTATTGCGTTCTTAATAATAAAACAGCTTTTAAAGTGTAGCATATTCTACAAATAATGTCAATGCAAAAGCAGATTAAAACTTCTGTTTTTTCACCATCTGCACAAACTCTTCATTATTACGTGTGCGTGCGAACATATTTAGAATCTGCTCTACCGCTTCTTCCGCACGCATGCCGTTGATCGCCTTTCTCATACTGTAGACAGCTTCCTGCTCTTCTTTGGAAAGAAGAAGGTCTTCTCTTCGGGTACCTGACTTTGCAATGTCAATGGCCGGAAAAATTCTCTTTTCCTGAAGCTTTCTGTCCAGAACCAGTTCCATATTGCCGGTTCCTTTAAATTCTTCATAGATCACATCATCCATCTTGCTTCCCGTATCCACCAGCGCAGTAGCCAGAATGGTCAGGCTTCCGCCCTCACGCATATTTCTGGCCGCACCAAAGAACCGTTTCGGCATATGAAGAGCCGCCGGATCCAAACCGCCGGACAGGGTACGTCCGCTTGGCGGAACCGTAAGATTATATGCTCTGGCCAGACGGGTAATGCTGTCCAGTAAAACAGTAACATCTTTTCTGTGCTCCACCAGTCTTCTGGCACGCTCGATCACCATCTCAGATACTCGCTTATGATGCTCCGGCAATTCATCGAAAGTAGAATAAATGACCTCTACATTCTTCCCCTGAATGGCTTCTTTGATATCCGTTACTTCTTCCGGACGCTCATCAATTAAAAGAATGATCAGATGCATCTCCGGGTTGTTGCGCAAAATAGATTTCGCCACATCTTTTAATAAAGTAGTTTTACCTGCTTTTGGAGGAGATACGATCATACCTCTCTGGCCTTTTCCGATAGGGCTGACCATATCGACCACACGCATAGCCAGACTTCCTCCCGGCCGTTCCAGACACAATCTCTCATCCGGGAACACAGGCGTCATATCTTCAAAATTATAACGTTTCTGGCTGTCATTGGGAGACAGTCCATTAATAGAAGTTACATATAATAATGCGCTGAACTTTTCATTCTGACTCTTTACACGGGTATTCCCCGCCAGAATGTCACCTGTCTTCAGATTGAAACGGCGTATTTGAGACGGAGAGACATAGACATCATTCTCTCCCGGCAGATAATTATCGCTTCGAATAAATCCGTATCCATCCGGCATTACCTCCAGAATTCCCTGGGCCTTCAATCCGCTGTCCAGCTGCGACTGTTCCATAGGCGCCTTCTCTTCTGACACAGTTTTTTCTTCCATCGGTTTTTTTTCTTCTATATGTGCTTTAGAGCTTTGCACCTTTTTATCTTTTTCATCTTCTTCTAACATACGCAGGATCAAGTCCTCTTTCTTCAGAGCCGAAATGCCTTTCAGCCCTCTGGCTTTTGCTACTTCTTTCAGCGCATTTAAAGAAAGTGATTCATATTTTTCTCTCATTTCAGATTACCTCACTTGATATGAAATAAAACTTACTCAAAAAACACTCCCCAAGGGTATACAATATTAACATAGAAATCATGGGGACTCGTCTGAACCGACAATGACATACCAGATACTTATGAACATCCCTTCCGGGACAACTTACTGTAATTACTTTATCATATTTCTTTCCAAAATAGAAGTGCGTTTTTCGGTCATTTTTCTCCATATCCTGCCTGGAAAAGGAAAAAGGCTGCAAAAAAATCTTTGCTGCCCTGTTCCAATAACATAAACTCCTATTACTAACGGATATGTACTAACTATGTTCCAGAGAATACTCGAACAGTTTAAAATTCATCCATCCGGTATCCTCATAATACATGGGTACTTCATCCACGCATTGAAATCCAAACTTCAGATACAGATTTGTGGCAGGATGGTTCAAATACAATGTATCAAGACGTATTGCAGTACACTTCTTTTCTTTCCCTACCTCTACTGCTTTTGTAAGCATCTTCCCGGCAATGCCTCTTCTGCAAAAATCCAGATGCACCGCCAGCGTATGAACAACCAGAATCTCCTCCGTTGCTCTTTCTACCGGCCATTTTGCCTTTTCATAACTTTCATTGCATTTATGATTCAATATCATGGCGGAAACAATTTGTCCATCTTCCATTCCTATATAAAGTTCCTGATTTTCCACTGCCTCTTTCAGATACGCATCGGAAGGATAGGAATTCTTTTTCCACCGCGGCGTATACTCTGCCCGCTGCACAGCATCAATATGAGATTCATAAAAAAGACATACCGCTTTAGCCTCATCTTTCCTGGCAAGCCGCACTTCCAGCATAGATTCACCTCCGTATCCCATCACTTTGTTATCATACCCGGCCAATCTTATTCGTAGTAATCTTTTCCGCCCAGTCCGATCGTTGCCCAGTGACTCGCCAAACGCCTCTCTTCCTGCAGCTTTTCATTCTCCTGCATATGGATACCGGCCTCGGTCAGCTTTGTCATGGTAATATCGATGATATCCGGTGTATTTTCGCGGAAGACACCAATCCCAATATTTTTGAAATTATAAGAACGGCCTTCATCTTCATCTACAATCTCACCGTTATTATTGTCTTTTAACAATTTATAGGCTCTTGCCGCATTGATCTGCAGTATTTTCTGTCCGTATAATACCGGCTGAATACTTCCGTCCATACCGCCAAGAAATTCAATAAATTCTACACAGTCATTCTTGTCATAATCAATGCGAAGATCTGTGCTGAAATAATAAGATGAATTCTCATAATTCACCTGGGCTTCTCCTAAAACAGCGATGACTGACTCTTTTGAGTCTCCTAAATTAATTTTCCCTTCGTCCCATACAATTCCCTCTAATGGATGTATTACAAACTCCTTACTCATAAAATACCCTTCTCCTTTCGTTCCTTCCCATATTATCTTACTCTATTATACCATGCCTGGATGGGGATCATATCTTTTAGCACTTAATCATTTCTCAATTATAGACTGAACAGGCCGGAAATGCAACTGAAAAGGGAACTCCAATTCACTGTTATTTCATGGCCGGCTTGATTTATACAAATGCAGGCGTTATGATAACAATTATAATAATGGAAAATAATATGAAACTTGAATTTGAAGAGGGTAATAAAATGACAGAACGGGAAAAATCAGAAAAAGGATTCTGGTACGATGCCAATCATGATGCTGAATTATTAAAACAGCGGGAGGATGCGGAAGAACTGTGCTATTCTCTCAATCAGACTTCTCCTAAAATGGTGAAACAAAGGGAAGAAATTATGAAATTGCTTTTGCCCCACAGAGGCGAAAATATCATCCTGCTTTCTCCATTTTATACAGATTATGGTTACAACTGCTTTATTGGAGATCACACATTCATCAATCACAATGCATATCTCATGGACGGTGCACCCATAAAAATAGGTTCTTACTGTTTTATCGGTCCCAATTGCGGAATGTATACCGCCTCCCATCCCCTATTAGCAGAAGAACGTAATCAGGGATTAGAAAAAGCAGAACCCATTGTGATTGGCGATAATGTGTGGATCGGAGCCGATGTCACAATACTTCCCGGCGTGACAATCGGAGCAAATACTGTAATTGGAGCCAAAAGCGTTGTAACAAAAGATATTCCTGCAAATGTGATAGCAGTTGGAAATCCATGTCGGGTGCTTCGAGAGATCACAGAAAATGACAGTATCAGGAAAGAAATGATATAATTAAGGAGGAATACATAGTAATGAGCAAGTTCTTTGAAAAACACGAAACCATGTGTTTAATATTTCTAATTGCAGGATATGTAATAATAAATTCCTATTGTATGCAAAATTTTGGATTTACAAGTCCTGTTAGCTTTATTGCAAATACTATACTGTCGGTAGTGTTATTAGCACTAATCGTTATTTCAAAAAAAGCAGAATATTATGGATTAAGAAAAGCTGAAAATGCAAAGGGATTTTTATATTTTATTCCCTTAATCATAATCAGTACTATTGGGTTGTGGAATGGTATTGATATCAATCATACTTCAAGTGAAATAATATTTCACATTTTAACTATGATAAATGTAGGATTTCTTGAAGAGATTATTTTTAGGGGCATTTTATATAAATCAATAGAAAAAGATAATAAGAGATCCGCAATCATAATAAGTTCAATTACCTTCGGTATCGGACATATTGTAAATTTATTAAATGGTGCAGATTTGATTCCTACATTCATGCAAATTTGCTATGCTACCGCAATAGGTTTCCTATTTGTTACCATTTTTGATAAAAGCAAATCATTGATTCCCTGTATTATTGCACATATCGTAATAAATTCACTGTCTATTATAGGAAAAGATACTACAGGAATATCCTTTTATCTGATTTCTATCATATTAATTGTAGTTTCAATCAGTTATACCATTTTTATCGTTAAAAGTTCAGCCATGCTTGACAAAATGGGCAAATCATGCTCGCATGAATGAGCCCATTTTGTCAAGCATGAGGTGAGCGCCCGTGTATGAGCAAAAATGAGCTGCGTCAGCAGCGGAAAGCGCTGTAGACGCGGTTTTGCGAATGGCGCGGGCTGTGAATATCTCAAATTATATCACTTACCACAATTTCTTGACAAATCAGGAAAAGTAGGTACAATAGAAAACATAAGTTGCGCAACAATCGTTTTAAAATGAAGGGGAAAAAATGCCGCCAAAATTCAAGTTTACAAAAGAACAAATCATAACTGCCGCTTTAAACGTTACGAGAAAAAATGGAATCACAGGACTAACCGCCAGAGGACTTGCCGCAGAGCTCGGCTCATCAGCAAAGCCTATATTTGGTTTATTCCAAAATATGGAGGAAGTACAAAACGAAGTGATAGCTGCTGCAAATACGTTATATCAATCCTATATCCAAAAAGGTATGGCAGACAGTAAATATCCACCATATAAGGCAAGCGGTATCGCATATATTCAGTTTGCCAAAGAAGAAAAAGAGCTGTTCAAGCTGCTTTTTATGCGTGACAGAACAGGTGAAAGCATAGCAGAAAACCGAGAAGAGATCCGTCCGATACTAAATATTATTATGAAAAACCTTAGTATCAGTGAAGATGAAGCGTACTTGCTTCATTTGGAATTATGGCTGTATGCCCACGGTATTGCCACTATGATAGCAACAAATTTTCTTGAATGGGATATTGAATTTATCGAAAAAGCGCTAACCGATGCTTATCAAGGATTAAAAACTCGTTATTCGGCAAGGAGTACAGATCATGAATGAAAAAATTTATGAAAATCAGGGCATACGATTGAAATACTATGAAATACAGAATAATTTTCAGCCTTTAGTTTTCATTCATGCGCAAGGCGTAGATGGACAAAGCTACTCGAAAGTGGCAAAACAGCTTTCCAAAAAATTTCATATCTATTCCATAGACTGCTACGGTCACGGCGGCAGTCTGCATGATCCTGCAGAGTACAACATCAAAGCGATCAGTTGTGCGATAATAGATTTTATTGAAAATGAAATCGGGCAAAAAATATGGTTATTGGGACATTCTTCGGGTGGTTTGATCGCCGCATATATTGCCGCAGAAACGAAGCTTTGTGAAACGCTGATATTAGAAGACCCTCCATTTTTCTCCTGTCAGGGAGAACGCAGAAAAAGTACATTTAATTACATAGATCTGTCAACGGTTTGCCATGCATATAACATGCAAAAAGAAAAAAGCGATTTCGTACTTTACTATTTTTGCAATCAATATGCCTGGAACTTCTTTCCCGAACAGTCCCGGGAGAAAGTCAAAGGAAAACTTACAAAAATGGCGGCGTCTTATCGAAAAAAACACCCTTCAAAGGACTTGAAGGTACCGTTTTGGCCGAAAACTGCTTTAGCAGGCTTTCAGGGTATGAATCATTATGACCCGCTATTTGGCGAAGCATTTTATACCGATAGCTTTCACTGCGAACTTTCACATGAAGACATTTTGAAAAAAATCAACTGTAAAACCGTTTTTATGAAAGCAAAAACAAATGTAAATTCCGATGGCATACTGATGGCCGCGCTAAGTGATGACGATGTAAACAGAGTCGCAGAGCTAATCGACGATTGTAAAATTATCCATTTTGATTGCGGGCACGGTATCCATGTTGAAAAACCAAAAGAATTTGTAAAATGCTTATTGGACATATATCAAAAGCAGTTGGTGCATAAATAAAAAAAACTCCCGAAAAATCGGGAGTTTTTCTCACGGCTTATTTTATCCTATCAAGCTGTACAGCTTGCGCTTGATCTTCATAGATGCACGATTTATGGTATAGAAAAAAATAACATTAATTAATATTTCCTTTTAATATATAGAAATCCATAAACATATCAGCTATTTCGGTTGGCGTTTCTTTGCAATGATTGGTTAGCCAATTGTAATATATATTATATAAACCACCAGAGATAAAGAAATAGTT
>JBMNRU010000021.1:0-57964 GCA_050944855.1 Lachnospiraceae bacterium
TAACGGAGCAAAGATGGAGAGCCGTGTGCATTGAGAAATGCAAGCACGGTTCGGGGAGAGGACTGCACAAACCTACCTTAGAAATAAGGAAAGGCGGTGCTTTCCTACTCTACTATGTAGGAAATAACCAGATGTACCATGCAGGCGACCCCATAGGATATGCAGACCTAAGTAGTAGTTACTGGCAACAGCACTTAATCGGTGCAGGACGAGTAAAACAATAGAAAGGACTTGAAAAATATGTTTAAGAAAAATCAGAAACCGACAGAAATTATCAAAGAACCAAAAGAAAAAAAGGTGCGTACTGTCAAGGTAGGCACACATAAGAAAACCGTGATTGCGTTGTGGGTGATGCTTATCGCAAGCGTGAGCTTTGGGGTATATAAGAATTTTACCGCTATCGACCAGCACACCACCCATGAAAAAGAAGTGATAGAGCTTCGCTTGCAGGACACCAACGGGATAGAAAATTTCGTGAAGAACTTTGCAAAGTCCTATTACACATGGAATAACAGCAAAGAAGCTATCGAAGCAAGGACGCAGGCAATCAGCGGTTATCTGACAAAAGAATTGCAGGACTTGAATGTGGATACAATCCGAACGGATATACCGACCAGCTCCACAGTTACAGATGTGATTGTATGGTATATCGAGCAATCGGGAATGGACACTTTTTCTGCTACCTACGAAGTAGATCAGCAGATAAAAGAGGGAGAACAGACAAGCAATGTGAAAGCAACCTATACCGTAAAAGTCCATGTGGACGCTGACGGGGATATGGTAATCGTTCAGAACCCTACTCTTGCACCAGCAATCGAGAAATCAGACTATGAGCCAAAGACACCAGAAACAGACGCAAGTGTAGACGCTGATACTGTAAACGACGCTACCGCATTTCTGGAAACATTCTTTAAGCTCTATCCAACAGCCACAGAAAAAGAGCTGGCTTATTATGTGTCGGGCAATGTACTTGAACCTATTGGCAGGGACTATCTTTATTCGGAATTGGTAAACCCTATCTTTACAAAGGACGGGGACAATGTGAAAGTCAAGGTTGCTGTAAAATTCCTTGATAATCAGACAAAGGCAACGCAAGTATCGCAGTATGAGCTTGTGCTACATAAGGATAGTAACTGGAAGATTGTAGGATAATTGTAAAAGGCTTGTATCATATTTTTATGCTCTGCAAGCCTTTTAATATTGACAACTGTATTTTGAAGTATTATGCTGTACTTGTATAAGCTATACAGTATAGAACAAGGCGGTGTTTAAATGGAAATCTTTATCAATAATCATGCAAGCATACCTATTTATGAACAAATTTCTTCGCAAATAAAAGCATTGATTATAAATGGGGAATTAAAGGCTGGCGAAGCTCTACCATCAATAAGAGGACTTGCAAAATCATTGCATATAAGTGTATTGACTGTTCAAAAATCTTATGATGTGCTTCAAAAAGACGGTTTTATCGAAACAACAGCAGGCAAAGGGTGTTTTGTATCTGCTCAAAATCAAGATTTTTATATAGAAGAACAACAGAAAAAAATCGAAGATAGATTTGTAGAAGCTATTGAAATAGCCCGTGCAAGTGGCATAAACCTTGATAAATTGATTGGATTATTAAAATTATTATATGAGGAGGACGAGTAAATGGCTGAAAATATTTTAGAAGTTAAAAACCTTACAAAAGATTATGGCGATTTTGTATTAAATGACTTAAGTTTTTCCATTCCTAGAGGTGTAATTATGGGGCTTATTGGCGAAAATGGAGCTGGAAAATCGACCACAGTAAATTGTATTTTGAACGAAATTAAGAAAAACAGTGGAAACATTTTGATTTTTGGAAAAGACCACATAATTGATGAATGTGAAATAAAAGATAAAATCGGAATTGTATTTGACGAAAACCACTTTCCAGATATTTTTACACCAAAAGAAATTGAAAAATATATGTCGGGAATATATACCAATTGGGACAGTATAGCATTTCGTAATTATTTGAAACAGTTCGAATTACCAGCAAAGAAGAAAATTAAAGATTTTTCTAAAGGAATGAAAGTAAAACTTGCATTCGCTGTTGCTCTTTCACATAAAGCAGAATTACTTATATTAGATGAAGCAACAAGTGGATTGGACCCTATTATTCGAGATGATATTCTTGATATACTGATTGATTTTGTGCAAGATGAAAATTACTCTATTTTGTTTTCATCACATATTACAAGTGATTTAGAAAAAATAGCAGATTATATTACTTTTATTCATAAAGGACGGTTAGTTTTCTGCTCATTAAAAGACGACTTAATTGATAACTATGGTGTTGTAAGTTGTGGAGCAAGTGTCTTTGATACGCTAGATAAGACAGAAATTATTTCCTATCAAAAAGAAGATTATCAATATAAGGTTCTTGTTCGTGATAGAAACAAGATTGCAAAAGATTTTCCAAAAGCACTTGTAGAACCTGCTACTATTGAAAATATTATGTTGTTTTACGTAAAGGGGGAATTACAATGAAAGGCTTATTGATGAAAGATTTATTAGTAATTCAGAAAAAATATGGAATTACTAGAATTATTATGGATATATTCATTATAGTAGCTTTGATGTTATTTTTAAAAGGGACAGGAGCTATTTACATTAGTTTATTGTTAATTCCAGTTGAAATAATGACAATGATAATTTCCTTAACGACTTGCGACGAACAATGGAAATGGGGGAAATATGTTGTTGCACTACCCGTTTCAAAAACTACGATTGTAAAAAGCAGATATATAGTTGCTTTGATTATGACTTGTATTGGCTTTGGGGTAGCTTTGCTTGTTAATACCATAACATATTTTATATTCCCTCAATTTGCATTTGGTTATTATATGTTTATTGCTTGTGCTTCTTTTGCCGTAACCTTAGTATTTTTGTCATTTGTATTGCCTTCAAATTATTCACTTGGAGTTAATGCAGGTTTTGCGGTTATGTTTACTCTAGTGATTATTCTTGTTGTATTGGCAGTTTGGACAAATGTGACTAACAATTCTATTTTATGGTTTGTAGTCGATAATTTTGAATTGAGTATCGGCATAGCTTTTATAATAGTTATAGCTCTTGCTTTCAGTTCTTATCTTCTATCAAAAGCATTTTTTACTAGAAAATACAATTAGTGAGGTATTGTTATGAGAAAATGTCTTAGATGTCATGAAGAAATGGTCGAAAATTTAGATGTTAAAGTTGATATGCAGGGATATGGTATTAGAATAACTACTAAAGGCGTTTTTGGAACTACGGTAGAAAAACCTAAAGTTGCAGTTTGTCCAAAATGTGGCGAAGTTTCCTTATATATTGAAAATTTTAAATCAATAAAATAAATGATTAAAATCTGCATATAGACTGAGGGTTTATTGTTTGCTAACGTCCGAGCGGATATTGAAGAATTTATGAATAGTACATACCCAGAGATGCAAGCAAATTTCAAAAGGTATTTTGGAAATAGACATTTTACGCCGAAAAAATATGTTTATATCACTACGAAAAAGCAAAAATTAAATTTCTTAAAAGAATAAGGGGGGGCTATGGATAAGCAATTATGGGTATTATGTCCTATTTGCAATAATAAGACACGAACTAAAGTGCGAGAAGATACAGAACTGATAAATTTTCCTTTGTTCTGTCCGAAGTGCAAAACGGAAACTTTAATCAATATAAAGCATGGAAAAGTAACTATTATCAAAGAGCCAGACGCAAAGACGCAGAGCCGATAATTTGTAGGTTATTATGACTTATAGATTGTTGGCTCTTATTTGTTACCTGCGGAGCAGATCAGCAAATAGATAATGCAGAATAGCAAAAAGGGAAAACAAGAAGCTGATTACTTCTTGCTCTCCCTGCTGTTCAAGATACCGTCAATCGTACCTTGAATGATTTTTAATTCGTTATCACTCAATAAATCAAGAGAGGTTTCTATCTGACGGCGAGCTGTACTTTTTACGACGTTCTCTGCTGGATAGAAATATTCATCGACCGATATATTGAACATGGTAACTAAATCATGGAATAATTGAAAACTAGGGTGTGAACCAACATTTTCAATATCTGCGATATGGCGTTCTCCATAGAACACTTTATCGCCTAAATCATTACGAGAAAGCCCTGCTCTCTCACGGGCTTCTCTGATTGCCAGTCCTAAAGGTCTGAAATCAAAAGTTTGTGTTTCTTTTGCTTTTCTCATTTTAAATCACCTAGCATGAGTTTATACTTCATGCTGTATATTTAGAATGTGTTAAAATTGCATATAGTATGCAGTAATAATTCAAAAGCTGTTATCGTGTGCGGTAAATAAAAAAAACCGTTCCTAGATAATACACTTTTGTGCGTCTTGAAAAATAACGGGACGGTTTTGGATATAACCAGAACTGTCCTTTTTTCTTAGGAGTAAATAAGGCATAGCTCTGGTTAAAGGGGGCTATACCATGATTGCATACGGAAGAACGTTCTGCCGTTCTCAACTGAATAAATATTTCAGTCCACTATTACAATCATTACACCCTTTACAAGAATTAAAAATTCATATCAATAGAATTTATAAAACAGTCTGTTTGTGTAATTACACATTATCGGGCTGTTTTTGTTTTGTTAAAAATTTTTTTCAACTTTTTTCGGTTTCAACTTAGCAAATCACACCTGTCGTTCCCTATATGGTGCGGAAAGAGGGATAACCACTTTTCATATCGTAACGGAAAGGGGGTGAGATTGATGAAACCGTCTGACTTCCAGAAAACAGTTCAATGCCGTTTTGAAAGTTGTTTGAAGAAAGTTGTCCGACATGTTGTTAAGGACTATCAGAAGAAATTAAAGCGACGACAAAAGGGAGAAACGCTTTTTTGTGAACTTCCAGAAATCGTTGTAGAAAATCTGGCTGTCTGGGACGACTATGATACGGACTATACGATTTTCAATGTATGTGGTAGTGATATTCGTATTTGTGATGATGAACTGGCAGAAGCCTTGAAACATTTGTCTGAGCGTAATCGAGAAAATTTGTTGATGTATTATTTCTTGGAAATGAGCGATACCGAGATTGCAAAAAGACAAAATATTTCAAGAAGTGGTGTTTTTCAAAACCGACACAATTCACTAGAGCTTATGAAAAAAATACTAAAGGAGAAATGATAGCAAATGAAACACACAATGAAGAAGCCGTCCTACTACTTGCTTTCGCAGGCAATGGACGGGGACGAAAAAGCGATTGAAAAGATACTGGCATTTTATGACCCTTACATATCAAAGTGCTGTCTACGACCACTCTATGATGAATACGGCAATGTCTATATTGTTGTAGATATGGAATTAAAGGGACTTATCAGAGAAGCACTTATTAAAATGATTTTAGGGTTTGATATTGCCTTAGAAATCGAAGAAGAATAACAAGCAGTAACCGCAGAGCATGATTTGTTCAATCCCCTCTTTCCTGCTCTGCCCCTGCTTTTATATGAAAGCAACACGCTTTCGCCACAGCTCTTTGACAACTGAATAAAGCAGACAGATACGTTTGTGAGATAGCGAGCCACGGGAACTGTACGCCACGACCTTTTCAAAAGAAAGCGAGCGACCCACGCAGTGATCCGAGAGCGACTGTTGGAAAAGTCGTTTTGCCATGACCTATCCTCACAGAATAATGATACGTCCGCATGGTGCGGTTCTGCCCACAAGAATGGGAATAGTTGAGATACTAACGGAGCTTTCCAAAGCCGTCTGCCTGCTTATAATTGATAGTTTCAGCAACAAAATCTATCTACTCTTTTTATTTAGGTGTGTTATAATGACCTTATTAGACGAGTGTATTTTGTTGCTGTCACAAATGAAAGGGGTCTTAATAGTGATAAGTGATACACAAAATGCACAATCTCCTACAAAGGAAAAAAAGACTTATACAGTAGAGGAAATTGCTGAACAACTGGACATTAGCAAAAAGGTAGCTTATTCATTAGTAAAAAGCGGTCAATTCAGTTATGTTCGTGCTGGTAAAGCCATACGGGTATCAAAGGTTTCTTTCGATAAATGGTTAAATGAAATTTAACTATAAGGAGAGAAAATTATGGCTTCAATCAAACAAAGAAAATCAAGTTTTTCAGTTATTTATTGGTACTTAGATAGTGCAGGAGAAAGAAAACAAAAATGGGACACGCTGGAAACAAGAAAAGAAGCAAAACAGCGAAAAGCCTTTATAGAATACTATCAAGAGAAATTTGGATATGTGATAGTTCCATTAGAGGAACAATTTGCACATCAGATTGAAAATTCTAAAAAGGAGTTAGATGTTGTAGACAAAGATATTACATTGCGTGATTTCCTAGAAATTTTTGTTAATTTATATGGCACATCTAAATGGTCGCCGAGTACATTTAGTAGTAAGGTAGGCAGTATTGAAAATTATATCAATCCGATTATTGGAGATTGGAAACTGAATGAAATAACTACAAAAAGTCTATCAAAATACTACAATGATTTATTGAGCGTTCCAGAAGTACCACGGGCAAACAGAAAAGCAACTGGTCGTTGTGTTCAACCAGCGAACATCAAAAAAATACATGATATTATCCGCTGTGCCTTAAATCAAGCTATCCGCTGGGAGTATATTGATACAAACAAAAGAAACCCTGCGTCTTTGGCTACGTTACCAAAAATTCCAAAGACTAGGCGAAAAGTGTGGAGTGTTCAAACATTTCGAGAAGCGGTAAAAGCCACGGAAGATGATTTGCTTTCAATTTGTATGCACTTAGCTTTTTCCTGCTCTATGCGAATTGGAGAAATTACAGGACTTACATGGGAAGATGTTATTATTGATGAAGAGTCCATTGCTACAAATAATGCAAAGGTAATCATCAATAAAGAACTTTCAAGAGTAAATGCAGAAGCTATGCAGAAATTAAAGGAAAAGGATATTTTAAAGATTTTCCCAACGCAAAAACCGCATTGTACCACAAGGCTTGTCTTGAAAACGCCAAAAACAGAAACAAGTAATCGTGTTGTCTGGTTACCTAAAACAGTTGCGGAACTATTGGTGCAATATAAAAAAGACCAGCAGGAATTAAAGGAATTTTTAGGAAGTGCCTACAATGATTACAACCTTGTTATTGCGTTGGATAATGGCAATCCCGTGGAAAGCCGTATTGTTAGAGATAGGTTTCAAAAGCTCTGTGAAGAAAACGATTATGAAGTTGTGGTATTTCACAGCCTACGCCATTTAAGTACGGGTTATAAACTCAAAATGACAAACGGAGATGTTAAGTCCGTACAAGGCGATACTGGTCACGCAGAAGCAGAAATGGTTACAGATGTATATTCAGAAATCATTGACGAGGACAGACGTTTCAATGCACAAAAAATGGATAAAGAATTTTATTCTACGCTTAATGATGATACAGACAATCCAAAGCAAGATACCGACTTAACCGATAGTGATATGGCGTTATTGGAACTGATTAAATCTTTATCGCCAGAAATGAAAGAGCAATTTTTAAAGCAGGCACTTCAAAGATAGAATTTCAAAAGTGTTAGCAAATTCCAAAAAAACCAGCGATTTTTCTTCAAAAATAAAAAAGTGTTAGCAAGCCTATTTCCTTAAAAGTCTTAAAAAAATATCGAATAAAAAATGACAGATTGAAAACAATTCGTATTCAGCGTAAATAGAAAGCCATAAATAAAGAAACGCTGAAAACCTTGTAAAATAAGGCTTTCAGCGGAGTTTGTGGCGTCCCAGACAGGAGTCGAACCTGCGACGTTTCGCTTAGGAGGCGAACCCTCTATCCTGCTGAGGTACTGGGACATTCTTAAAAATCTATTCAATTTTATCTAGTTATCATATCAAAAGGCGTTTGTTCCACCTAGCCCTTAGGAGGCGCTTGTTTTATCCGTTAAACTAACAGGACACTGAATAGTTTTAAATCCTATCAAATTGTAACAGACCTTTTTGAGAAAGTCAATTATTATGAACTGCTACTACTACAAACCTGTTGATATAAATTCGTACATGATATCTGAAAATACAGAAAAATTTAGACATTTATCCATTTAAAAACAGATAAAAACATAGTATACTGTTAATATCAGGTCAAATTCTTATATCTGATAATAATTTCGCAAAACTCATAAAAAGGAAGTAACTATTATGTCTGATAAAGCACAAGCAATTCATGACAAAACTATGGAACTTTTAGGAACTGTGGGAATGCGTTTCCTTCACCCAGAAGCCATCGAAGTGCTTAAATCCCATGGTGTAAAGGTAGATGGCCAAACTGCGTATTTTACCGAAGAAGAAATTATGAAATGTGTGGAAATGGTGCCATCACAGGTTCACATCTACGCACGTGATCCCCGTTTTGACATAGAACTTGGTTCCGGCCACACCTACATAGGACCTATGATGGGAGGTGTCTGGGTTCTGGAAAAAGATGGATCCACCCATATAGCAACCGTAGATGATCTGATTATTGCAGATAAAATTGTAGAATATAATGATCGCTATCATATCAATGGCGGTGGAATCTGCACGCCAAGTGACGTTCCTGTAGATCAATATATGCTGTTCCAGCTGTATTCCGGCCTGATGCTGTCCTCTAAAATTCCACCGGATGTCTGCGGCGATTATCAGACAATGGAACTATGTTACGACATGCTGGCAGCTGCATTTGGATGTTCAAAAGAGGATCTGAAAGAAAAACCCCGGATGCTTGCAGGAATGAGTGTAAATTCACCTCTATATGTTGACCATAATATGACAGAAACTCTGTTTACAAATTTGAAATATCATCAGCCCTGTTATCTGGCCCCGGCAGCTATGGCCGGTTCCTCTTCTCCGATTACGACGGTGGGGACCATTGTACAGAATAATGCGGAAGTACTTGGAACACTTGCTCTTGCCCAGATGTATGAATCGGGTGCACCGATTTTATATGCTTCACAGTCTACCAGCGCAGATATGAGATCTTTTGCTATCGCAACCGGCTCTCCTGAATCTGCGTTATGTTACCGATACGGCGGAATTATGGGGGGATTTTATCATATTCCTGTTCGTGCCGGAGGTCTTATGAGCGATGCCAAAAAGTTAGACGCTCAGGCTGGTTATGAAGCCGCACTTTCCTTCCTGGCCTGTGAACAAAACGGTATTGATGTAGTTCTGCAAGGGGCAGGGTTCCTGGACGCATATCTGACATTGTCCTTTGAAAAACTTGTTGCTGATTTCCAGATTGTTGATTATGTAGATGTATATCTTAACGATATTGAAATTAATGACGAATCTGTTCCTATGAAAGATATTGAGGAAGCTTGTCGTACAAGTTCCTTTATCCGGGCAGAAAGTACACGGAAGCAATATAAGACCGCGATTCTTGATCCGATTATCAGTGTGCGCGGAAATAAACCACAGGATGCATTAGAACAAAATATACAAAAATACATTCAGAAGGCAATGGATACCTATCGTTCACCCGATATTCCAAAAGAATGTACAAAGCATATGAAAAAAATCCTTCTGGATTATGGTATTGATGAATCTCTTATTCGTAAAGTAGAAGAAGCGTGTGTTTATCAATAAAACGCTAATTCTACCTGTTCATCCCTTATTCTAAAACGGGAAATAACAAGAAAAAGAGCCGCTGCTCCATAGATGACTGTTCATCTACTTTGCAGCGGCGCTTTTTTGACATTTATTTTTAGTATGTGGAAGTTATTTGTAGAGTATTGCTTATATTGGAGTTAATACTTTTATTTTGCTTCTTTTTCAGCTGCTTCTTTATCAACACGATCCAGTACTGCCTGAATAAGAGCATCTTTTTCCGGTGCTACTGGCAATGGCTCATAGTTTGCGATGATCTCATCAACTACTTCACCTGCTTTTTCGCACATTGTCTTACCACCCTGTTTCAGCCATGGTGTGTACTCCAGCCGGTTTTGCAGCTGTGGCAGCCACATTTCTTTGTAGTGCTGTTTTGTATGTTTCTGTCCCAGGAAGTGTCCGCCCGGTCCTACTTTCTTGATAACCGGCATTGCTTTTGATTCTTCGCTCATATCGATTCCATCAAAGATACGACGCAGCTGACCAACAACTTCATTCTGCATTACCAGAAGTTCCTGACAGTATGTCAAACCATAGTTCAGATATCCAAGGTCATGGATGATATTGGTTCCTGCAAGACCATTGATGAAAGTAAACTGTGTTGCTTCATTCATAGCCTGCTCATCTGGCAGCATAGCGCCTCCGCCTACGCCGCCGTCGCCCCATGTAGGAAGACCATATAATTCTCTACCCATCTGAGCGAATGCGGAGTTACATACGATAGATTCCGGAGAAGAGTATGTAGGCTGTGTACTCTGCATATCCATGTTACACATAGCTCCACCAAATACGAATGGTGCGCCTGGTCTTGTCAGCTGATGGATTACCAGACCCAGGAGAAGCTCTGCGTCGCCCTGAATCATAGATCCTGCATTTGTAATAGGTCCGGTTGCTCCAGGCATGATTGCCGGTGCATAGTTTGTAGGAATCTGCATCTCTGCACAGTAAATTAATTTATCAATTGCTGTATCTGTGTGGATCAATGGAGAAGTTGGCTCATTGTATAATACCATTAATGGTTTTGTAACCAGAGCTTCCTTGCTTCCTCTGATAGCAATTGCCATCTCTACGATGTTCTCCAGACACGGTTTGTCTGCTGCTACTACTACCTGAGGCTTTACACTGTTTCTCAGCATGATTGCATACTGATGTTCATAATCTGTACCCGGGTAATCATACAGAAGACCGCTGCTCATGATAAAGTCAATATTTGGCAGTGCATCAGCCAGACGAATGGTATTGATCACATCCTGAGTGGTATATCTTCTATGTGTCTTTGTCTTTCTGTCGTAGATATTCGGACAGTCAGAACCAATACCGAAGTGAGCGTTGCGTCCGCTTAAGTTCATAGCCAGCTCGCCTTCACGGTTGTAAACCAGGATTGTAGATGGCGCCTGCTGAATTGCCCATTCTACGATTCCAGGTGTCACATAAACACGCTCGCCTTCTACACGGCAGCCTGCTTTTTTCAGCATTTCTCTTGCACCTTCATGCTGTACATCAGATCCTACTTCCTGCAGAATCTGTAATGCAGCCCGATGCATTTCAATCATCTGGTCTTTTGTCAGATAAGAAAATGTCTGACCGGAAAAACATCTTGCTCTTTCATATGTTTGCTCTTTTTTGTTTACTTTTTTCATAATACTTTATATCCTCCTAATTCAAGTAATTCCGTTTATCGTATAATTCCGTTCTGGTGTGCAATTCCGTTCCTTTATGTAACAATCTGTTTTTTGACAATTATGCTTCAGCGATATCAATATCTACGATACATTCCGGATCTACTACAGATGTTTCCGGATGATCTACGGTATCATATTTATCATACTGTACAATCATCTTAACCGTACTTACGATCAGAATAACCGCTAAGAACAGCAGTGGGAACGCACTTACGATAGCCAATGATTTTACTGCATCGATAGAAGACACATTACCTACAATAGCTGCTGTAATAATGTTAACCAGTGACAGTGAAGAAATTGCAAGGCCCCAGAAAATCTTGATTTTTGCCGGTGGTTCTGTTGTGCTGGCATCGTTCTGAACAATTGACAGAGAAGAAATCGTCGTTGTCATAGAGTCCGCCAGTGTTACTACAGATAAGAATACCGTAATAAGGAAGATAACACTCATTATCTTACTCAATGGGAAATGTTCAAAGAACAGGAATACAGAAGCCTCTGTTCCTAATTCGTTCATAGCATCCCATAAACCGCCTACGCTTCTTTCAATATCGATAGCTGCAGATCCAAATACACCAAACCAGATAACATTGAATGCACCCGGAAGAAGCATATTGATTGATACAAATTCTCTTAAAGTTCTGCCTCGTGCGATCTTTGCAAAGAACATACCAAGCAGGAACATGTAAGCGATCGTCCAGCACCAGTAGTTAAGAGTCCACCATGTTGACCACTGTTCATTGTTGTAAGCACCCAGGTAAGTCATCTGATGGAAAAACTCGGATGTATGAACGCCGAGAGATTCAAATGTCAGACTTAAGATGAGACGGGTAGGACCTACGATTACGATGAAGATCAACATACCAATATAAATCTTTGCATTACAGTCAGACAGGAAACGCACGCCTTTACCAATACCTGTATAACTGGAAAGAAGGAAAGCAATAACAACGGTTACCAGGATAACCAGCCATACCATAGCGCTTGGCTGTACGATATCCAGAATTCCCAAACCGGCTCCAATCTGCAGAGCACATTCACCTAAGGATGAAGATACACCGCCGGCCAGACCGAACAGACATAAAAGGTCAACCACGGTACCGATTCCGCCCATAACTTTTTTACCAAAGATTGGATACAGAGCAGATGAAATACGGTAAGGAAGTTTCAGGTTATAAGTAGCAAGACCAATAGCAACACCTGCGATAGTAAAAGCAGAGTACTGTGTAAATGCCCAATGAAGATAGCAGGTAGATAATGCCATCGTAGCTCCCTCATGAGTCAGAGCTTCATATCCCATATTAGGAATTGGATCCATAAAGTGTGTTACAGGTTCTGCAATACCCCAGAACACGATACCGGTTGCAATACCACCACAAAGAGTAATAGCAAACCAGTTCCATTTACTCATAATAGGTTTTGCATTCTGACCACCTAAGCGAATGCCTCCGGCTCTTTTGGAAAAGATGATCCACAAACACATAATAACCATAGCCAGGATTACTGCATGATACAGCCATCCAAACCAGTAACACGAAAAGTCTACGATCGCAGCCTGTACTGCTGAGAATGTGTCAGGAGATATAACACCTGCTAAAATGGCGATAATATAAAACAATGCCATGGTAATAAATACCGGTTTTCTAATTCTCACTTTAGTCTTCATAGAAATATCCTCCTTATCTATGAAATGATTCCTACTTTCGTATGCACTCCTCTGTGAGTTCTCATACGAAGCACACGCAACAAATTAACAAATTTCATCTTCCGTTTCTTTCTATGAAGAACGGTTCCTTCAATACTTTCTTCACTTTTTCCAAACTCCTCCTTTTCTTTTTTCATTTTTTTCATAATATATTCTCCTCGAGAAATATCATTTCTTTTTTTACTCAATTCCCTGCTGCAAGATATCCTTTTATTTTAACAATAAAAAAACTCCCAACGGCAATGCCATCAGAAGTAAATTACACTCAAGATCTTTTCTCGCAAAGCCGAATCAATAAACGTACTACAATATTACGAATAATACATTTCCTGCAAATATGGAATTGATCCGCTTTTGATAAGCTCTTGTTTTTCTTTGATAGAATACAGTATACTCTACAATAAAGCATTTTGTCTACAGACAAATCCTCCAATTTTCTGAATTATTTTTGTTATATATGCACAATTTTTGTTTTCTGATGAACCAAAAAATGTACAAAAAAACTAAAGACAGACGATGTCTGCCTTTAGCCGATGCGTGTATACTAAATGAAACTGAGAGAGGACTCAGTTCGATAATTTTCTTTCTTACTTAATCCTTAACTAAATGGTGTATCCTGCGAAACACACCTGTTCAAAAAACACATTATATAGTACATATTAATATTATAAAAAACCGTTATAGTATTTTTCATATAGTATCGGGCCCTGACCACTATACTTTAAAAAATAACCCGCAATATCAATATCAAAGAAAAACAGCAAAAGCGGACTTGAAACGATATCTCCGTTTCGGTTAAGTTTAGTATAGACTATTTTCTGTTATTCGTCTAATATTTATATTGAATGCTCTAATATATAAATAGATTATAAAGAAATTCAAAAAAATAAATATTTTAAAAAGAAAAAATAAATATTTTTTTAATAACACATATAAAAACGGAGAAATTTCTGCTTATTTCAGAAATTTCTCCGTTTAAAGAGCGAAATATATATAATATAATTTTATATATATGTATAATAAATAGTTATATATATGTAATAGGGGAAAAATTAAGTTCTTCCAATGGCATACCGCCCATTTGCTTGGCCTCTTCTAAAGCAAACTGCAGATATTGCCGGGCAATGGGCGTTAACCCATGCTCTTTTCTCTGCACCCAACCTACAATAAGAGAATAATTCACTGCCAGACGGCGAAAAACAAGCCCATCCGAATTATCATAATCTACCAGAACGGTTCCCACATTATAACTATCTGTATTGCGCAGAATAGAGTCCATGGCATCACGATCCTCTACTCGAATAATACAGGAAGGAGAATTGAACAGAATCAGCTCTTCGTTAAAACTCAGGGTTGAACTGATACCCGGTTCCCAGATAATACGAGGATAAGATTCCAGATCATCATCCTCAATCACTTCTCGGGATGCAAGGGGATGATTTTCTCCAAAATAAACCGTGGGATGCGTTCTTACCATAGGATGAAATTCCAGACCTCTGGTATCCAGCAAACTGAAAATCAAGTCCTTATTATAAGGATAGATATAGAGAAATCCCAGTTCACTTTTTCCGTTTGTAATATCCTTCGCAATATCCATAGTACGGCTCTCATGTAAGGCAAGATTGTAATAAGGCGAATCCAGCTGACGGATCAACCTGGTAAACGCCCGGTAAGCAAAGTGATAATGCTGAGAAGAAACACTGAAAGAAAGTGTCTGTACGCTTTGATGAAGAGGATCATAGCGATTCTCAAGCAAAGTAACACGGTCCATAATCTGTCGGGTATATCCTAAAAATTCCTGCCCGTCCGCTGTGAGCGCAGCACCTTTGTTGCTTCTGTGAAACAGGGTAATGCCCAGTTCCTTTTCCAATTCCCGAATGGAACTGCTTAAATTAGGCTGAGAAACAAAAAGCGCTTTTGCAGCTTCGTTAAAGGAACCGTATTGGGCAATAGTAAGCGTGTATCGTAATTGCTGAAGAGTCATAATATACCTCCTGATCCTATCTGTTGTTTACATAAGTGTAATACCATATTTGCGGATTCGGTACTGCAGGCTTTGCCGCTGCATGCCCAGTGCTTTTGCTGCCCGGGTAATATTTCCCCGATAATACATCAGCGTATCCTGCAATATCTTTTTTTCGTACCGTTCCATTTGTACCTGCAGAGTATCTTCTGACAGCGGCGGAAAATCCGATACCATCTGTGTATTTTTCTTTATTTCCTGAAAACAGTACGGAGGTAAATACTCCATACGAAAAACCGAGTCCTCTGCCACATTCATCGCATAATCTACAGCCAGAAAAAGTTCCCGGACATTCCCCGGCCAGGAATATTGCTGCAGCTGCAAAAGAACGGACGGATCCATGCGGGTAAAGGGAAACGCATACCGATTCTTTTTTTCCTGTATACGATATAAAATCAATTCTTCCATATCTTCCATATGATTCCGCAGCGGCGGCACTTCCAGAATGGCAGTGGAAAGCTGACAGAATAAGTCATAATGAAGCCTCTGCTGTTCTGTAAGAAGGAAGGGATCTTTTGTACAGGAAGCAATGATCCGTACATGACTGCTGCGCTTTTTATAGCCTCCGGCTCTGCGGAAAGTTCCTTTTTGCAGAAAACTCAATAATCGGGTTTGCGCAGAAAAACTCAGATAATCTATTTCACTGAGAAATAACGTTCCGTTATCAGCCTCTTCCAACAGTCCCAGCCGGTCTGCGCTTCCGGTAAAGGCTTCTTTTTCTGTGCCAAACAAAATAGTTTCCATAAGACTCTCCGGAACAGCCGAACAATTTAAAGAGATAAACGGATGCTCTTTTCGGGAACTTGCCTGATGGATCGCCTGTGCCAAAAGAGATTTACCGGTACCGGTTTCTCCAAAGATAAATAAATGATTACTATCTGGAGCCAGTTTCTGAGCTCTCTCTTTTAATGTCCGCATTTGATGATTTTCTCCAATGAAATCATCAAAGGTATGACTGGCAGAAGAATGGAAAAAAGCGCCGTCGGAAAGTTTTTCTTCAATAATACTTTGCAGGTGCTTTAAGCGCTCCGATCTTTTCTGGACCACCGACACGTTTTCCTCTAAAGTTAAAGCACCGATCAGCTCTCCCTCATCGCGAAGAGGCAGTGTAGTATTGATTGTGATCAATTCCTTTCCCTTTTTGGAATAGTAACGATTAAAACGATTCCGGACAGGAGCATTCAGCCGCAGTGCTTCTATCGTAGAGCTTTCTTCTGCTGACACATCAAAAACCTCTAACAGGTTTTTCCCCTGAAAAGATTCCTCATCTATACCCACAATTTGTTTGCTGGTATCGTTAAAATATACAATATTGGCATTTTTATCGTAAATCTGGATCCCTTCATCCAACAGATGAAGCGCTTTCTGATAAAGCAGCAAGGTATCATCCTGTTGCTTTAAAAGCCAGAAAGAAGACTGATCCGTCCAGTATTCTTCCTGAAAATGAAACCTCTTTTTCTTCCAGTAAAGCAGAGAATGTTCCTTATCCAATTCAAAATCTGCAATTTCTTCCGGACATTTATGAAGGTAGGTATTCCAATACGTTTGGCAAAAGTTTTGAAGCGCCTGATTCTTCCACCGGATCTGTACTATACGCTTTTCCTTATCCATACAAAGCATCACATCATATAGATAAAGCATGGAAATCACCTCCTGTTTCATTCAGTATAAAATAAAAAAAGAATGCTGTCCACCTATATGCAAAATTTTTTTGCATATGCAATGAAAACTTGCATTCACAGCAAAAAAATAGTTTTGCAGGAACTTTACCTGTGATATATTCAAATCAGAAAACGATGTTACAGGGCATGCATTACGGTGTGCCCCGGCGGTACGGTAAAGGAGGATTTACTATGAAAGTAGAATTAAAAAACCCGGCAAAAATGGAAAACGTAGTCTTAACCGACTGCATGATCGGACTGGATGAATTCATGGCAGTTGTGCGTTTTGGAGCAAAAGTAGAATTTTCCCAGCTGTTTTGTGAAAATATCCGCAGAAATCGGGCGCTGATTGACCGCTTCCTTCACGAAGAACGGGCTATTTACGGCGTTACTACCGGATTCGGAGAAAATGTACGTTATACCATCTCATCCAAAGATGCGCAGGAGCTTCAGCGAAATATTGTTCGTTCTCATGCCAGTGCAGTGGGGGAACCGCTGACCAAAGAACAGGCCAGAGCCGTAATGTTTATGACCATTTTAAATGCCGGACAGGCACATTCCGGTATCCGTCTGGAAACTCTGGAAATGATCCGTGAATTCTTAAACCGTGATATTACCCCTTATGCTCCCGGTGAAGGATCTGTAGGTTATCTCGGTGTAGAAGCCCATCTGGTACTGGCTTATATTGGTGAAGGATATATTCTGGAAGGAAACGAAAAGATTCCGGCATTAAAAGTTCTGGAAGAACATGGTTTAAAACCGATCGTACTGGAATGCAAAGAAGGATTGTCCATGTTAAACGGAACCATTACGGTAACCGCTCTGGGTCTGCTGGCATCTTATGATTCTCTTCTTGTCATGAAAAATGTAGAGATTGCCGGAGCGCTTTGCTATGAAGCGCTGCACGGAACCACAAAGGCCTTAGATCCCCGCATCCATAACAACAAAAAACACGAAGAACAGCAGGCTTCTGCTGCCAATCTGCTCCGTATGCTGGACGGCAGTGAAATCTGTGAAAAATATGTAGATGACAAGGTTCAGGACGCATATATCATGCGTTGTATGCCTCACGTACACGGTGCTTCCTATCGTCTGGTAAAAGAAGCCTATACGGCAATCGTGGAAGAAATGCATTCTGTCAGCGACAATCCGGAAATTTTTGATACAGAAGACGGTGCCGGAGTCGCACTTATGAGCGGTAATTTCGATGGCACTTATGTGGGATCCCACGCAGATATGATCGGTATGGCATGTGCCATTGTAGGCAATCAGGTGGAAAGAAGCATTGACCGTATGGTAAACCACAACTTAAACGACGGACTTCCGGCATTTCTGGTAACCAATCCCGGCCTGCATAACGGATTTATGATCCCACAGTACACCGCAGCAGGTCTGCAAAATGAGATCAAGCTGCTGGCAATCCCGGCAAGTATCGACTCCATTCCTACCTGCGCCGGTCAGGAGGATCCTGTTTCCATGGCATACAATGCCAGCAAACGTGCCGGTGAAGCCGTTCGCAAACTGCAGTACATGGTAGCCATTGAAATTATGGTAGCATTGCAGGCAATTGACCTCAGAAAGCCATTAACTCAGGGAAAAGCAACCGCAAAGATACATGATTTCGTCCGGGAAACCGTAGCGTTTGCAGATAAAGACCGTTTCTTCCAGCCGGATATAGAATATATTAAAGGACTGGTGAAAGATGGCGTCCTTGTTCAGCTGATGGAAGAAGAAATTGGTGAAATTCGCCTGTAAACCACTGCATATGCCTGCAAATTGACTTTACAGTATGGATTTGATACAATAAAGAGCAATATAAAATGTGAGTATATAAAGCAGGCGGTGAACCAAAAGATGGATTATATCGTATTTGATCTGGAATGGAACCAGTGTCCTTATGGAAAAGAAAAAGAAAATAAGAAACTGCCTTTTGAGATTATTGAAATAGGGGCAGTGAAACTGAACGATCACAGGGAAGTCGTAGACGAATTCCATCAGGTGATCCGTCCGGTTGTCTACCATCAGCTTCATTTTAAGACAAGAGAAATTCTTTCTATCCGGGAAGAAGAGTTAAAAAAAGGAACTCCGTTTCAAATAGGAATTCAAAAGTTTCTGGACTGGTGCGGAGAGGATTTCCGTTTCTGTACCTGGGGTACGCTGGATCTTATGGAACTGCAGAGAAATATGAAGTTTTACAAACAGTTGTCTCTGCTGAAGGGCCCCATTTACTATTTCGATATACAAAAATTATTCTCCATCGAATATGAAGACCGTAAAAGACGGCGTTCTCTGGAAGATGCCATTGACCATCTTCATATTGAAAAAGACTGTGGATTTCATCGTGCTTTGAACGATGCGCATTACACAGCAGAAGTATTAAGAAAAATGTCTCTGGAAACGGTTTTAAGTAATTACTCGATTGACCATTACCAGAATCCGAAAAACAGAAGACAGGAAATATACGCCGTATACAAAGACTATTCCAAGTACATTTCCAAAGAGTTTAACAGCAAAGAAGATGCCATGAAGGACAGAGAAGTGGTAACTACCCGATGTTTCTTATGCGGAGAAAATGCAAAGAAAAAAATCCGATGGTTCTCCAGCGGCACAAAAAGTCACTTTTGTCTGGCAAAGTGTCCGGAACATGGTTATTTAAAGGGTAAGATCCGCATGAAAAAAACAGAGGACGGCAAAATCTATGTAGTAAAAACGATTCGTCTGATCGGGGAAGAGGATGTACAAAATATTCGGGATAAAAAAGAATCGGTGAAAAAAAAGAGAAGAGAAAAACGAAAATAGCAGGAAAGGCGCTGAAATCTGACAGTTTTCAGCGCCTTTATGAATATGTTTCTATTATATCTTTTGCTATTTGTTTCTTTGTCACACATGCATCCATTGCCTGCTTTTCTATGTAACGATGCGCCTCCGGCTCGCTCATCTGCAGCTCACTGATCAACAGCCACTTCGCCCGGTTGACAAGCCGGATTTCCGCCATTTTTTCTTCAATAGACAAGGTTTTCTTCTCAAACTGACGAAAACGCTCTCTCGCACTTACCATCCAGCTTAATGCCTGCAGCATGGTCGGCTTTGATGTGGGCTTCGACAATGTAAACACACCATGCTCTGCCATTTTATCATAGATCTCCTCATGCACATCATTTCTCACCAGAAGCAGCACCACCGTCTCTTTTGAGATACAGGTATCGATGGCAAAGCGTGTGCCGCTATCATCCGGCAATGGAGAATTAATAATCATAAAATCAAAGGCTCTTTCAGCTAACACCCTTTTGGCAGCGCTGGCGCTGGAGACCACGTACACCGGATAATATAAGGATTCGGGGAGCAAAGGCTGCAGAGCAGCGTTAAAATTTTCTGCTGCGGACACGACCAAAACGCTGTATACGCATTCTTTCAAACTCATTCTGCACCCCTCCTTTCCCAATAGAGCTGTTTACTTATTACAGTAGATATCTAATATTGCAGCAGGTACATGCTGTTTAATAAATGCACTTTCCGATGCGATCATACATGCGGATCTTAAATCCTGCGGCAATCGTTTTAACTTCCCTAATATTTCTGCATGGGCAGTATAAAGATTCAGTTCTGCTGCCGTCGGCAGTTCTAATTTATGTTCAATACCATACAGTCCCGCATAGATCATCAGTGCAAAAGCAAGATAAGGATTTGCTGTCGGGTCGGGAGAACGAAGTTCTGCCCGGCGGTATTCTCCTACTGCTGCAGGAATTCTCACCAGCTGTGAGCGATTTTCTCTCGACCAGGAGACATAGCCCGGCGCTTTCTTGCCGCCAAAACGTGCATAAGACCTCTCTGTAGGATTCAAAAACGCAGTCATATCTAAAATTTTATCCAGAATACCGGCAATCATATAATCAAGATTATCTGAACCATCCGAAGCTTTCACCGACATATTAATATGGAATCCGCTTCCCGGTTCATCTGCCAGCGGTTTCGGACTAAAATCAGCAAAAAGGCCATTCCGGTGGGCAATCGTCCTGACAATAGTCTGAAATGTGATTGCATTATCCGCTGCCGTAATGGGATCGGAATAACGGAAGTCTATCTCATTTTGTCCCGGCCCCTGTTCGTGATGAGACCGCTCGGGGCGAATACCCATCTGTTCCAGCGTAAGACAGATCTCACGGCGGATATTTTCTCCTTTATCTTCCGGCGCAATATCCATATATCCCGCTTTATCATATGGCTGTTTCGTAGGTTCCCCATTTTCATCCAGGTTAAACAAATAAAATTCCTGCTCCGCTCCAAAGGCAAAACTATACCCTGCTTCCTGAGCGCAGGCAACCGCTTCCTTTAAAAGACTGCGGGAATCACACTCAAAAGGAGTTCCGTCCGGATAGGTAATATGGCAGAACATACGGACAATACGTCCATGTTCCGGTCTCCAGGGAAGCAGCATCAATGTTTCCGCATCAGGATGTAGCAGCAGATCACAGCGGCTCTCGTCCCCAAAACCCGCGATGGCCGATGCGTCAATGGCAATTCCATATTCAAAAGCACGAAGGAGTTCCTCTGGCATAATAGCTATATTCTTTTGTTTTCCATATACATCACAAAAGGCAAGACGAATGAACTTTACATCCTCCTCCTGTACATACTGTATGACCTCTTGTCTTGAATATTTCATAATCTTACCTACTTTCTTTAATTCGCCACGTACATCTGTTTATAAGGGTTCCTGCTGTCAGGTGTCACCACTGTAAAAGAATCCCCCAGCATCTTTTCCGCATCATATCCAAACATATCACAGTACTCTGTCAGATACTCCTTTATTTCCTGCAGATCTGCTTCTTCTGCTTTTCTGGCTGTAACCTGCCTTGGAAAAAGAATATCCTCACATTCGCCGCGAAGAAACATCTTGCCGCCATGCATACCTGTGCATGGAAAGTTGCCCACAATACGTTTTTTATCTGCGTTAAGCCCGAGAACGATAATCAAACCGCCTGCCTGATATTCTCCCAAAAAGCTTCCGGCGGTACCGCCAATTACAAGCACCGGAACCTTATCCTTGTATGCTTTCATGTGAATTCCGGCCCGGTATCCCGCATTTCCCTTCACATAGATCCTGCCGCCCCGCATGGCATAACCAACGGCATCGCCGATATTGCCATGGACAACGATCCTGCCCTCGTTCATCGTATCTCCTACCGCATCCTGGGCATTGGCCTTTACAACAATCGCAGCGCCATTCAGATATGCGCCCAGCGCATTTCCGGGCACACCATGAATCGTAATATTCCGGTCTGACATACCGGCAGCGATAAACCGCTGGCCGCAGCATCCTATGATGGAACAGTCTCTTTCAGCCTGACGCAAACTTTTATTTAATGTTTTATGATCCAGATTTGTAACATCTAATATTTTCATATTATACCACACCTCCAAACTTTTTCCACAAAATTCATTGTGCTCTCTTTCTCATTCGCCGGCGTGAGAAATTCCCAGAATTTCAAGTTCCTTTTCCGTAAGTCCGATACCTCGCAGCATCAGACGATTTCCCCGAAGTGACTCGATAGAATTGATTCCCATTCCGCCCATTAATTCTTTAATCTCATGCCGCCAAGCAGTCATAAGATTCACCAGCCGTTCCCTTCCCTTATCGGGATTCAGTCTTTTCACAAGTTCCGGCCGCTGCGTAGCAATTCCCCAATTGCACTTTCCGCTCTGACAGGTGCGGCACAGATGACATCCAAGGGCAAGCAGAGCCGATGTGGCTACATAACAGGCGTCCGCACCTAAAGCAATTGCTTTTATTACATCCGATGCACTTCGAATACTTCCCCCTGCAACCAGCGATACCTGGTTACGGATCCCCTCATCACGAAGACGCTGATCCACTGCTGCCAACGCCAGCTCAACAGGAATTCCCACATTATCACGAATTCTTGTAGGAGCTGCACCGGTACCTCCCCGAAAGCCGTCAATCGCAATAATATCCGCTCCGCTCCTGGCAATACCGCTGGCAATGGCAGCGATATTATGTACCGCTGCAACCTTTACAATAACCGGTTTTTCATATTCTGTAGCTTCTTTCAAAGAGAAAACCAGCTGGCGAAGATCCTCAATGGAATAAATATCATGATGCGGCGCCGGAGAAATGGCATCCGATCCCTCCGGGATCATTCTTGTATGTGCAATATCTCCTACGATCTTAGCGCCCGGCAAATGTCCGCCAATGCCCGGTTTCGCCCCCTGGCCCATCTTAATCTCAACGGCTGCTCCCGCTTTCAGATAGTTCTCATGTACGCCAAAACGCCCGGAAGCAACCTGTACAATCGTATGTTCTCCATAGCAATAAAAATCTTTATGTAAACCTCCTTCGCCCGTATTATATAAAATCCCCAATTCTGTGGCTGCCATGGCCAACGCTTTATGGGCATTGTAGCTGATCGAACCATAACTCATAGCAGAAAACATAACCGGCATAGAAAGCTCTATCTGCGGCGGCAGTTCACACACCAGTTTGCCGTTTTTATCTCTTTCAATTTTTTCCGGTTTCTTGCCCAGAAACACTTTTGTTTCCATCGGCTCACGAAGTGGATCAATAGGCGGATTGGTCACCTGAGACGCATTGATCAAAATCTTATCCCAGTACACCGGCAGGGGCTTTGGATTGCCCATAGAAGACAAAAGTACACCGCCGCTGTTGGCCTGTTTGTATATTTCCCGGATCGTATCATTCTCCCAGTTGGCATTTTCCCGAAATGTACAATCACTTTTTACTATTTTCAGTGCTCTTGTCGGACAAAAAGATACACAGCGCTGGCAGTTCACACACTTACTTTCATCGCTCACCATCCTGCCGCTGCCCGGATCCAGAATATGCACTTCATTGGCACATTGATATTCACAGACTCTGCATACAGTACAACGGTTCTCATTTCTGATCACCTCAAACTCCGGATAAATAAATTCTATACTCATCAGAATGCCCCCTCTTTTACTTTAATGATTACCGGCTCTCCTCCCGGCGGTGCCCAGATATTCTCGGCATCCGGCTCCATAGTTCGTATTGCCGCTTCTTCACTGGCAATATATACCTTATCAGCCTTTTCACCCACAACCATAGAACGCAGTTTCAGACGATCATTTAAAGCCATCAACCCGCCATTGAACCCCAACACGATAGAAAACGGTCCTGTCACCAAGAGACTCGGGAACATGGTACGCAGATAAATATGCTTCTGCTTATCTTCCAGATCTGTTTTTCCTGCGATCGTACTCCAAAAAGGCGCTGCGATGACACTTGCTGCCTCCTGCAGTGTCAGACCCTGAACACGAAGAAGATAATCCATAATATAGGTAATAACTTCGGTATCTGTCTGGAGGGTACACTTATAACCAAACATCTCAATAAAACGGCGATTGGCATCATAAGAAGAAATCTCACCGTTATGTACAACTGAATAATCCAGAAGTGTAAACGGATGGGCGCCTCCCCACCATCCCGGTGTATTCGTCGGATAACGGCCATGTGACGTCCAGGAATAGCCCTCATATTCCTCCAGCTTATAAAACACACCTACATCTTCAGGGAAGCCAACTGCCTTAAAGGTACCCATATTCTTTCCGCTGGAAAACACATAACACCCAGGCAGTTTTGTGTTCATCTTCATAACCGTTCTCGCCACAAATTCCTTTTCATCCTGCTGCTTGGACGCCAGAACAGACTGCAGAGGAGCAACAAAATATCTCCATATAATAGGTTCCTCTTTAATCGCCGGGATCTTGCGGGTAGGAATAATTTCAGACTGCACGATCTCAAATCGCTCTTTTAAAAATGTTTCACAGTTCTTCCTGGAATCCCGATCTTCAAAAAACATATGCAGAGCATAAAAATCTTTATATTCAGGATAAATGCCATAACCGGCGAAACCGCCTCCCAAACCATTAGAACGGTCATGCATAGGTTTCATGGCATTGGTGATCATCTCACCGGACATCTTATTTCCTTCTTTAGAAATTACTGCTGCAATAGCACATCCGGAAGGAATGCGAACTTGACCTTCAATTTTCATAGGATTTTCTTTCCTTTCCTTAAAATAAAATGACAAAGGTGCTCATCTTAAAGCAGACTTACCTCTGCTCTAAAATGAACGCCTTTGCTCTTATGTATACTTTATAACATCCCTTCGATTCTCTTGTCAACACGAAGTTTTTGAGCCGAAAATACTTGACAAACTATTTTTCATGGTGTATATTGCACTGAGTAGAGGCAAAGGCGTCTTTAATGTTTACACGTTAAAGGCGTCTTTGTCTCTTTTTTACTTAATAAAAAGAGGCAATCCTATTTACATACAGAAAATCCCAATAGAAAGGAATCACAGAATGGAAAAGAAAAAGCAATTATATGAAGGCAAAGCAAAACGCGTCTATGAAACGGAAGATCCAAAATTTCTTATTGTCGCATATAAAGATGATGCAACCGCTTTTAATGGGCTGAAAAAAGGAACGATCACGGGAAAAGGCGTAATCAACAACAAAATGAGCAACCTGTTAATGCAGCGCCTGGAAAAAAGCGGAATTCCTACTCATTTCGTAGAAGAAATAAATGACCGGGAAACCATAGTGAAAAAAGTTTCTATTGTACCTCTGGAAGTCATTATACGAAATATTGCTGCCGGATCGTTTTCCAAACGATACGGTGTCGAAGAAGGAAAAGTCTTTGATATGCCAACCATCGAGTTTTCCTACAAAAATGATGACCTGGGAGATCCTCTGATCAACTCTTATCATGCAGCTGCCTTAAAACTGGCAACCAAAGAAGAAATAGAAACCATCAAAAACTATGCCTTTGCCATTAATGAACAGTTAAAGGCCTTCTGGTCTTCCTGCGGCATTACACTGGTAGACTTTAAACTGGAATTCGGCAGACTCTTAGACGGCAGCATTGTACTTGCCGATGAAATCAGTCCGGATACCTGCCGCCTGTGGGATTCCCAGACAAAGGAAAAACTGGATAAAGACCGATTCCGTCGAGATCTGGGACATGTAGAAGATGCTTATGCAGAAGTAATGAAACGTCTTTTATCTCATATTTAAAGGAGCCAACAACTGCTATGACAAAATATGTATTTGTAACCGGAGGCGTGGTATCCGGGCTGGGAAAAGGCATCACAGCTGCTTCTCTTGGCAGATTGCTAAAAGCACGCGGCCTGAAAATTGCAGCTCAAAAACTGGATCCATACATTAATGTAGATCCGGGTACTATGAGCCCGTATCAGCACGGAGAAGTATTCGTGACAGAGGACGGCGCAGAAACAGACCTGGATCTGGGCCACTACGAACGTTTTATTGATGAAGATCTGAATCAATATTCCAACCTGACAACCGGTAAGGTCTACTGGAACGTATTAAATAAAGAACGGCGCGGTGAATACCTGGGATCCACCGTACAGGTCATCCCCCACGTTACAAACGAGATCAAGGAATTTATATATAATGTGGGAAAAAAGACACATGCAGATGTGGTGATCACAGAGATCGGCGGCACCATCGGCGATATAGAATCCCAGCCTTTTATGGAAGCAGTGCGTCAGATTTCCCTGGAAGCAGGACGGGAGAACAGTTTATTTATTCATGTTACCTTAGTTCCCTTCCTCAGCGGATCCAATGAACACAAGTCCAAACCAACGCAGCATTCCGTAAAAGAACTGCAGGGTCTGGGAATCAATCCGGATATTATAGTCCTTCGCTGCGATAAACCGCTGGAAGAATCTATTTTCAAAAAAATATCCCTGTTTTGCAATGTAAAACCCGACTGTGTGATTGAAAACCGCACTCTGCCGAATCTGTATGAAGCGCCCCTAATGCTGGAAAAATCCCATTTTTCTGCCGTCGTCTGCAGAGAATTAGGCATTACAGCGCCGGAACCGGACCTAAAAGAATGGACACAAATGGTAGAACGGATCAAGGCAAGACCCTATCACGTCACCATTGGACTTGTAGGAAAATATACAGAACTTCATGACGCCTATCTTTCTGTAGCCGAGGCACTTCAACACGCCGGTTACTATCATAATACACATGTGACGATCCAATGGATCGATTCCGAAGAAATTACAGAAAAAACCCGGGAAGAAAAACTGGCCGGACTTGACGGCATCCTGGTTCCCGGCGGCTTTGGCAGCCGCGGCATAGAAGGCATGATCCTTGCTGCAAACTATGCCAGAAAAAATCATTTGCCTTATTTTGGCATCTGCCTGGGTATGCAGATTGCCGTAATTGAATTTGCAAGAAATGTTGCCGGACTTGCTGACGCCAACTCCGGTGAATTTCAGGAATTCTGCCCGCATAAGGTCATCGATTTTATGCCAGGGCAAAGTGATTCCATAGATAAGGGCGGAACACTCAGACTTGGTGCTTACCCATGTAAAATTTTATCCAACACCACCATGGAACGCTGTTACAACTGTAGCACAATCAGTGAACGGCACAGACATCGCTATGAATTTAACAATCATTACTGCAAGCTCCTACAATCTTACGGTCTTACTCTAAGCGGTACATCGCCGGACGGCAAATTGGTGGAAACAGTAGAGCTTTCTGACAGACCTTTTTATGTGGGTGTTCAGTATCACCCTGAGTTTAAAAGCCGCCCAAACAAACCTCATCCCCTTTTTAAGGGATTTATCGGTGCTGCATTGACATATGCACAGGAGGTAACGTATGAGTCTTAAAGAAGAATGTGGTGTATTCGGCATAATTTCAGATTCTTCCAATGATGTGGCCAACATTTCTTATTATGGTTTATATGCCCTGCAGCACCGGGGGCAAGAAAGCTGCGGCATCGTAGTAAACGATGACGGTGTTTTCTCCTCCTTTAAAGATTTAGGATTAGTCAGCGAAGTTTTCTCCGGTGACATTCTATCGTCCCTTCCGCAAGGGACGATGGCCATCGGCCATGTCCGCTACGGGACTACCGGAGGCAACAGCCGCAGAAACTGTCAGCCCATTGAAGTGAATCATCAGAAAGGACGTATGGCACTGGCTCACAACGGAAATCTCAGCAATGCGGCTCAGCTTCGCAATGAACTGGAACTGTCCGGTGCTATTTTCCACACAACCAGCGATACCGAAACGATCGCTTATATTGTAACAAAAGAACGTTTAAAAACACCTTCTATTGAAGATGCACTGAGCGCCGCTATGAACATCATTGACGGGGCTTATTCTCTTGTATTAATGTCACCTCAAAAACTGCTCTGCGCAAGAGATCCCTATGGTTTCCGACCTCTCTGCTATGGAAAAACAGCAGACGGCAGTTATGTTGTTGCCTCGGAATCCTGTGCCCTGAAAGCAGTAGGTGCCAAATTCATACGGGATGTAGAGCCGGGAGAAATTCTTATATTTAACAAAGATAAAGTAATTTCTAACAGAGAACACTGCGGCCGGAAAAAGAAAAAAACATGTATTTTTGAATATATCTATTTCGCAAGACCGGATTCCGTCATTGACAACGTATCTGTTCATGCAGCACGTATGCGGGCGGGAAAAATTCTTGCAAAAGCACATCCGGCAGAAGCTGACATCGTTATCGGTGTGCCGGACTCCGGTCTGGATGCAGCACTGGGTTACAGCCGGGAATCCGGCATTCCCTATGGTATCGGTCTGATTAAAAATAAATACATTGGCAGAACCTTCATTTCTCCGGGACAGGATACCCGTCTGGACCAGGTGAAGATTAAGTTAAACACCATTGAAGAAAGTATTCGGGATAAACGTGTAGTACTCATTGATGACTCCATCGTCCGCGGAACTACCAGCCAGCGCATTGTAAAACTTCTTCGTGAAGCCGGAGCCAAAGAAATTCATATGCGAATATCTTCACCGCCATTTTTACATCCCTGCTACTATGGCACGGACATCGACTCGCAGGAACATCTTATTGCATGTCATCATTCTACAGAAGAAATTGCCCGGATCATCGGTGCGGACACACTGGGGTATCTTCCGGTTTCCAGACTGGGAGAATTGATTGACAGCAAGGATTACTGCTGCGCTTGTTTCAACGGAACATATCCTACTGCCATTCCTGCAGATACACGGAAAGACCGGTTTGAACAAAAGCTTTCCAAAGCCCGTAAAACAAACGAAATGTAAAGGGAGGCACCATATGGTTATGGAATTTAACAAAAAAATAATATTAGAGAACGGGGAAGAATACTACGGTTATTCTTTTGGATCCTCATCTGATCAAATCTGCGAAATTGTCTTCAACACTTCTATGGTCGGATATCAGGAAATCCTTTCCGATCCCTCTTACACCTATCAGGCTGTCGTAATGACCTATCCACTGATCGGAAATTACGGCATGACGGATGAGGATTATGAATCCCTCAGTCCCACCATCGGCGGGTTGATTGTCCGTGAATATAATGACTTCCCCTCTAATTTCAGAAGCAGGGCTACCCTCTCTTCTATCATGAAAAAATATAACATTCCCGGTATTTATGGTGCAGATACCAGAAAACTCACTCGTTCTATCCGGGATCTTGGCAGCCGAAAGGTGCTGATCACTGATTGTTCCACTTCTCTGGAAGAAGGTCTTAAAATTCTGAAAGAAACCCACATTCCCGCAAACGCTGTAGCAAAAGTAAGCTGCAAACATATATGGCAGTCACCTTCTGCTTCTGACAAATTCCATGTTGTTGCCATTGACTGCGGCATGAAAATGAACATTATCCGATCCTTAAACACACGGGGCTGTCATGTCACCGTTGTTCCATGGAATACATCTGCAGAAACAATCCAAAGTTACAATCCCGACGGAATCTTTATTTCCAATGGGCCCGGCGATCCCACAGATGTGCCTCAGGTAATCCAGACCGTACAGACTCTGCGCGGAAAATATCCTATCTTTGGCATCTGCCTGGGCCATCAGATTATTTCTCTGGCCTATGGCGCCAAAACCTATAAATTAAAATTCGGACACCGGGGCGGCAACCATCCGGTACGTAACTTAGAAAATAATAAAATCGAGATTACTTCACAGAATCACTCCTACGCAGTGGATAAAGAAAGCCTGAACGCTACAGCTTTGATTCCCACACACGTGAATCTGCTGGATCAGACGATCGAGGGTGTGAAATGTGATAAAGATCATGTATTTAGTGTACAGTACCATCCGGAAAGCGCACCGGGTCCTCAGGACAGCAGCTATTTATTTGACCATTTTATTCGTTTCATGGAGGAGACAAAGAATCATGCCTAAAAGAACAGATATTCACAAAATTCTTGTAATCGGCTCAGGGCCGATCGTCATAGGACAGGCAGCGGAATTTGACTATGCCGGAACACAGGCCTGTCTGGCTCTGAAGGAAGAAGGATACGAAGTTATTTTATGCAATTCCAATCCAGCCACCATTATGACCGATACTTCCATTGCCGATAAAGTCTATATGGAGCCTTTGACATTGGAATATATGGCAAAAATCGTCCGTTACGAACGTCCGGATGCAATCCTCCCGGGTATCGGCGGCCAGACCGGACTGAATCTGGCCATGCAATTAGAGAAAAAAGGAATTCTGACAGAATGTCAGGTGCAGCTTCTGGGAACCAAAAGCCGCAGCATCGAACAGGCCGAAGACCGAGAATTGTTCAAAGAACTTTGCAGCAGCCTGGGAGAACCGGTACTGCCGTCTGATATCGCCACTTCTATGGAAGAGGGATTAACGGCAGCTGAAAAAATCGGCTATCCGGTAGTCCTGCGCCCCGCATTCACCCTGGGCGGAACCGGCGGAGGATTTGCAGAAAATCAGGAAGAATTCATGTCCATCATGAAAAACGCCCTTTCTCTTTCTCCCGTCCATCAGGTACTGATTGAAAAAAGCATCAAAGGTTATAAAGAAATCGAATATGAAGTCATGCGTGACAGTAATGATACCGCAATCACTATCTGTAACATGGAAAATCTGGATCCTGTGGGAATCCACACCGGCGATTCCATTGTAGTCTGTCCATCACAAACACTGACAAATAAAGAGTATCATATGCTCCGTGACAGCGCTTTGAAAATCATCCGTGCTTTAAAGATAGAAGGCGGCTGCAATGTCCAATTTGCACTGGATCCTAACTCTTTTCAATACTACCTCATTGAGGTAAATCCCCGGGTATCCCGTTCTTCAGCACTGGCCTCTAAAGCCAGCGGATATCCCATTGCCCGTGTGTCGGCCAAAATCGGGATCGGTATGACACTGGATGAAATTCAAATTGCCAATACACCGGCCGCATTCGAACCTGCACTGGACTATGTGGTAACGAAAATGCCCCGTTTCCCTTTTGATAAATTTACGGATGCCAACAATTCCCTGAGTACACAGATGAAAGCAACCGGAGAAGTCATGAGTATCGGCAGAACAATGGAAGAAAGTCTGCTAAAGGCCATCCGTTCTCTGGAAATTGGCCTCTGGCATCTTTACAGCAATAAATTTGATTCCATGAGTGAAGCAAAACTTCTGGATTATATTCAGATTGGTACAGATGACCGTATCTATGCCATTGCCCAGCTGCTAAGACTGGGCTGTCCTACAGAAAAGATTTCCACACTCACAGCCATTGACAACTTCTTTATCCACAAACTTTATAACATTGTAACAGAAGAAGAACAGCTCCGAAAAAACCCGGATTGTATTTCCATTCTGTGCAAAGCAAAAGAAATGGGCTTTTCTGATAAAGAAATTGGTGTTTTATGGAATAGGGATGAAACAGAAATATATGAACTACGCAAAAAAGCGGGTATTCTGCCCGTTTATAAAATGATCGATACCTGTGCATCAGAATTTGAAAGTTACATTCCTTACTTCTATTCTACCTATGAGGAAGAAAACGAATCTGTCCTGTCCAACAAAAAAAAGATAATTGTGCTGGGATCCGGACCCATCCGTATCGGCCAGGGGGTAGAATTCGATTATTCTACGGTCCATGCGGTAAAAACGATTCAGGAAGCGGGTTACGAGGCCATTATTATTAACAATAATCCGGAAACCGTTTCCACCGATTATACCTGCTCCGATAAATTATATTTCGAACCTCTTTGCGTAGAAGATGTCATGAATATCATTGACCTGGAGCAACCGGAAGGGGTCATCGCAACATTGGGCGGCCAGACAGCCATCAATCTGGCAGAACCCCTGCACCAGCGGGGAGTAACCATTATCGGAACCGACTGTGATGCCATTGAACGGGCGGAAAACCGGGATGCTTTTGAAAAATTACTCTTTTCTCTGCGTATCCCACAGCCAAAAGGCCAGGCCGTAACCAATATAGAAGCCGGCATCAAAGCCGCCAAAGAAATCGGCTATCCGATACTGGTAAGACCAAGCTTTGTTCTTGGGGGAAGAGCCATGCAGATCGTGGCAAAAGAAGAGGCTCTGCGTCATTACTTAAAGACAGCCGTAGAAATTGATGAAGATAAGCCGGTACTGGTAGATAAATATATCTGCGGCAAAGAAGTGGAAGTAGATGCCATTTGTGACGGAAAACAAGTATTTGTCCCGGGCATCATGGAACTGGTAGAACGAACGGGAATCCACTCCGGCGACTCTATCAGCGTCTACCCATCTTTCAGTATTTCCGACAAGGTAAAAAAGACTATCCTGGATTATACGGAAAAACTGGGGCTGGGAATCGGAATTGTAGGCCTGTTCAACATCCAGTTTATCGTAGATAAAGATGATAACGTATTTATCATAGAAGTAAACCCCCGTTCCTCAAGAACCGTACCCTTCCTCTCCAAGGCTACCGGTTATTGTCTTGCGGATATCGCCACCTTTGTTATGCTCGGAAAAAGCCTGAAAGCGCAGGGCATTACCCAGTTATATCCAAAGGAAAAGGAACGTTATTACGTAAAAGCACCGGCATTTTCTTTCTCCAAATTAAATGGCATGGATTCGTATCTTTCTCCCGAAATGAAATCCACGGGAGAAGCCATCGGATATGACAAAAAACTGCACCGGGCCATGTACAAAGCTCTGATCGCTTCCGGTATCCGTGTACAAAACTACGGAACGGTCATGGTAACTTTGGCAGATGAAGACAAAGAAGAAGCTCTCCCGCTGATCCGCCGGTTCTACCATATGGGATTTAATATCGAAGCAACCATCGGTACCGCCATTTTCCTGAAAGAAAATGGCATCCGAACCAGAATTCGCCACAAACTCAGCGAAGGCAGCGAAGAAATTCTGGATTCTATCCGGGCCGGCTATGTCAGTTACATCATCAACACCCGTGCCATCCTTTCCGGTGTTCACTATGAGGATGGAGTGGCCATCCGCCGTACCGCCAGACAGAATAATATCACGGTATTAACTTCACTGGATACCGTACGGGTATTGCTGGATGTACTGGAAGAAATCACCATGGGCGTATCTACAATTGATGCTTAAATATTATAATTTTAAGAGCAGGATCCGGTTTTCACCGATCTCCTGCTCTTTTCTCATTTTACGGGACCAAACCCCTCTATTTCTTTCTTCAAATACATAAATCTGTCAAAATCAGCTGTAGCCGGCAGCGTATCTGCAACAGAAGCTATAAAATGATCTCCATGTCCGATATCTTCTAAGGTCCGATCCACAATTTTTATAAAATCACTGTCGGAAGTACAATCCTTTACCAGCGCCGTAGAAGGAATTCCTCCCCATACCGTAATCTTATGATCAAACACTTCCATCGTTTCTTTCAGAGAAATACTGGTCATAGGTTCCGGACAAATAGAATCCGCAATATCAAAACCAGCCTGCATATACAGCGGCAAAAGCATCTTATTTTCTCCGTCTGTGTGTGTTGCAATAAATTTACCCTGTTGATGAGCAATTTCAGACTGCTTTTTCAAATTTGGCACTACATAATCTCTTACCACATCCGGTGTTGTAAACGTATAATCATAATTTGCTCCGGAGAGGATCACTTCTGCCGGACTGCTTAAAGCAGCTTCAAACATCTTGTCACAGACAGGCTGCAGTTTTGCCGCCATCTCATCCATAAGCTCCGGATCTCCGATTCTTTCTGTATAGAAATCTTCAAACCCCATAAGCTCCTTGATCAGATAATGTCCGCCCGATGCCCACATAGAAGACAATGCAACGGCAATACCCCGATCACCCACAACCTCTTCTCTGTACTGTGCAAATCTTTCAAAACCCGAGACTACTTCCATATTTTCAAAAATATAAGCAGCCGCATCATAATCATCACTGGTTTCTATTGCATGTTTCGTTATCACATACAAAGTGATCCCATTTTTCTTCATCTCATCCGTATAGGTCACTTCTGTAGTAATCATTCCTTTTGGCGTATCATATTCCACACGAAGGCGTCCATGATCCAGGCGTTCTGATTTAATGCCTACATTATGAAATTCTATATGCCAGGGAGTCATAGCAAGATCATAAAGGCCAAGACCTACATGAAGATCCTTATTTCCGCCTTCTCTCCATCCCTGGAAATTAGGAATGATCGAATGATAACCAATATCCAGTTCTTCGATCATCTCCTGAAGAGTCGCATGTTTTAAATAATCCGGCAGCTTTCCCTGTTCTTTCTGCGCATAAAACCAATTATCAATTCGAGGCACAAACGGAAGTGCGTCCGTAGGTTCACCTCTTAATGTCGCCAGAATTCTTTCTTTATGCTTCATTTTTATTTCTCCTTATTTCATGTTTTTCGTTTCACAAGTATCCTGCCTCTATGTCCTTTTACAAAAAGCAGATTTTTTTGATAATTTTATTATAAAGAAATTTTTATACAGATTCTTCTTTTTACGAACCATTTTTTATCTGTTTTTATGGTTCGTCGAACCAAATTCCTGCCCTTATCACATAAATGTGGTATAATAAATATCATAAAAAAGGAGCATTTACATGAAGGTAACTTATCTGAATCACAGCGGCTTTCTTCTCGAATGGGAACACTGCTGCTGGCTGATTGATTATTATAAAGGCGGTATACCAGAGCTGGATCCTCAAAAAAATATTCTTGTATTTTGCAGCCATAGCCATGCAGATCATTTTAATCCTGCCATATTTGCGTTATTCGCAGAATATCCGTCTGTAACCTATATCTTTTCCAATCAGATACGGCGTGCATATAACAAACTGCAAAAACAGGCAGGGGAGCATCCCCTTCCACCGGTTCAGTTTCTAAAAAGCCGAACGGATACCTGCCTGTCTCTTGAAACAGGCTCATCCATACAGATTCACACATTGCAGTCTACCGACTGCGGATGTGCTTTTTTGCTGCAATATGAAAATAAAACCATTTATCATGCCGGAGACCTTCACTGGTGGCTATGGCCGGAAGAGTCAGAAGCATGGAACAAAAAAATGACTTCGGATTATAAAAAAGAAATGGAATATCTGAAAAACCAAGACATCGATCTGGCTTTCACACCTCTCGACCCGAGGCAAAAACAGGCGTATGCTCTGGGCATCAATTATTTATTAGAAACGGCATCGGTAAAACATCTTTTCCCTATGCACTTCTGGAATGATTTTTCTATTATAGATACGTATATGCGGGAATATAAGGTGCCTAAAGAGACCTGTTTTCATACCCTGAAACAAGATGGACAGACCATAGAGATTATGTTATAAATAGAACAATACTAACGAACCTATACAAAAGGAGGATATCCTATGAAATTTAAAATGTATCATGAAAATTATAATGTACTGGATCTGAATCGTTCTATGAAATTTTATAAAAAGGCACTTGGCTTGAAAGAAATACGACGCAATGTTGCTGCTGACGGCTCTTTTATCATTGTTTTTATGGGAAATGATACCACCGATTTTCAATTAGAATTGACCTGGTTAAAAGACCGCACAGAACCATACGATCTGGGAGATCAGGAATTTCATCTGGCATTTCAAACTGACGATTTTGAAGCAGCGCATAAACTGCATAAAGAAATGGACTGCATTTGTTACGAAAACGAAAGTATGGGCATTTATTTCATTCAGGACCCGGACGGATACTGGCTGGAAATCGTACCGATCCGTTAATTTCAAAAAAGCTGAAATAATCAACAATTAGGAGATCCTTCACCATGAATACTTTAGACTTACATTACCTTCATATAATAAGTACAAGTTCATCCTGGCAGGAAGCGGAAGAAAGAGCAGCTCTTTCACAAAAAGATCTGCTGACATGTATACACCGATTAGAAGAAGAATTACATCTTTCTCTTCTCACTTCGTCCAAATCCTTACGCCTAACCAAAAAAGCCATGGAACTTCTTCCTTATGTACGGACAGCAGATCAGGCAATGCAGAAAATATATGATATCGCCACGAAAAAATCATCCGAACCGCCTATCGTTTCTGTCTGTCTGAAAGTCTGCCATTTACTCATGCCGCAAATTTATAATGGTTTTCATAATTATTGTCCTGATATTAAATTAGAATTAAATATTTCATTGAATACAGCCTCCCACAGCCGTTTCACCATTTCCACTGAAAAAGAAATGCCGAAGGGTGAGGGTTGTCTGTTATTGATGAAAGAACCTATCAGTGTGGAACTCTCCTCTTCTCACCCTCTTGCAGGTCAGCATTCTCTTCGCCTGGCCGATCTGGCTGATGAACCTTTTATCTGCCATGAACAGGGAACCAAAATGAGGGAACTTTTCGATAAATGTTTTCAGCAGGCCGGTTTTACACCCCATACGATATTTACCAGTATCAGTACCAGTGATGCTACGGCATGGAACTTTATATCCTCCGGCAAAGCCATTAATCTGGTTCCTTCTATAACAGAAGAATTAATAAGGCCAAAAAATCTCCGGCTTATTCCCCTGACCCACCCTTCCATGTATCGTTATATTATTCTTATCTGGGACTCTTCTAAACCATTAACCACAGCAGAGCAGCAGGTTATGCAATATCTTATATCATTTTTTCATGATCTTCAGAATTGCGTCGTCTCTCCTCCGCATCAACCCCGGGTATTTGCTCATACCTTTGGAAGCTTTGACCTTTATCTAAATGGCAGACCTATTTATTTCAGCAACAAAAAATCCAAAGAACTTTTTGCTCTCATGATAAACCAACGCGGCGGCAGTATATCTATGGAACAGGCCATTAATCTGCTATGGGAAGGGGAACCTTACGGCGATAATCTGAAACAGCGCTATCGCAATGCAATACTTTGTCTGCGTCAGACTCTACAAAGCCATAATCTGCAGCATCTGGTTACTTTTCAAAGAGCCAACAGCAACATAAACACAGAGCATCTGCAATGTGATCTGTATAATTTTCTGGGCAATCCAAAAAAATTTATCCATACTTTCTCAGGAGAATATATGACCAATTACAGCTGGGGAGAATATACCCTTGGCATGTTAGAAGATATGGTAAATCATATTTCCGAATAAGTAACTATTTTTGCAATCACATGAAATTTATATACAAATCAACGAAAAATCAACACTTTTTGAATATTTTATCATTTTACCATTTTGTATACTGATTCTATCAAATACAAAATACAACATGCAGGAGGACAATAAAAGGACAATGAAAGGACAAACAAAAAGCGAAAAGGGTGTGCCCATGTATCCCTTAGAAGTCGCACTTAACAAAATTCCAAGGGAAGAACTTTTATCCGCTCCGACACAGCTCAGCAGACTGCGTCGCATGGAAGAAAGATTAGGTTACAAAGACCGCATTTATATTAAGAGAGATGACCTGACAGCCGTAGGATGCGGAGGCAACAAGATTCGATGTCTGGAATATATTCTGGGAGAAGCACTGGATCAGAACTGCGATCTCATCATCGCTTCCGGTCCTCAGCAATCAAATCTGTGCGCCCTGACAGCAGCTGCTTGCGCAAAACTGGGACTGGAATGTATTAACGTTCACGATGGCGAACCTCCGGAAGAAATCAGAGGAAATTTAGTATTAAACCATATTTTGGGCGTTGAAGAACACTTTATCGGAACAGCCAAATCAGAACGGGAAGCATCGAAAAAAAGAGCAGAATATATTGAAGCCCTCTGTGAGAAATATAGAAAAAAAGGTCGTAATCCTTACTTTGTAAGAAACGGGGCTACCACCGGAATGGGCGCCCTGGGATATGCACGGGCTATTATGGAACTGAAAAAACAGTGCCAAGAAAAAGGTCTGGAAAAGATGACTATATTTGCACCGGGAGGCAATGGCGGTATTGCAAGCGGACTCATCTATGGAAATGCCATGTTAGGTCAGTTCTTTCGCATTGTAATTATCAGTGTAGAAGACGATAAGGATTATTTACTGGCTAATATCGAAAGAACCATTCAGGAATCTGCAGAAATTACCGGTGTCCCCTTCACTCATAATATATTAGATGTAGCAGAAATTGTGGACGATTATCGTGGAGAAGGATGGGGATTTCCAACTAAAGAAAGCAGTGCCATGGTTATCAACTTTGCAAGAGAAGAATCTATCTTTATTGAAAATGTATATACCAGCAAAGTAGTCGTAGGTATGGAAGATTGGATCAAAAAAGGAAAAGTAGACGGACCTGCCTGTTTTCTGCATACAGGCGGATTCGGTTCCCTTTTCGCTCAATACTAATCCGTTTATTTCATTGGAATTTATAAAAACGGCAGGCAGATGTTTGATACATCTGTCTGCCGCCTTAATTTTAAACACATATCATTTTTTACAAATGCAGATATCCCTGCAGCCAGATAATACCTTTAAAGCGTCTTCCCACTTCCGGTTCACCCAGCAGATCTTCTTTATTAATGCACACATCAAACTGAAGATCATTGCACAAAATACTCAATTCATAAACCAATTCTCCACTTCGTGAATTCATAATCTCTGAGTAATCCACAATTCTCCCCATGATATTATACTGATCACACTCGATGCCGTAAGGCATAAAATACGTATCTACAATAGAATAAATATCTTCTTTGACAATTCGCTTTGAGATCATGGTATAGGTATCAATATCTTCCATGGTCAGATTTTCCATTGCCTCTTCATCCCCGTTGCGGGCAGCAGCAATCATACGATTTCTTTTGTTGATGCTTTTTTCTTCTTCTTTTACCTGACAGGCATCTTTTTTCACAGGGAGCAAAATCTTACCTTCTTTTGCCAAAGCGGACAGCACGAGCGGATGATGTCCTTTGCTATAATTTCCTTTACTTCTGGCCTGCAGATACTCTCCTGCATTCTGAAGATAGAAAATCAAAGTAACGCCTACCCGTACATCGTCACAGGCGCCTGCATAAGATTCTTTCCCCGCATGCTTTTCCAATGTAATATATTCCTGCGTTGTGATGCCGGTACCTCTAAAATAAGGAAAATAATATTCCATATGGAAATTGCCTTCCTCGTCGTATTCTCCGCATACACGAATCCCGTAATCACAACCATAGGAACGGGACATTTCTGCATACAGGTGGTGCTGTCTGTCTTCCACCACGGTTTTTTCATCGTAATGATCTATTACTTCTTTTATGATCTTGTCTATCTCTGTTTTGCCTTTTATATTTGAAAAACCAATGGACCGCAGATAACTATGCAATACCAGCACCTCCTTTTTACTTTTTTATTCCACACCCATCCGGGTATACTATTTCTTTGGAACCAATTTTTCTGTTCCACCCATGTATGGACGAAGAATTTCCGGAATTGTAACCGTTCCGTCTTTCTGCAGATGGTTTTCTAAGAATGCAATCAACATTCTTGGCGGAGCAACTACCGTGTTATTTAATGTATGAGCCAGATATTTCTTTCCATCCTCGCCATTTACACGAATTCTCAGACGTCTTGCCTGTGCATCACCTAAGTTAGAGCAGCTTCCAACCTCAAAGTACTTCTTCTGTCTTGGAGACCAGGCCTCAACGTCAACAGATTTTACTTTCAAATCAGCCAGATCACCGGAACAGCATTCCAGAGTACGAACAGGAATATCCATAGAACGGAATAAATCAACGGTGTTCTGCCATAATTTATCAAACCACATTGGGCTATCCTCTGGTTTACAGATAACGATCATTTCCTGTTTTTCGAACTGATGGATACGGTATACACCTCTCTCTTCCAGTCCATGAGCACCTTTTTCTTTACGGAAACAAGGAGAATAGCTGGTTAATGTATAAGGAAGCTCTTCTTCAGGAACAATCTGATCAATGAATTTACCGATCATGGAATGTTCACTGGTTCCGATCAGATACAGATCTTCCCCTTCAATCTTATACATCATAGCATCCATTTCTGCAAAACTCATAACACCTGTAACAACATCGCTTCTGATCATGAAAGGCGGGATACAGTAAGTAAATCCTCTGTCGATCATAAAATCACGGGCATAAGCTGTCACTGCAGAATGCAGTCTTGCAATATCGCCCATTAAATAGTAGAATCCGTTGCCGGCTACACGTCTTGCACTGTCAAGATCAATTCCGTTAAAGCTTTCCATAATATCAACATGATAAGGAATTTCATAATCCGGTACAACCGGCTCACCAAAACGTTCTACTTCAACATTTTCACTGTCATCTTTACCCAACGGTACAGAAGGATCGATGATATTTGGAATAGTCATCATAATTTTTTTGATTTTTTCTTCTACTTCTTTTTCCTCTGCAGAAAGAACTTCAATTCTCTCACCATCAGCAGCGATCTGTTTTTTTACTTCTTCCGCTTCCTCTTTTTTGCCCTGTGCCATTAATGCACCGATCTGTTTGGAAATTTTGTTTTTACCGGCTCTTAAAGCTTCTACTTCCTGTTTGATCTCACGATTTCTCTTATCCAGCTCCAGAACTTCATCCACCAATTCCAGTTTATTATCCTGGAATTTATTACGGATATTTTGCTTTACTACCTCCGGATTTTCTCTCACAAATTTAATGTCTAACATAATGTACCTCCTGTTTTGTTTACATAATATATTTTGTTAGAAATTTTCTTCTAAATTATCTACTTCTTCTTCCATGCCAAAGGTAACAGCCTGTCTCAATGCTTCTACTTCTTCCTCGCTTAACATAATATAGGATTCCCCTTTGACAATCTCTTTAATATATAAAAAACAATTTTCTCTGCTATGAATGGCATTGAGGATAAAACCGCTGTTATCCTTGTCCAGCATAGCCAGTACAAAGCTCAGCTTTCCACCCATATCTTCAAAAGCATCATACTTTACAATACCATATTTATTCAAGGTTTTTTCTGTAGAATTTTTAATTTTTTTGATTTCTATATTATAAATTTCGTTTGTCTCGATCAATCGATCAATTTCTGCTAATTTACGGACAAACATACGCTCTAACGACTGGGCATCCTTTCCTTTCATAAACATATTGTATTTTCTGGTTAAACGACTAAACCCGATGGAAAGATTCATCACTACTAATAGAAGTATTAACACAACTACTATTAATAAGACATTCAATACACCGGTCATCTCATTTAATGCACTTATCAAATTACTCATGTGTATTTTTACTCCCTCTATTGGATAGACTGCAAAAGATCAATGATCCGTTCCAGTTCTTCCTTCGAATAATATTCGATTTCTATTTTCCCCTTATTATTCTTCTTCCGGTTGATCACAACCTTTGATCCCAAAATTGCTTTCATCTTTTCTTCCAGATCCTGAAAAATGATATCCTCCGTAGTATTTGTCTCCACTGCTGTTTCAGCCTTCGGATTTTGAATACTCTTGATCAGTTTTTCCGTCTCCCGAACACTTAAGCTCTGATCAAACACCAGATTAGCCGTTTTATACTGCTGTTCCTTATCTTCCAGAGCTAACAAAGCTCTCGCGTGTCCGGTGCTGAGCATTTCATCAATCAGCATCTGCTGTACCCGTTCATCCAGCTTTAAAAGGCGCATAGAATTGGTAATGGTTGTACGGCTTTTGGAGACTCTCTCTGCAATCTGATCCTGCTTCAAATGAAATTCTTCTATCAGACGCTTATAAGCAGCCGCCTCTTCCACCGGATTTAAGTTTTCACGCTGAATATTTTCTATTAAAGCAATCTCTACAACTTCCTGTTCGCTGAATTCTTTTACAATAACAGGGACTTCCTTCAATCCAGCCAGCTTTGCAGCACGCCATCTTCGTTCACCGGCAATAATCTCATAATAACTGCCTTTATTTTGTACCAACAACGGCTGCAGTACCCCATATTGTTTAATAGAATCTGCTAATTCCAGCAGAGCGTCTTCTTCAAATTGTTTTCTTGGCTGTTCCCGATTTGGCTCAACTTTTGTAATTTTAACAAAAGCCACTTCTTTTTCTGGTATTATGTCAACCTTATCTATTTTCTTTGCTGCAGATTTCCTGGAAACTGCCGTTGAAGAAACAGGAATCAGAGAATCTAATCCTTTTCCCAGACCACTTTTCTTTACTGCCATGATTCATCCCCCCTGTGCAATACTTCCTCCGCAAGGAGACGATAACTTTCCGCTCCTGACGATCTGCTGTCATATTGATTGATAGGCAAGCCATGACTGGGAGCTTCTGCCAATCTTACATTTCTCGGAATAATTGTTTTATAAATTGTCTGCTGAAGATTATTCTTCACATTTTCCACTACTTCCAATGACAAATTTGTTCTGGCGTCATACATAGTAAATACAACACCTTCCATTTCCAGCTCCGGATTCAAACGTTCTCTCACCAGATCAATGGTATGCATCAGTTGGGATAACCCTTCCAAGGCATAATATTCGCATTGAATAGGAACTAATACGGTATCTGCAGTGGTCATAGCATTAATCGTCAGCATACTCAGAGAAGGAGGACAATCTAATATAATGAAATCATATTGATCTCTTATCTTATCAATCTGATTCCTTAAAATGAATTCCTTCCCTTCTACTCCTATTAATTCAATCTCTGCACCGGCTAAATTCACATTCGATGGAATAAGTGACAGACATTGAAAAACATCTTGTATTATACAATCAAATACATCACACTCACCTAAAAGTAACTCATATAAGGTGTTTTCTATTCCATTCTTATCAATTCCAAATCCGCTGGTTGTATTGCCCTGGGGATCTACATCAATGACCAAAACTTTTTGATTCATTTCCGCAAGACAGGAAGAAAGATTAATAGCAGTAGTAGACTTTCCTACGCCGCCCTTCTGATTGGCAATAGCTATAATTCTACCCACTCTTTTCCCTTCTTTCTTATTATTTATTTACTCCTCAAAATTCACGCTGCTTCTGCAATAATAAAATCCGAGATATGTATTCCTGGATATAAGTTTGCATATACGATTATAACACCTTTTCTTAAAAATACCTAGTATAAAACTATAAAAAATATAAAATTATTATTGTAAATAATGTATGTTTCACGTGAAACATTTTCGTATCGATAGATTGCTAATATACTCCCTTGTATTCATTTTCTATTTGGATTATAATAATAAAAACAATATTTTCAGAAATGGAGGTTTTTATGAACAAAAATAAGCATAAACTAATCACCCTTGGTATTTTAACTGCTTTTGCAACTGGCATAATATATGTAATAAACCATCTGATATTTGCCTCCGCTATTTTAAAAGACATTTTAAATTCTAAAGAAAACTATCATTATAAATGGCGCTTCGGCAATATCTATTACACGAAACACGGAACGGGCAGACCTATTCTTCTAATTCACGATTTAACATACTGCAGCTCAGGATATGAATGGAGTAAGTTGGTCCACTCATTAGAAAAAGAATATACCGTATATGTAATGGATTTATTAGGATGCGGACGTTCTGACAAGCCACGAATCACCTACACAAACTACTTATATGTACAGCTTTTGTCAGATTTCATCATCAATGTGATCGGTGAACGGACAGATATCATTGCAAGCGGATATTCCAGTTCTTTTGCTGTCATGGCATGCAAAAATAACGACCAATTATTCGGTAAACTTATGTTGATCAATCCGCCTCTTATTTCGTCACTAAATAAAGCTCCTGACAAAAAGACAAAATTCTATAAATTCATTTTAGAATTACCTGTTTTCGGTACGTTGATTTATAATATGATAGCTTCCAAGGAGAATGTAGAACTTCTCTTTACAGAAGAATATTATCATAATCCATTTCATGTCGATCCCGACATTGCAGATGCCTATTACGAATCTGCTCATCTGGGAGGCAGCGACGCAAAATATTTGTTATCCAGTTTAATTGGATGTTATATCAATAACAATATTTATCCTGCATTAAAATCCATCCAGCAAGATATCTATATTGTAGCAAGCAAAAACGAAAAAAATGTAACGGACATTTTAAATCAATATACGGCAGCAAATCCATCTATTGAAACGACAGTTATAAATCACTGTAAACATTTACCACAATTGGAAACACCGGAGGCAATACTAGAACAAATTCAAAAATATTTTTAAAATGTTTCACGTGAAACATAAAAGCGGCGAATTCTTCGCCGCTTTTTTAAGATTCTTATTCTTCTGTGGAAAGTAATGTTTCAAAAGCTTCCATCATACTTTTTACATACATTTTATTTACCAGGTATTTATTTTCTTTACTGTCCTTAACAAGATAGAAATTGTTATCGTAAGAATAGTAGTCTGCAGAAAGCATCTCTCCTCCACTTATATAGAAATGATAAGAGAACTCAGGCTCTCCCCCCGCAAATTCAATATCATCTGCACGCTTTTGTGCTGCTGTGGATGAAACTTTATTATAAAATGCAAGGAAGGCTGTGCCGTCAACTTTTTCATTATTTATATAATAATCCATTTTCGTTGTCACAGAGGAATCTTCTTCTGTATCAGAAGTATTTTGTTCTGTGTCTTCTTCCTTTTCTGTTGTTACAGATTCTATAGTATATAAAGTTCCCTCATATACTACTTCCATTTTATCCAAATCAGCAAAGGAATAATCATGAGGATTTAAACATAAAAATTTTTCTGCATCTATATTCAAATAATTAGAAATAGTAGCTGCATCCATTGTATAAATTCCGGATGTCTCATTTGTTGTCACATAATAATCACCATTTTCATCTGTATTTCCAACGTAAATGATAAACTGCTTTACAGCGGTTGTTTCTTCCGCTTCTGCATCTTCTTCAGATTCTGCTGCCTCATTATAATCAATGGTGATAACTGCCGCTGGATGATCTAACCCATAGATAGATAAATCTTGCGAATTATAGTTTACATAACTCGATAATGTGTTGCTAATAATGGATGTAAATTCTGTTATTACCTGAGAACTTCCCGCTTCTTTTTCATTTCCGTTCCAATCTCTTACTGTCCACCCTGTATAAGAATCTTCATTTTCAAAAACAGAAAAAGTTTGTTTTTCCTGTTCTACTGTAAGATTTGTTACGGCTGTACTTGTGATAGAAGATACTGTCTCAGCTTTTGCCAGATCATACAAATTCACATCAAAATTTGTATAAATATAACTGTCCAGCAAATAAATTTTGTCTGTATCATCATTCAGATATGCATAATATTCTCCAACGGTATCACTCATATTTCCCAGATGAATGGTCACAACACTGTCATCCGTTTTTGTAACCGTGATCACCTTTGATGGGCGACGCAGCCCATACTCTTCCAGATCGTCCGGCTGCTTAATTATCCTTTCGGAAGAAATAGATGTAAGAGGCGCCAACATAGTTGTCATAGCCGATGCATCTACAGGAAATTCTCTATCTTCTGTATAATACCAGGTATCTTCTTCTTTCACAAAAGTAATCGTTTCCTCTGTTTTTCCATTAAATGAAATTTCTCTTATTTCTTCTTCCGGTATTTCCTGTATCACCGTTTTAGTCTCTTGTTCCTCTGTATCTGTATCCGTATTCCAGTATTTTAATCCGGCGTAGCCGGCAGCAAGAACTGCCAAAATTCCCACTGCCATGAATAATTTTATTTGTTTTCTGTCTTTCATTTACTGTTTTCTCCTCTTAAACCATATAACTCCGCCTATGAACAATACGATAACAGGAAGTACTCCTATTGAGAAAATACTCCACATATGAATATCTGATGCAGGAATTGTCAAATTGCTTAAAGTAATATCTTTTGCACCAATAGAAACAGAAGGTTCACTCTCACACATCCAGCTTAAGCAAGAAGTAAACAATTCATAGTTATTTCCGGATACATTTGCATTTACATTATCATCCAAAAGAGATTCTGTACTAAATAATACAATCTGTGTCTCTTTCTCATCACTTACTGGTTCTGTAATTGATACTCCTACCGCAAATGGTCCCTCAATATCCCCTTCTTCCTTTTCCATCGTTGTTGTTTCTTCCACATTTACTTTAGAATATGCGTTATCGGAAGTCAGCAGCAATTCGTCAATGGAAAGCGTACTTCTGCTATCATCCGTTATCTGAATTCCCTGTGCGTAAGGCACTAAAACGTGTCTTCCTTCCTGCACAAAGCTGCTGGTAATATCATTGTCTCCCATCTCCGGCAACAGATAGAAAGGAGTATTAGCAATATAATAATCGGAATCCCCTTCTACAACAATACCATCACATATTGTTACACCATAGTTTTCCACAATGGATTGAAAATTTTGCAATTTTTCCTGCATATAACTGGATATAATGATGGCTTTTCCACCATTTTCAAGATATTCCAATACTTTACTTGTTTCCTCCTCTGAAAAATCAGTGGTAGGAGCAAAAATGAAAATACAGTCCGCGTCTTCCGGAACAGATTCCTGTGTCAATAAATTCAAGGATTCAATATTAATATTCTCTTTCTGAACAGAAGAAGTAAGTGTATCCGACATGGCAGCCTCATTATGTCCTTCTACTACATACATCGTGGGAAGATCTTCCGATGTTACATAATCAATGGCACTGGTAATCTGACCTTCCCCGTCAAATCCGGTGACTGTCGTAGAATAAGTTGTATAGTCAACTGATGTTTCCAGCATACTGCTGTAAGTGATCAGTTTGCTTCTTTCACCGCATACAACAATAATACTGTTGTTTTCTACACTTTCCTGTGTATATTGGGCTGTAAAATTAGGATTTAACACAGGATCCTTCGTTTCTACCGTAATATGATCGCTGACAGATTCATAACGCTCCAGAAGATTCTGAATATCTGCACTTTCACTGCCTTCTTCCACGATAAGATATAGGGTTACATCCTGATCCAGATTTTCCAGTGTATTTTTTGTCTGATCTCCAATACTGTACAAATTAGTTTCGCTAAGATCAAATTTGCGGTATTGTACGGGAATTTCCTGTACCACCAGATTCAAAACTACCACAATGGCAATCACAACAGCAGTGATTCCCATAGAATAAGAACCATTTCGAATGGATTTTTGCTGTTTCTTTCTATTCTCAAAATACTGTTTTACATTTACTCTTTTTAAATTTATCTTTTTCATTTTCCTACCTCCTAACTCCAGCGTCTTTTTTCAACGGACTGTACCGTTAGAAATAGAAAAACAAAAGCAACCGACAACATATATATCACACCTGATAAATCAAAAACTCCTCCAATAAACTGATTCAGATGCTCAGAAATATTAAAAATATTCAAAATTTTCTGAATACCGCCTTCATATAAAGAAGACTTCACCAGATATGTAATCAGGACAATTCCAAGAGCAACTGCACCTATAATACCGGAAATCAGAGAATCTTTTGTCATGTGGTAAATAACGGCAGCAAATACCAGGGATAACACGATAAAAGCCAAAAAGGATGCCATCGCCGTATCAGAGAAAAAGTCCTGAATTCCTTCCATAACAAAACAGGCAAATAAAACAAGGAAGGTTAAAACTGCCGCTATCACCTGACTTTCTGTCACAGATGACAAAAAAACACCAATGGCAATATTCGCACAGCCCAAAAGAAAGAATCCCAAAATAGCCACATAGGAAATGGAAAAAGAAACGGTTCCATAATGACTCATAATCAATGGATAAATACAAATAATCGCCATGGGAATCGTAAAAATGGTAACTAATCCCAAATATTTACCCAGTATTACCTTCCAGATGGGAATCGGCGCGGTAAATAACAGCTGATCTGTTTTTTGTTTCTTTTCTTCGGCCAGTATTCTCATGGTTAGAATAGGCGTAATAATTAAAAATACAAAAGTTATGCCATTTAAAGTAGCTCCAAAATCCGGATAGGCAGAAAGTAAATTGTACGCGGTAAAATAAATTCCTACCACAACCAATATAAAAGCAATAAATACATATCCAATCATAGATGTTAGGTAACCTCTTACTTCCTTCTTATAAATCGCTGACATCTTTCTCCTCCTCTCTGTCATCCGTTAATTTCAGAAATACATCTTCCAGTGACATATTTGTAAATTGCATCTTTAAAATAGGACATTTTTCCTCTGCCAAAGCAAAAAAAACATTTTCCCGAATATCTTCCTCTCCCGTTGTCTTAATGGTAACTGCAAATGCATCCTCCTCTTCGGCAGAATGAAAAATAACTTCTTCTATATGTTCTACCAGATCCAATGCTTTGCGGATATTTTCTTCCTGTCCCTTTATAATCATCTCCAATGTATTTGTTCCCGTCATTAACTCACTCAAATGATCCGGCGTATCACTGGCTACAAGCTTGCCGTGATCTATGATCATAACATAATCACAGACAGCACTGACCTCCGAAAGAATGTGGGAACTTAAAATTACCGTATGTTTTTCTCCCAGTTTCTTGATCAGATCCCTGATTTCAATAATCTGCTTAGGATCCAAACCAACCGTAGGCTCATCTAATATAATAACCTTCGGATAACCCAGCAGAGCCTGTGCAAGTCCAACTCTCTGTCGATAACCCTTTGATAAATTCTTAATCAGACGGTGAGACATATCTGTGATTTTTGTCTGATCTGTAACTTCATCTACTGCCTTTTTTCTCTCATTTTTCTTAATTTGCTTTAGTTCTGCGGCAAACATCAGATATTCTTCTACTGTCATATCATAATAAACGGGTGGAATCTCCGGCAGATATCCAATACATTTCTTTGCCTCCTCAGGCTCTTTTAAAATATCATGGCCATCGATCACAACATTTCCTTCTGTAGAAGCAATGTATCCCGTTATCATATTCATAGTCGTAGTTTTACCGGCTCCGTTGGGGCCTAAAAAACCATATATTTTACCTTTTTCAATGGTAAAATCTAAATGGTCTACTGCAACATGATCTCCATACTTTTTCGTTAGATTCCTTACTTCAATCAAAAATCTTCCCTCCTGACTGTTTTTTTCTAAAAGTCAATTGTATAATCCGACTATCAGATATCTAATTCAATATATGGAAAAAATGTGATTAAAATTAGATGAAAGTGTGATTTTTATGTGAAATAAAAAAGTCCTCCTACGAAAAACATATAACCATGTTTTGCTTTTCATAGAAAGACTTCTTCATTATAATTATAATATAGGTTCTTTGGTAGGCAATCCTGCCTTTCTCGGATATTTTTTTGGTGTAGCCTTTATCTTTTTGATCATCACCAGAGAACGTTCTATATTTTCTGTCTGGTCTTCAAAAGAAAATTCTATCACTCTTTCCAATTTTCCTCCAAGAACTGAAATGGCTTTTTTACTTTCCTGTATTTCCTCTTCTGCTTTTCCCCCTTTATAAGAAACAAAATATCCGCCTTGTCTTACAAAAGGAAGACAATATTCAGAAAGAGAACAAAGTCTGGATACTGCCCGGGATACACTAAGATCAAATCGATCTCTGTATTCCGGTTTTTTAGCTATATCTTCTGCCCTTCCGTGCACCGTTTCAATTTCTTTTAAAGATAATTGATCTATCACTTCCTGTAAAAACTTTAACCTCTTATTCAGGGAATCCAATAATACTACCCGAATATGAGGAAATACAATTTTTATAGGAACTCCCGGAAATCCTGCGCCTGTTCCCACGTCCACTAAAGTATGTATTTGACTCATATCCATACCTTTTACAATAGAAAGACTGTCTACAAAATGTTTCATCTGCACTTCTTCCCACTGTGTGATTCCGGTGAGATTCATAACCTTATTCCATTCTGTCAGCAATTCATAATACTGTATAAACTGCTTTTTTTGCTGCTCAGATAATGCAATGCCCAATTCTCTGCAGCTTTTTTCCAAAACAGATACGTCCATTTTCTATTCCTTTCTATCTGTGGGACTCCAAATATACCAATAATACAGAAATATCTGCAGGAGACACACCGGAAATACGGGAAGCCTGTCCGATAGACACCGGCCGATACAGGTTCAGCTTTTGTTTTGCCTCAATACGGAGACTGTAAACATCATCATAGTTGATATTTTCCGGTATTTTCTTATTCTCCAGTTTTTTAAACTGTTCTACCTGTTTTAACTGACGGCGGATATATCCGTCATACTTAATATTTATGTTAACCTGTTCGATTACATCATGAGGAAGCTCCGGTCTTTCCTTATCAATGGGAGCTAAAATCTCATAATTTAATTCCGGTCGACGGATCAGCTCTGCTAAAGTTGTTCCTGTCTTAAGCGGCGTACTGTTATGCTCTGTCAATAACGCCTGTACCTCTTTTGAAGCACCAATGTGCACATTTTCCACACGTTTCTGTTCTTTGGCAATCTGTTCTTCCTTCCATAACAGATACTGATACTGTTCTTCTGTGATCAGGCCTGCTTCATATCCCTTTCTTCTGAGACGGAGATCTGCATTATCCTGACGCAGAAGCAGACGATACTCCGCACGGCTGGTCATCATACGATAAGGTTCTTTTGTCTCCTTTGTAACCAGATCATCGATCAATACACCAATATAAGCTTCTGAACGATCTAAAACGATCATTTCTCTTCCCAGAACTTTAAGTGCAGCATTCATGCCTGCAATTAATCCCTGCGCTGCCGCTTCTTCATAACCGGAACTTCCGTTTAACTGTCCGCCGCTGAATAAACCTTTTATATTCTTAAACTCCAATGTTGGATTCAACTGTCTGGGATTGATACAGTCATATTCAATGGCATAGGCATTTCTTACAATTTTTACATGTTCCATACCGGGAACGGTACGATACATTGCGATCTGCACATCTTCCGGAAGAGAACTGGACATACCGCCTACATACATTTCATTGGTATATAATCCTTCCGGCTCAATAAATACATGATGACGGTTTTTATCCGCAAATTTTACTACCTTATCTTCAATGGAAGGGCAATATCTGGGTCCTGTACCTTCAATAACACCGGAATATAATGGAGAACGATCCAGATTATTCCGGATAATTTTATGTGTTTCTTCGTTTGTATAAGTAAGCCAGCAGGAAACTTGGTCAATCTGCACATCTTCCGGATCCGTAGAAAAGGAAAACGGAACGACACGCTTATCGCCAAACTGTTCTTCCATTTTAGAAAAATCAATACTTTTTCTATCCACACGGGCAGGTGTTCCTGTCTTAAAACGGAAAATTTCAATTCCCAGCTCTTTTAAAGACTCTGTAAGATAATTTGCTGCCTGCAGACCATTCGGTCCCGTATAATTACTTACATCTCCATAGATACAACGGGCTTTTAAATAGGTTCCGGTACATAATACTACTGCTTTTACCATATATTTTGCTCCGGAATATATTTCCACACCTGTAATCTTGCCATCTTCCGCTAAAATTTTTGTTACTTCAGCCTGTTTGATGGTTAAATGCTCTGTTTCTTCCAATACCTTTCGCATGGCATTACTGTATGCCTGCTTATCTGCCTGGGCACGAAGAGAATGTACCGCAGGTCCTTTGGAAACATTCAGCATTTTTGACTGAATAAATGTCTTATCAATATTTTTTCCCATCTCTCCGCCTAAAGCATCAATTTCTCTTACCAGATGACCTTTCGAACTTCCGCCGATATTGGGATTACAGGGCATTAAAGCAATACTGTCCACACTGACAGTAAACATAATGGTTTCCAACCCCAAACGCGCACAGGCCAAAGCAGCTTCACAGCCTGCATGGCCGGCTCCAACGATTGCAATATCATACTCTGTTTCTATGACTGTGCTTCCCATAATTTTATTCTCCTACTATTTTCCTGTACAAAATTTACTGAATATCTCATTTACCAGATCTTCTCCCACCGATTCTCCGATAATGCTTCCCAATGATTCATAAGCACTCATCAAATCAATAGAGAAGAAATCTTCCGGCATATTCATAGCAATACTTTCTTCCACCTGACATAGACTGTCATATGCTTCCTTTAATGCTGTCTTGTGCCGGATATTTGTAATATATACTTCATCATTAAAAGCAACTTCTCCTGCAAAAAACATTTCTTTTATACTATCTTCCAGCTGATCCATACCTGTCTCTTCCTTTGCCGATATAGAAAGAATTGGCTTATTCAGCTTCTTTTCCAGCATATCTGCTGTTACCACAGACTCCAGATCGGTTTTATTTAACAGCACAATTGCTTGTTTTTCCTGTAAAAGAGGAATAATTTCTTTGTCGTTTTCATCCAGAGGAACAGAAGAATCCACCACATATAAAATGAGATCCGCATCTTTTGCATACTCTTTTGCTTTTCCTACACCAATCTGTTCTACAATATCATGGGTATTTCGAATTCCTGCAGTATCAATAATATGAAGGGAAATTCCATGAAGTGTAATGGTTTCTTCCAGGATATCCCTTGTAGTTCCCGCAATATCGGTAACAATCGCTCTGTCTTCTCCCACAAGCAAATTCAGCAAAGAAGATTTTCCCGCATTTGGTTTTCCCACAATAACTGTCTTAATACCTTCTTTTATTATTTTACCTTCCTCTGCAGAATCCAGAAACTTCTTAATTCGTTTCTTTTGTATATAAATTGATTTTTCCAATTCTGCAGCATAACCATCTATACTTACATGTTCCGGATCATCCAGAGCAGATTCTATAAATGCGATATGATAAATGATGTCGCTGCGAATTTCCTTTACTGCTTCCATCACAGATCCCTTTAACTGACTGATGGAACTTTTTAACGCATAATCACTTTTTGCATTAATAATGTCAATCACTGCTTCTGCCTGAGAAAGATCCATTCTGCCATTTAAAAAAGCTCTTTTTGAAAATTCTCCCGGCTCTGCAGGCCTGGCACCGTATTTAATTACTGTTTCCAGCACCTTTTTCATAGCTAAAACACCGCCATGACAGTCAATCTCTATTGTATTTTCTCCTGTATAGCTATGAGGACCATCCATTACCATAACCAATACTTCATCAATGATTTCTTCCTGATCACAGATAAATCCATAATGAATGGTGTGAGAAGGTACTTTTCTAATATCTTTTTTTCCATTTTTTGATCGATACACCTTACTGACAACTTCTCTTGCCTGATCGCCGCTTAAACGGATAATTCCAATACCGGAAGCGGTCATAGCAGTAGCAATTGCCGCAATAACATCATTCATAAGATCCTCCTTTCATTCTAAGCAATGAGCCATGAGTGCATGGCTCATTGCTTAAAAAAAGTCTAGGTGAAAACGCACACGAATCACCGTGTTATTCACGCTTTCACCTAGAATAACTAAATCTTCTTATCTATTCTTTAATTTTACTACCACATGACGATAAGGTTCATTGCCTTCACTTGTTGTTTCTACGTATTTATTACCCTGTAAAGCAGAATGAATAATCCGTCTCTCATATGGATTCATTGGCTCTAAAGAAACTGGTTTTCTTGTTTTACGTACCTTATAAGCAATACTCTTTGCCAGGTTTTCCAGGGTTTCTTTTCTTCTGTTCCTGTAATTTTCTGTATCCAGTTTTACCCGAACATAACCCTGCACACCTTTATTAATTACAAGACTTGTAAGATACTGCAAAGAATCTAAGGTCTGTCCTCTTTTACCGATGAGGATTCCCATATCTTCACCTTCAAATTCAACTTCTAAAGTATCATCTTCCTGTGCATAATTCATTTTGATGATAACTTCAAGATCCATTGCTTTAAAGACACCTGCAAGAAACTCATCAGCTGTTTTTTTAATCTTATCGATCTCTTCTTCTGTTCTTTCAATTACCTTTTCTTCTTTTACTGATTCTTCTTTTTCTTCTGCATGCTTTGGTGCATGTTTTTTTTCTTTTTTGACTTCCGGTTTTTTCTCTTGTTTTTTATGTGTAGCCGGTTTTTGTTTCGGCTCCTTTTTGGTTTCTTTTACTTCATTTGTCTCTTTAATTTCTTTTGTTTCTTTTACAACCGGCTTTACTCCCTCAACAGAGACCGGTTCTTCTTTTCTTCGAACTTTAATTCTGGCCAGTTTGCTTCCAAATCCTAAAAATCCTGAACTGCCTTCGTACAATACTTGAATTTCTAAGTCTTCGCTTGGAATTTCTAATTCAATAGAAGCCTTAATAATTGCTTCATCGACATTTTTAGCGGAGAATTCTTTAAATTCCATGATATTTATCCCCCTGTCTATTTATTTCTTTTTATTATTTTCGTTAAATTGAGCTACCATATTTGCTTTAGAAGCCAGACTTCCTTTTTTATAATTACTCGGCTGATTTTCTACTTTTCTTTCAGCAGTCTTTTTCGGCTGATTTGTATTTTGAATTTTTCTTACATTCTGATTTGCCTGCTGGGTAATTTTCTGAGGAGGAAGACCTTTCTTCGCACGTTTTTTATTAACCTTTTCCATGTTTTTCTTAATCAGATCATCAATATCTACTTTTTTCATGTATCTATTGATTCCAAGTGACTGTAATGTACGTATTACAGCACCGATAATCCAGTAAATACCAAGACCGATCGGCAATGTGAAACAGAAAAATGCAGACATCAAAGGCATATATACATTCATTGCCTTCATTGTTGTTCCCATAGTACCTTCCATCTGCTGCTGGCTGTTATTCACAGACTGTGTAATTTTAATATTAAGTACCTGTGTGATCCATGCCAAAAATGGAATCAGAACAGCTGCAATTACCATTACATAAGTTTGAGAAGCCAAACTGCTTTTTAATAATTCCCATGGAGTATCTGCAATATTCAATCCAAGGAAATACTGCATATGTGCGATCTTAGATGCAGTATTGGAAATAATATCTGAAAAACCTGAAAATTCATGTACTTTTCCAAAGATTTCCCATTCAGATGGAGATAAACTATATAAAAGATCCACCAGTTTATCATTCGAAACAACATCTGCTGTTGAATCCCAATAAATTCTGCTAACATCTATATTATTTTCTGTAATAAAATTATTTAATACAGAAGCATATCCGTCAATGCTCGTAACTTTAGTAATGACACCGTTAAAAGTTTCCCTGATTCCTGAAACATAACCCGGAATCTTCCAGATAACCTGATATAAAGCAAATAAAATAGGCATCTGAATAAGCAGCTGCAGACAGCTTCCTGAAGGAGATACACCGTATTTTGCATATACAGCTTTCGTCTCTTCATTCATTTTAAGCATAGATTCCTGATCCTTTTTATTGGCATACTTCTTCTGAATCTTTTGTATTTCAGGAGTCATAATGGAATTCATCTTAGCAAATTTCTGCTGTTTGATCTGCATTGGCATCATAACCATATAAATAACAATTGAAAATATAATGATACAAAGGCCAATGTTTGTAACACCTAATTCGTAAATAGCATTCATCAATACTCCGAGAATGTCTGCAAAGTATTTAACGATGAACATATTACTCTTTGTCAATAAAACACTCAAAATAGTTTCCTCCTTAAAGTGGCTTCGCTGGTTCCTTGTCCGAATTAAAATTAAGGAACCGGATCATACCCTCCCTTAGAGAAAGGGTTGCATCTTAAAATTCTCCAACATGCCAATAATCCTCCCTTAAAAGCTCCATATTTTTGCACAGCTTCCAAACCATACTGGGAACAACAAGGATAATAAGGACATTTTGTAGTTTTCATGGGAGAAATATACTTCTGATAAAATCGAATCATCAGTATCAAAATTTTTTTCATCTTTTCACTCTTCTTTTTCTGCCAGATGATGAAGCCTTGCCAAATGCAAAATTGCTCCCTTGATTTCATGATAATTTCTGCCTTTAGCATTTACTCTGGCAACAATTACAATATCATATCCACACTGAAATAATTCTTCGTGCAAACGATAACCTTCTCGGATCAATCGAGTCAGACCATGTCTGACAATACTGTTTCCAACTTTTTTACTTACGGATATTCCCAAACGATTTTTATTCAAATGATTTTCTAATACATACATAACTAAATATTTATTTGCAAATGATGTTCCCTTTTTATAAACCATCTGAAAATCTTTGTTCTTTTTTAATGACTCTGAATATTTCATGGATTATACCTTTTTATAGAAGAAAAGACCACATAACTGCGGTCTTATGCTGATAATTTTTTTCTTCCTTTTAATCGTCTAGCAGCTAAAACTTTTCTACCACCTTTTGTACTCATTCTAGCTCTGAATCCATGAACTTTAGCTCTGGATCTCTTTTTTGGCTGAAATGTCATTTTCATAACCGAAAGCACCTCCTTTTTCACCAAATATCTATTATATTATGGTTCCATTATTTGTTATGCATTGAGAAAACACCATTTCAATTATATTCATAAATACCCTTTTCGTCAAGCTAATTTTTTCTATAGTTTACGTAATATTATCCACAAATTGTGGATAACTTGTGGATAACTTTGTGAGTTATATGTGTATGAATTGTGTATATTTAAAAAAAAACTTATTTTAAGCATATTTCGACATGTGTAAAACTAAAAAAAGTTATTCACATTATTTTTTATAATTAAATTTTATGGTAACCAAATTCCTTTGTTATTCACATTTTGGCATTGATAAAAATTATTATTTATTATAATATATATATAAGTAGAATTTTTTTGATAATGGGTTTCTAGGCAAATGATTGGAATGAGTATTCATACAATCATTTCTTATTGTACAGATAAGAATATATTCCTGAATCCCCTGCTACACAATAGATAGGAGATTTACCATGCATTTAGTAGAAGAAAAATGGACTGATATATTAAATATCGTAAAGACAGAATATGAATTAAGTAATGTATCCTTCAAAACATGGCTGAAACCAATGGAAGTATTTCATGTGGAAGATAATCTTATCACTATATTAGTAGATTTAGAAGATTCCGGAGATATAGGATTAAACTATATAAAAAAGAAATATTCCCTTCCTTTAAAGGTATCTATTGCTGAAGTAACCGGACACGATTATGATATTAAATTTATTTTGCCCAGCGAAATCAATCATGTAAAGGCCAGTTCTCCCGTTTCTTCTATTACAACTGTAAATGCTGAGAAAGCAAACTTAAATCCTAAATATACTTTTGATACTTTTGTAGTCGGAAGCAACAACAAGTTTGCCCATGCAGCTTCTGTTGCCGTGGCTGAATCTCCGGGAGAAGCATATAATCCTCTTTTTCTCTATGGAGGAGTTGGTCTTGGGAAAACGCATCTGATGCATTCTATTGCTCATTTTATTATGGAACATAATCCTGACGCAAAAGTTCTTTATGCAACAAGTGAAGAATTTACCATTGAACTGATCGATGCGATCCGTAATGTAAATAATACTTCCATTACAGATTTCAGAGAAAAGTACAGAAACATAGATGTTCTTCTTATTGATGACATTCAGTTTATTATAGGAAAAGAATCCACACAGGAAGAGTTTTTCCATACATTTAATACTCTTCACGGAGCTAAAAAGCAAATTATCATATCTTCTGATAAACCTCCGAAGGATATTGAAATTTTAGAAGATCGTCTTCGTTCACGTTTTGAATGGGGATTAATCGCAGATATTTCTTCTCCCGATTATGAGACAAGAATGGCCATCTTAAAAAAGAAAGAAGAATTAGATGGATTTAATGTAGATGATAAAGTAATCGAATATATTGCCAAAAACATTAAATCCAATATCAGAGAACTGGAAGGTTCTCTGAATAAAATAGTTGCCTATGCAAATCTTGAAAAAAAAGAAATCACTATTGAGCTGGCAGAACAAGTATTAAAAGATATTATCTCTCCCAACGAAAAAAAGGAGATTACTGCATCTTACATTACTACTATTGTTGCCGAACATTTTGATATTGCTGCTGAAGATATCAGAGGGCATAAAAGAAGCGCAAAAATCGTACTTCCAAGACAGATTGTTATGTATCTGTGCAGAGAAATGACAAATTTAACTTTAACACAAATAGGAGATTTTCTGGGAGGAAAGGATCATTCTACTGTTATGAGTGGAATTAAAAAAATAGAACAGGATACTTCTTTAGAACAAACTTTAAACATTTTAAAGAAAAAAATA